>NZ_JQKB01000080.1 GCF_000745835.1 Belnapia moabensis DSM 16746 | reverse complement strand
GCGGGTCCAGCGCGCGAAGCTGCTGTGCAGGGTGGTGAAGGGAACACACGAGAGCCAGCCAGCGATGCGCCACTGCAGGCCGCCGAAGGTGGGGGTCCAGATCAGCCCGATCAGGCGTCACCGCAGGGTCAGGTCCGGCTTGCGGCCGCGGCAATGCACGCCGACCCGCTCGCGGTCCATGGCCTCCAGTTCCGCCTCGACCGCGAAGACGAAGACTTCGATGTCGGCCAGCGTGTTCCAGCCGTCGCCACGGCTGGGTCGAGGAACACGGCGAGCCGAAGGCGGAGGCAGGTCGGCATTGCTGCTTAGGCTGGTGCAAGACATCGGCCCAACATGGTGAGGCAACCCTGGCGCACCGCCTTACCTATCGAAGCCAACCCGAAAAACCCGACTTATTTCGCGTTCAGAGTCTTAGCGGCTACCTTCCCCTGATTAGGAGGCAGGGATGCTGAGGGGCCAGACGGCCACTAAGGCCGGCACCCAAGCACGAGGGTGACAGGCGGCGTTCCCCCATGGCAGCCTTCCCGCAACTGCGCCTGGGAGGGCGTCCGCATGAAGATCAACAAAATCACTTGCCATATCCTGCAATCCAAGGTGGAGAAACCCTTCACCTCGGCGCGGGGCTGGCTCTACAACACGCGCTCCTCCTGCATCGTCGAGGTGACGACCGATGATGGGCTGACCGGCTGGGGCGAGTGCTACGGCCCAGCCGCTGTCAACAAGACTCTGATAGAGACGCAGTATGCCCCGCGCGTTATCGGCCGCGATCCCTTCGACGTGGAGGTCGTCTGGGAGGACCTCTACAATCGCATCAAGGATTACGGAGCCCAGGGCTTCTCCATCACGGCGCTCTCGGGCATCGACATCGCGCTTTGGGACCTGATGGGGCGGGCCACGGGCAAGCCGATCCACAAGCTTATCGGCGGGGCCTATCGCAAGCAGGTTCAGGCCTATGCAACTGGCCTCTACTTCATCGACATGGACCGGCTGGTCGAGGAGGCGGTGGAGGAAGCGCTGGAGTACAAGGCGCAGGGCTTCCGCGCCATCAAGATGAAGATCGGCCTCGGCGATCCGAAGCTGGACTTGCGGCGCGTGGCGGCGGTGCGGGAGGCGATCGGGCCGGAGATCGGCCTCGCGGTGGACGCCAATCACTGCTTCTCCGTCCCGCAGGCGATCCGTCTCGGCCGCATGCTGGAGCCGCTGGATCTCCTGTGGTTCGAGGAGCCGATCAGCCCAGAGGACCATGACGGCTATGTCGAGGTCACGCGTGCGCTCGACATGGCGGTCGCGGGCGGTGAAAACGATTTCACCCGCTTCGGTTTCCGCGACGTGATCGCGAAAAAGGCCATGGATATCGTCCAGCCAGATGTCTGCGCCGCCGGCGGGATTTCGGAGATGCGGAAGATCGCAACGCTAGCCTCGGCCTTCGGCGTGGAATGCGTGCCGCATGCCTGGGGTAGCGCAATCGGTCTCGCCGCCACGGTGCAGTTCCTGGCGGCCCTGCCGGATCAGCCGCCGGCCTTCCGCCCCATGCCGCCTATGCTGGAATTCGAGCAGACGCCGAACCCCTTGCGCGACCTGCTGGCGACCCTGCCGATCGAGCAGAAGCACGGCGTCGTCGCCGTGCCGGAGGGCCCGGGCCTCGGCATCGAAATCGACCGCGAGGTTCTGGCCCGCTTCAAGGTGGCATAGGATGAAGGTTGCATTAACCGAGCCAATCGAACCCGTGGGCATGGCAGTGCTGCGTGAGGCAGGGCTGGAGGTGATCGAAGGCCCGGGTGGCGAACAAAGCCACGACCAACTCCGCGCCCTTTGCCGCGCAGCCTCGGCTGTCATCGTGCGGCAGAAGTTGCCCGATGACCTGGCTGCTTCCTGCCCAAGGCTGCTGGTCGCCGCGCGGCATGGGGTCGGCGTGGACCTGATCCCGGTAGCCGACTGCACGGCCCATGGTGTGCTAGTGACCAATGTGCCGGGCGCCAATGCCGATGCAGTTGCCGAATTCGTCGTCGCCCAAATGCTTGCCGCGACACGGCGGTTGGAAACGATGCACCGGCTCCACCTCACGGAAGGCTGGAAGAGCGGCCGCGCCCTGGCGAGCAGCGCCACGGAGCTGCGTGGCCGGACCCTCGGCATCGTCGGCGTCGGCGCCATCGGAACGCGACTGGCGGAGATCGCGCATCACGGCTTCCGCATGCGGGTCTTGGGCTTCCAGCGGAGAAGGGAGGCGCTGCCGGGTTTTGTCGAGTATGCGACGCTACCACACCTCTTCGCTGAGAGCGACTTCATCGCCCTGGCCTGCCCCTTGACCCCGGAAACCAAGGGGCTGGCCTCGGCCGCACTGATCGGCCGCATGAAGCCGACTGCCTGGCTGATGAATGTCTCGCGCGGTGCGGTGGTCGAGGAGGAGGCGCTGGTCGAGGCGTTGTCGGCAGGCCGCATCGGCGGCGCGGCGCTAGATGTCTACGCCGTGCAGCCGCTCGCGGCGGGCCATCCGCTGCGCGATTTTCCCAATGTCATCCTCTCGTCGCATGTCGCCGGCCTCTCGCGCGAGAGTGCGGCGCGCATGAGCCAGGTCGCGGCACAGGACGTGGTGCGGGTGCTGCGCGGCGGGCGGCCGGCCAACCTCGTCAATCCGGAAGCCTGGGACGCGTACCAGGCCCGCCGCCGGGAGCTTGGCCTGTGAGGATCACCCGCGTCGAGGCCAGCTGGGTTCAGGTGCCGATCCCACCGGATCGTCAGCACCTTTCCGATTTCGGCAGGCAGCCGACCTTCGACAGCGTCATCGTCCGGGTGGAGACGGAGTCCGGCATCACCGGCTGGGGCGAGGCCAAGGCAGGTGTCGCCAGCACAGCGGCCTGCGCCGGGCTGGCCGCCATCATCAACCAGGATCTTGCGCCGCTGCTGGTGGGCGAGGACCCGCGTGACATCTCGCGGCTCTGGGATGTGCTGTACAACATGCCGCGGCAGGGCTTTGCGATCGACCGCGGCCATGTATTCCCGACGCTCGGGCGGCGGGGGCTGTCGATCAGCGCCATCGCGGGCATCGACATCGCCCTTTGGGACATTCTGGGCAAGTCGCTCGGCGCACCGATCTGGCGGCTTCTCGGTGGCCGACGGGCGGAACGCATGCCGGCCTATGCCTCCGGTGGTTGGGCGGATGAGAACAAGATCGGCGAGCAGCTCCTCGGTTACATAGACAAGGGCGGCTTCCGCGCGGTGAAGATGCGCGTCGGCTCGATGGATGGGCCGGTTGCCCGCTCCGCCGCACGGGTGCGGGCAGCGCGTCGGGCGCTCGGCCCTGAAGTCGGCCTCGCCGCCGATGCGCACGGCACCTGGACCGTGGCAGAGGCCAAGGCATTCTGCCGCATGGTGGAGGATTGTGACCTACTCTGGTTCGAGGAACCGGTGACAGCGGATGACAAGCAGGGCCAGGCGGAGGTGCGCCGCGCCAGCGCCGTGCCCATCAGCAGCGGCGAGAGCGAATTCACCCGGCACGACTTCCGTGAATTGGCGGAGCTGCGTGCGGCCGATGTGCTGCAGCCAGACCTCGCCATCGCTGGCGGCATCACCGAAGGCGTGCGGATCGGCGCCATCGCCACCGCCTTCAACCTGCGCCTGGCGCCGCATCTCTGGTCGGGTGCCCCGGCCTTCGCTGCCGGGCTGCATCTGGCCGCCAGCAACAGCGCGGGCTTCATCCTGGAATACTCGCTCGGTCACAACCCTATGCTGCATGACCTGATCGAGGAGCGCTTCCCCGTTCAGGACGGCATGGTGGACGTGCCTGACCGGCCAGGCCTTGGGATTACAGTGAAGGAAGATTTCCTGAACCGTTACAGGAGGCAATGATGAAGATCCGCGAGATCAAGGCCTATCCCACCTCCTTCCCGCTGCCGCAGTCCGGCGGCGTGCGGCTGGGCATCGGGCAGGCCGTGAAGCGGGACTGCGTCATGGTGAAGGTGACGACCGAGAGCGGCCTCGTCGGCTGGGGCGAGAGCCATCATGGCCGCGCCCATACCGCCATCGCCAAGCTGATAGAGACCACCCTCTCCCAGCTCATCCTCGGGATGGAAGCGACCGACACCACCGGCATCTGGGCCAAGATCTACAAGTACCAGCTTGGCAGCCATGGCATGGGCGCCGGCACCGCCATGGCGATGTCCGGCATCGACATGGCTTTGTGGGACATCAAGGGCAAGGCGGTGGGCTGGCCGCTCTGGAAACTTCTTGGTGGCGCCCGCCGCCTGGTTCCCGCCTATGCCGGCGGCATTGCCCTCGGCTACCAGCCGCCGGCCGACCTGGTCGAGGAGGCTCAGCCGCTGATCGAGAGCGGATATCGTGCCGTGAAGCTGCGCATCGGCGACACGGTGCGCGACGACACTGCGCGAATGGAGGCTGTGCGGAATGCCTTTGGCGATGGGCTGGCAATTCTGACGGACGCCAACACCGGCTATTCCATCGCGGATGTGCGGCAGGTGATGCCGGTGATGGATGCGCTGAACATTGGCTGGCTGGAGGAACCCTTCCCCGCGCACGATCATCATCTCTACGCCCAGGCGCGGAGCTATGGCCGGACGCCGCTGGCGGCGGGAGAAAACCACTACACCCGTTTCGAATTCAGCCGAGTGCTGGAGGACCGGGTCATCACCATTTGGCAGCCAGATCTGTCGAAATGCGGCGGCATCACGGAGGCCTTGCGGATCGCGGCCATGGCCAGCGCTTTCAAGATCCCGATCAACCCGCATTCCTCCATGACCGGCGTGAACCAGGCAGCCTCCATCCATTTCCTCGCTGCCATCGAGAATGGCGGTTATTTCGAGGCGGATGTCTCGAGAAACAACCTGTTCCGCGATGTGCTGGGCAGCGAGCCCTGGCGCATTAGCCGCGACGGGACGGTGCTGCCGCTCGATGGGCCAGGCATCGGCGTCGAAGTGGATGAGGGTTTCCTCGCCGCCCATCCGGCCATCGAGGGGCCCGGCTACGTGTAGGCCAAAGCAAGCATCAACCGGGAGGAAATGCGCCAATGAAGCGCCTGCTGATCGCCATTCTTGCCCTGTTCGCGGCCGCGCTACCGGCGCGTGCTCAGGATTTTCCCTCGAAGGATATCCGCTTCCTCTGCGGCTTCGCGCCCGGCGGGACCTGCGACTTGCTATCCCGCATCCTGGCTGAGCACCTGTCGCCGGTCCTCGGCCAGCGCGTCGTAGTGGAAAACCGCACCGGTGCCTCGGGCAATATCGCCGCCGATGCCGTGGCGAAGTCGCCGCCGGATGGTCATACGGTACTGCTTGCCACCATGGCGCTTTATACCGTCATGCCGCAGATGCCGGGAATGCGGCTGCCTTTCGACGTGGATCATGATCTGACGCCGATCAGCAATGTCGCCAACATCTATAATGTGCTCGTCGTCAGTCCGCAGGGGCCGATCCAAAGCGTCCGGCAGCTGATCGATCTCGCCCACGCCAATCCCGGGAAACTGACCTATGCCAGCGCGGGGAATGGAGGCAGCCAACATTTGGCGGCGGAGTATTTCAAGCGACTTGCAGGTGTCGATCTGCTGCACATTTCCTATCGCGGTGGCGCGCCGGCGATCGTCGATATCGCCGCCGGACGCACCGACATGATGTTTGGCAATCTGCCGGAATTTCTCGGCCAAATCCGTGATGGCGGCCTGCGCGCAGTAGCCTTCGGCGCCCCGAGGCCGAGCCCGCTGATGCCGGACGTGCCCTTGATCAGCGCGACAGTGCCGGGCTTCACGGTGCGCAACTGGTTTGGCGTCGCCGGTCCGGGCGGCATGCCGAAGCCGGTTCTGGATCGCTGGGTCGCGGCGCTGCAGCGGGTGAACACCGATCCGATCTTCCGGCGGCGGCTGGCCGAGAACGGCATGGAAAGCCTGATCGGCGACCCCGACAGCTTTCGCAGCACCATCCAGGAAGACCGGCGGCGCTGGGGCGAGGTGATGCGCGCCGCCAATATCCGGGCTGATTGATCGACCAAAAGATCAACGATGGGCCGAGGTTCCCGTGTCGGGCATCCAGCTGTGTCTAGGCCAATCCCGTTGCCCTCAACGCTTCGGCCCCGGATTCGCGGGCCGGCTGCCGCGAAGCGTACCGCCACCAATCTTTCGCCTAGGATTCCGTTTGAGGATGTCTGATCGACGGTGTTTTGGGTCGCGCCGCGGCCCAGATAGGCGGGAGGTGGACCAACTAGCACCGAGCACGGCAGGCGGTGTTTGAACGTCGGCGGCGCTATCCCACTGATCTGACGGACGAGGGATGGGCTGCGGTCTAGCTGCTACAGCTTGTTCCAGTACGGCGTGGCAGGCTACCAAGCGCCGACATGCGGAAGGTGCTGAACGCAATCCGCTACCTGGCCCGTGCGGTTGCGGCTGGCGGATGCTGCCGGTGCATGTCGGGACATGGCAGACCGTCTACTGGTGATGCCGGCGCTCTGCCCGGCGGCTATTGTTCCAGACTATCCACGACATCGCGCTCATGCTGGACCGCGAGCGGGAGGGCCGGGAGGCCAGCCCGAGCGGCGGCGTGCTCGACAGTCAGACGGTGAAGGCGCCAGAAGCGCCTGACGGCGGGGGCTACGACGCCGTCAAGCGGACCCGGGGCCGCAAGTGCCACGTCGCATGGATACAGATGAGCGCCTGCTGATGGTCAACCTGACTACGGCGGACGCGTCTTGCTATCCGGTTGGTTTTGCAGCCTTCGCGCCAAAGGTGCTTGGCTCAGCCGTCCGGGTAGCGGCGGTCGGGTTCCCGGTTTGTCGAAAGATGAGCGTGGCTCGTCGTCCGGGTTGGTGAAGGCCCGCTCCCGCCCCTCAAAGCTCAATTCGTATCCGTCGGAACGGTCACGGGGATGGCGGCAGCGATTAACTGCATCGCACTGTCAGACTTCCACCCGTGAACCCGATACGGGCCGATGCAGCACGCAGCTGCGTAGAGCGTGAAGTTGGTCGGCTGTTACTGGTCGGTGTTGTTCAAGACCGGTTACTGGCCGCATCGTTGTCCATCATCCCCGGATAATGGTGCCGCGCCTCGGCTATGCGCCTGCCCAGTCGCATTCCACCAGGTGGTGGAAAGTAGGTTTGGCAGTGAGGATTTCAATCTAGCTGATGGCGCATAAGGAGCGCTACGGAGAGCCACTTATACCAAATCCCGCTGATGAGAACCCATGCAGTAAAGCGGCTCCTCCGAGGCCGGAGCGGGTTGCGTCGAGGGCGCGCCCCTCCGCCGCTGACAGGTTGGGATCACCGGGACTTGGTATTAGACCATACATTAGGGATTGAATTTTATATTTGAATATAAAATGTTTTGGATTTTATGCAGTATAATATTTTCAAAAGCACTTTTGGGGCTTTTAATTTAAGGTTAGTATTACCGATCAGGCGAATATTGCCAAACGGTTTTCAAGATAGACTCAAACCGGGAGGGCGAACGGTGCGGCGCTGCACTCCGGCTCAGCGACGCCGCGGAGGAGCACCATCGGTCAGCATGTGCAAAGCACGTTCCGCGCCGCAGAAGCACGCGTCTGGAAGCACAAGGGCGCTTTACGGGATGTGGGTCTTTCCCACATCACTGTCTATGGGCCCCGATCCGACGCGACTGCGACTTCCAGCATGGGAGCGAAGCTGGTCGGCGAGGCCGCCCGCCACGGTCGGAAGGACAGATCACGATGGCTCAAGCGCTCAAGGCTCGCCGCACCTTTCTCCTGGCTGCCGCAACGACCGCCGCATCCGGCATTACCAGTCCGTTGCGGGCGCAGGGCCTCGCCCCGACACCCACGATGCGAGGTGGCGCGAACAACTACCTGCCTGGAGCACCTCTCGTGGAGCGCATCGGCGGCGGCGGCTTCCTGATGACTGGCACCGTCAGGCGTGCAGGCGATGGTGCCCCGCTGCCGCGTGTGCGCATTCAGATTTGGGCGCATACCACGGAAGGGCATGAGCGCGACCCGCACAGCCACGGCGCGACGCTGACGGACGCGAACGGGGTGTTCCGGATGGAAATGCCGCAGATCATACCCGCCTTCGGGCAGGCGCATGGGCACCTAGCCTATGACGCAGAGCACGATGGCAACGGCTTCGAGACGGTTTTCCTTCGGCCTGTTATGCGGAGCGCCAGCGACACAAGGCTGAGCGCGGATTTCGTTCTGCGGCGGGCGTGACCGGCGCGAGGTCCCTGCGGGCAGTCGTGATCTGGGCGGCCTTGGCCGCAGTCCTGGCCGTGCCTCTCGCCGTCGCGGCGCGAAGTCCGCTGCTGGCATGGCGCGATCCGGTCTACATCGCGGCCGGGCTCGCGGGAGTGGTCGCGCTGGGACTGCTCCTTCTCCAGCCATTGCTCGCCGGGGGATACCTGCCGGGGTTGCGCATGCGGCTTGGGCGGCGAGTGCATGCCTGGGTGGGTGCCGGGCTTGTGGCGGCTCTGGCGGTCCATATTGGGGCCCTGTGGCTGACCAGTCCACCCGATGTTGTGGACGCCCTCCTCCTCCGGTCGCCGACGCCGTTTTCAGCATGGGGTGTGATCGCAACCTGGGCGGTGCTCACATCGGCGCTACTCGCCGTTTTGCGTGGGCGGCTCCGATGGAGGCTGATGGTCTGGCGCCTCTGCCATATCGGCCTCGCTTTGGTGATTGTCTTAAGTAGCGTCGTCCACGCGATGCTGATCGACGGGACCATGGGGCTCATGTCGAAGGTAGCGCTCTCCGCCTTGGTAGTGGCGGCGGCCGTGAAGGTGGTGATCGATCTGCCTCTCATTGGCAAAATGCACCGGAGAGTTGACCGACAACCTCCCCCGGCTTGAGTCAGGGCGGCAGTTTAGTGGCGTTGCAACGATGACATGCCCGCCTTACCTGCAGATGGGGCTTCGCCGGTTCTATGCGGTGGTGCATGGAGCCGGGGCCTCTGTGTCAGAAAAGTTGTCCGGCGCTTGAAACGCATAGCCAGACCAAGGCTCGGCTTCGGCAGTTTCAACAAGGCACGATGAACACCGGCAGGCTACGAAGCAATGGCGATGACTAAAAAGGAACAGGTAGCCAAGGTTGGCGTACGAGACATGCGGACTACAGCCACCTTTGTCGCCGAATTGCGCTGGGTCCCTAGCTGATCTAAGCCTATCGCGGCCATTCGCAATCTGCCGCAAACTTTGTATTACAACCAAGCGAACAGCATAGCTGCCAGGGCGCTGTCTGATCAACGCAGCGGACCACTCTTCGGCATTGGTTGGCTCCCGCAGCAGCGGTTCCTCTGCTTTCCTGTGCCCATCCGCGAAACGGATGTGCACAGATATTTCCGAACACATTATACCCGCTTTCAAAAAAGCTTTCAGTTAACGCGGAGATTGAACTCCTGAACCAGTTTGCCGAAGCGGGCATACTCGGCAGCGTGGTAGCTGGTGAAATCGGCGCGCGAGCGATATTGAATCGGCATATCCATCCTGCCCAGACCCTCTACGACGACGGGGCTGGCCATCATGCGTTGGCAAGCTGCCTCGATCCGGTCAAGAATTGCGGTGGGCGTGCCGGCCGGCGCGTAGAGGCCAGACCAAATGGTGAAGACGAGGTCGTAGCCTAGCTCGCGCATCGTGGGCGTTTCCGGGAATTCCCGCGTCCGCGCCTCGCTGAAGACGGCGATGGGGTGTAGATTATACTGCCGGACCAGGTTGCCCTGGTCGGTGAAAAGCGGCACCTGCTTCGACGCCATAGCTTGCATCACCTCACCCGAGCCCCGGAAGGGAATGTGGTTCATCTCGATGCCGGCAAGGCGCTCCAGCGCAATCATGCTGATGTGGGGTGTGCCGCCTGGGCCAGTGCTCGCATAAGGTAAAGTACCCCGCGTTTCGCGGGCTCGTGCGATGACGTCCTGCAGCCTGCGCAAACCGGAATCCTGCGGCGTCATCATGACAACAAGAGCAGCCGTGACCTGGCAGATGGGCAGGAAATCCGTCTGCTGAAACGGCGCTCCTCTCGTATGAGGCGTCAGCACAAGTGAGCCCCCCGGAGCCAGCAAGATCGTCGTCCCGTCTGGACGGGAGCGTGCGAGCTCAAGTGCGCCAACTGTGCCGTTCGCGCCCGCGGTGTTCTTGACCACGACCTGAGCGCCGAGCGCGGCGGCTAACTCCGGCTGCATGATGCGCGCCATGAGATCCGTAGCGCCACCCGGCGGATAGCCCACAATCATGGTAACCGCATTCTGCGCATGAGCTGAGGCAATCGACAGGGCCGTACACAACAGACCGATGGCGCTCAGACGTCGAAGCATGGCGTTTCCTTCCTTGAAGTTTTGTTGCGAAGGAGTATGGCGGGTAAGGGGTGGGATGTCTGCATGCCGACGACAAGCAGATCCTTGAATTTTCCAAGAGCCGCTCAGCGGCAGAAGAAAAGATATCAGCCCCGACCGCCGCCGGCCTCATATCCATTATACGCGGGATGCATGTGATATTTTCGAACCCCGGCGTATCACGTCCTTGGTCAGCTGCATCCAATGCAGCACCGCATTCAGGACGGCAAGCTGGCGCTTCCCGAGGCAGTTGCAGCTTTGGCGGCTGAGTGCGGCTGCTACGGCTATCGCTTGAAAGCGCAGCCGCCTCCGGCCCAGAAATTGACGGTGCCGGTAGCACGGCGATAGTGAAGCTGCGAGAAAAGTCAGAAAAACGATAAGGGTGCGGTGATGGAAACGGACTATCTGGTCATCGGTGCCGGCTCGGCCGGCTGCGTCGTAGCCGCACGTCTCAGTGAGAGTGGTGCCCGCGTGACGCTGCTGGAGGCCGGCCCGAAAGATCGCCACCCGTGGATTCACATCCCCGCCGGCATGATCAAGCTGCTGAGAAACCAGAAATTGGTGAACTGGGGCTATTTGAGCGAGCCCGAACCCGGGAGCAACAACCGCGCCATTAAGTGGCCGCGCGGCAAGACGCTGGGTGGCTCCTCCTCGATCAACGGCATGCTCTATGTGCGTGGCAACCCTGCTGACTTCGACGGCTGGGCGCAGATGGGTGCTCGCGGCTGGAGCTATGATGAGGTGCTGCCCTACTTCCGCAGCTCCGAAACCTATTGCAACGGCGGCGATCCCGACTATCGCGGCACCAGCGGCCCGTTACGGGTGGAGGATTACCGCACTATCCTGCCGCTGACGCATCGCTTCGTCGAAGCTGCGCAACAGGCCGGCCACATCTTCCGCGAGGACTTGAACGGCAGGGAGCAGGAAGGTGTCGGTTATTCCCAGATGACGCGTATCGGGAAGTGGCGCGGCTCGACTGCCCGCACCTTCCTCGCCCTTGCCAAGGACAAGGTACGAATTGAGACTAATGCTCAGGCGACGCGCCTGCTGTTCGAAGGACGCCGCTGTGTTGGCGCCGAATATCTCCAAGGTGGCGAAGCCAAGCGGATTCGCGTGGCGAGGGAAGTCGTGCTCTCAGGTGGCGCGGTGAACTCACCGCACCTGCTGCAGGTCTCTGGCCTCGGTCTGGCCGATCATCTTCAGTCGCTCGGCATCACGGTGCTTGCAGACCTGCCGGGCGTCGGGGCCAACCTGCAGGACCACTACGTCACGCGCGTGCAGCATCGCGTGAAGCGAGCAGTCTCGACCAATCAGTTGTCGCGTGGCTTGCGGCTGGCGGGCGAGGTGGCACGCTTTGTCCTGCGCGGTGATGGAGCGCTGACCTTCGGCGTAACCACCGCGCAGGTCTTCACCCGTTCCCGCGAAGGCCTGGCCGCGCCTGACCTGCAACTGCTCTTCACGCCAGCGACTTACGAACTCGGAAGCGTCATCAGCCGCTTGGAACGGGAGCCTGGCATGACCCTGGCGATTTGTCCGGTGCGTCCGGACAGCCGTGGCAGCGTTATGGCGAAGTCTGCCGACCCGCTCATACGGCCGGTGATCCGCCCCAACTATCTCAGTGCCCCGAGCGATCAGCAGGTCCTGGCGTCCGGGTTGGGGCTGGCGCGCCAGATCATGGCGCAGCCCGCTATCGCTCAGCACAGCGTGCGCGAAATCCTGCCTGGACCGGAGGTTCAGAGCGAGGACGAGATGCTGGCCTTCGCGCGGCAGTACGGCACCACCATCTACCACCCGGTCGGCACCTGCCGCATGGGCGAGGATCCACGTGCGGTCGTGGACAGCCGGCTGCGGGTGCGGAGCATCCAGGGTCTACGCATTGCCGATGCCAGCGTGATGCCAACCCTGACCACAGGAAACACGAACGCGCCAATCATCATGATCGGCGAGAAATGTGCGGCGATGATGCTGGAGGACGCAGGATGAGCGGCGAGGCAAGGGGGCACTGTCAAGTTTCGGCCTTAGCCCATCCGGCTGGCTGGCGATGCCGGGTGGCGCCGAGGCTGTAGCGTTCTCGTGCCTCGGTCGCTCAGCTACAGAACCCGCGCATCCTGGCGAATTGGTGTCCGACACAACCTGGTGGCGTCCCGTCACCACCTCAAGCCGGCACGAAAACGTCTCCGGGCAGCTTATGCAAGCACGCTGTCGGTTTGCGCGCCCAAGCATGGCTGGGTTGGGAGCATTATTGGCTTGGCGCGCGCATGGGCCGGGTGTCGAAATGGCGCTGCCTTAGGATGAGGAGCCTCCCATGCCGGTATCAGCTTTCGCACCCTACAGCCTCAGCGCCTTCAACGCTTCGCATGCGTCCGAGAACAAGATCCATGATGACACCGTCGCGGCGCGGCTTGGCTTCGCTGGCGGCCTCGTTCCTGGTGTGGAAGTGTATGCCTACGCGACTCACTTCCCCCTGAACCTTTGGGGACGGCCCTGGCTCGAGCGGGGCATGATGGACTGCAAGTTTCTGAAGCCGGTTTATGATGGCCGCATTGTCACCGTCGCGGCGAGCCAGTCTGCGAGCGGGATCGATTTTACGGTAGAGAGCGAGACGGTCACCTGCGCCTCTGGCTCGGCAAGCCTGCCGTCCGAGCTGCCAGCCATGCCGGATTTGGCCTCGTTCCCGGTCGTGCCTGCCAGGCGTGAGAGGCCGCACGTCAATGAGCCGGTATTTGCCGTTGGCGAGTGGCTGGGTGCCAATCCCGTCGAGGTTACGGAGGACTACGCCTCAAGTTATCTGCGCGATGTCCGAGAGACGAACCCTATCTATTCCGCGGAGAAGCTCATCCACCCCGGCATCATCCTGCGGATGTGCAACTGGTCCTTGTCGCACAACGTCCAGATGGGCGCCTGGATTCACATCGCAAGCGCGGCCCGCAACCTGGGGCTGGCCCGCGTCGGCGATGTGCTGACTACCCGAGCAAAGGTACTGGCCAACTACGACCGGAAAGGCCACAAAATTGCCGAGCTCGACGTCCTGGTCATTGCGAATGACCGCACGCCGATCGCCCGGGTGCATCACTCGGCGATCTACCGCCCGCGCCAACTTGTTGAACTGGCATGATGGAAGGTAGCTGCTCGTAGGCGCCGGATTAATCGGAGGTGCTAGCCGAAGCTTGATTGGCGGGGCAAGCCACCGAGCGTGCCCGACGGTGTCGCTCTCCGCGGGAAGACGGCCGGCGTGAACAAGGCAACGGTCGGCCGTTATTCCGGAAAGCCATGCCTAGCGCCAGCTATGCCTCGTACCTCAGCGCTGCGCCGCGGCTGTGAATGCGAAATTCTCGTAAGCATTCTCGGCGACCCGGAACCATTGAAATTGCTCGTCCCGGAATGCCTTGTAGCTGGTCCACATCTTCCGGAAGCGCGGGTTCTGGCTTGCGGTGTCCTCGTACAACTCATGAGTTACGCGCCAGGCGGTTTGAAGGATTTCCCGTGGCCAGGCCCTCAACTGCGTCCCGCCCGCTAACAGCCGGCGCAGCGCCTTCGGATTCGCGTCGTCGTAGCGACCGATCATCTCCAACGTCGCCTCGCCGCAGGCGACTTCCAGGATGTGCTTGTAGTAAGCGGGCAGGCTCTCCCAGGCGCGGTTGTTCATCATGAAGACGCCGCGCGAAGAGCCGTCCCAGAAGCCTGGCGCGTAATAGTACTTGGCTACCCTCTGGAAACCGAGCTTCTCGTCGTCATAGGGCCCGATCCACTCCGCAGCGTCGATCGTCCCACGCTCGAGCGACGGGTATATATCCGCTGCCGCGATTTGCGTCGGCGCGGCGCCCATCCGCGCGAAGACCTGTCCGGCAATGCCGGAGATGCGAAATTTCATGCCCTTCATGTCGTCGACACTGCGAACCTCCTTGCGAAACCAGCCGCCCATCTGGGTGCCGGTCTCGCCGAAGGGGATGCCGACGACATTGTAGTCACGGTAGAGTTCTCCCGCGATCTCGTTGCCGCCGCCGTAGCGCATCCAGGCGTTAAGCTGCCGCATGTTCATGCCCCAGGGGATCGCGGCAAAGGCAGCTAAGGTCGGATCCTTCCCGATGTAGTAGAGGCTGGAGGTCTGTCCGCACTCAATGGTGCCAGTCTGCAAGGCATCCAGCACCTGCAGGGCCGGCACGATCTCTCCTGCCGCAAAGCAGCGGATCTGGAAGCGGTTCTCCGTCATCTGCGCGACGCGGCGCGCGAGGGATTCTGCTCCACCGAATAGGATGTCGAGATTCTTCGGAAAGCTGCTCGCAAGACGCCAGCGGATTTCCGGACTTTGGGTCTGGGCCAGCGCGGGTGTGGACAGCGCCACGGGTGCGGCCAGCGCCGTGGCGCTCAGCATGATCCGGCGTTTCAAAGTGGCATCTCCCCCGATTGTTTTAGCTGCGACAGCGGTTCGCAGAATGGGAGCATGCATGGCCGGAACAGCAAAACAATGCCTAACCTCGGAAGCTCAGGCCAGCGAATGGAACTGCCTGAGCGCAGCTTGCCTCGAAGTTGATCGCCCCGCCGCCCGCCGGGTGGGATAAGCGATGAGCCAGCATCATGTTCAGTTCGGCGCGGCCTTCCCCAGGATGTCGGCGTTGTCTTGGCCCAGCGAAGGCGCCGCCGCACGAGGAGCCGGCCGTTCGTGGTTTAAAGATACCGGCAGGCCGACGATACGCAGATCGGTCCCCGGAACTTGGCGCAACAGGTCCATCGCGGCCAACTGCGGCGTCGCCGCCAGCTCCGCCAGGTCGTTCACCGGGGCGCAGGGCACGCCGGCCGCGGTGAACGCAGCCACCCAGTGCTCGCGCCCCTTCGCCAGCAGCACGGGGCGGATGGCCTCCACCAGCGCCGACCGGTTGGCGGTGCGGTCTCGCCCGGTGCGGAAGCGCGGATCCTCGGCCCATTCCGGATGGCCCACGGCGCCGGCGAATTTCACCCAGAGCCGCTGGTTGCCGGCGGCGATGCAGACTGGCCGGTCGGCTGTCTGGAAGAGCTGGTAGGGCACCAGGTTGGGGCTGCCGGTACCGTGGCGGGGCGGCACCTCCCCGCTGGCCAGGTAGCCGTTCAGCGGCGTCTCCACCAGGGCGACGGCGCTCTCAAACAGCGAGGTATCAACGACGCAGCCCTCGCCCGTCGCGTCGCGTTGCCTAAGCGCGGCCAGAGCCCCGATGACGCACCACATCGCGGTCGACTTGTCGTTGATCGCCGCGCCGGCGAAGGTCGGTGGGTCATCCGGCCCACCGGTCACGCTCATCATCGCACCATAGGCCTGCAGCAGCGGGTCGAACCCCGGCGCCAGCCGCAGCGGCCCGGCATAGCCGAAGGCCCAGATCGAGCAGTAGATCAGCCGCGGATTGGCCGCGAGCATTGCCTCCGGCCCAATGCCCAACTCCTCTACGACGCCGGGACGCAGGTTCTGGATGAGGATGTCTGCATCCTGCGCCAGCCGCCGGAGTTGGGCCACATCGGCGGAGGACTTCAGGTCCAGCGTCACCCCGCGCTTGCCACGGTTGTAGGCATGGAAGCTGAGGCCGGTCTCGCCGACCCAGGGCGGGCCCCAGAGCCGGGCATCGTCGCCGCCGTCCGGCTTCTCCACCTTGATCACCTCGGCGCCGAGATCGGCCAGGATGACGCCGGCCAGCGGCGCCGCGACCGCCTGACCGATCTCGACCACCCTTAAGCCGGCGAGCGGCGTCGTGCGCACGGCTCAGACCCCTACCAGGGCGGCGAGGCGGTCGGCCGGGATGCCCACCTCGGCTGCAGCGGCGCAAAGCTCCGCCCAGGTCGCATCGGGCACCGGGATGCCGTCGCGCCGGCGCTCGGCCTTCGTGATCCGCTCCTTCTCCCCGGCAACCAGCACCGGCGGCCCACCGGGCGGCGAGGCGGCCTTCACATGCGCGACCATGGCCGCGGTCTCCGCCCGGAACGCCTCGATGTCGCCGAAGCGGGCCGGGTCGAGGACCAGGGCGAGCATGCCGTTGACGATGCCGCGGTCCTTCGGCGTGGCAGGCTGGTTTGTGCCACCGCCGGTGAGGGCGCCGGCCAGGATCTCACACATCAGGGCAAGCCCCGACCCCTTGTACAGGCCGAAGGGCAGCAGCGCGCCGCGCGGGCCCTCGCCATACATCACACCCGGGTCGGTCGTCGGGCGCCCGGCATGATCGACGAGGCTGTTCTCCGGCACCGGGCGGCCGGCGGCATGGGCCACGCGGACCTTGCCGATGGCAAGCGCGCTGGTGGCGAAGTCGAGGATCAGCGGATGTCCGCCCGGCGCGACCGGCGGCACCGCGATGCAGATCGGGTTGGTGCCGAAGCGCGCTTCGTTGCCGCCGAAGGGCGCCACCACCGGCGGGCCGGAGACGGCATTGACGAAATGGAGAGATAGCATCCCTGCCGCCACGGCCTGGTCGCCATAGGCGCCGATGCGGCCGAGATGGTGAACGTTGCGGAGCGCCAGCAGCCCGAGGCCCGTGTCGCGAGCGGAGGCGACGGCGAGTTCCATGGCCTGGCGCCCGACGACCTGGCCGAAGCCCATGCCGCCATCCGCCACGATGATCGCGCCGGTCCGCTGCGCCACCTGAACCGCGGCGTTGGGCGCCAGCTTGCCGGCTAGCGCGTTCAGCACGTAACGCGGCGCCAGCTGTACGCCATGGCTGTCATGGCCTTGCAGGTTCGCCTCCAGCAGGTCCGCGGCGACGATGCCGGCGCTGGCTGGATTGGTCCCCGCCGCCTCCAGCATCTGGGCGATGGCGGCCTGCAGCCTCTCCGCCTGGATAAGCATGGATGACGTTCCCCCAATGCCGGCCTGTCTTGGGTGAGACGGTAGGCAGGCGGGGAAGGCGGGGTCAACGCCGCGCCGGTCACCCGGCCCGCAGGTTGACCGTCCGGATGACATCGAGCCAGAGGGCGCGGTCCGCGGCGAGGCGGTGAGTGATGGCCGCGCGATCCTCGAAGCGCGGCGTCAGCCCGCCCTTGGCCATCTGGCCGACGACCGAGGGATCCGCCATGGCTTGGCGCACCGCGGCCTCCAGGCGGTCCACGAGCTCGGGCGCCATCGCCTTCTGCCCGCAGAGCGCGAACCAGCCGACCACGCTGAAGTCCGGAATGATCCGCGACAGCGGAGGCACGTCTGGGAAGAGCGGGAAGGGCTCCTCGTCCGAGATCGCCAGCAGCCGGAGCCCGCCATCCTGCACCTGGCGCGTGACATCGGCCATGTTGGTGATCATGAAGTCGGTGCGACCGCCTAGTGCACTGACTCAAACGGAAGGTGCAGGAAGCCTGGCCAGCGTGCCGAGGATGGTGTCGGCAGGCCTGGTCCAGGCGAATGGCTTGGCCTTCTTGTTGTGGTCGCGGATGTAATGGGTGATGGCGTCCTGCAGGTCGGGGACTGACTGAAAGACGCCGCGGCGGATGCGCCTGCGTGTGATGGCCGAGAAGAAGCCCTCGACGGCGTTGATCCAGGACGCCGATGTCGGCGTGAAGTGGAAGACCCAGCGCGGATGATCAGCCAACCACTGCCGGACCTTTGGGTGCTTGTGGGTGGCGTAGTTGTCAAGGATGGCGTGGATCACCTTGCCGGCGGGGACGACGCGCTCAA
>NZ_JQKB01000079.1 GCF_000745835.1 Belnapia moabensis DSM 16746 | reverse complement strand
CTGCATCTCGCCGAGATCGCTGCCGCTGTGGCGCCGAACGCGCATGCCGTGCTGCTGCTCGACCAAGCCGGATGGCACCTATCGGACAGGCTCGAGGTACCGCCGAACATCACCCTCATCCCGCTGCCGCCCAAGTGTCCAGAATTGAACCCGGTCGAGAACACCTGGCAGTTCCTGCGGGACAACTGGCTCTCCAACCGCATCTTCCGCTGCTACGACGACATCGTCGACCATTGCTGTCGCGCCTGGAACCGCCTCGTCGAGCAGCCCTGGACTATCATGTCCATCGGACTGCGCGATTGGGCGCATCGGTTCTGATCAGTGGGATTTGGTATAAAATTGAGGATCACCAGGCTGCCACCGCTGCGCAGCACCCGCCCCGCTTCCGCGACATGCCGGGCGGCCAGT
This sequence comes from Belnapia moabensis DSM 16746, assembly GCF_000745835.1. Lineage (GTDB taxonomy): Bacteria > Pseudomonadota > Alphaproteobacteria > Acetobacterales > Acetobacteraceae > Belnapia > Belnapia moabensis. The sequence continues at coordinate 18,388 of NZ_JQKB01000079.1, read as the reverse complement.
GCCATGCCACCGGCCACCAGATACGGGAACACGTTCACCGCCAGCACGAGGTCGCAGGAGACATCGGCCACCCCAGCCAAGTCATGGCCAGAGCTGACCGCGAAGCGCAGGTTGTCATAGCCCCCGCAACGCTGCCGCGCTGCTGCGATCATCCCGGGCGAGACATCCAGCCCCGTCACCTCGCGGCTTGCGGTGCCAGCGCCGCGGCAAGCCAGCCGATGCCGCAGCCGAGGTCGAGCACCACCGGCCGCCCCGAGAGCAGGTCCTGGCGCTCCAGCCAGCCCACCAACTCATCAGTCGCCGCCCGCAGCAGCCCGGCATCGCCGAGGGTATAGGCGGCGACGCTCGCCTCCGGGCTGATGGCAACGAGACGGTCGAACATCGCCCGGCTGGCGGCGATGGCCGCAGCCGGATCCGCCTCGCCGCCATGCGCCGCGCCGGCCTGCACCATGCGTTCGAGCAACCCAAGCCCGTCCCGGTGCTGCCGCGCCAGATCCAGGAGCCGCCGCAGCCGCTCGCCCGCCGCGGCATCCGGCGCCGCGGCCGCCTGCCGCTCCAGCGCCGCCGGCGGGGTTCCAGGGAGCAGCAGGCGCATCAGCGCGACCGGCGCCGAGATCGCGCCCGACAGATAGGCCTCCAGCACCGGGCCATCCGCCGTCATGGCAGAAGCGAACGTCCGATCGGCCAGGGGCCGATGCCGAAATACGCCGCGATCGTTGCGGCCACGTCGGCGAAGCCGTCGCTTGTGCCGAGCGGCAACGGGCGCCCGGCCTGGCGGAGGATCAGCGGCACCTCCTCCCGCGTGTGGTCGGTGCCGCGGAAGGTCGGGTCGTTGCCATGGTCGGCCGTGATGATCAGCAGGTCCTGCCCGGTGCAGGCCGGGAGGAAGCCGGCCAGCCAGCGGTCGAACTCCTCCAGCGCCCGCGCATAGCCCGGCGCGTCGCGCCGATGGCCGTACTCCGTGTCGAAATCCACCAGGTTGGCGAAGACCAGCCCCTCCCGCGTTGCCTCCCACACGGCTTCGATCCGCCGCATGCCATCGGCATTGGAGGCGGTCGGCCAGGATTCGGTGATCCCCTGGCCGGCGAAGAGATCGGCGGTTTTGCCGACCGCTCTCACCGGCAGGCCGGCCCCGGCCAGGGCATCGAGGATCGTCAGCGGCGGCCGCATGGCGAAGTCGTGCCGCCGCGGGGTGCGGTGGAAGTCGCCCTCCTGTCCGATAAAGGGCCGTGCGATCACCCGGCCAATGCGCCAGCGGTCGGCGTGGCGGCGGGCGATGGTGCAGATCTCCATCAGCCGCTCCACCGGCACCACGATTTCATGCGCCGCGATCTGCAGCACCGAATCGGCGGAGGTGTAGAGGATGGGCCGCCTCGTGCGGCAATGCTCCCCACCGAGTTCCGCAATGATTTGCGTCCCGCTCGCCGGCAGGTTGCCGAGGAAATGGACATTTGCCTCGGCCTCGATCGCCTGCACAAGCTCGGGCGGGAAATGCTCGAACACCGCGAAGGGCTGCGCCAGCTCCACGCCGGCGATCTCCCAATGCCCGGTGGTGCTGTCTTTCCCGGCGGAGCGTGGCCGCATCCGGCCCCAGCTCGCCGCGGCCGGCGTGCCATCGGTGCCCATGATGCGCCCGAGGCCGAGCGACCAGAGCGCCGGCAGCCGCAGGCCGGTCGTGGCGAGGAGATGGCCGAGCGTGTTGGCGCCGGCATCGCCGTAATCCCCGGCATCGGGCGTATGACCCACGCCGACGCTGTCGAGCACGATCAGCAGGCACCGCATCAGTCGCCGCTCCGTAAGGTGAGGCGCCGGCGGAAGGGCGGGCAGTCTTCGACGCTCCAGAAATGCCTGTCGGTTTCGCGCGCCCGCAGGACGCCGCCCTCATCGCGCAGGCGACAGCGGGCGGCGTGCAGCCGCAGCAGCGCCGCGAAGCTCGATCTGAGGATCTCGCGGTTCGCGATCTCCCAGTGCAGATCGCCGAGCGCCACAGCCTGCCCCCGATGCGCCTGCAAGTCCCGCAGGGGCTCGCCGGAGACCCGCGCGCCCGCCGCGACGCCCAGCAGGCGCCAGTCGGTGAGGTTGCTGCCGGAGGCCAGCCAGGCCAGGAAGTCCGGCACCACGGCTACTCCCCCGCCAGCGCCCCGGTGATCATTGACTGGTCCGGCCGCTTCGCTGCCGCATTGAGCACGCCGCGCTGCTGCAGCACCCGGAAGGGCACCACCGTCGAATTCGCCTGCGCGGGCCGTCCGGCCAGCAGTGAAACCGCCTCGCGGTAACCGTTCAGCGTGCCGACATCGACATAGACCTCGCCTGTGCGAACGCCATGGGCGACGCCACCGGCCGCCAGCCAGGCATTGACCAGTGTGCCGATATACTCGTCGTTGCGCTCCGGCCGACGCCACAGCGCGTGCAACTCGTGCAGCACGCGGCCCGGCATCTTGAAGGCGCCCCAGACCCAGCGGCTCCGCGCGCCAGCCCGCTTCACCTCGATCTCCAGGACGCGGCCCGCCTCGTCCGTCACCACCGCGTCGAACAGCTCCGGCCGCTCCACCGGGAAGAGCAGGAAGGAGAAGCGGTCAGCCGGCAGGGGCGCCAGCGCCGCTTCCGGGAACCAGATCGTATCGGGCAGCCCGACCACCACGGGCTCCTCTGGCCCGATCAGCGGCAGGGCGCAGAAGATGGCGTCGCAGAGCCCGCTGGGCTCCTGCTGGACCACATAGGCGATGCTGGCGTTGCCAATGCGGGCCCCGTAGTAGTTGATGATGTCACTTTTGCCCGGGGCGATGACGAAGCAGATCTTGTCGACGCCGGCGGCGACCATGCGTTCAATCAGATGCTCGCTGACGGCCCGCGGCCTTTCGACCCCATCCTCGATCCGGCTGCCGATGGGCAGCAACTCCTTCGAGAAGGCCAGCGGCTGGATGCGGCTCCCGATGCCTGCGGCCGGGATAATGCCCCACATGCTCAGCCTCCTGTCGCCATTGGCGCGTTGATGCTCTCCAGCGCGGCCTCGAGATCGAGGGCCCGCCGATCGGCAGTGTGTTCCTCAAGGGTGCGTTCCCGCGCCTGTCCGGCAGCGCGGCGAAGCTCGGCGTCACTCAGGCCGAGCGCCGCCAGGCTGTCCCCGGTCGATCCCGCGACGAACACCTCCGCGCCCGGTGCATAAAAGGCATCGAGACCCTCCCACCAATCCGTCAGGATTGGCGCGCCACAGGCCGCGGCCTCGAACAGCCGGCCGGACGGGCACCAGCCCATCGCCGCCATCGCCCGCCGGGTGATGTTCAGCGTCAGGCGCGAGGAGGAGAAGAAGGCTGGATGCTCCGCCGGCGGCATGTGGCGGACGAAGAAGATGTTCTGCGCCCAGGGAAAATCCGGCGGATAGAGCGCGCCGCCGATGACGAAGCGACAATCCGGCAGCCGCCGCGCCGGCTCCACGAAAAGGCGCTCCAACGCCTCCTGTCGGTCCGCCGCATAGGTGCCGAGATAGGAGAGATCGGCCTGGTAGCCCCCCACCGCCGCAACCGGCCGATGGGCGTCCGGATCCACGCTGCCATAAAGCGGGGCGACACGGCGCGCACCGAGTTGCGTCTGCAGCCGCACCAGCGCCTCGCCACCGGTATAACTCAGCACCAGGTCGAACCCATCGAGCCCCTGCCGCGGCAGGTAGTCCGGCCAGTCGCCGGCCGCCATCCGGTCGAGCGTCACCGGCGTATCGAGGTCGTAGAACACCCGCGCCGGCGCGTCGGAGCCGAGGACAAGGTCGGATGCCGCGACTCCGTCGGGACAGAAGGAGGTGACGATGGCAACATCAGCCGCCGCCACCGCCTGCGCCGCCCGCTGCCGGACCTCACCCCAATCGGCATAGAGCACCGGCTCGACGCCTAGCATGCCATGTAGGTCGCGGTGCTCGGCGTAATAGGGCAGGTCGCGCTCGAAGAAGACAACGCTATGGCCACGCCGCACCAAGGCGCGGCACAGGGCTCGCCACAGGGTCGCGTGACCATTGCCCCAGGAAGATGTGATAGTCAGGCCGAAGATGACAAACCGCATCAGGCCGGTATCCGACCGTGATGGCAGCCATTGCGCCTCATGCGGCGCGTCGCTCCTCATGCTCTAGACGACCGATCAACAGGCCAAGCACCGCCGTCTCTTCGGGCTTGAGGCAGGATACCTCGTCGCGCAGCTCCGTCTGGACCTCAGCCTTGATCTGCAGCACTAAGCTGCCGCTGAGATAGTGGTCGAGCACGCCGGGATGCACGTAGCATTTGCGGCAGATCGTCGGCGTGTTGCCGAGCCGGCTCGCCACATGCTCGATGGCGCGCTTCACATTGCGCTTCGCCGCGGCATGGGTGTCAAACTTCTCGAATTCCTGGAGCGCGAGGGCGGCGAGGACAGTGCCCGCCCAGGTGCGGAAATCCTTCGCGGTGACTTCGCACCCCGCAGCCTCCCGCAGGTAGTCGTTGACGTCGCCGGAATCGATACTGCGGACGGAGCCATCGGCATCGACATAGTGGAACAATTCCTGCCCGGGCAGGTCCTGGCATTCGCGAACAATGCGAGCGATGCGGCGGTCCGAGACCTGCAGGTTCCAGATCTTGCCGCTCTTGCCCTTGAAGGAAAAGCGCAGCCGGCTACGCTCAACCTCGACATGGTCCTCATGCAGGGTTGTCAAGCCATAGCTCTGGTTCTGCTTCGCATAGTCGTCGTTGCCGACGCGGATCAGGGTCGTCTCCAGCAGCCGGACCACGGTCGCCAGCACCTTCTCGCGTGGCAGCCCGGTGAGGCGCAGGTCAGCCTCGACCCGGGCACGGATGCGCGGCAGGGCATGGGCGAACTCCACCATATGGGTGAACTTCGCGGCGTCCCGTGCCTCGCGCCAGCGGGGATGGTAGCGGTACTGCTTCCGCCCCTTCTCGTCACGCCCCGTTGCCTGGATATGGCCGTCAGCATGCGGACATATCCAGACCTGGGTCCAGGCTGGCGGGATCGCTAGGGACCGGATGCGCTGGAGAGTCTTGAGATCGCGCACCGCGCCGCCCTTCGGGGCGCGGTAGCTGAACCCCTTGCCGATGCGCCGCCGGCCGATGCCCGGCGCCTCGTCCGAGACATAGCGCAACGCTGCTTCCCGCGCTGCGATACGATTCTCCTCCTCCGCTAAAGAGGCACTATCCTTGGCCATGATGGACGCCTCGGGCCGGACGGCCGACAGGATAACAACCCTTGCCGCGCCGGACGGTTCCGCGGTCGCCCTAGCGTGCATAGCGCTGGATCATGCTGGCGCAGAATTCCGCGAATTCCGCCTCGAACAACGGCGGGCTGGTATGGTGCGGCGCGATCCCGCGATGCTCCGGCGTGAAGCAGAAGGTGACCGTCACGTCGAACTCTGCAAGCGCCTCCATCTGCCGGTCGAACCAAGCTAGCGCGTTCGGCCGGAAGCTGTCGGCCCAGGACAGGCCGGTCCGCAGGTACCTGACGCCCAGCCGCCGCATCCAGGCCACCGCCTCGTCCAGCCGAGGATCCTCGAAATGGAACCATTGGCAGAGGCCAACGGCCGGCGTGTGATGGCCGAACTCCTCGAGCGCCGGCTTCGGCGTGCCGTCTTCCCGCAGTAGCCCCATGTAGAAATGTCGGTAGTAGGAAGACCCCTCCGCCTCGCGGTGCCGGGTTGTGGCGCCCCAGGCCCGCGGCAGGTCGTACAGGCTGTACCAGTGGATACGCGGGGTTTGGCCGACCAGCAGCTCGGCCGTGCGCTTCAGCCCCCAGGCCTGGACCTCCTCCGCCCCGAAGGAGGACACGCCGACCTCCGAAACCCAAATTGGTAGGCTGGTGACGGCCCGGATCTCCTCAATCTTAGCCGGCCATTCCCCGATCTGCCAAAGGTTCCAGTCCAGCGGGAAGCCATGCACCGCGACCACATCGAGGTGCTCGAGCACGCCCTTGCCGCTCAGATTCTCAATGAAGCTCGGATCGATGGGCGAGATGCCGCCAAGCACGCGCGGCAAGGTCGGATGCACTGACCGGATCGCCTGGCAGGCGGATTTCGCCATGGAGGCGAACAGGCTCCAGTCAGGATCGATTTCCGGGTCCCAATGGGACTTGTTGTTGGGCTCGTTCCAGATCATCGCCGCTTCGATCATGCCCGGCGCTCCCTGACAGGGTAGACAGCTGCGGCGCCGGCCGGCGCGTCGACACGCCGGCAAATATAGACCTCCGGCTCCGGATGGGCGGTGACGGCGAAGCCGGCGCTGCGCAACATGGCCTCGACACAAGCACGGTTCGGCACCCACCAATTGGTCCCGTCATGCGCGTAGCGGTGCTCGATGAAATGAAGCTTGGGCCAGTCGGGCCGGTCGAACTCCGCCGTGTCCCAGAAGTCGTAGTCCTCCTGCACCGGCGCGGCCGTGCCGGCCCCGCGCTGCATGGATTGGAACACCAGACAGTCGCGGGCGACGTGCTCGTGGATCAGGTCGAGCGCCAACAGTGGGTGTCGCAGGTGGTAGAGCACCCCCATGAACAGCACCACGTCGAATTTCTCACCGAGCGCTCCGACATCATAGACCGAAAGCTCGCGGAACTCGATGTCAAGCCCGGATACCTCCGCGGCGAAGCGTGCCTGGGCGAGATAGCCCTCGTCGGAGTCGACGCCAAGCACCCGCGCCGCGCCACGTCGCTTCATCTCGAGCGAGTAGAACCCACCGTTGCAGCCGATATCGAGGACGCTGAGGCCGGTGAGGTCCTGCGGGACGGCCTCGGCGAAGCGGCGCCACTTCACCGTGGGGTAATCCCCCAGGAAATGATTCGGCGCGGTCGGCACGCCGCGAAGATCGATGTTGTGGAACCATTCGCCGAGCGCCGTTGCCCGGCGTCGGATCTCGTCGGCATCGAGAATGGCAGTCATGATGTCACGGCCTCATTCATCCAAAGCACCTTCGCCCCTGTGCCCCACATCGCCACGGCGCTGACAGAGGCGGGACCAATCTCGAATCGCGCGTGGAAATCCATCGATAGGTTGAGGCACCAAGCCAGGACGGACTTGATGACATCGGCATGGCTGACGATTGCGATGGACGCCTCGGGATGCAGGGCCTCAAGTCGCCGCATGCCCGCGACGGCCCGGGTCTGGGCCTCGGCCATCGATTCGCCGCCCGGCGGCCGCCCGCTGGCGCGCTCGGCATTCCACCTCTGCCAGGCCGGATTCGGGTTGAGCCGGTCGAAAGATGCCCCGGTCCAACCTCCGAATTCGATCTCGTCAAACTCCCTGGCGATGTCCGCAGTGAGCTCGCACTGCTGCCCAATCACCGCCGCCGTCTCTCGCGTCCGGGCGAGCGGGCTCGTGTAGAGCGCTGCCAGACCCTCCCGCTGCAGCCGGCGGCCGAGTTGCCGTGCCTGCTGCCGGCCGGCATCGCCGAGCGAGACGCCCGGCATCCTGCCGCACAGCACGCGGCCGAGCAGCTCGTGTTCTGCGTGGCGGACCAGGAAGATCGTGGTCGCCACCCGCCTCAGCCCTCGCCGGTGATGAAGTGGAGCGTCCTTTCCCGGGCTTCGGCATCGGTGAACTGCTGCGGCGGCGATTTCATGAAGTAGCTCGCAGGGCCGACCAGCGCGCCGCCGACGCCGCGATCCAGAGCAAGCTTCGCGCAGCGGACCGCGTCGATGACGATGCCCGCCGAATTGGGCGAATCCCAGACCTCCAGCTTGAGCTCCAAATTCAGCGGCACGCCGCCAAAGCCGGTACCCTCCATGCGGATATGCGCGAACTTGCGGTCGCCCAACCATGGCACGAAGTCGCTCGGACCGACATGCACGTCACCGTCGGGCAGCGCCACATCCATCTGGCTGGTGACTGATTGAGTTTTCGATATTTTTTTGGAAACCAGACGCTCCCGCTCCAGCATATTCAGGAAGTCGGAGTTGCCACCAAAATTCAGTTGATAGGTGCGGTCTAGGTGAATGCCACGCTCACGGAACAGGTTGGTCAATACCCGATGCACAATCGTGGCGCCGACCTGGCTCTTGATATCGTCGCCGATCAGCGGCAACCGCCGCGCCTCGAACCGCTCGCGCCAGTTGGGATTGGATGCTATGAAGACCGGAATGCAGTTCACGAAGGCACAACCAGCCTTGAGGGCCTGCTCGGCATACCACTCGGTCGCCTGCTGCGAACCCACCGGCAAGTACGACACCAGCACCTCAGTTCCGGTGCGGCGCAGTGTCTCCGCCACATCCGCCTCCGGCTCATCGGATTCTTGCAGTTCATCGCGTAGATACCGCCCGAGACCATCAGCGGTCCTGCCGCGCTCGACCATTACGTCCGTGAGTGGAGGCGCTGCGAATCGGGCCGTGTTGTTGGGCGAGGCGAAAATGGCCTCCGCCACGTCGCGCCCGACCTTGGCAGCGGCGATGTCGAAGGCTGAGGCAATGACGATGTCAGCGACACGGTAGCCGCCGATTTCCTGCGTCATCAGACCGGGGTCAGCACCATCCGTTCTGAAATCGCGATAATAAGCTAATCCTTGAACGAAGGATGACGCACAATTGCCGACACCGACCAAGCCAATCCGCACTGATCTGGAGCCCAAGGTCGATCTCCTCATGACACGTCGCTGCTTATGCCTAGGCGTAAAGCCGCAATCAGATGGCACGCAACCATATAGCCGCGGCAATGAGCACGGACCGAACGCGCAACAGCGCGATTGGCGCCACCGTTATAAACTTGCCCCACAACAAATTCGGGTGAACACCGATTCTGCCGCGGATACGAATCGAATCAAGATGCGTTTGTCTCTCTTGGATGCTGGCGATGACCGGAGCGGGTGACAATACCGGGTTGCGTCCGGCAAGCCATACCAGCCAAGCTGTCGCGGCGTTGCCGCCATAGCCGGCGACACTATCATGCGGAGGCGCCCAGTTGTCGGAACGTGTTCTCATAACCGGCGGCGCCGGCTTCATTGGCAGGCATCTCACCCGGGCGCTTCTCGTGCGTGGGCACCGTGTTCGAATTCTGGACAGCTTCATCGAGCAGGTTCACGGCCAGCAGCCTGATCCGGAACTTCTTGGCCCCGACGTCGAGTTGCAGATCGGCGATGTGCGCGACGCTGCTGCGGTTACCCGTGCGCTGCAGGGTGTGGACTGCGTGGTCCACCTCGCCGCCGAGGTTGGCGTTGGCCAGAGCATGTACGCTATCGATCGCTACGTGTCGGTGAACGACCACGGTACTGCCGTCCTCTTCCAGGGCCTGATTGAAAAGCCCGTGCGCCGAGTCGTCGTCGCCTCGTCCATGAGCATCTATGGCGAGGGACTCTACCGGGATGCGGAAGGGCGCTGCTACGAGGATGTCATCCGGGTCCCGCGCACGGGTTCTACGGCATCCTGGGACCCGCTGGATTCAGCCGGGCGGCCGCTCATCCCGATCCCGACGCCGGAGACCAAGCGGCCAGCGCTGGCCTCGGTCTATGCGATCACCAAATACATGCAGGAACGCCTGACGCTCACCCTCGCTCCTGCCTATGGCATGCAAGGCGTCGCGCTCAGGCTATGGAACGCCTATGGTCCGGGACAGGCGTTGTCGAACCCCTATACCGGCGTGCTGGCGATCTTCGCCTCCCGCCTTCACAACGGCCAGCCGCCAATGATCTTCGAGGATGGCGCCCAGCGCCGCGACTTCGTGCATGTGGAGGACGTGGCCCAGGCCTTCGTCCTGGCGCTGGAGCATCCCGCCGCCGCGGGCGGCGTGTTCAACATCGCCAGCGGCGTCGACCGCACGGTCGCGGAGGTCGCCCAGCTTCTTGCCGGAGCGATGCGGAAGCACGGCATGGCCCCCGAGATCACCGGCAAGGCGCGCGCCGGCGACATCCGCCACTGCATCCCGGATCTCGACCTGGCACGCACCGTGCTCGGCTTCGAGCCCCGCTGCGATTTTGTCGATGGGCTTAGCGAACTGGCGGAGTGGGTCGCCTTGCAGCAGGCGGAAGATCGCGTCAGCCATGCGAGGAATGAGCTCGCCGCGCGGGGGCTGGTGGCGTGACGGCGAAAGGTCGGCCGGTCCTGATCACCGGCGGCGCGGGGTTCATCGGCGCCAACCTGGCTGACCGTTTGGCGAGGGAAGGCCACAGCGTCCTGGTCTATGACGCGTTGCGGCGCCCTGGCGTCCAGGCGAATCTCGAATGGCTGCGGGACCGGCACGCTGGCCGCATCATCCCGATCATTGCGGATATCTGCGAGGCCGGCGAGCTCGGCCGCGCGGTCGGGGAGGCCGGTGCGGTGTTCCACCTCGCGGCGCAGGTCGCGGTCACCACCAGCCTTGAGGATCCCGTCGAGGACTTCCGCACCAACCTGCAGGGAACCACCCTGCTGCTCGAAGCCGTGCGGCGCGCCCGGGAGGATCTGCCGCTTGTCTTTGCCAGCACCAACAAGGTCTACGGGAACCTGGCCGATCTCGCGTTGCGGCTTGAGGACGACGCCTACCGGCCGGAAGCGCAGGAGATCCGTCTGAACGGCATCGGCGAGGACCGGCCGCTCGAGTTCCACACTCCCTATGGCTGCTCCAAGGGTGCGGCGGACCAGTATGTGCTGGACTATGCACGGAGCTTCGGCATCCCAACCGCCGTCTTCCGCATGAGCTGCATTTACGGCCCTAGGCAGATGGGCACCGAGGACCAGGGCTGGGTCGCGCATTTCCTGATCCGCGCCCTGCAAGGCAAGCCGGTCAGTGTCTTCGGCGATGGCTGCCAAGTGCGTGACATCCTGTTCGTCGACGATGCTGTCGATGCCTATGTCGCGGCTTGGCGGAATATCGGTCGGGTGCGCGGCAGCGCCTTCAACCTAGGCGGCGGCCCGAGCAATGCGGTCAGCCTGCGGCAGGTGTTGCAGCATATCGGCACGCTGCTCGGTTCGCCGGTCCAGGTGCAGCACGGCGACTGGCGTGCGGGCGACCAGCGCTACTACGTCTCCGACACGCGCTTGGCGACTCGGGCGCTCGGCCTGTGGCCACCGACCCCCTGGCAGGACGGCCTCGCCGCCCTGGCGGACTGGCTGCGCGGGCAGAATCACACCCCAACCGCTGCGGCCACTCCGTCGCATCCTGCGGAGGCCCTGCCATGAGGGTCGCGCTGGTCAACCCGCCTTGGCGCTTCGATGGCAGCATCTATTTTGGCTGCCGTGAGCCGCATTTGCCGCTCGAGCTCGGTTATAGCAAGGCGCTGCTGGAGGCCGCTGGCCACGTCGTTCTGATGGTGGACGCGCATCTCTTCGCCTTGCCCTTGACTGAAGCGGTGGCCGAGGTCGTCGCCTTCCAACCTGACATGACCGTCGTAACGACCGCGCCCAGCTACATGTTCTGGCGGTGCGCACCGCCGGAGCTTCGCGTCCCGCGGGAGTTCCTCCTGGCCCTCGACGGCCGGGGCGGTCGCACGGTCGCGGTCGGCCCCCACGGCTCGGCAACACCAGCGGCCGCCCTGCGTAAGCTCGGCGTCGACGTGGTAGTCCGCGGCGAGTGCGAGGAGATCATCCTCCGGCTTGCCGGCGAAGGCGACCTCGCACGGGTGCCGGCCATCGCCTTCCGGGAAGGCGACGAGATCCGGGTCGCCGGTGCGCCGCATGCCGGTGCGTTCGTAACGCTGCCTGCGCTGCGCTGGCCGGATTCGTGGATCGCACGACATCACCACCATCATCATCGCTTCGACGCGCAGCCGGCGGTGCCTGGCGCCGAGGTCGAGGCCTCCCGCGGATGCCCCTATTCCTGCTCCTTCTGCGCCAAGATCGACTTCCGCGACGCGTACAGGCGGCGCCCCCTGGTGCCATTGCTCGACGAGTTGGACGGGCTGATCGCTCAGGGCGTCGGATATGTCTACTTCATCGACGAGATCTTCCTGCCGCAGCGCGCCCTGCTGGAAGCCCTGGTCGGCCGCAACCTGCAATTCGGTATCCAGACCCGCCTCGACCTCTGGAAACCGGAGATGCTCGATCTCCTTGGTACGGCGGGCTGCGTCTCGATTGAGGCCGGGGTGGAAAGTCTGACGCCGGAGGGCCGGGCCGCGCTCGACAAGAACTGCCGGATGTCGACGGAGGAGCTCACCGAGCGGCTGCTGCATGCGAAACGCAGGGTGCCTTTCGTACAGGCGAACCTGATCAAGACGCCGGGTGACGATCCCGACATGATCGCAGCCTGGCGTGAGGCGCTGCGGCGTGGCGGCGTCTGGGCCAACGATCCCGTGCCGCTCTACCCCTACCCGAGTTCGCCGGACTATCACCGCCTCTGGGGCGCTCCGGATGACGAGGCATGGGAGCGGGCGCATACCCACTACCTCGCCCAGTTCTCCGTCTTGAGCGATATCCAGGACGACCGAGTGGCCCTGCTGCCCGAACTCGAGGCTGCATGTTGCCGATAAGTCCCTCGCCCCGCATCCGGCTGCTGATGACGGCGGATGCGGTGGGTGGCGTGTGGTCCTATGCGGTCGATCTGCTGCGAGGCTTGGCACCGCATGGCGTGGAGATCACACTCGCGGTGCTCGGTCCCGCACCGACGGCGGACCAGCGTGCGGCCGCGGCCGCAGTGCGAGGGCTGCGGCTGCTGGAGACGGGCCTGCCGCTCGAATGGCTCGCCAACTCGAGGGCAGAGATCGCGGCCTCGGGTCAAGCCTTGGCAGAATTGGCGAGGGAGATTGGTGCGGATCTGGTCCATCTCAACACGCCGGCGCCCGCCGCCTGCGCCGCCTTCCCGGCATCGCTCGTCATTGCCTGCCATTCCTGTGTTGCGACCTGGTGGGAGGCGGTCCGGGACGGGCCATTGCCGGACGACTTCCGCTGGCGCGCCGAGCTGACGGGCCAAGCTTATGCGGCGGCGAGGCTCCTAGTCGCGCCGACAGCGGCTTTCGCCACTGCGACAGCACGGACCTACAGGCTGCGGCAACCGCCGCTGGTGATTTACAATGGACGGCGGGCGATGGCCCGCCCTGCCGCTGCGCAGCCCATACCGGCGGATGCTGCCTTCACGGCCGGCCGGCTCTGGGACGAGGGCAAGGACATGGCGACGCTCGACCGAGCGGCAGCCAGGCTGCCGATTCCGGTTCTTGCCGCCGGCGACACGCGCGGCCCGAATGGCGCCCAGGTCGAGCTGCGGCATCTGCGGTTGCTCGGACGGCTCTCGGACACCACGCTCGCCCACCTCCTGGACACACGTCCCATCTTCGTCGCACCGGCCCGATATGAGCCTTTCGGCCTGGCGGTGCTGGAGGCGGCGCAGGCTGGGTGCGCGCTGGTCCTGTCGGACATTCCTGGCTTCCGCGAGCTGTGGGACGGGGTTGCGGAGTTCGTGCAGCCCGGCGATGACGCCGCACTCGCCGCCACGGTGCAGCATATCGCGGCGGACCGGGAACGCAGGGTTGCATCGGGCGTTGCGGCAAGGGAACGGGCAGAACGATTCACGGTCGAGATTCAGGCTACCACCATGCTGGACGCTTACCGCCGGCTTCTCGCCGGCCAATGTGGTTCGATGCAAAAGGACGTCGCGGCGTGAAGCTGGTCTACTTCACCCATTCCCTAGATTCCTGCTGGAACCACGGCAACGCGCATTTCCTCCGCGGCGTGCTGCGGGAGTTCCTGTTGCGAGGCCATGAGGTGGCGACCTGGCAGCCGGCCCAAGCCTGGAGCCTGGAGAACCTGCTGCGCGACCATGGGCCGGCCGGCCTCGACGCCTTCCGCGCGGCTTATCCTGAATTACAGGCCCACACCTTTGACAGTGAGGCCGATCTGGCCGAAGCGGCCGATGGTGCCGACCTGATCGTCGTCCATGAATGGAACGAGCCGTGGCTGGTCGCGGCGCTCGGCCGGATGCGGCGCAATGGCGGCCGCTTCGTCCTGCTGTTCCACGATACCCATCATCGGGCGGTCAGCGACCCCGACGCGTTCCGGCATTTCGACCTCGACGGCTATGATGGCGTGCTTGCCTTCGGCGAGACGCTGGCCGCGGTCTATCGGCAATGGGGTTGGGGTGATAGGGTCCATGTCTGGCACGAGGCCGCCGACACACAGCTGTTCCATCCGCCTGCCGAGGAAGCCAGACGGGAGGGCTTGGTCTGGATCGGCAATTGGGGCGACGACGAGCGCAGCGAGGAGCTCGAGCATTTTCTGCTGGCACCCGCGCAGGTCGCCGCCCTGGCACTCGACATCCATGGCGTGCGCTACCCGGACGACGCGCTAAGGACGCTTGCGGCCTATGGTGCGAGGTATCGGGGCTGGCTGCCCAATGCACGCGCGCCGGAGGTGTTCGCACGCCATCTTGCGACGGTTCATGTTCCGCGGCGCTTCTATGTCGACCGACTCCCCGGCATCCCGACCATCCGGGTCTTCGAGGCGCTGGCCTGTGGGATCCCTCTCGTCTGCTCGCCTTGGCAGGATACGGAGGGGCTGTTCCACCCGGGCAAGGACTATCTCGTGGCGCAGGACGGGGCGACGATGGCGCGCCACCTGACCGCCATTCGCCATGATGCCGATCTGCGCGCCAGCCTGGTCGCGAGCGGGCTGGGCACCATCTGCGCCCGCCACACCTGCGCCCATCGGGCAGCGGAGCTGCTGTCGATCCTCGGCAGGCTGCGGGACGTCCCCATGGCTATGGAGGCCAGTTCTTGAAGATTGCGTTCTACGGCTCGAGCCTGCTGTCCTCCTACTGGAATGGTGCTGCGACCTATTATCGTGGTCTGATCAGCGATCTGTACCGGCGCGGCCACCAGATCACCTTCTACGAGCCCGACGCCTTCGACCGGCAACAGCACCGCGACATCGACCCGCCCGACTGGGCGATGGTGCGCGTCTACCCGGCCACCGAGGCGGCGTTGCGCAAGGTGATCGGCGAGGCGCGCCAGGCCGATGTGGTAGTGAAGGCCAGCGGCGTCGGGGTGTTCGACGATGCGCTGCTCGAGGGCGTGATGGCAGCGGCGGCGCCGCATGCCATCCGCATTTTCTGGGATGTCGACGCACCGGCGACCCTGGCCGAGCTGCGCGGCAACCCGGACCATTGCCTGCGCCGCACATTGCCTGCGCTCGACCTGGTGCTGACCTATGGTGGTGGGCCGCCGGTGGTCGAGGCCTATGAGGGTTTCGGCGCGCGCCGCTGCGTGCCAGTCTACAATGCTCTCGACCCGGAGACCCATCACCCGGTGGCGGCCGAGCCGCGCTTCGCTGCCGACCTGTCCTTCCTTGGCAACCGCCTGCCAGACCGTGAGGCGCGGGTCGAGGAGTTCTTCCTGCGCCCCGCCGCGATGCTGCCGGAGCGGCGCTTCCTGATCGGTGGCAATGGTTGGGAGACCAAGGATATGCCACCGCAGGTGCGGCATATCGGGCATGTCTACACACGCGAGCACAACGCCTTCAACACCTCCGGCCTCGCGGTACTGAACATCGCCCGCGACAGCATGGCAGCGGTTGGTTTCTCCCCGGCGACCCGCGTCTTCGAGGCGGCGGGCGCCGGCGCCTGCCTGATCACCGATGCCTGGGTCGGCCTCGAGCTCTTCCTCCGGGAAGGCGAGGAGGTGCTGGTCGCCCGCGATGGCGCAGAAGTCGCCGAGCATGTCCGGCAACTGACTCCTGCACGGGCCCGCGCAATCGGAGAGGCGGCACGCGCGCGCATCCTGTCTGAGCACACCTACGCCCGACGCGGCACGCAGGTGGATGCCCTGCTGCGCGAGGAAGCCTCCCGCAAGCGTGCCCCGGTGGTCGCATGATGCCTGTGGCTCCTCCGCCCTTGCGGGTCGTGGTGCTCGGCCTCAGCCTCTCCTCCTCCTGGGGCAATGGCCATGCGACCACCTACCGCGCCCTGCTGAACGCCTTCGCTGCGCGCGGCCATGACGTGCTGTTCCTCGAACGCGACGTACCGTGGTATGCTGCGCATCGCGACCTCGGCGATCCCGGCTTCTGCCGCCTGGAATTCTACCGCGACCTCGCCGAACTGGGCCGCTGGCGCGAGGTCATCGCCGATGCCGATGCGGTCATTGTCGGCTCCTATGTACCGGAGGGTGTTGCCGTCGGCGCGCTGGTGCAGCGTATCGCCCGGGGGATCACTGCCTTCTACGACATCGACACGCCGGTGACGCTAGCGAAGCTCGAGCGGGGCGACGAGGAATACCTGGCTGCCCGGCAAATCCCCGGCTACGATCTGTACCTCTCCTT
This sequence comes from Belnapia moabensis DSM 16746, assembly GCF_000745835.1. Classification (GTDB taxonomy): domain Bacteria; phylum Pseudomonadota; class Alphaproteobacteria; order Acetobacterales; family Acetobacteraceae; genus Belnapia; species Belnapia moabensis. The sequence continues at coordinate 2,227 of NZ_JQKB01000079.1, read as the reverse complement.
CACCGGCGGACCGACGCTCGAACGCTTGATGGGCCAGTACGGCTCGCCGGCCGCGCGGGTGCTATACTGTTCTGTGGATGCCGAAGCCTACCGCCCGCTCGGGCTGCCGCATCGCTGGGATCTCAGCTATCTCGGCACCTACAGTGCCGACCGCCAACCGAAGCTGGAGCACTTGCTGCTCGAGGCGGCGCGACGGGCGCCGCAGCTGCGGTTCGTCGTCGCCGGTCCGCAATACCCGGGGGACATCTGCTGGCCCGACAATGTGGAACGGCTCGAGCATGTGCCCCCGGGCGCGCATTCCGAATTCTACGCCATGAGCCGCTTCACGCTGAACGTCACCCGCGATGACATGGTGCGAGCGGGCTACAGCCCGAGTGTCCGGTTGTTCGAGGCCGGCGCCTGCGGAACCCCCATCCTTTCCGATATATGGGCTGGCATCGATGAGATTTTTGTTCCGGGCGAGGACATTATCCTCGTGAGGGAACCCGAGGACGTGCTGCAGACGCTGCTGGAAGTCCAAGAGTCCCGCCGATTGGCCCTGGCCGTCGCCGTACAGCGACGTGTGTGCTCTTATCACACTGCTGCCCATCGCGCTGCGGAACTGGAAGCCTATCTGCGCGGCTACTCGCCCAGTCCGGAGCAGGCCGGCAGCGGCTCAGGTGAGAGGGCGACATCATGAGCAAGATGCGGCGCAAGATCGCCGTCGTCGCCGGCGGCGCGGGATTTCTCGGGTCGCATCTTTGCGATGCTCTTCTGTCGGAGAATGTCGACGTCATAAGCATCGACAATTTCCGCACCGGACGGGCGCGCAACCTAGCGCATCTTCAGCGCGAGCCACGTTTTGAACTGATTGAGGCGGATGTTATCGATGCGCTGCCCGCGCGCCTCGGCCGGCTTCAAATCGACGCCGTGTTCAACCTCGCATGCGCTGCTTCGCCGCCGCACTACCAGGCGGATCCGGAGCACACTCTGCTGACCTGCGTGCTCGGCACGCGGAACCTACTCCGCCTAGCCGAGGCGTCGGGAGCCCGGTTCGTCCTGGCATCGACGAGCGAGATTTACGGTGATCCCGAGATCCATCCACAGGTCGAGACCTACTGGGGCAATGTTAACCCGACCGGACCACGTGCATGCTACGATGAGGGCAAGCGCGCCGCCGAGACATTGACCTTCGACTACGCCAGGATGGGTCGCGTTGATGTCCGCGTCGCCCGGATCTTCAACACCTACGGCCCGCGGATGCGAGCCGATGATGGCCGCATCGTCTCCAATGCCATCACCCAGGCGCTGGCCCACAATCCGATCACTGTCTATGGCGACGGCACGCAAACCCGGTCCTTCTGCTACGCCGAGGATCTGGTGGATGGGTTGGTGCGGCTTGGCGCGTGTGAGACCCCCCTGGACGGCCCGATCAATCTTGGCAACCCTGCGGAGCTGACGATTGCAAAACTGGTGGGGGAGGTCATCGCTCTGACAGGTTCGCGCTCGTCGACGGTGTTCTGTCCCTTGCCACTGGATGATCCGCGCCGGCGCCGACCCAGTATCGCCCGCGCCAACGAGCTTCTGGGCTGGTCGCCACGCATTCCACTCAGCACCGGACTGAAATCTACCATCGCGTGGTTCGCGTCCGAACAGCAGCACACTCCCGTGGTCAACGCGCACGTCAGCAAGCTTCCCGCGAGTCTTCATGCGTCTGGCGATGGCTTGGGCATGAATCCATAGCCGGGCCGCGCGCGGCCTCGCGTCGACATGCTAGACCAGATGCCCGTTTGAGGCGGGGCGGTGCGCTTGCTGGCGTCCTTCGTTTTGAAGCTTCTTCTACAAGAAGCGTGTTTCGTGCGACGAGGACCAGTTCAGTATTTAGAGGGTGTTAGGCACCTGTGGCCAGTAGAGCGACTTGCTTGAGAGCCCGTCCACGAAGAACTGCTGCATTCTGAATGCGTTGTGGCAGGACATTGATGGAGACAGCGGAGCTCCTGCCATGTGGACGGCAGCGGATCGAGAGCGGTACGGGCGCGAGGGGCTACGCTACCCGAGCGATCTGACAGATGCGGAGTGGGCGCTGATCGCGCCGCTGATCCGGCCCGGCAAGCGCGGCGGGCGCCGTCGTTCGGTGAACCTGCGCGAGGTGCTGAACGGCTTGCTGTATGTGCTGGAGACCGGCTGCCAGTGGCGTCACCTGCCACGCGACCTGCCGCCGCGGAGCACGGTGCACGGCTATCTGCAG
>NZ_JQKB01000078.1 GCF_000745835.1 Belnapia moabensis DSM 16746 | reverse complement strand
CGCCAATGCCCGCACCATGTCCCTGCATCTCGCCGAGATCAGCAGCCAGGTCGCGCAAGGTGCCCATGCAGTCGTCGTCATGGGCGGCGCGGGTTGGCATCAGACCGGCGGCAAGTTGCGCATACCGGCCAACGTCACCCCGCTCCGCCTGCCACCCTACGCGCCGGAGTTGAACCCAGTGGAAAATGTCTGGGCCTACCTCCGCTCCAACAAGCTCGCCAACCGCGTCTACGAGACCTACGACGACATCCTCGACGCATGCACCGAGGCCTGGAACTGGTTCACCAGTCAGCCCGAGCGCATCACCGCCATCGCATCACGACCATGGGCACAGGTCACTCAATGAGGCCGGGCGTATAAGGCCGCAGACTTGGGCCGGAGCGCCGTCATCGACAGCCTTCTGGGCCCTGTCCAACAGCCTCATCATGTCCCGTTCCATGTGGCTCGGCGAAGCGGCTGGAACGCGGGCGTCGTCGTCCGACGTGCTCTCCCTGTTAGGACCCATGGAGAGTGCGGGGAAGATCCAGAGATCCCTGTGCCCAACGTGCCGCAAGCTCGTCTACGGCAATCCGAACGGCGAGGCTCACGACGAGGATTGCTGCTGTACCGGCTAGGAAGGCGACCATGGCAAAGCTCCTGTGCCTGTTCCTCCCCTCACTTGCCCTCATGCTGCACTGCAACATGAAACTGCGCAAGCATTTCAGGTCACACGCCAGCGTCCACGTAGACAGCGAGCTGGCGGTTCGGTCACGTCGTCCGCATGCTGTGATCCATTTCACAAGCGTGTTGGTACAATACCGCAATGCATTGCTGCATGCTGCCATTGGCGGGGCCCACTGGGCTTCGAGTATTAGGCGGCGCCTAGTGGCGGCGAACCTACTTGGGGAACTGCCAGGCTCCGCCACCATGGTGAGCTAGCGCCGGCTGCGACGGCGGCTACCACTCGTGGAACCAGCCAACGACGGGCAAAGAAAGGGCCGCCTGAGGGTGGTCAGGCAGCCTGGGAGAGGCAGGTTGAGCAGGGGGTCACATTCCCTGCGGTTGATACTTCAACCGAAAACGACGCCTCAGGTTTGCTCGCTATCGCCCGCATCATCTTTTGAGCGAAAACCAACCGCTCGGGTTGGAGGCACTGCAGCGGCGACAATCGAGGGGATTGATCTGCGCTGCCGTTCTGAACCTACAGTGGGCTAGCGCCGGCAGCAGCAACGGCCAACATTCTCGACATGAGCCTGCTGCTCGACCTTCAGATGCCGCTTGCGAAGCCGAAGATCTCGCCCGAGGAGCGCCGGCGGTGAACCGCCGACCGGCTGACCATGATCCGGTTGAAGATGGCGATCGGCCGCGAACTGGATGAGCGGGGCATCACCACACCCGCCGAGATCGGCGCTGCGCTCGGGATGCCGCCGGCCGAGGCGGCCAAGCTGCTAACCCGGCATCAGTGGTGCGAGGGCGAAGTCGAGCAGCTTGAAGCAGCGGCGGCTCGGCCGGGGCTGCAGGTGCTGGACCAATAGAGCGCCGTCGCCTGTGATGGCTGCTCGCGCGTCCGTTGCTGTTCTCGATTGATGTGGGTCGAGCATCATCACCCTGCGGGGCGGGCTAGGAGCCATCCCTAGCGGCAGATGGTCCCTCTCCGTCTGCCCCCTCCGTCAGTAATCGCCTTTCTGCCTCGATACTGCTGGCCCCACTGAGGCCGCCTGGATCTTCCGGGCGGCCCTTTGGGTGTTCCGCCACGAAAGCAGGCAGCTCGACCAGCCCGAAAGGCAGCTCAAGAAGGCGCGCCTCGCGGCTTGGTGGCGGGAAGAGCAGCAGGCGGCCAGCTAAACCCGTTACGGGAGCTGTAAGGGGTAGGCCACGCAGTGGGGGCTGCCTGTTGTCTGCCGGGGCTGGATGGCCCCCTCCCGCCACACCCGCGCAAAGCCGACTTGGGCAGCGCCGCTGCTGGTGCGGAACGCTCGCAAACCAGCCTTGCGAGGTGGTGTTCGGGGGCCACCTCCAAAGTGAAGGCAACCCATCACTTCAAAGCCGTCCCCCCCCCGACGGCTCAAGGCCGCTCCCCCGTGCGGCCTTTCCTTTGCGTACAGGCCGATTGCGGCAGCACCGGTTTACTTGCGGTAATCCCCCCCTCACCGCAGGTCAGCCCATCTTTAGGTTGAGGCATCCCAGCATCGAGTGCGGCCCGGCGCCGCTTGGGGCGGCGCCTGACCCGCCTCAGCACTAGGCCCGGAAAGCTCGCCAGGAAGCCTGTCCAGACCCTCCATCGAGCTGGCCGGTGCACGAACCGTTCAAGACCCTGACCGGCCTCAGCGGCCCGGAAACGCGCGGTTACCGGATGCCGCTCGATGGCGGCATCCTGATCGCATGACCCCAACCCAACTCGGCCGGTTGATACGCATCGCCGACCGGCTCGGCCAGGTGGCTAGGGGTAGCTTCGAGGCCGACCAGCCCATCCATGACGCGCTCGGCCGCGCCGGCCCGGTCCTGCCCTACACGGCCGAGACGGGTGCCGCGGCACAGCTCATCCCGCCGGGCGGCTCAGCGACTTGCCCGGAGGTGCTGCAGCAGGAAGTCGGCCTGCAACGCGCTGACGCTGTCGAACCAGGGACTCGGGTGCCACAGCTCGCCGAAGTGGCCGCACCCTGCCTCCAGCTCCACTACCTCCTTCGGCCCATGGAGTTCCGCACAGGCCAGCCGAGTGACGGCCGGTTTGGCCCGCTCCATCTCGTCGTCGGGAGCGTAAATCACCTGCACCGGCACTCGCACATGCGGCGCCGCGATCCCTGGGCTGAAGGGTGCCGGCGTCGCTGGCACTACCCGCGTCGCGTCGTTCACCCACCCCGAGCCGTGCCGGCCGCCATGCTCCAGGAACCAGCGGAGGGCGCTCGGCTGCGCGATGTGGGCAGGGTGGCGGATCGGGTCGAGGGTGACCACCGGCATTGGTCCCGCGGTCGTCTCCGGCGTTCCGGAGACGTCGCCGTGCTCGAAGGTTTCGCGCAATGCTGCGAATAGCCGCCCGTCTGGATCGGGCGGCGGCGGCTCCTCCCCGCAGGAGGGCACTACCGCGGTGACGGCGGCGACCTCGCCGTCCAGCAGCGCGCCGAGCACGAGCACCTGCATGCCGCTGTTGCTCAGGCCCCAGAGGGCTACCCGCCCGCCGTCCACCTCAGGCAATGCCTTGGCGAAGCGGACCGCGTCGCGGTAGCCGCGCGCCTGGACCCAGGGGTTCACCTCGCGGCGTGGCTCGCCGCCGCTCGCGCCGAAGTTGCGGTGGTCGTAGAGCAGCACCGCAAGCCCGGCGGCGGCGAAGGCCTCGGCGTAGCGGTCCGTGGTCATGGAGACCGTCGAGGTGAAGCCGTGCGCCATGACCAGGAGCGGGTGCGGTGGCGCCCCCACCACGGGCAGGTAGAGGCGCCCGCGCAGCGTCGCGCCCTCGGATGAGAACTCCACGGGCCTGAACCCGGCCGGTTGTCGGTCGTGCATCGCTCTTCTCCCTTCGGGTGCCTCGGTGCCGGCGCTTTCCGTGGCGGGGCCGGCTTCCTCCGCTCGGGCGCCTCTATCCGATGCCGGCGAGGAGCCGTGCCACTGCCTCCGGCGCCGCAATCCCCATGGACGCTGCGACGAGGTACGGGCCATTCTGCGCCGCCTCAACAGCTCAGCTTTACGAATTCAGCCTTATTCACTCATATAGCTTCATGGCCATCCTGCGACGCACGCTCCCGGCGCTTCTCGCCTCGCTCACAGCCTCCTCCCGGCCGGCGCTTGCGCAACCGCAGTCTGCACCTTTCATCACCATCGCCTCCACCACTTCGACCGAGCAGTCCGGCGTGTTCGGCCATATCCTGCCGGCCTTCACCCGGTTCACCGACATCGCCGTGCAGGTTGTGGCGTGTGGCACCGGTCAAGCCCTGGATATTGGCCGTCGAGGCGAAGCAGATGTGGTGATCACACACGATCGGCCGGCGGAGGAGCGATTTGTAGCAGAAGGCTTTGCTGCCCCGTGCGGCCGCCGCCCGGTGATGTACAACGACTTTGTTCTAGCCGGTCCGGTAACCGATCCCGCCGATATCCGCGGCCTGCATGACCCGGCAGAGGCGCTCCGCCGCATTGTCGCAGCGCGGGCACCTTTCATCTCTCGCGGTGACCGTTCTGGGACCTACACCAGAGAGTTGCGGCTTTGGCAGTTAGCAGGGCTGGATCCCGGCGGCGACCGCGGATCCTGGTACCGGACGGTAGGCCAAAGCATGTTGCCGGCCCTCAACACCGCTGCAGCCCAGCAGGCTTACATCCTGACCGATCGCGGCACTTGGATCGTCTTCCATAAGGAGTGCGGTCTGGATGTCTTGGTCGAGGGCGATCGGCACCTTTACAACCAGTACGGCGTGATGGTGGTAAACCCAGCCCGCTTTCCGCAGGTAAAGATGAAGGCTGGGCAGGCCTTTGTGGATTGGGTCACCGGCCCTGTAGGACAGGCTGCTATTGCCTCACACAGGTTCCAGGGAGAACAGCTTTTCGTTCCTAATGCGAGCTCCTTTGATGCGTGATCCGGTGCTCACCAAAGACGTGGAGCCTCAACCTTCCCCCGCCGTCACCACTCGGATGCAGTCCAAGCAGGTTTCGAAGAACAACAAGGTTGGGTAAGCGGCAGATAGCGCCGGCTGCTGCGGCGACCGACATCCGCGATATGATCCTGCCACCAGACGCCTAGATACCGCCCGCGAGACCGAAGATCTCGCCCGAGGAGCGCCGGCGGCGAGATGCTGATCGGCTGGCCATGATCCGGCTGAAGATGGCGATTGGCCGCGAGTTGGATGAGCGGGGCATCACCAAGCCCGCCGAGATTGGCGCCGCCCTTGGCATGCCGCCAGCTAAGGCGACTGGCTTGCTGAACCGCAAGCAATGGCGCGAGGGCGCTGTCGAACAGCTCGAGGCTGCGGCGGCCCGGTTGGGGTTGCGGGTATCGGAACCAGCAAGTGATGGCTGGCCGGGCTGAACAGCGCCGCTGCTGGTGCGGAACGCTCGCGAACCCGTCCGCCCAGGGCGGCGTTGGCGGGCTGTTCATCGAGAAGCTCCCCACTCAAAGCCGCACCCCCAGGCGGCTCAAGGCCGCTCCCCCGGGCGGCCTTTCCTTTGCGCGCGGCATTAAAGGCCGCTCCCGCTCGAACTGGTCCAGTTTGACACACGTTTCCCACAAAATGGGTGAGAAACATGCGGGCTTTCATCCTGGGCTATCTCAGCATGTCGATGCTGGTCATCGGCTTGTGGGTGCGGCCGCCAGTTGACTGCGACAACCCCGATTAACATGCGGTAATCGGGAGATCGCAGGTCACTCTCGGAACGGGACGCCGCGGAGCATGGCCTGAGCCCGGTTATAGGCGCGCTCCGTGATCGTCTCAATCATCTCTTGCGCAAACCGCGGCTTGTCCTGGCAGAGTGATTGCTCCGCGGCGGCGACGACGATGATCGCCAGGGTCGTCTCGCAGGTTACGGCTAACTCCCCAATCGAGAGCTTGGCCACAAAGCTTTGCTTCATCATGGTAGTAGCGGCCTCGGCGGCGATCCGGTTCGACGCAACGTGTGGTGCTTCAGCCATGGGTCCATCCCTCCCATAGCCGAGGTTACCGGGCGCCTTCGGGCCGGCATAGGAGAAGCCGCCTTTCATTGTGGCAAGTTCTGCATCACGTGCGGAACGGGGCTTATCGCATGTGATGCCGGCGCTGCTGTACGGTCAGCACGGGCCGAGAGCGAATGGAAAGGGTCCCGGAATCTCCTGATGGCGTATGCTGGTTGAATGAGCGACCCCTCCAACTCCTCTGAGGGGATTGCCGCAGTTCCGTCGGTGCGAGCGGTTGCCCGTTTTGACCAGCGTGTTACCGCCAAGTTGGATGGACAGCGTAGCTGCGAGGGTGGAGCCTGTTCCATAGCCACCCGCAGGGCAGACGGACACGGGTACGTGCCCGCCGAGCAAGGAGGCCATCCGATGTCCGATGAAACGCTGCTGAGCAAGGCGCTGCGGGACGAGGACCGCCTCATGGCACTGCGGCGGACCGGCCTGCTGGACACCTCGCCCGAGGAGACCTTCGACCGCCTGACCCGGATGGTCTGCCGACTGCTCGGCGTGCCGGCGGCCTTGGTGTCGCTGGTCGAGGCCGACCGCCAGTTCTTCAAGAGCGCTGTTGGCCTGCCGCAGCCCTGGCTGCTTCGACGCGAGACCTCCCTGCTGCACTCCTTCTGCCAGCACGTTGTGGCCGCTGGGGAGCCGCTCCTGGTCCAGGACGCGGGCCATCATCCACTGCTATCCGGCAACCTCGCCATCTCCGAGCTTGGCGTCGTCGCCTACCTCGGCATGCCGCTCATAACGCCAGATGGCCATGCGCTTGGCGCTTTATGCGCCATCCATACCGAGCCACGTGTTTGGACATCTGGCGATGCCGCGGCGTTGCGTGATCTCGCGGCGGTGACCATGAGCGAGATGACGCTGCGCCGGCTGGTGGTGGAGATGGCCGAGCGCGGCCGCCAGGAAGCGGTGCAGCACCAGGCGACGGAGGCGCGAGTGCGCCGGCTTGAGGCGCTGCGCCGGCTCGCAGACGGTGTGGGGCACGACCTCGCCGGTGTCATGCAGGCGGTTCAGAGCGGGGTGCGCTTGGCCGGCGCGCGGCTCGGGCATGATCCTTCGACGGCGCAGTCTATCCTTGCTCTGGTGAACGACGTAGCCCGGCGCGGCGGCGCGGTGGCTCAGCGCCTCACGGCTTTTGCTCCGCGTGGCGAGCTCCGGCCTGAGGCGGTCGAGGTGGCGCCATTGCTGCAGCGCTTGGCACGTGTGACTACAAGCGGCCTGGACGTTCCACTTCGCGTCGAAGTGGATGTGGCCCCGGGGCTGCCGCCAGTTCTGGCTGACCCCGAGGAACTGAAGTCAGTGCTGCTGGGCCTGGCCGCCGCGGCACGCGACGCCATGCCGGAAGGCGGCACCCTCACGCTTGGGGCAGCCCTTGAGGAGATCACCTCGGGAGCAGAGCACCAAGCGGCGCTGCGGCCAGGCCGTCACGTCCGGGTCTCCATTGCTGACACCGGCACGGGCTTGGGCGGCGGGGCTTCGCTACTTGGGGCGTTGGATCCCGACGCGGAGTTCGAACTGGCGTTCGCCCGGACCTTCGCCGAGCAGGTTGGGGGCATCTTGTTGCGTGGGTCGCCCACTTGGGTGCGGTCGGGTAGGCTGGCGTAGGGGCGAGCCCTCGAGCAGTGAGGGACCCCCGCCGTGCCGTTCAAGTCCAACGCTGATCGCCGGCACCACATCCCCAAGCAGCGCCATAGGGTGACCAACTGGGCTGAGTACGACGCCGGCCTACGCGCCCGCGGCAGCCTCACCGTGTGGTTCACGGCCGAGGCGGTTGAGGGGTGGGGAGCCGAGGCGCGCATGGGCCGGGGTGGTCAGGCGAAGTACTCGGACTTGGCGATCGCAACGGCGCTGACGCTGCGTGCCGTGTTCCGCCTGGCGCTGCGCCAGACCGAGGGCCTGATCGGCTCCATTCTGCAGCTGCTCGGCCTTGACCTAGCAGTGCCGGACCACTCGACCCTGAGCCGCCGTGCCGAGACGCTGGAGGCGCCGCGGCCGAAGGCGCGCCGCGAGCCGGTGCACCTGCTGGTGGACAGCACTGGTCTTCGGCTATTCGGCCCAGGCGAGTGGCTGACCGAGAAGCATGGCACCAAGCGTCGCGGGGGCTGGAAGATGCTCCACCTCGCCACCGATACCGACACGGGTCAGATCGTCGCCTCGGTCCTGACCAACAGGGAGGTCGACGACGGCTCGCAGGTCGGACCTTTGCTCGAGCGGGTTGGTGGTTCCGTGGCGTCCCTCACCGGTGATGGTGCATACGACCGCGACGACGTCTACGCCGAGGTCACAGCACGAGATCCCGATGCGGTCGTGGTGGTACCGCCACGCGCGAACGCTGTACCAAGCGAAGCCGCGCTGTCCCACCCAACGCAGCGGGACACGCATCTCCGAAGTATTGCTGAGCGCGGCCGCATGGGCTGGCAGAGGGCTTCAGGGTATAACTGGCGTGCTCTGGTTGAGGCCGACATCTCAAGATGGAAGCGCGTCATTGGTGACGGGCTGCGCTCGCAGACAGATAGGCGGCAAGCGACCGAGGTGGCCATCGCCGCCACCGTGCTAAACCATATGCTCGAGCTCGGGCGGCCGGAGTACGTCCGCATCGCGTGACCCCGAACGCAAGCAGGGACCAGTACGTCGGCGTAGCTGACCTATGCAACACGGCGACGTCGATGAAGTGTTCCTGAAGATCAACGGGGTGCAGCATTACCTCTGGCGCGCGGTGGACCAGCATGGCGTCGTGCTCGACATTCTGGTGCAGAGCCGGCGTAACGCCACCGCGGCCAAGCGCTTCTTCAAGCGCCTGCTTGCTGGTCTCAAGTTCAAGCCGAGCCGCATCATCACCGACGGGCTGCGCAGCTACGGCGTAGCACAGCGTGAGGTCATGTCCGGAGTTAGGCACCGAACCAGCCGTTACCTGAACAACAGAGCTGAGAACTCCCATCGACCAACCCGGCGTCGAGAGGGGCAGATGCAGCGCTTCAAGTCACCCCGGCAGGCGCAGCGGTTCCTGTCGTCTCACGCCATGATCTACGGCCATTTCCGACCGCGGCGTCACCTGATGACCGCCGGACAGTACCGCCGTACCCGCGACAAGGCATTCCGGATTTGGCGGCAGGAAATCTGCGTCCAGATAGCAGCATGAGGCTCAGGCCGTGCTGCCGCACAATGGTGCACGCCCGGCAGCCCAACAAGTTGACAATGCCCGCGTCCCGTGTAGCCCTTCAGCGTGCGCAGCGCCTTGCGCATGCGCCGGAACTGCCGGGCATGGGCGTGCCGCCCGGCCTGGGCGGCCAGACGCGGCGCCAGGCGGTTGTAGTTCTGCCGCAAGGCGATCCCGGCTTTCTGCGCCAACGTCACCAGGGAGCGGCGCGCCCTCTCATAAAGGCGGCTGTCGGTCGGATGCGCGATGGCCTTCTCCATCACCGTGGTGTCCACCGCGATCTCGGCCAGGCTGCGCGGCGTCACGGCACCCGCGGCCCGGCCTGCCTCGATCGTCTTGGTCAGCAGCCACTCCACACCCTCCTCGCCGATGCGACCACGCCAGCGGCTGAGCGAGGAGGGATGAATGGGCAGGCGGTGCTGGAAGAAGGTCTCGCCAGTGAAGTGCTGGAAGTACGGGTTCTCGACCCAGCGGGCGAGCACCGCCTCATCGGAGAGGCCATAGGTGTGCTGCAGGTAAAGCAGCCCCGCCACCAAGCGGGGATGGGTGGCAGGCCGTCCCTCATCGGCAAGGAAGAAGCCGGCCCACTCCCGCTCGAACCAGGACCAGTCGATCAGCGCGGCCAGCCGGACCAACTCATGCCGCCCATCGATCATGTCGATCAGGCGTGGGCGTAGCAGGTCGTCCTGCTCAGCCGGGCGGGAACGGTGCTTCATGGCCGGCGGAATCGCAGACTTTGCCGCCTGTTTCAACCAAACCTTGCAATTCGACAGCCCGCGATCCGCCTGCCGCATCTCATCCGAAATCGCCATCTATGTCGTCACCTTGAAGATCGCGCCTGTTGTACGCTAGGAGGACAGCCTGCCGACTCAAGAGGTCGTGCAACTGCCGTGGCGCCGGTCCGCTCGGCCGTTCCGCGACCGGCTGGCTTGAGGCATTCTACAAGGGCCGCATGGAATCCGTGCCAGATGCCCGCTGCTCGCCCGATGCCGGACAAGATCACGGATGCCATGTCCGGCACGACGCTGCTCGGCCTCGAATTCACGGACATGACCATCGCCGAGGCCGTGTCCCACATCGCCGCCCGGCCAGCGGATGCGCCCTTCGGCTTCATCGTCACGCCGAATGCGGAGCACCTCGTGCGCCTTGCCAGAGATCCGGTCCCGACCGCGGTATACCGGCGGGCCCTCCTCCGCGTGATGGATTCCCACGTGGTGCTGGGCGCGGCGACGCTGCTGGACCTGCCCAAGCCGAGCCTGGTTCCAGGCGGTGACCTGACCGTCGAGCTGCTGACGAAGCATCTCCGGCCCGGTGACCGGATCACCGTCATCGGCCTGTGGCCCAAGGATCTTCCTCTCCTCCGCGAGCGATTTCCTGCGAACCCCATCGCCCACCATTCCCCGCCGCTTGGCTTCGAGCGGGATGGGGAGGCCTTCCGGCAGACCGTCGCCTTCGTGGAGGCGAACCCGGCCCGCTACTACATCTTCGCCTGCGGCATGCCCCGGCAGGAGCTGCTGGGGGATCGGCTGGCGACGCGCGGCAATCTCCGCGGTACAGCGCTCTGCGTCGGCTCGGCGCTGGAGTCCTGATCGGCGCCCAGCAGCGTGCGCCCGTTCGAATGCAGAAGGCCGGATTGGAATGGCTGTACCGCCTGTACCGGGAGCCCCGGCGCTTGGCAAAGCGCTATCTGGTCCAGTCGCCGCCGATCTTTGCACTGCTGATGCGGGAGAAGCTGCGCGAGGCAGGCCGTTGACGCTGCACCGTTCAGCCGTTCTGATCCTTGTACCAACGCTCGCCGGCGATGTGGCTGGAGGCCTTGGCGATGGCCGCGGCGATCTCCGGCCGCAGCCTGGCCGAATCTGCCTCGTTCAGCCGCCACCAGCGTCCTTCGGTGACCGTCCATTGCGTCGGGCGCTGCTGACCCATGCCCTCGGCGGCGCGATGAATGTGGTCGGGAAAATGCCGGTAGTCGGACGCGGCCCCGGTGCTGTTGTCGGGCGGTCCGATCCCCCATTCGCCGCAGTAGGTGACCGTCCGGTTTGCATCGGCCCAGCGCTGGATGCGCTCCTGCCAATGCCGGACGGCGTCAAGGCTTCCGGCATCCAGCTCGTACATGTGCCATTGATGCAGGCGCGGCTTCTCCGGGTCGACGCGGAGCGTCCCGTCCATCATGGTTGCCGGCGCGCCGTAATCGGCGCCATTGGTGACGATCACGTGGTTCGGCAAGGCCTGATGGAGGATGTCGGTGCATTCCTCCCGCCTTGCCTCGAAGCCTCGATTGGTGCCGTTGGCATATTCGTTCACGGCGCCGACCGCAATTTTGCGCGGATCGAAATTCTGCTCCGCGATGGCACGCGCGCAACGCCGGATATAGTCCGGGACATCGTCCCTCGCCATGAAGCGCTCGTCCACCACGTCGAGGCAATCGAGGAACACGGTCATGCCAGCCTCGATGATGGCCCGGCTGGCCGTCAGCCACAGCGCGAACCGTTCCTGCGATACCAGCGGAAACCGCCCGCCCGACGGCGGGTAAATGCGGATATGGGTCACGCCCTGCGATGCGTATTCGCGCAGCACCGCGTCCGTCAGCCAGCCCTTCAGCAGCACATCGCCGCGCTCGACGTTCACGCCGAACCGCAGCGGCGCGAGGAAGCGCCGGACACGCGCGGCGGCAGGCGTTTCCGCGGCCTGAGCGGCGAATGCCATCGGTATAGACGTTGCAACGCCGAGTAGAGTTCGCCTGTACATGGTCGTGTCCTCACCACCTCGGGCAGTACCGCACTCGGACAACGATGGTCTGTGCGGCCCAGATATGCGGTTAGCCGAGTACACACCCGGATCACTCAAGTCGATTCAAAAACGTTAGAGGCTCTGTGGAAACGCTCAAAGTTTGCGTGGACATGGATGGGCGACTGCGGTTGGTGAACCGGACAGCAGCCGATGTGCTGATGAGCCCCCACTGAGTGGTCCGGGGGGATTTCTTTTGAAAGACCAGTGTCCATTTCGACAAAGGTGTCCGTATCAGCCGGCCAGCGGCCGAAAAGCCGGAGCAGGCGTCACTGACTTGGCTCGTGGCGAGACTTATCGCAAAGGAGCCGACGTCGCCGCAGTCGGCTGACAAAGCGGCTATAGCTATGCTGCCGAAAGGCTGATGGGGGTTGCCGGTGGCTGCAGCATCTCACTCAGCACCACAACCTCTTCGGATAGGAGATCCGACAAGGGCAGTTCGCGCCCTGTTACCAGCCACTGGTTCCACTCGGTCTGCCATTGAGCAACCTCGGGCTCCTGATCACCAATTCTGATCCAGTAGAATCCACCCTCGCGGTCCTCGGGATCGGTCATGCGCCACCTCCGGAAATAGGATACGCGTAACCCGGCTGGTCGTTGTCACTTTCAGTTACATGCCGGGTATGGGAGGCGAGACCACCGCTAAATCCGGCGCTCGGCGAGGCACTCGGGTCCGGCCAGACCCACGCTGGGCGAGTGGTTACTTTGGCCGGAATGTCGAGCGTAACCTCACCTCATGGGCTGGCGGATGCAACCCTGCCGCGTTGCCACAACGCCGCCGGTTTGGTCAGCCGTCCGGTGGCCAGTCATGAGACCTTCCAAGATCAGCCCGCGTGTGCGTTCATGCTCCGGTGGGCTTGCGGGCGCAGCACCGTCCAGCTCGGCAATCCGGGCGCCAAGGAAGCCCGCGTGGTCGAGGCAGGTCTCAAACGCGGCCTCACCTACGATCCGAGACGTGGCATAATCATACGGGTCGCGCAGATAGGCCCGCATGCGGCGGAGCAGCATCGCCATCTCGCGCTCCGCAGCCTCGATCGTGGGCGGAAGGTGAAACTCCTGGCTTGGCCCTCTGCCGACAGCGATCCTGTCCGCCGCGGGGTAACCAACTGGGCCGAGTACGATGCGGGACTGCGCGCCCGCGGTAGTCTGACTGTGTGGTTCACGCCGGAGGCAGCCGCCGCGTGGCAGGCTGAACCGCGCACCGGCCGAGACCGAGGTGGCCATCACCGCCGAGGTGCTGAACCGTATACTTGACCTCGGACGCCCGGAGTATGTTCGCACCGCACAACCCGGAACACAGTTAGGGGTATGTGCGTCCACACTGCCGACCCGTGCAACAAAGCGCCTGCGACCCGCACAGCCCCTGGCAGCGCGGGGCGAACGAGAACACCAACGGGCTGCTGCGGCAGTACTTCCCGAACGGCACGGACCTGAGCGCACATAGCGCGGCAGCCCTTGCCGCAGTGGCGGCGACACTCAACAGCTGGCCGCACAAGGCGCTGGCGTGGAGGACACCTGCCGAGGCGTTTGACGAGCTGCTGGGAGCGTCGCAAGCTCATGTTGCGACGACCGCTTGAACCCAAGCAGCACACCGCTGTCCCAACCGGACTGCGGTGTGTTGTAGCACCGCGCCAGCCGAGGCCTGCCTGCGCGTGGGTCAGTTCTGGATGGCGGGGACGCGGCCGCGCAGCCGATCCCGCAGGATCAGCCAGATGAAGCGGCTGTTGCCCATGAGGTAGCGTCGCCACAAGCGCCGCGGCTCACGCATCAGGCGCCAGGCCCATTCGAGGCCTGTGACCTGCATCCAGCGCGGCGCCCGCGGCACGATCCCGGCCAGCACGTCGAAGGCGCCGCCGACACCCATGATCAGCTTCACGCCGAGGCGGTCACGGTATCTCTCGCACCAGATGTCCTTGAAAGGCGAGGGCATGGCAACGAAGAGGATATCCGCCCGGGACTCGGCGATCTGCCGAACCACCGCCTCATGGTCGGCGGGCTTGAAGTAGCCGTCACGCCAGCCGGCGATGTCGATGCCCGGATTCTCCCGCTGGCATTGGACCACGAACCGCTCCAGCACCTCCGGCTTCGCGCCGAGCAAGAAGACCCGCAGCCCCTCCCGGGGCGCGAGGCGCAGCAGTTCCGAGAGCATGTCGATGCCGGTCACCCGCTCCGGCAAGGGGTGGCCGAGCAGCCAGCTTGCCCAGACCAGGGACATCCCATCAGCGGTGACGAGATCGGCCGCATCCGCGGCTTGGCGCAGCGCGGCATCACCCTGCAACTCGACCAGATGCGAGGCATTGGCCGTGAGCACGATCCGGGCGCGCTGGGCGTCCCGGCAGGTCTCGACGCACCATTGCAACGCCTGCTCCATCGTCAGCGGATCGATAGCGCAGTTGAGGACGTGAACGGCGGACATGCGTGCGGACATGGCGGGGCTGCTCCGTTCAAGCAATGTGGCCGGGCGGGATCGGCCCGTTCTCGAGCGCGGTCGCATAGAGCAGCCAGCCCCACTCATAGGGCCGAATCTCGCGGTTTAGCGTGAAGCGAGGATTCGCCTCCGCGGAGGGCGGCTTGGCGAGCAGAATCCGCCCATGGCGGAGCTGCTGGCCGATGCGGCTCTCATCTCGCTTGATGCTGCGCCAGATGATGCCGTTCGTCGGCTCCACCATGTCGATGCAGAGCTCGTTCGCATGCAGCCAGGCGCGGCTGCGTGCCGCGGCAGCGGCGTGGTCCTGTCCGCCGGCGAGCGCCAGGGCACGCAGCGCCATCGGTGCCATGCTGTGCTGGTGCACGGAATAAACCGGGTAAGACTCGACGACCTTGCCGGTCACGGCATCATGGTGCCACCACCACTGGCCGAGCGGTCCCTGCGCCGCGACGAGGCGGGCGCCGCAGCGGTCCGCCAGCACGCGCCGATCCTGTCCGCCCAGCACGGTGGCGGCGAAGGCGAAGGCCTGCAGCGGATAGACTTGGTCCGCGAAATTGGCGATGCGCCCGCGCAGCCGGTGCCGCCATGGCGCGGCGGTCGAGGCATGCCGGAACACCAGGGTCGGCTGCACGAGCCGGCTCTCGAGTTCCCGCAGGGCGCGCGTCCGGGCGGATCGCAGGGCTGGCTCCTCGGCATGCAGAAGGCCACTCACCATCCATGCGACCTCCATGGTGGTGAGGCTCGGGATCACGTGCTCCAGCCCCGCTGCGTCGAGGCCCGCCTTGGCGAGCAGCGCGAGGGGCGAGGCGGCGCGCAACGCGCTGCCGGCCCAGAGCACGAGGCCGAGGCCGCCAGGGTAGCGCACCTCACCGGCCCGGGCAGCGAGCCGGGTGCAGAGACCGGCCGGATCCGCGACCACCTCGCGCAGCGGGATCCCGGCCCTGTCGATGCCGATGAGGCAGATGGCCGAGCTGGTGATGCTCTCGGTCCCGAGGGTCGGCGCCCACTGGCCGTGGCGGATCTGCCGGGCGAAGAGGCCGGATTGCGGATCCAGGCAGTCTCTCAGCCGGGCGATGCAGATCTCATGCAGGTCGGTGATGCGGGTGGCCGAGGCCTGGCTCATAATACGAAGCTTCCATCGGGGACGGGTACGGGTTGGGGACGTAGCGGCAGGATCGCGGCTGAGCTCGGAACGCCCACCGCGCCGCCGGGAAGCAGGGCGGAGTGCATCGGTGCCGCGACCCGCGCCCACTCGGACGCCCGCGCCGCCGGGCGCAGCGTGGCGGCGACCAGATCGGCGATCCGTTCGGCTGCCTGGCCATCGCCATAGGGCGAGACGCCCTTCGCCATGGCGGCATAGGCCGCCGGCTCGGACAGCAGATGCGACACTTCGGAGACGATGTGGTCGGGGTCGGTCCCGACCAGCTTCGCCACGCCGAGCTCGACGGCCTCCGGCCGCTCCGTCACCTCGCGGAGGACGAGAACCGGCTTGCCGAGGGCGGGCGCCTCTTCCTGCAGGCCGCCGCTGTCGGTGAGGACGAGGGCGCAGCGCTTCATGACGGCGACGAGCTCGGGGTAGGAGAGCGGCTCGGTCAGCGTCACCTGCGGGTGGTCGCCGAAGGCGGCATGGGCCGCATCCCGGATGTTCGGATTGGGATGCACCGGATAGAGGATGTGCAGATCGGGGAAGGCCGCGCAGAGGCGGCTGACCGCCGCGAGCACCTGTTCCGCCGGGGCGCCGAAGCTCTCTCGCCGGTGCATGGTCATCAGGATCAGCCGCCCGCTCCGTGGCAGCTTCGGGAGTTCCGCCGGGGACTGGCGCGCCACTTCGAGCAGCGCATCGATGACCGTGTTGCCCGTGACATGGATGGTGTCCGGGCTGACCCCCTCGCGCAGCAGGGCGCGCCGCGCGCCCTCCGTCGGTGCGAAATTCAGGGCCGCGGCGCGGCCGGCAACGACGCGGTTGAACTCCTCCGGGAAGGGGTGCTGCAGGTCGCCGGTCCGCAGGCCTGCCTCGACATGGCCGAAGGGAATGCGCCGATGGAAGCAGGCGACCGCCGTCGCCATGACCGTCGTGGTGTCGCCCTGGGCGAGGACCATGGCTGGCGGGTCCTGCTCCAGCAGCGGGTCCAAGCCGGTTAGGAGTCGGGCCGTGAGGCTGGAAAGACCCTGGTTCGGACGCATCAGGTCGAGGTCGAAATCCCCGCGCAGGCCGAACGCCTCGAGGGCTTGGTCGAGCAGGCCGCGATGCTGGCCCGTCAGCAGCAGGCGGACGGAGAGGTCTCGGCGGCGGCGCAGCGCGTGTACGACGGGCGCCATTTTGATGGCTTCCGGTCTTGTTCCGACAACGCATAGCACATTAGACGATCCCAACACGCTCTCTCTCCTGCCCCTGCCGTTTCGCAAGCAACATCCTTTATGAATTCAGAATCATTATAGTATTACATGGATCTTATTTCTCATTATTGTCCGTACCATGGCCTTTCGGATGGATCGTCTATTTAATATAGTAACATTACTGAAATCAGCATCTCAGCGGATGGGTTAGTGTTCAAAGAGTATACCATTACTGCTGACCGGCCGATTTCTTTAAGCGAATGGACTCTATGGTGCTGGCCAACCTGAGGGGTGTAACCACTTGGTGTGCAGGGTTTTTTCGCGCGTATGTAAAACGGTTCGGACGCAACATAGATTTGATGAGAAACTAATATGGAGCCATGACGCTTCTGCGCTCCATCGCCTTTGTGGCAGCGGTCGCCCGCCTGAATGGCTTCGGGTAGGGTGAGGTCGGGGCGCGTTCCCTCCACCCTGCAGGCCCCCCCTCTTGCCGTTCAAAGTGAAGGCGGCTCGGCGCCATCACATCCCGAAGCAGCGGAAACGGGTGACCAACTGGGCCGAGTACGATGCGTAAGGCTTCGGAGCCCAAGGGCGTCTGGGCGACTACGGCAGTAGGCTTGAACCGTATGAAGTATGCTGCTGCGGTAAGCGTTCACTTGCTGCACGCGGGACTTATCGCAAGTGAGGCGGTGGTGATGCCGCCAACTTGCCGTGCTTCCGCCTCGCCATCCCCTTGTTTCTGCGTTCTCACAGACAGAACGAGCAAAGGCACGACAGATGGCACGCTTGAAACTGCTTGTGGGCTTCCTCGCTCTTGCGCTCGTCGCGCCTAATATTGGGGAGGCAGACCCCTGGAAGGACGAAAGCGGGCACGGCCGCGGGGATCGGCGAAGCGACTACCGCGGGGAACGCCGGGATCACTATCGCGGGGATTACCGAGGCAATCATCGAGATGGTTACAGAGGGGAACGTTGGAGGGACCAGCGAGGCGACTATCACGTCCCGCGGGTTCATCGACCACCGCCAGGGGAATACCGTGCGTGGTTCCCAGACCGGCCAGCTGGCCATCAGCCCCCGCCGCAACGGTGGTAAGGGGGTGTTATCGCAAGCCTTCGGCTTCTCGCGCCTCACGCCGGATGCGGTTCAAGGTATTGTGGTACCCGCTGTAGTAGAGCTGTTCAGATGGCGAGCAGTCTGGTGCAGGGCTCTCGTAAAGGCAGGGACGGCCCGCCAACGCGTCAGCCTCACCCTGAGCGTAAGGCGTCGGGGCGGCTTTCCTGGTATCGCTATGCTTACCTTCACTGAGGCCAAGCGAAGCCGGATCGCTCCCTCTGCCCTTAGTGGAGTCTGCCGGCTGCACTATCCAGAAGCCCAGCAGCATGACGCCGCCGACCACATGCGAGAGCAGCGCCCCTGCGTAGGTGATACCGGCCGAGACCCCAAAAAGCTGGATTTCTGACATCATTGGCTGATCACAATATCGAAACATTCCGATTTAGCATAATTCAGCTTTGGTGCCGCTAACTGTATGTGACTGAAATTTGAGGTTTGCGGGTGACACGGCGTCGCCGCTCGCTCGCGAGCGAGCTTAGCTTTTTGCCAGCTACTACTGAACCTCTGAACCTGCTGCGATCCCGTAAGGGAGCGTTATCACAAATGATATTCTAGCCCTGAAGAGGGGCATGGAGGCTTTCTGCTCAGGGTCCAGCCAGGAGGGCCAGCATGGGCATCATGCGCCAGCCTAACTGCCGTCAAGCTCTCAGAGCCTGTTTTCAGAATGACGGCTGAACAGGTGAGGGGCAGGGAGCGAAACGGGTTGACCTGGACAGAGAAGATAATTGTCAACCGTTGGGTGTGCTACATTGTAGGACATGTGCGGTTCCGGCATAATCCGGCCATGCCAAGTCGCAAGTCGATCTCCATCTCGATCACCCCCGATCAGGACCGCTTCGTCGCGGACCAGATTGCGTCCGGCCGCTACCAGACCGTCAGCGAGGTTTTCCGCTCCGGCCTGCGCCTGCTCCAGCTGGAGGAGAGCGGAACGGGCCAGCCCTCGTCGCACAAGGGCGCCGCGCTTGCGAAAGGGTGCGCCGGAGCTGAGGGGACATGAACAAGCCCCTGAACCCACGCGAGCTGGAGCTGGAGGCGGAGATCGCGCGTCTCCAGGCTGAGTTGGCCATGATGCGGGGAGAGATCGTGGCGACAGCCAAGGCCCATGCCGAGGAACTCGCCATCTCGGCAGAGCTGAATGTGGACCTCGGCCGGGCCAATGCCGGCTTGGCTGACGGTGAGCGGCGGCATGCGCTCCTGCTTGCCGAGCTGAACCACCGTGTGAAGAACATCCTGGCCACCGTCCAGGGCCTCGCCGCACAAACCCTGAAGGGCACGGGCGGCGATCCCCGCCGCTTCGCACAGCACTTCGGCGCACGGCTGAAGACCCTGGCGCGGGCGCACGATATGCTCACCAAACTCGGGTGGGATGCAGCTGGCATCGAGGATACCGTGCGGAATGCGCTCGCGCCCTGGACTGAGCATGGCCGGCCGCTGCAGTTCCACATCCCGGATGGGTGTATGAAGGCCAAGGTGTCGCCGAGACAGGCGCAGGCTCTCGTGCTCGCCCTCCACGAGCTAGCCACCAACGCCACGAAGTATGGCGCGCTCTCCACTCCGGAAGGGCGCGTCAGCATTTGGTGCGAGGCGGGGCCGGAGGGCACGCTCGCGATCCAATGGGCAGAAGCGGGCGGGCCACCGGTCGTCGGGCCACCCGACCGCCGTGGCTTCGGCACGCGACTGCTGGAGCGCGGGCTCGCCCATGACCTCGGGCGCGGCAGTGCCGTCGAGCTGCGCTTCAAACTGGCCGGGTTGCAGGCCGCGATCCAATTCACGCCCGAGCAGATCGCCTGCTAGGAGCTGCGCTGGGTGAAAGGCGCGGCCCTAGCCACGCCGTGCTGCACCCTCGGTATCTCCGGGCCTAGCCCTTGCCCACC
>NZ_JQKB01000077.1 GCF_000745835.1 Belnapia moabensis DSM 16746 | reverse complement strand
TGCTGCTGCTCGACCAAGCCGGATGGCACCTATCGGACAGGCTCGAGGTACCGCCGAACATCACCCTCATCCCGCTGCCGCCCAAGTGTCCAGAATTGAACCCGGTCGAGAACACCTGGCAGTTCCTGCGGGACAACTGGCTCTCCAACCGCATCTTCCGCTGCTACGACGACATCGTCGACCATTGCTGTCGCGCCTGGAACCGCCTCGTCGAGCAGCCCTGGACTATCATGTCCATCGGACTGCGCGATTGGGCGCATCGGTTCTGATCAGTGGGATTTGGTATAACTCGCCGAGCGCCATGCTGATGAAGCCCTGCGCATAGGCCAACCGCCAGCGCAGGCCGATCAGCGCCGTGCTCTGCTCCGGCATGAGCGACAGCGGCGCCAGCGCGGCAGCCAGCGCCATGCGACGCGGCAGCTCGCTCCAGACGAGGCGAGGATGCCCAAGCATCAGCCGCGTCAGGACCGAGGAAGCACCCTGCCAATAGAGCCGCTGCAGCAGCCAGGCCGGCGTCAGGCGCTGCGCCTGGATGCAGTGATGCACGGTGATGCGCGAATCGTGCCGGGCGGACCGCCCGCTATCCTGCAGCTTCCAGGCGAGATGCACATCCTCGTCGGACAGCAGCAGGCCGCCGCGCCGGCCGAGATCCTCGGCGAAGCCTGAGACTGCAAGCAGCGCCGCGCGCTCGATCACCAGGTTGGCGCCATAGGGGCCGATCCCCGCCGGCACCTCGGAGGTGCGATACTCGCCGCTTCCCTCCCATTCGGTGATGGTGAGGATGCCGCGCAGGCTCTCCGGCCACCAACCGGGCAAGGGCGCCTCCCACACCGGCAGTGCACGGCCGCTGAGCACGGCCGGCCGCACCGGCTGCTCCAGCACCACGCGCATGATTTGCTCGATCCAGTCGGGCGCCGCCCGCGCGTCGTCGTCGATATAGGCGATGTAGTCACCCTGCGCGGCGAGTGCGCCGGCATTGCGGGCGAGGCTGATGCCCGTCTCCTCAACACGGATGAGTTGCGCATTCGGCAAATCGGCGACGAGACGTTGCATCTCCTCCGCCGCGGCCTGCGAGGAATTGCTGTCCACGACCACGATGTCGAAGGTGTCCAGTCCGACGCTCTGCTGCCGCAGGGACTCCAGGCAATGACGCAGGTAGTGGGTGCGATTATGGGTGCAAATGCAGGCGGTAACGGAGACGCCGCACCCTTGCGCCATCGCGCTCATCTGGCCTACCGGGAGGGTCATGCACATGCCTGCCGTTCGTCTTCGACGTTGATCTGAGGTGGAATGTCTGCTGCCTGTTTCACCCTCGCAATCGACGAGGCCGTGAGATTCAGTCGCATTTGGCAATCTTGGGCGGAGCCCGCGTCACGTTGCGGGGAGAACACAGTTTCGGTAAACGCAAGAAGCTATCGATGGGGTCAGCGTTGAACCGCCGCGCGAAATTTCCATTGGCCGAGTAACAACTTGGCCAGTATAGACCCTGGCTGCCGTCGCGGTGCTTGCCGGGATTCGGCCGCCCCTGCAATGTGGCACCCTGCGTGGTTGGTGGCAGTCGATGTTGGGTAATGGCGCGCTGATGGTGAGACCCGCCCCCCGGGTCGGCGGAAGCCCGGTCGCGTTATGAACGTCCGGGTGGATATCGCTGGCCGCTACGAGTTGCGCGGCACGCTCGGCACCGGCGCAGGCACCGTCGTCTACGAGGCTTTCGACAAGCTGATCGAACGCCGTGTCGCGGTGAAGGTCGTCAACCTGCCGCCGGTCGAGGACGCTGAGACCGCCGATGCCATGGCCCGCTTCCGGCGCGGCGCACGGGCGGCAGGCGGCCTCAACCACCCGAACATCGTCGCCGTCTTCGACTATGGCGAGAATGCCGAGCAGGCCTGGATCATCATGGAGCTGGTCGAGGGCGGCTCGCTCAAGTCGCTCCTCGACACCGGCGAGAAGCTGCCCCTGCCGCGCATCGTTCAGCTGATGACGCAGCTTCTCGACGGGCTCGGCTATTCCCACGCCAAGGGTGTCGTCCATCGCGACATCAAGCCGGCCAACCTGATGCTCACCCCGTCGGGGACCCTCAAGATCGCCGATTTCGGCATCGCCCGGCTCGAGAATTCCTCGATAACCCATATCGGCACGATGATGGGCACGCCGGCCTACATGGCACCGGAGCAGCTGCGCGGCGAGACCGTCGACCAGCGCGCCGATCTTTGGGCCGCCGGCGTGGTGCTCTACCAGCTGCTTTCGGGCGAGAAGCCATTCTCCGGCGGCATCACCTCCATCATGCAGAAGGTGCTGAACACCGATCCAGCGCCTCCCTCGCGCATCGGCGCCTCCCCTACCGGCACGCCGTCGATCGATGCCATCGTCGCCCGCGCCATGGCGA
Organism: Belnapia moabensis DSM 16746; assembly: GCF_000745835.1. Taxonomy (GTDB): domain Bacteria; phylum Pseudomonadota; class Alphaproteobacteria; order Acetobacterales; family Acetobacteraceae; genus Belnapia; species Belnapia moabensis. Next base: position 17,104 of record NZ_JQKB01000077.1, on the reverse strand, counting down.
AGGCGCCGGAGGACCGCTTCGCCACCGCCGCGGAATTCGCCGCCGCGCTGCAAGAGGCGGCGGCGAGCGTGGCAATGCCGGGGCAGGCCTCCCTGGCCTCGCCCTTCCGCCGGCCGCCCGAGCCGCCGGATGACGGCACCGTGGTCCGCACGCCACCGCGCCCCCTGCTGCAGGAGCCTCCGCGTGCCCGTCGCCTGCTGCTGCCCGCCCTCGGCGGCGGCGCCGTGGTGCTGGCCCTGCTGGTCGGCGGCAGCATGATGCTCCGTGGCGACCGCACTCCCGGCGCGCCGCAGCAGGAGGCCATCGCGCCGCCACCCCCTCCGGTGCAGCCGCCCGTGCAGCCGGCCCCCGTCCCTGCCCCCGCCTTGCCCCCCGTGCCGGCGGCGCCGACCCCGGCCCCGCCGCCCGCGCCGGACGCTGCCTCCGTCGCCGCCTCGCTCCGCACCGTGCCCTGCAGCCTCGTTCGGGTCACCCAGACCGGCCGTGGCGTCTCCATCGCCGGCATCGCCAACACCGCCGCCGCCGAGGCCATGCGCCGCACCCTGGCCGCGTCCGGCCTGCCGCTTGGCACGACGCGGATCGCGCTCGACAGCTTCGACGGCCCCTATTGCCGGACGCTCGACATCGCCCGCCCCGTCGCCGCTCTCGGCGAGGATGTCCCCAACCTCGTCTTCACCAACGCCACCCCGCTGCGCGAGGGGCAGGGCCTGCGCTTCAGCGTCACCACCCCGCCTTGGCCGGCGCGGCTGCATGTGGCCTATCTGAGCGAAGCCGGCGAAGTCGGGCATATCGTGCAGGGCGGCGCGCCGCAGCCGCCGAACAGCAGCATCAGCTTCGGCGACGGCACCCGCTGGGTCGCGCGGGCACCCTTCGGGACCGACATGCTGGTGGTCATCGCCTCCGAGGCGCCGCTCTTCCAGCAGCGCCGCCGCCCGGAACCGCTCGACGATTTCGACATCGCCCTGGCCGGCGCCCTGCGCGATGCCCAGGAAGCGGGGCGCGTCGCCATACGGGTGGTGCTGCTGCAAACGGTGCCTAGCCGATGAAACCTCTCCTGATCGCGCTGCTGCTCCTCGCCTGGCCGGCCGCCGCCGCCGTCACCTTCGAGGACGATGCGCCACCTCCACCCAGCGCCCGCCCCGCCGCTCCCGCCTCGCGTCCCGCGATCCGCCCTCGCCCGCCGCGCGAGGAGGTCCGCCCGCCGCGGGAGGAGGTCGTCGCCCCCGTCCCGCCGCCCGCCGCCCCGGCCGAGCCGGCGCGCAACCTGGTCGCCGATACCCGCAGCCGCTGCGGCATCTGGGCGCCCGACATCCAGCCCGGCGAAAGCCTCGAATGGTCCGGCGCCTGCCGCAACGGCGCCGCCAGCGGCACGGGCGAGCTGCTGCGGCGGAAGGGCGAGGCGGTGATCAGCCTGACCCAGGGCCAGTTCAAGGATGGCAAGCTGGAAGGGCCGGCCACCGTCGCCCTGGCCGGCGGCATCCATCTCGAGGCGGAATTCACCTCCGGCGAGGCCAAGGCCGGTCTCATCCGCTTCGGCGATGCCAGCACCTATCGCGGCGAGATCCGCAACAACCTGCCGAACGGCCGCGGCGTCCGCACCTGGCCGCGCGGGCCGGATTACGACGGCCAATGGCAGAACGGCGTCCGCAGCGGCGAGGGCCGCCAGCAGGATGGCTACGGCGTCTATTCCGGCCAGTGGCGCGACGACCGCCGCAACGGCCGCGGCCTGCAGATCTATCCGAGCGGCGACCGCTACCAGGGCGAGTGGCGCAACGACAAGCGCGAGGGCCGCGGCATGATGACCTGGTCAGGCGGCGTCTACGAGGGCGAATGGCGGGGCGACCGCCGCAACGGCCAGGGCACCGAGACCTACAGCAACGGCACCCGCTTCATCGGCCAATTCGTCGACGACCTGCCGAGCGGCCCCGGCGTCCTCATCGCCGCCGACGGCACCCGCTTCGAAGGACGGATCACCGGCGGCTGCCTCGCCACCGAGCGAGGCGTCTACCGCGTCCTCGCCGGCCCCGGCTCCTGTTAGAGCATGATCGCCGAAGGCCGGGACGGCCGGAGGCATGAATCATGCGATCGAACAAAGGCTCAGGGCATGGTCCGCGCTCCCGTCAGCACGGATCATGCCCTGAGGCTCACCACATGCTCTCCCGCGCCCGCGCCGGCCAGGCGGTGTCGTAGGCCGCGCCGCCGACTCGCCCCGCGCTCATCTCGGCGAGGATCGCCCCCGGCGTCGGCAGGCTCCGGGGATCGACCTGGCTCTCCGCCTGCCACAGCCCCGCGCGGATGATCGCCCGGGCGCACTGGAAATAGACCTCCCCCACCCGGATCACGAGCACCGAACGCGGCGCCTTACCCTCCACCGCGAAGCTGCCGCACAGCGCCGCATCCGTCTCCACCTCCGCCGTACCGTTGATGCGCAGTGCGTTGCCGCTGCCGGGGACGAGGAACATCAGCCCGACGCGCGGGTCCCGCACTACATTGCGCAGGCTGTCGATGCGGTTGTTGCCGCGCCTATCGGGCAGCAGCAGCGTCTTCGGGTCGGCGATGCGGACGAAGCCTGGCCGGTCCCCACGCGGCGAGCAGTCGAGCCCCTCCGGCCCCACCGTCGCCAGGGCAAGGAAGGGCGCCGCCTCGATGATCCGCGCATAGGCCGGCGTCACATGGTCGGCCACCTTGGCCGTCGAGGCCTCCCCGATCGTCCCCAGCGATCCGTAGATCGCCTCCAATTCCGCGATGCTGGTGACGACCGCCATGCCTGCCCTCCCATCCGGTGCGGGCCCATGGCTAGACGATGCCCCCGATGCCCGACTATCGATTTCGGCTGCCACATCTGTGAGCGAAACTCACGGAAGGAGCCCCATGCCGCGCCGCCTGCCGCCGCTCACCGCCCTCCGTGCCTTCGAGGCGACGGCACGGCTCGGCTCCGTCACTCGCGCGGCGGAGGAGCTGGGTCGCACCCATGGCGCCGTCAGCCGTCAGATCCAGGCCCTGCAGGAGGCGGCCGGCCTGCCGCTCTTCGAGAAGGCCGGCACCGGCCTCCGCCTCAATGCCGATGGCGAGGCGCTGCACCGCAGCGTCGCCGCGGCGCTGGACGGGTTGGAAGCCGGCTGGACGGCGCTCCGCGAGGCGGCCGGCGGCCCTGCCCTGCATGTCGCCTGCAGCGCCAGCTTCGCCATGCGCTGGCTGGTCCCGCGCCTGCCGGGCCTCTACCGGGCCCACCCCACGCTGCGCCTCCGCCTCTCCATGACGACCGCCCGCGCCCTCCGCCACGAGGGCGCCGACCTGGTCATCGCCTGGAATCGCGGCCATTACCCGCCCGGCGAGCAGGCCCGCGCCATCCCCCTCGGCACGGTCGCCTTCGGTCCCGTCTGCGCCCCCGATTATGTCGTGGAGGCCGGTTCTGGCCGCCTCGCCGCCGCCACCCGCATCGCCCATGAGCATATCGACCGCGCCTGGACGATGTGGGCCGAGCGTGCCGGCCGGGTCCTCGAGTGCCGGGACGAGCTGCGCTTCCCGCATACCCATCTCTGCATCGAGGCGGCGCTGGCCGGGCTCGGCCTCGCCCTGGTCGAGCAGCGCCTGGTGCGGGAGGAACTGACGACCGGACGCCTGCGCGCCCCCTGCGGCTTCGTCCCCTTCCCCGAGGGCCTGGCAGCCCTGCCGACCTCGCCCCGCGCCGCCTCCCCCTCCGTCCGCGCCTTCCTCGACTGGCTGCGGGATACGCTGGATTGATGGCGTGTCGGTACCCGTCCGCCCTGCGCGTGGCATGCACCTTGCTGGACCAAATCAGACCGGGTTACCGAGGGCCGCATGACCGCCTCACGCCGCACGCTTCTGGCTGCCTTGCCACTGCTCGCCGCGCCGCATCTGGCGCGCGCTCAATCCGGGCCCTGGCCGAACCGGCCGGTGCGGTTGATCATCCCCTTCCCACCCGGGGCCTCGACCGATGCGGTGGGGCGGACCACGGCAGCGGTGATCGGGGCGCGCATCGGCCAGCCGGTGGTCGCCGAGAACCGGGCCGGGGCAGGCGGCAATATCGGCGCCGAGGCAGCAGCGAAATCCGACCCGGACGGCTACACGCTGCTCGTCACCACCATCAGCGCCGCCGCGATGGGACCGCATCTCTACCCGCGGCTGGGCTACGACCCGATGAAGGACCTGGTGGCGGTGGCGCGCACCTGCCACACGCCGAACTGCATCGTCGCCCGGCCGGACCTGCCGGTCGCCACGCTGCGGGAGGCGCTGGACCTCGCCCGGCGGCAGCCGCTGACCTATGGCAGCCCGGGCAACGGCACATCCGGCCATCTGATCGCGGAATCGCTGAACCATGCGGCGGGCGTCACCATGCAGCAGGTGCCCTATCGCGGCACCGGGCCGCTGATGACGGACCTCCTTTCCGGCCGGCTTGACCTCGCCTGCGACAACCTGCCCGCCTACTTGCAGCAGGCGCGCGAGGGCAAGCTGAAGCTCCTGGCGGTGACGAGCGAGGAGCGCTGGTATTCCGCGCCCGAGGTGCCGACCGTCGCCGAGGCGGCCGGGCTGCCCGGCTTCGCGGCCATGATCTGGTGGGGCGTGCAGGCCCCGGCCGGGACGCCGGCGCCCATCCTCGGCCGGGTGGCCGAGGCCGTGGTCGAAGGCTTCGCCACGCCCGAGATCCGCGAGCGGCTGCGGAGCTACAGCATCGAGCCGGCGCCGCTCGGGGCCGCCGGTTTCGCCCACTTCATGGACGCCGAGTACCGGCGCTGGGGCGAGGTCGTGCGCGAGGCGAAGATCCGGCTGGACTGACCGCTATTCGGCGCGGATGCCGGCGGCCCGGATGGTCTCGCCCCAGACCTGCCGGTCGCGGGCGATGGTGCGGGCGAAAGCTTCCGGCCCCTCAAAGCCGGGGGCGATGCCGTTGTCGAGCAGCCGCTTGCGGAGCGCCGGCTCCTCGAGCCCGGCGCGGATGGCCTCTGCCCAGCGCTGCACCGCCTCGGGCGGCATGCCGCGCGGGCCGCAGATGCCGAACCAGCCGATCACCTCGAGGCCGGGGACGATGCGCGGCAGGCGCGGCGCATCGGGGAATTCCGGCCAGCCCGCTTCGTCGGCCAGCGCCAGCAGGCGAAGCTCGCCGCCCTGGATCTGGCGGATGACGTCGCCCAGGTTGGTAATGAGCAGGTCGATACGCCCGGCGATGAGGTCGAGCGCCGCCGGCGCCGCGCCACGATAGGAGATATGGGCGATGTCCACCCCGGCCATGCGCTTGAGCCGCTCGGCCGATAGGTGCTGCGCCGTGCCGGTGCCGGCGCTGCCGTAGCTGAGCGCCCCAGGGCGGGCGCGGGCGGCCGCCAGCAATTCCTCCAGACTGCGATAAGGGCTGCGGGCCCCGGTCACCACCGCGTAGCTGGAGCGGGCGGCATTCGCCACCGGCACCAAATCCTGCGCGACATCGATCGGGATGTGCATGCCCGGCACTTCCGGGCTGATGGTCATGTTGCCCATCGGACATTGCAGCACGGTGGAGCCGTCGGCCGGGCCGCGCACCACGGCCTCGGCGGCGATGAAGCCGTTGGCGCCGGTGCGGTTCTCCACCACTGGACGCTGGCCGAGCGGGCCGGCGACCGCCTCGGCGACGACGCGGGCGACGATGTCCGAGGTGCCGCCGGGAGCGAAGCCGGCGATGATGCGGAGCGGCCGGTCGGCGGGTTGCGCCAGGGCCGGACCGGCCAGCAGCGCGGCGCCGAGCAGCGCTGCCAGGATGGGTCGCGCGCGGCGCACCCTCGGTCGCGGCTCCGTTGTCATGCTTGTCCTCCCTTTATGGTCCCGGTACCGGGCTGGCGTCAGCCGCCCCGGCGTGCGTCGAGTGCGCGCAGCAGCACGCTGCCGAGCGCGGCCTTCAGTGCCGTGCCTGGCAGGAAAGGCAGCAGGCCCAGGGCGATCGCCTGGCTTGGCCCGACCAGCGTGGCGAGCCAGGCGAGGCCGCAGGCGAAGAGCGCCGCATGGCCGGCGAGGAAAAGCGCAGCGCTGCGCCAGACGCCATGCGCCCATCCCCGGGCCGCGAGCCAGCCGGCGAGCGCGGCCGCCGGGACGAAGCCAAGCAGGAAGCCGCCGGTCGGCCCGGCCAGCACCGCCGGCCCGGCGCGGAAGCCGGCGAAGACGGGCAAGCCGCAGAGCCCTTCACCGAGGTAGAGCAGCACCGTCGCGGCGCCGAGCCGCGGGCCATAGGCGATGCCGACCAGAAGGACGACGAGGCTTTGCATGGTCATCGGCACCGGCTGGACCGGCAGCTGGATCTGCGCCGAGGCGGCGATGGCGAGGCTGCCGCCGAGGGCGAGCAGGGCCGGGCGCAGAAGGGAAGCTTTGGCAGGAGCGAGCATCGAATATCCTAGTCGTGGTCAGGCCGTGGCGCCGCGGGTGCGGAAGTCCGCCAGGAATTGGGTGTCGACCGCGCCGGCCTGCATCGCCTCGGTCCGCAGAACCTGGGCGAGAAAGGCGGCATTGGTCCGGATGCCCTCTGCCACGACCGCGTCGAGGGCGGAAGCCAGCCGTTCCAGCGCCTCGGCCCGGCTCGGCGCATGGGCGATGAGCTTGGCGATCAGCGGGTCGTAGAAGGGCGTCAGCACGTCGCCGCCGCGGAAGCCGGCATCGATGCGGAGGCCGGCGCCGGGCTCCGGCAGGTCGAGCCGCGTGATGGTGCCGGGCGAGGGCAGGAAGTTGCGCGCCGGATCCTCGGCGCAAAGCCGCGCCTCGACCGCGTGGCCGCGCAAGGGAATGTCGGTGAAGGGCAGGCGCTCGCCGGCGGCGACGCGAAGCTGCCATTCGACGAGGTCGAGGCCGGTGACCATCTCCGTCACCGGATGCTCCACCTGCAGCCGGGTGTTCATTTCGATGAACCAGATGCGCTCCGCCGCGGGCGGGCCTTCGGCATCGGCGACGAATTCGACGGTGCCGGCACCGACATAGCCGACCGCACGGGCAAGTGCTGTGGCGCGCCGGCCGAGTTCCGCCCGCAGCGCCGGGCCGATGCCGGGCGCGGGTGATTCCTCGACCAGCTTCTGGTTGCGCCGTTGCAGGGAGCAGTCCCGCTCGCCGAGATGCAGCACGGTGCCATGCGCATCGGCGAAGACCTGCACCTCGATATGACGGGCGCGGGTGACGAATTTCTCGACCAGCACCCGCTCGTCGCCGAAGGCAGCCGCCTCGCGTCGGGCAGCGGCCAGCGCCGCGGGGAAGGCCTCCACGCTGTCGGCCCGGCGCATGCCCCGGCCGCCGCCGCCGGCGACTGCCTTGATCATTATCGGAAAGCCGATGCGCGCCGCTTCCGCCGCCAGGCGCTCCGGCGCCTGATTATCGCCGTCATAGCCGGGGATGGCAGGGACGCCCGCCTCGCGCGCCACCGCCTTGGCCGCGGCCTTGCCGCCCATGGCGCGGATCGCGGCCTCCGGCGGGCCGATGAAGACGAGCCCGGCCTCGGCGCAGGCGTGGGCGAAGTCGGCATTCTCGCTGAGGAAGCCATAGCCCGGATGCACCATGCGGGCGCCGCTGCGCCGTGCCGCGTCGACGATCGCCGGGATGGAAAGGTAGCTCTCGCGCGGCGGCGCGGGACCGATGCGTTCCGCAGCATCCGCGGCAGCGACATGCATCGCGCCTGCATCCGCATCGGAGAAGACGGCAATGCTGCGCAGGCCGAGGCGGCGGCAGGTGGCGGCAATGCGGCAGGCGATCTCGCCACGATTGGCGATCAGGACCGGGCCGAGCACCTCAGGCGTCCAGAAGCAGGACGACCTGGCCCTCCTGCACCTGGTCGCCCTCGGCGACGAGGATCGACTTCACCGTGCCGGCACGCGGCGACTCGACGGGAATTTCCATCTTCATCGATTCGAGGATCATCAGCACGTCGCCCTCGGCGACCTGCTGGCCGGGCGTCGCCTCGATCTTCCAGACGGCGGCGGTGAGTTCGACGGGCACGCCCAATTCGGCCATGGCTTTTCCTCCGGCTTTCTGTTCAAGCCGGGAGCATAGCCTAGCCGATCTCGATCGCGTCCACCCGGTCCGGGTAGAAGGCGAGGTGGCCCTCGATCTCGGCCATGGCGGGATAGGCGGATTCGTAGCTCCAGACCGCGTTCTCGGCCTGCCTGCCGCCGGCGGCAATAGTGAAATAGCTCGCATCGCCCTTGTAGGGGCAATGGGTGCTGCGGGGCGTGCGGGCCAGCAGCGCCATCCTGGCATCCTCGCGCGGGATGTACTGCACGGCGGGGTAGCTGGCTTCCTGCAAGGTCAATGCCCGGGTGGTCTCCGCGACGACCTCACCGTTAAAGAGCACGCGCACGCGCCGGGGCGTCGGCGTGATGGTGATCGGGTGGTCCGGTCCTGGCAGCTTCATGGCGAGGTTCCTCCGCACCGATGGGATATCGACGGCGAGGGAGCGGAATCCAAGCCCGTCAGCCGGTCGAGCCGAAGCCGCCGGCGCCGCGGCTGGACTCCGCCGAGAACTCCTCCACCACCGCGAATCCCGGCCGGATGATGGGGACGAAGACCATCTGCGCGAAGCGCTCGCCGGGTGCGATGGCGATGGCCTCGCCGCCCGGCGGGTTGCGGTTCCAGGCGCTGACCATGACCGGGCCCGTATAGTCGGCATCGATCAGCCCGACGAGGTTGCCGAGCACCAGCCCCTTGCGGTGCCCGAGGCCGGAGCGCGGCAGCACCAGCGCCGCCATGCCGCTATCGGCCATGTGGAGGGCGATGCCGCTCGAGACCAACGCCGGGGCCGCGCCCGGCTCGAGCACCAGCGGCGCGTCGAGGCAGGCATGCAGGTCGACCGCCGCGGCCAGGCCGGTCTGGTAGCGGGGCAGGCCCCATTCGCGCAGCCGCTCGTCCAGCAGCTTCAGTTCGATCATCGGATTGCCCATGCCTGCCCATCCCCACCCTGGCGGCGGTGATAGAACAAAGGCTGGCCGGACGGAATCAGGGGCGACCCAGGGCGATCGCGAGCCGCACCCAACCTTCGCGGCGAGGCCGGCACTCCGGGCGGCGGCAAAGAGCGACAGGTCCAGCGCATCGCATCCTCCGGCCGGGTGATCGTCGGCGATGCCGTGGGAGCAGGAGGCATGCCAAGCCGAAAGGGGCACTTCCACTGCATTCTGCGACTTCTTTGTCCGTGGCGTTGCAGAATGCGGTAAAGCTGCGTCGGCAAACCGAGACTTCACCATGCCTCAGCCTCCTTGCCCAGCAGCCCGAGGTGTGTCTTTTTCAAGACCGGGTCTCGTCGGCGCATCGTTTTCCCTTAACCGGCAGCATGCCGCTGCCAACGGACGCCGCCGGCCGCTTGTTGCGCTCGCGTTTGGTTACCGATTGACGCAAACCTCGTCAAATGCGACACACGCGGGCGTGAGCGCGATCGATCCCCAGATCGCCGAGCAATTGGCCCAGGATCTCCCTCCGGCCGATTTCCGGCGAATCATCGAGACCTTCGAGGATGACCTCAGTCGGCTGTCGCAACAGCTGGAGGCGGCCGCTATCGCCGGGAATTGGGATGGCTACCAGCGCGCCGCCCATAGCCTCGCCGGAGCGGCGGCGGCGGTCGGCGCCGTCCCATTGGAACAGGCGGCCCGCGTCGCCATGGACCCGCGCTCGCCGCATCCGCCGACCGTGGTAGTGCCGGTTATCCGGGACCGCGCCCAGGCGGCCTTGCAGGAACTCTCGGCCCTCGTCGCCCGCTTCGACAGACGATGAGCGGCAGCGCCGGGCGCGTCCTCCTCGTCGAGGATACGCCTACCCAGGCGGAGGTGGCACGGTCCCACCTGCGGGACCTCGGCCATGAGATCCGCACCGTCGAGACCGCGGCCGAGGCCCTGGCCCAGGCCCGCGCCTGGGACCCGGATGCCATCCTGCTCGACCTCGAATTGCCGGACTTCTCCGGCCTCGACGTGCTGAAGACACTGCGGGCCGAAGGCTCGGAGACGGCGGTCATCGTCATCACCGCCAATGCCCCGATGAACACCGCGGTCGAGGTGATGCGGGCGGGCGCCACGGATTTCCTGCCGAAGCCCTACCCGAAGGCGAAGCTCGTCTTCACCCTGCAGAACGCGATGGAGAAGCGCGCCCTCGTCATCGAGAAGCGGGCTCTGGAGAGCGAGTTGCACGCGGCCCGGGCGCTGACGGCGCGGCAGGGCTTCATGGGCTTCATCGGCGCCTCGCCGGCGATGCAGGCGGTCTACCGCACCATCGAGAGCGTTGCCTCCAGCCGGGCAAACATCTTCATCACCGGCGAGAGCGGCACGGGGAAGGAGCTGGCCGCGGAGGCCGTCCACAAGGCCTCGCCGCGCGCCGCCCGCCCCTTCGTCGCGCTGAACTGCGGCGCCATCCCACGCGACCTGCTGGAGAGCGAGATCTTCGGCCATGTGAAGGGGGCCTTCACCGGGGCGACGGAGAGCCGCACCGGCGCCGCCAGGCAGGCGGATGGCGGCACGCTCTTCCTCGACGAGATCGGCGAGATGCCGCTCGAGATGCAGGTGAAGCTGCTGCGCTTCGTGCAGACCGGCAGCTTCCAGCCGGTCGGCGGCTCACGGCCCGAGCGCGTGGACGTCCGCTTCGTCTGCGCCACCAACCACGACCCGCTGGCCGAGGTCGAGGCCGGGCGCTTCCGCGAGGATCTCTACTACCGGCTCTATGTCGTGCCGATCGAGCTGCCGCCGTTGCGCAGCCGCGGGGCGGATGTGCTGCTGGTCGCGCGGGCCTTCCTCGCCCAGTTCAGCCGGGAGGAGAACAAGCGCTTCCGCCGCTTCTCGCCCGAGGCGGAGGCGGCGATCCTCGGCTATCCCTGGCCGGGGAATGTGCGGCAGTTGCAGAATGTGGTGCGCAACGTCGTCGTGCTGCATGAGGGCGAACGGGTGGAAGCAACGATGCTGCCGCCCCCCCTGCTGTGCGCCGGGCCAGGTGGGGGCGAGGCGCCGCCCATCACCGTGGCGACGTCTCTGGTGCCCGTGCCGCCGCCAGTCATCGAAATCATGCCGCTGGCAGAGATGGAGCGGCGGCTGATCCTGGCCGCGCTGGAACACACCGGGCAGGACGTGCCGCGCGCCGCCTCGTTGCTGGAGATCAACCCCTCGACCATCTACCGCAAGCTTCAGGCTTGGCGTGGGCCGAAGCGGGTGACGGGCTGACCATCCCTGCGGATGGAATCAGTTGAAAGAGGCCGGCTCAGCCAACCAGCCAAAGGGCGAACAGCCCGACCTCAAGCCCGGCGACCAGCCCGACCGTGAGCAGGAAGACGCGCTCCACACGCGTTGCTTCGCTGGCCGGGGTGCGCCCCGTCTCGTGCCGGTCCGCGGCGGCGAGTGACGCGTCGGAGAAGACGGTCTGTGTGCTCATCCTGAATAGCCTTGCTGCGATGCAACATAATAATGCCACCCAATGCCGCCGTTCCAGAGGAATTGGATGTAATATATTGAAAGAAAAGAATTCAGCCCTGCAACCTTAACGCCGCGCGGCCCGCCCCACCGCCTCGAGCCACGCCCCGGCCCCATGAACGGTGGCGTCCTCGTCGCCAGCCATGCCGATGATGCTCCGCTGGAGGCGCAGGCTTTCGTCACGGTTGGCCGGCTCCGCCCCAAAGCCCGAGGACAGCGCAGCCATGCCCGCCGCGAGCACCAGGCCGATGACACCACAACGCCTCACCGAAAGACCTCCTCCGCCACGTCACCGCCAACCGGTGATGCCGGTGAGAATAGGTGCGGGCCCGCCCCTGGTCCAAACCAGGAGAGGAATGACCATTATCGATGCGATGGATGATTGCGAAGGGGAGAATGGTGGGCGCCATAGGATTCGAACCTATGACCCGCTGATTAAGAGTCAGCGGGATGTTGTCGCCACACGCTGCACATGATTGCTAGAAGCCGCCAAATCTCTTGCTTCTAGCTAGGTCCGCTAAATAAGGTGTCGCCACACGATGCCACGCGGACCCACTGCGGACCTTCCCGCTGGGTCCGCGTAGGGTCCGCAAGGGCGAGGTAAGCGGGGCTATGCCGAAGCTGACTGACCGGTTCATCGCGACCTTCAAGCCGGAGGGAGCGTCAAAGGATCGGCTGGCCTTTGATACCGAGTGCAAAGGGCTAGGGGTCCGTGCCACTGCGGCTGGCAGCAAGAGCTTCCTCGTCCAATGGACCGACACCGCCACCGGCCGGAAGGTTCGGGAGCCGCTGGGCGCCTGGGGCAGCATCACCGTGGAGCAGGCCCGCACCGCAGCCCGCGCCCGCCTGGGTCGGGTGGCGCTGGGCATCAACCCAGCAGTGGAGCGAGCGGCGGCGAGGCTAGCCGATGAGGCCCAGCGAGCCGCACTGGCAGCAGCGAAGGAGGAAGCCCGCTTCACCCTGGATGCGCTGATCGCTGATTGGGCACGGCTGCACTTGGCCGGCAAACGGGCGCGCTACAGCGCCGAGGCCGAGCGGGCGCTCCGAGTGGCTTTCAAGGCTCACCTGGACCGGCCAGCGGCAGCCCTCACCCATGCGGCAGTGATCGCCGTGCTCGATGCGCTGGCGAGCGCTGGCAAGGCATCTATGGCAACCCGGACTATGGCCTATGGCCGGGCCTGTTACGGCTGGGCGGTAAAGCGCCGCCGGCTGCCGCTTAATCCATTCGCAGGGCTGCCGGTGATCCAAGGCGGCAATCCTACTCGTGACCGGGTACTTACCGATGCAGAGGTCGGCGCCGTGTGGCGCGCGGCTGGGACACTGGGTTCGCCGTTCGGGCCGGTGGTAAGGCTGCTACTCCTTACTGCCCAGCGCCGGGAGGAAGTAGCCGCGCTCCGCTGGTCCGAGCTTTCGGCCGACCTCTCGACGTGGATCTTGCCGAGCACCCGCGCGAAGAACGGCAAGGCGCATGTGGTGCATCTAGCCGAGCCGGCGCGGGCGATCCTTACCGGTCTGCCGCGCATCGCCGGACAGGATCTGGTGTTTAGCACCACCGGCACGACGGCGCCGAGCGGGTTCAGCAGGGCGAAGCTGGCGCTGGATACCGCCATGGCGAAGGACACGGGGCCCACACCGAGTTGGCGCTTCCATGACTTTCGACGAACGGCAGTCACCTGGCTGGCAGGGGCCGGCTTCGCGCCGCATGTTGCCGACCGGCTGTTGAACCACGTGACCGGTAGCATTCACGGCGTGGCTGCGATCTACCAGCGTGGCGAGTTCTTGGCCGAGCGTAGAGCCGCGCTAGAGGCTTGGGGCGAGCATGTCTTGCGCTGCGGCGATGGGAGCATGCAAACCGCGAATGTGGTCTCACTACCGACGAGGGCAGCGTGACACGCCGGGCGAGCAAGGCATGGGAGTATCATGAATGGAATGACGATCCGGAAGCTGCTGAGGACCGGCGCGCCATCGACAGCGGACACATGGGCGAACCCGAGAGCGATGCTGCCTTGGGACGATATTGGAGGCGGTGCGCCGCCTACGCTGCCGCGTGGCTCGCCGCCAATCCAACTGTTGCCCCGGATCAGCGAGCTCGCGCGCTGACGTATCGGCTAGGAGCGGAAAGAAACGCCAATCAAGCCGAAGCGGGTCGTCCTCATGACCCGAAAACTGCCGCCGCAGCAGCGCTGGCACGCTATGAGAAAGGTTATCTAGCAACAGGCAATCGTCTGTTCATGTGGCAGGCACTGGCTTTAACCTTAAGGCAACAGCCGCCGATCCTCCCCCAATGGTGCATTACACCGCTTCAAGCCACGGCAACTAGCCTCGACAGCTTGGCCAAACCCGGCAAGACGCCAAAAGCAGCCGAGATTCTCGCCGCGTTGAAGCTCACGCGGGGCGGTCGGAGCCGTTACGTTAACGCACGCAATCAAGCCCGAGCGAGAGAAGAAGCCGATTTGGCGGATCGGTTGCACGCTGAAGGCATACCACTGGACCTTGCGCGGGTGGCTGCCACGGACTTCCGAGTGAGCAATCGACGTTCGGCCCGACGCACCTTCAAACGAAGCCGGAAGCCTTCGGGGGGCTAAACCTCCTGAGATGTTATGCCCGGCCAAAAAGGCAGCCGGAGCGCATACAAGGCCTGTCCTAGCAGCGCATGACGCGTTGCCGCGCAAAGGACATGCCATGTCAGACTTATACCTTACCGAGCGTGAGTTCTCGGAGCGCTATCACCTCGCACCACGGACTGTGCAGCGGTGGCGCACAACGGGCGACGGCCCCGCTTTCGTGCGCGTCGGCCCGAGGCGGATTATTTACCGTCTCTCCGACTGCGAGGCTTGGGCTTCTGCGAGAACCTATTCGCACCGGAGCGCCGAGCTGGCAGCACAATCCGCCGCTCAGAGGGCCGGATAATGCACGCTGTTATGCTGGGCGCCGTCCCTCTATTAAGAACCCTGGATAACGTTTCGATCTTGGCAAGAATTTAAAAGAAACCCCGCGCGGCGCGGAACCGGCGGAGTTTCAGGGCAGGCTACTGATCGGACTGACAGCCATCATTTAGCACACCTACGCCCCGATTTCCAAGCGCCGCGCCTCATTATTTTGAGGCATCACACAGTGCATAATGAATCAGGCGAGCCTTCTGGCCGAACGGATGGACAAGGCTATTCTTCATTTTACGAGGACGACATACCGGACGAGAGCTTTAACTCGCGTCCACCACAACGTGGCAAGCCGTTTGGTCGCCTACGCGTGTTGACACTGGCGGATGCGGAAAACGCGCCGGCACGCTGCTATCTGCTGCGAGGGCTAATTGCACCTGCTGAGTTGTCGCTTTGGTGGGGCGCCCCAAAGTGCGGGAAGTCGTTCCTGCTGCTCCGGGTGGCCTACGGGATGGCGTTCGGGGTGGGCATGTGGGGCCGCAGTGCCAAGCCGTCCCGGGTGCTCTATGTCGCGGCCGAGGGCGAGGGCGGCTTTGCCGCCCGTTTGCTGACGCTGCGCGATGCCATGGGCGATGCTGGCGATAACTTCCGCTACATCGCGCAGCGAACCACTGTGGGGCCGCCGGCAAATGACTTGGCCAATGTGACCGAGGCGGCGCTAGACATGGGCGCTGACCTGATCGTGCTGGACACGCTGGCCAGGACCTTCGGGGAGGGCGATGAGAACGCCGCGCGAGACATGGGCGGCTTTGTCGCTAGCTTGGACCAGATCCGCGAGGAAACCGGCGCGCATGTCGCGGTAGTACATCATGGGACGAAGACCGGCGAACGGTCTCGCGGCAGTGGTGCCATGGAAGGCGCGGCCGACCTGATTGTAAAGGTGACACGCGGTGCCGCTGGCGAGCCAAACAGCGCCACCGTGGAAGCCGCCAAGGATGATGTCGATGGCGCGATGCTGGCGTTCCGCCTTCGCGTTGTGGACCTGCCGCCCGGGGCCGACGATGAGCCGCGCTCAACCTGCATCGCCGAGGAAGCCGAGACCGGCGAGAGGCGGGCCAAACCTCTGCCGAGGGTGACGCGTGATGCCTTGAGGTACCTGTGCGACCTCATCCTGACCGAAGGAGTGCCGCTGCCGGTCGGGCCGCTAATCCCACCGAACATGCGGGGTGTACTCGAAGCGCGATGGCGGGAGGAGTGCAGGAGCCGCAGGCTGTCTATGGCGGAGAAGGACGCGGACAAGGATCGGGTGTTCCGCAAAGCTGCACAGGAGTTGCGCGCCGCTGGGCATGTAACAATGCGGGATGGCTGGGTCTGGCAGGTTAGGGTGGTTCCTGATGCCTAACTACGCTGGGCCACCTCACAGAAACCAGACCAGCGATGCGGATCGAAACGTTTTCGCATCTAATTTGTTGGGTTTCTATACAGAAAAGTGCACGGATCGTCGACGGATCGCGGATTTCTGCGGCGGATCAGCGCGGATCAAAGGCGGATCATCCAGGGCGCCTGGTGCGGATTAGGTTCCCCTCCCTTGGGGGGAACCGCCGATCCGCGATCCGTCCCTGCCCGCCTGCTTCCAGGCTTGGAAAGTGGAGCCGGCGCTCGGAGACCGGTGCATTTGAGGTGACGATATGAGCAAGGTTTTGAAACGCAGGGGCGACGCTGCCATGGACAGATCTGGCACTCTCGCTGTCTCAGAGAACGATCCGGGTAACCCGTTCCAAGCCATGGGCGGCTCTCGAAGTCGGCATTTCAATAGCACTCTCTTACGCTCGACGCTGGCGGCGATTTGGACCTTCAAAAATGACTTAGAGGATGTTGAACGTCGCCAGTCAGCGGCGGCCGTGGCATTGGCTGCGTTCAAGCCGAAAGATGAAATCGAGGCTATGATAGCCGCTCAGGCGGTCGCCATGCACTACGGAGCAATGGAGTGTTTCAGGCGCTCCATGCTTCCAGATCAGCCCTCGGAGATCGCGGCACGTATGCGGAAGGACGGCGCGAACCTCGCACGCGGGATGATCGACATGCTGGACGCGCTCGATCGGAAGCGAGGGAAGGCCCCGCAGGTGGTGCGAGTGGAGCGGGTGGTCGTACACGATGGCGGGCAGGCCATTGTTGGCAACCTCACCCGAGACGGCGATGAGAGGGGTGGGGCATGAGTGTTTTCTCGAAGGAGAACCCCAAGCGCAGCGTGCCAGACTGGCGCATAACCATGCCTCTGGCCCACGGCTCGCCCCGGTGCGGAGCTAAGACACGAAGCGGGCAACCATGCCGGGCGCCAGCGATGAGCAATGGTAGGTGCCGGATGCACGGCGGAGCGAGCACTGGGCCGCGCACGCCGGAGGGACTGGCGAGGCTCGCGCAGGCCCGGATGACCCATGGCCGGTACAGCGCCGAGCCGCGTATTTTTAGAAAGGCAATCCGTGATTTGCTCGACAGGCGCAGCCGGCAAAATAGATGAAGTCGACCTTCAGCGCTCCTCTGCTTCAAAATAAGGAAAATGGCCGCGCCAGGGCCGAGTATAGCAGACTAGCCAGGATTATGCGTGAAGGCTGACGAGCAAGCCTTTGAGGGCAGGTAGGATTTCGCTGCGACCCACGAGTATTCCATTTAATGGAGATCCTGCCCTTGCCGGCATCACCACCAACGAGAACCAGCAAAAAGCAGCGTTGGCATTGTAGTGCGCCCGGATGCTGAGACAGTCGGCTGCGCTAATCAGGCGGCCAAAGGTAAAGCGGCCTGCGGGCCTTGAGCAAGGCGGCGTTGCTC
>NZ_JQKB01000076.1 GCF_000745835.1 Belnapia moabensis DSM 16746 | reverse complement strand
GGTGCCGGACCCGCTCCGGCGAGCGCGGGTCGTCGATGCAGGCTGCCAGCCGGTCGGCAATGCCGAGGCGGCGCTCGACCTCGCGCAAGGCCAGCAGGCCGCCGTCGGAGGAGAGTTGCCCGCCGTCGAAGCGGGCGATCAGGAGCTTGCCGCCAACCGATGACAGGCCGGGCAGCGGCGGGGTAGGTTCAACCGTGACGGGCATGGTCTCCGGACGCGGCTGGGTTTGAGTGTCGTAGCCAAATTCTACGTCCGCACAACGGCTTGCGCCATGCCCGTCAGCCCTCGCGCATAATCCGGGCTAGCTGGTCGTGCCGAGTGGCCGCGATCAGGTCCAGCCGCCGCCCGTCGGCACGACGCTGCGTCGAGCACTCAAAGCCACCCAGGAAGAAACTCCGGAATAGTCCCGGTCGGAATAGTGCGTGCAGCTCTTGTGGCGCAGCGGCACCAGGCGTCCCTCCGAGCATCGCTGCTCCGGCCTGGATGGCCACTCCGGCCAGCAGCTCACGGCGGGTAACGAGATTCAACGGTCGGGGGGTGATGTCTCTCGACATCGGCCTCCTCAGAGAGCTTCGGATTGCTTGCAGCTTTCTAACGGCGGCTGCCATCACATGTTCCATTCTGGTGGCGCCACCTGAGCAACATAGTGCGAAACACCCCCGAGCCTCCATGAGCCGACATGCAAAGACAGCAGATTTCAGATCAGCCGAGCCGCCAGCCAACTGAGCCCCCTCGTTCGCTGACGCACGCCAGGAAAACGACCGGCTCTACCTCTATCAGGTGGCGCAGCGGGTGCTGAAGGACGACGCGGCCGGGGACGAAGGCATCGTGCGGCGCGTAGCAGCGGCGGAGATCGAGGCCGCGGTGGTGGACCAAGTCCGCGCTCTGCTACGCCAGCTCGAGATCACAGCGCTGAGCGTGTGACGGCATGAGCGCGACGGCCAGCATTACGGTCCGAGTGCCGCTCGCCATCCACCGGCGGCCGCGGCGGAGAATGGTGGTGACGCCGGTGCAGGACGGCGCGCGGGCTGTCGCTACACGCCCTGACCCTGCGTTGGTCAAGGCACTGGCCCGGGTTTGTCGTGCGCTTGACGATGGCGTCGTTGCCGAGCGGCTTCATCCCACGCACAACGGTGCGCAACCACGTCAACGATCTTTACCGCGGAACCGGTGTTCATGGACGAGCGGCCTTGACGGTCTGGGCTCGGGAGCGCGGCTTCGCCGCTGACGAGCGGATCAAACCGAAGAAGCGGCGACGCAGCCGGGAACACTGAGCTGGTGCAACCACATGAGGCAGGCAGATGAGGACGCGATCCTACCTCAGGCAGAACTGCAAATGGGCATCAGGATGGAACCTTGCGGGAGCCAAAGGGTTGGCGGAGCGCCCGCATGGCTCGCCGTGGCCCTCAACAGGGAGGCAGCTGTGCCTGACTGGGTTGTGGGCTCAGGGGAATGGCCATGAACCAGGATAGGACCGCGGGCGCGCTAAGACAGGTGAAGGGCTCCGGCCAGAAAGCCATCGGCAAGCTGACCGGCAACACAAAGCTTGGACTGGCGGCGCGTCCAAAATAATGGCCGGCAGCGCCCAATCGACCGTCGGCAGCTTTAAAGACCTGGGTCGGATTGTGGCGGACCAATAGCAGTCCATTGCCATGATGTGCTGCTGGTTCAGGCCTACGCCCCAACAACTTCTCAACTACAAGGATCTATCGACATGGTATCCAGAAGCGGAACAAGCATCTACGACGGCGGCACCACTGCGGCAGCGGCCTTCCCCGAGGGTGCCCCATCGCTGCCGTCCCGCATTTCGTGGGGGGCAGTCTTTGCCGGCGCCGTTGTGGCCGTGACGATCGGGCTCATGCTCAACGCCCTAGGTGCCGGTGTGGGCGCCACCACAGTGGACGCTGCCGCGCGTGACACCCCATCGGCTTCCTCCATCGGCATCGGCGCTGCCATTTGGCTCCTGGTGTCGAACCTAATTGGACTGGCGGTGGGCGGCTACGTCGCCGCGCGGCTTTCGGGCACTGCGGACCATACTGATGGTACCCTGCATGGCCTCGCCGTCTGGGGCACAACCTTTCTGCTTTCCGCCGTGCTGCTGGGCAACCTCGTGGCGGGTATCGCCTCCACCGCCACCAGCGGCGTATCCAGCCTCCTCGGCGGTGCCGCCCAAGGTGCCGGGTCCGCCGCCTCCGCTGTGGGCCAGCAGGTTGCCAACCGCACGGACACCGGCACGCTGCAATCCGCAACACAGGGCTTGGTGGATCGTGTGCAGGGCGCACTGGCTGGCGGGGGTGGCAATCCGGCCAGCATGACCTCGGACCAGCGCAAGGCGGAAATGGGGACACTCGTCACCCGGCGCGTAACTGAGGGCCAGCTGTCACAGCCCGACCGCGAACGCATGAACCAGCTGGTAGCCGCCGAGTATGGCCTCAGCCCACAGGATGCCCAGGCGCGTGTGCAAGCCGCCGAGCAGCAGGCCACCCAAGCTGCTCGACAGGCTGAGGAGTCTGCGCGCCGCGCGGCAGATGCTGCCGCCTCGGGCACCTCGATGGCCGCCTTTGCAGTCTTCGGGACTATGCTGCTCGGTGCCATAGCGACCATACTTGGCGCCCGCAGAGGTACCCGCGACACCCTGCTTGTGCGTGGAAACCGCGCAGTCGGCTGACATCGGGGCAGAGCGATGGGGCCGTCAAGGTCTCGTCGCCCACACCACACTGACCAGCCCGGTTGGGCGTTGAGCGGCCAATCAGAGGTCAGCCACAAATCAAGGCCAATGACGCTGAAAACGTAATCGGCTTCGGAATCGATTCGGTGTCCCGTGTGTAGCTGCCCAGCAGCAGCCTACTGATCTCTATCCTATCGTATATGACCGCTGGCAAGGTAGCCACCGGCCCATGTGGCCGAACCAAACCGTACCTCGAGCGCTTTTCCAGCAGCCGCAGCAGGGCAGAGGGTCGTGGCGCGACGCCGCACATGGCGCTGGGGGCTGGGATTAGGGTTGCCGCTCGCCGTGTTCGTGCTGTTCTTGGCGCTCTTCCGGTGGGACTAGCTGATCCCGATCGTGAAGGCGCAGGCGAGCGCGAGACTGCCGCGTTGAGGTACGCGCCAAGTTCCTTCAGTGATGCAGGAGGAGTTGCGGTTCATGGATCGACATTGAGGTGCCGCGATGCCTTGGGCGGCTCGTCGCCGCGGTGCATCGCAGCGGCTCGGGCAAGCGCCGCATGATCCGCTTCATCCAACCGTGTCGCTTCACGCAAGTGTTCGGTCCAGGACTCGACGGCCCAGAGCTCCGTCCACCGCTCGGGCTGAGCGACATCCTCGTACAATCTCCAGACAAGCGCTCCCGCGCGCATACGGACGTGGCGAACCTCCCCCATTGCCGCCAGGAAGGCGGCACGATCAGCGGGATCTATTCGGTAGTGCACTGCTTCCAGCAACCGGCCGGAGTCCTCGTGCAGCAGGTCCACGAACGTCGGCGCCGGCGCCTTCGGTAGGGGCAGCGGGACGTCAGGTAACCCTCGCAGCCGCGATGCCGCCGTGCCCGGCGCGGAACCATCCAGTCGCCAAGGTCGTACCGCGGCTGCCGCGAGTGCACCTGTACCTGCGCAGAGCACGAGTGCTGTCGGCACGCCGGCTTGAGTCCCCACCCAGCCCCACAGCATGGCGCCGAGCGCTAGCGCGCCGAAGAATGAGAGGTGGTAGACGCCAAGCGCCCGCGCACGCGCCCAGGTGGGCGAGGTCAGCTGTGCGGCGACCCCGAGCGTGCTGCCGGCCGCAAGCCAGGCTGCCCCGAAGAGTAGCATAGCGAGTGCCGCCGGCGCCCAGTGTGAGGCCAGGCCAAGCAGCGCCGTGGCAGCGTAGGCCAGGAGCGACGCGAAGAACACCAGCCTGCCCTGCGGGAGGCGCTCCCGCAGCATCGGCATCGCTACCCCCGCCGCCACGGCACCGCAACCGGCCACGCCCAGCATCAGGCCGAAGGCTGCCGGCCCCAGCCCCAGTCGGTCACGCACCACCAGCGGCAGCAACGCCCAGACGGCAGAGGCGAAGAGGAAGAAGGCACAGGCACGCAGGATAGCCGCGCGCATGGCCGGCACGGCGATGGCGAAGCGCAGGCCCGCGCGCACCGCGGAGGGGAGCCGTTCGGGTGGAAGATCAGAGCGGGGCGGTATGGGTCGGCGCCAGGCGACCAGTGCCCAGAGCAGCGCAAGGAAGCCGAGGGCATTCAGGGCGAAGGCAGCCGCGGCGCCTGCGGCAGCCATGACAAAGCCGCCGAGCGCTGGGCCGAGCGCGCGTGCCAAGTTGAAGCCGACGCCGTTCAGCGCGACCGCCTGCACCATGTCCTCATGCGGCACCAGCTCGGGCGTGGCCGCCGCCCAGGCCGGGAAAATCACCGCTGTGCCCGCACCGATAGCGAAGGTCAGGGCGAGCAGGCCCCAAGGGCCGAGTAGGCCCAGCGCAGCAAGCACGGCGAGCAAGAGCCCGGCTGCGGCAATCCAGAGCTGGGCCGCGATGAGGGTGCGGCGGCGATCCAGGACGTCGGCCAGCGCGCCGCCAGGCAGGGCGAAGAGGAAGACCGGCAGCATCGCTGCGGCCTGCACCAGGCTGACCATCACTGGTGAGGGGGCGAGCGAGGTCATCAGCCACCCGGCACTGGTGTTCTGGATCCACAGCCCGGTGTTGCTGGCAAGGTTAGCAAACCAGAGTGCACGGAAGGTGGAATGACGGAGCGGGGCAAAGGCCGGGGCTGCTTGCACGACGGGGGAAAGCCTGCGGGGGCGCGAGGACAGCCAAGACGCGGAGGGGACCCGCTCGTCCACCCGCACATGCCATACGCGCCCTGAGCCGGCAGGTTCACCGGCTGGTCCTGGCGCGCCTCAGCGTGCTGCATTGTACAGCGCGCGGATCCCAGATCGAGGCAGCACGTCGACCTTCGTCTCAGCGCGCACACGGAGTTCGCCTCCAGAACTGAAGGGATAGACCATAAGCTTCCAACAGCTGCGGTGGCGGCTGCGGCTGCGAGATCGGCCGCTTTCCTCAATTCAATGCCGCTACGCTCCCGGATGACCTGGCCACTTGGCAGATGGGCTACCGGCACATCCAAAAACTCGGTGGCCTACGGGGACGGCCAATGGACCGAGCACCGTCGCGTAACACCTTTTGGGAGAACCCAAGATCCAGCCGAGAGGTCAGCGCGTGCCGACAGCGAGTGGCGGTTCGGATGTGGCGCCGGCGTCGCCGCGCCGGTTAGAAGCGAAAAGGCTTGGGGCGGAGAGTGTGACCTTATCTGTAGATGTGACCGGCAGCCGGTAGCCACGCTGAATAAGGCGCCGAGACCCCGCCCGAAAATCGTGCATTTTCAAGGCAGTAAAGCTTGAGGGTTAAATCGGCCCACCCTCAAGGTCCGGAGAGTCTCCGGCACTTCGGAGAGAAAACCCGGCTCTGTTCCGTAACCGTACCATCAAGGTTGCCGCGAAAACCCAGGCCAAACCTGCGCCTCAGCGCACCGAGCCGGTTAGGAGAGACAGGTTGTATGGAAGCCGACTGGAGCAGCGATGGGAACTGGGGAACGAAATTCTCTGCCTTTTGTATGTAACAA
Organism: Belnapia moabensis DSM 16746; assembly: GCF_000745835.1. Taxonomy (GTDB): domain Bacteria; phylum Pseudomonadota; class Alphaproteobacteria; order Acetobacterales; family Acetobacteraceae; genus Belnapia; species Belnapia moabensis. The sequence goes on along the minus strand of NZ_JQKB01000076.1, from coordinate 14,660 downwards.
TAGCGCTTACAAAGCCAAGGCATGGAATCGACCTCGGATTGATTTTTTATCGTAAAACGAGATAAACGCTGGCATAAATCGCGCATACGGATCGTGCGCGTGTAGGAGGCTAAACAGGCCCAGCAGCCCGCACGACGCGCGGGAGACTAGGCCTGATGTCACGCTACTTCACCAAGGCACGCTTCAGGATGGCCGTGGAGTGCCCGACCAAGCTGTTCTACGCCCGGCAGCCAGACCTCTATACCAACTCATCGCTCGAAGATCCCTTTCTTAAAGCCCTGGCCGATGGCGGCTTCCAGGTGGGCGAGCTCGCCAAACTTATGCACCCCGGCGGGGTAGAGATCACGTCGCGCACCCACGAGGAGCAGGTGGTCGAAACCCGTGCCCTGCTCACGCGCGACGAGGTGACGATCTTCGAGGCAGCGATCTGCCATGGCGACCTCTTCGTCCGGGTCGATGTGCTCCGGAAGTGTGGCGATCGCGTCGAGATCGTGGAGGTGAAGGCCAAGAGCTTCGATTCCCGAAAACCCGACCTGTTCGGCAGTCCGGGCCGCATCCGCAGCGACTGGCTGCCGTACCTGCAGGACGTCGCTTTCCAATGCCACGTGTTCCGCCTGGCCTACCCGCAGCTCGACGCCCGCGGCTTTCTCATGCTGGCCGACACCTCGACGAGAAGCACGGTCGACGGGTTGAACCGGCGCTTCCGCGTCCGGCGCCGAGACGGGCGTCCCGTCGTCGACGTCGCACCGGGCACCGACGCCCTCGCCCTCGGTGAGCCTGTGCTCACGGCGGTGAACGTCGATGCGTATGTCCGAGCGATCATGGTGGACCGCCTGCGTGCCCCGGGAGAGGAAAGGCCCTGGGCGGACCGGATCGAGCAGTTCGCCGGCGCGTGGCGCGACGGTAGGCGGCTCGGCCCGGTCATCGGCAAGCATTGCGGCGCTTGCGAGTTCCGGGTCCGGACCGGCGATGCGTCCTCACGCAGCGGATTTGAGGAGTGCTGGGCGACTCCCCTAATCGCGGAGCCGCAAGATCTGCCCGGGGGCACCGTGCTGGATCTCTGGAATTTCCGAGGCAAGACGCCCCTCATCGAGCGAGGGACGCTGCGCCTCGCCGAAGTGACGAAGGACGACCTGAAGTTCAAACCAGGCGACGGGCGACTGAGCACCAGCGAGCGGCAATGGATGCAGATTTCCGGAGATTGGCCAGGCGGCGGACCATTCTTCCTACATCGCGAGCTTATGCGGCGTGAGATGGCCCGATGGGCATGGCCGCTCCATTTCATCGACTTCGAGACGGCACGTGCGGCCCTGCCGTTCCGGAAAGGGCAGCGTCCCTACGCGCAGGTGGCATTCCAGTTCTCCCATCATATCATGGAAGAGAATGGCCGCGCGGCCCATCGCACGCAGTTTCTGGACACGGCGCCCGGCAGTGATCCGAACCTCGCCTTCCTGCGCGCCCTGCGCAGTGCACTGGGAGAGGCGGGCACCGTCTTCATGTGGTCGCACCACGAGCAAACCGTGCTGAATGAGCTGTTTAGGGAGCTGCAGGACGGGCCGGAGCCGCCGGCAGATGCCGCAGAACTCGCTGCCTTCACCGTCACCCTGACGGACGGACCGCGCACGCTCTACGATCTGTGCAAGCTGGCGGAGCATGGGTTCTTCCATCCCGCGACAAAGGGTAGCTGCTCCATTAAGAGGGTGCTGCCTGCGGTGCTGGGCAGTTCCGCGTTGTTACGGGCGCGGTATTCGAAGCCCGTGTACGGCGCGAGGTGGGGTATTCCGAGCCACAACTTCCGTGAGCAGATCTGGTGGCACGCGGACGGAGCGGGGGCGAAGGACCCCTATACATTTCTGGGGCCGGTGTTCCGCGACCTTGAGCCTAGTCTTCTGTCGGAGCTGGAGTCCGCCGAGAAGCTGGCGATCGCGGAAGGTGGAGCAGCCGCTTCAGCTTACGCCCGCCTACAATTCGAGTACCTGCAAGGCGACGAGCGCCGCTACATCGAGAAAGCTTTGCTGCGCTACTGTGAGCTCGATACGTTGGCCATGGTGATGATCGTGGAGGCTTGGCGGGAATGGTGCCTCGCGCCCGACGCCGTCCCGAGTGTGCCGCCCCGTTTGGAGCGCGTTCCGGCGCTCTGACCGGCGCAGGTCAGCGCACTGATGAGGAGACGAGGAGAGCACCGCCATCGTCGCTGGCGTTAGGGACGGCGGAGACGGTCACCACGACCCGCGGGGCAGCTTCCGCAACTCGGCGCAGCAAGGCGTCGAGCTCCAACAGGAGCCATGCGACCGGAAGGGTCAGACAGAGCAGCAGCCGCTCCCCAATTTCTCCGTCCGCGCCAGCGGATCGGACGGCGCCCACCAACCTGGATCCGAGTTCCATGGGACTGGCGTCCGGGAGTGGCCAATACGCCGCGAACCCCGAATGTCGGCCGTTCACTGCTTCCAGCACATCGGAAGGGTCGATGCCGACGATGCCTCGGCATGCGACAGTCGCCGCCAGCGCGGTTAGCACCCCAACCCACACACAACTCCGATTCGCCCCCGGCCTGCAGAATGGAAGCAGGCGGATTGTTGAGAATTACGCCGGCTCCGGCCAAGCCGGCGGCGGACCGATATACGGTTTCTCTGTCGGCAGGAGCACCACAACCGGGCCGCGGCGCGCCTGCATGCGGACCACGGCACGGCCACCCACCTGTTCCTTCGAGTCCGTCGGATCATACGCAACGACTGAGAAAGACCATGCAGTTGCGGAGGCGACGTCCGGGTCGCAGGTCACAGGAATCCTCGGCGGTCCCTCGCACAATTGCATGGCCACGCAGTTGTCTACCGCCAGTCGAGCTGCATCGGCCAGCGCGCCGAAGCCGAGGATGGCGGCACAGGCTTGGCGCTGCTCCGATCCCATCACACCTGCAGCCATAGAGCGCCTCCGATCACCGCCCCCACGAGCGTGGCCCGCGATATCTCTCTGGTAAATTGAGCTCGGCCGGCTCTGCTGACAGCTCGTGCGAGGCACGGAGAACCCGCTGCGAGGCCAGCGGCAGCCGCCGTAAACCTCCCGCCTCCAGCGACTTGGCAATGGCCTTGCGGGTCGCATCTGAGATGGGCGCGTTGCGCGGGCCGAGCACGAGAAGCAGACAGAATGCGCCTCCTTTCCGGATTTCGACTGCAGCCACGGCGGGCTCCGCTCCGCGCCACTCCACTAATCGGCGCATGCCGGTCACAAGTTCGAAGATGTGCTCTGGACGGTTCGCGAGGCAACTGCGGAACCGCCGTGCGAGGACGACCAGTTCCGCGCCGGTGCTTACGGGGATGAGCAGTGGCGCCGGGTGGGTGGCAAAGCGGCGGCGCGGCCGCCCGCAATAGCCGCCGGCGCACAAAGCGCCAGAGGCCGCCAGGCCGCACGCTGCGCAGGGCGCGGGCTGCTACCACGTCGGGTTCGAGGACGCCCGCGACGTGCGCCAGCCGGAGCGCGCTGTCCAGAGCCCGTGCCGTGCGCCTTCCCGATTTACCGAGAGCGCCGAAGGTTGCCGTGACGAGAGGATCGAGGCTCGCTACCTCTGCGAGGAGGAGCGGTTCCGCGTGGCAGATATGCGGCAGCCCCAAGAGAGCATCGCGCATCGGTCTCGTGAGATACTCTCCAAGGTTCTGGTAGTCTTCCAAGACAGGCGCGCGCGGAGGCGGCCCAGGAGGGGTCAGAGGGCGAGCGGGGCGTCTGACAGGGCTTCCCGAAGCAGCGCCTTCGGACTTGATTCGTCGAGACGGCGCAGGAGGGCGCGGTGCCCGGCGCTGCCGTCACACCACGGTACCAGCTGGATGATGGCAGTATAGGGGTGGAGCGCTGAGGGCGGTGCCAGCAGCAGGTGCGTATTGAGTGGCGGATTTGCTCGGATGATGGTGCTGACAGGCTGGGCCAGATGACCCCAGGCAGCGGTGATTGCGGGACTGCTCTCGCGCGCTAAGGGACCGAGGAACGGCAGGATCTGGCCCCCAGCAGAAGGGGTAGCCAGATTACCTGGTTGGCCTGGACATCTCTGAGCGGTCGTCACGCGATATGCTTGTTTTACATGAGCCTCATCATTCGCATGGCTACACGACAGAGCTGGACGTGCTTGGCATTAACTAGACAGCTTAAGCGGAAGCCCCTTAATATCCAGACCAAAGGTGGTCAGCTGCGTCGCCGACTCTCAGCCGGTGAGGCTGTGTGTAGCAGCGCCAAGCACGGCGAAAACGGTCGCTGGGTCGTGCTTTGCGGGATCGAGCCAAAAGCTCGCATGCATAACCGCCTCGCTCTGACGAACTGGCTTCGCGTCAAGGCCGATCGCTCGGCAGGCTTCAACGCTCGCCAATGTGTGGCATTGGAAGCCGCCTCGGCTGGGTGTCATCGCAAGAAGCCGTCTCTGCGCGCCTATATTGAGGCTGATGCGCAACTGTGCGACTTGTTCGGTGAAGAACGGATTGAACCCGTCGGGGCATTTCTCCAGGATCTGCCCGACAAATCGTTCGCCGTCTGTGGACAGCACCTGCCGGAACCGCGCTTCACCGCCGCTCATCTCGTCATCGCTCATCTCGTCATCGCTCATCTCGTCATCGCCCATCTCGTCACCGCTCATCTCGTCACCGCTCATCTCGTCATCGCTCATCTCGTCATCGCTTATCCGGGCGTCGTTTCGCTCGACGCCGGTTCTGGAATTTGGATCACGCACAGGCGCATCGCGGGACGTGTGCGGCGTTACGGCTGGCTGGGAGGCTGAGCAGAACGATCCAACAAGGTCTGCGAGTAGCCTCACCATCTCCTCGCGCACTTCCTTGGGAGTGACGTTGTCGCGCGCGCTCGCGGGGTCTGTCTCCTTGTTGCAAATCGGCCGCAACTGCTTGATGAGGTTAGTCTCGCGCGGCAGAAGCCACACAGATTTCACAACATCTTTGTCTGGCCACTGATTGTTAGGCGACGTAATCCTCTGGTATTCGAAAGTGAAATGGCCAAGTATCTGGCTTTCATTTCCGGTACGCAGCGTTTCCCAATGTCTAGACGCGAACATCGCTTTATTGAAGTTGGACATAACGGTGCGCGTTCGTAGAGGCGGATAGAGATCTACGGCATCCTTCTGTTTCAGTCTTGGGGGAATAGTAGTGTCCCGGCCATTGAGGAGAGTTTGGGCTAGATCCTCGGCGGGATCGCCGGGGATTCGGAGTATTTTCTTGAGTGCTGTCGGCGAAAAAAATATGTCGCGTCCACGCAGCGTCATACCGAGGATGTGCTTGTACCAGCGATCAAGCACACATCCGCCGGATGGATCCGTATCCCCTGCGTAAAGTCCAACGTATATGAGGAAGCCGTCAAATATTACCCCATACAGGCCCGGCCCGGCGAGTTCTGTCGCCTGGACGGCGCCCTGCCGCTTGAAGCCGATGCGCAAATTGGCCCATGTGGGCATCCCCAGCGAAGGCCCAACTTCGCGGATCAGGAATAGGTCATCGGCAGCATACGACGGCATAGGCAACCTTCGAAAACTGATGCGCATTGTCTACCAGAACATTGTAGATTAGTAAAGAAATTTGCGTAGTGTGTTGCCAGGACTTCAAAGTTGCTATGGGATGCATCCGCGTCCCGGCGTGACTCCGCCTGCCTCGATCGTATCCAGAGCGCTCCGCAGCATTCCCGCATAGCGCGCGCGCAGCGAGGCCGGCGTGAGCACCGTCACACCTGCTCCCCAGGTGAACAGGTGCCACGCCATTTCGAGTTCGCCTCCCGCCGTGAAGGTGACCTCGAGAGAGCCGTCGGGCAGGTCACGCTTCCGCTCCGTCGGATGGAAGTGATACTCGCGTGCATCGGCGGCGACATCTGGGGAGAAGCGCCAGATTACGTCGAAGGGTTTCTCTTGGTAGACCCCGAAGGCGCGCTCGGCATAGGCATTCAGCGCGAGGCCAGCGCGCCGCGTGAAAGTTTCATTTGCAGGCTGCGCTGAGACGATGTTGGACAGCGCATAGAGCTTTGGTTCGACGCTCACCGATCCCGCCTCGTAGGCCACGAGGTAGTGCCGCTGGCCAAAGAGGAGTCCGTGCGGCTCCAATCGGAGAGACTTAGCGTGGCGACTCACCCGGCCACGGTAAACGACGTCGAGAACACGCAAGCCGAGCAGACCCTGCCGCAGCGTATCCAGGAGGCCGTCCGGCAACGTTGGTCGTGGGCCAGGCCGCAGCGCATGTCCCTCAGACTCCAGCAGTGCTTCGTAATCCGTCTCAACGCGCGCGCGCCGATCCGGCCGGGCCAGCACGGAGAGCTTCGCCCGCAACGTCTCGAGCGCCGACGCGCGGTCTGCCATGCCCTCCATGCGTAGCCGGTCGGCCGTGAGCGCCAGTTCCTCGAGTTCAATCGCGGTCACCTCGACGAGCCGGTTCGTCGAGCCCCGGGGCAGCCGCCACCTCCGTACGCGCTCCCCGGTGGAGACGAGCTCCATGGCTGGGAAGAGGCGCCCTACCGCGTCACGGAGGCGTTCAGCCGTTCGGCGCTCCACCTTGAGTTCGGACTGGATGTCTTGCAGCGACATTCCTCCATGCGAGCCCTCCATGAGCAGGGCAATCCGCAGGATATCCTCGGCACGCGCATACATGGGAGGCCTCGACCCGGCGCGACAAACGAGAGGCTGACGCGGCAGCCTGGATCACGCGAGCGCCACCATAACGTATTCAGGACGAATACGACAAGATCTGACGTGTGCGTCTGGCATGCTTCGCCTCGGCAAAGCAAGGAAGAGGCATGGTCCCCGTTCATCGGCACGGTCCCCGAGCGATCCTCAGCAATGTTCTTGTAATGCCTATGGCCGGAACGCTCCCTGGCCTGCTGGCCGTTAGCCTCCTGCTGGCACCGGCCGCGTGGGCGGCAGTTCCCCTCAATCAAACGCCGCCGGCACGAGAGAGCGACACGGCGCCTTCGGCCCGCGCCGATGACCTGGTTGGCGCGTGGGTGGCGCGGCTCCGCGCGGAGGTAGAGGCGTTACGGAGCGAGGGGGCCGAGCCGCTCCTGCGCACGCTGCAGGAGATGGCCGTGGCCGAGGCGCGGCTGCTCGACCGCATGCGCACAGCGTCCGGCCTGGACACAGCGCTGCCGGACGCGGCACGCATCTGGACGGAAAACGCGCTGCGCCTCGGGCGTGAGCTGGACAGGATGCCTGAAATCGCCGCCTCGCACCGGCGTCGGCTGGCCGCAGTCCGCTCGGTGCTGTCAGAGGCCGCCGGCGCGCGGCGCGCAGCGGAACGGGCGGCCGACAGTGCCCGAACCGAGCTCGGCCGCCTGCAGGCCACCCGCGCCGCCGCGGCCGCCGGGTCCTCTGAGGCGATTCGCGCCGAGATGCTCACGGCCGCCCAGGCGGCGACGGTAGCGGCGCGAGAGGCGCAGGCACGCCTCGTCGCGGGCTTCGCCACCCAGGCCGCCGAGATCTTCCGCCGGCTCGAGACCGCGAGCGAGGGACTGGACCTGCTGACGACTGCCGTGGGTGCCCATCAGCGAGTCCTCGAAGCGTCCGCTGACCTGGCCCGCACGCGCGTCGCGGCCCGCGACGCCCTGCTGACTCTCGCCGGGGTGGCCGATCGGCTCGAAGGGCTGCAGGCCGCCTTCGAGGGCTTGGCGGAACACTGGCAGAGCCTAGACGACCTCCTCCGGCGCTTGGGCGACCTTCCGATCGAGCAGGCCCGTCCCGGCGGAGCCTGACCCAAGGGGACATGTCGATGGATGCAGTGACGATGGTGGGCGTCGTGGTCTGGACCGCGCTCGTGCTGCTCGGCGCCGAGACCGGCACAGCGGTGGCGGCGAGGATTGTGGAGCGAATGGAGGCGGTGGCCGGCATGGAGGAGACGCCGGCGGCCGCGAACGATGACGAGGTTGGCTGATGGGCGTGGATTCGGTCTGGGTGGCGGTCGCGACCTTCGCTGGCTCTGGCATGGCGGCGGCGGTCGTGGTGCTCGCGACGCGCCGCCGCGCCGCGGGCTCGGCGTTCGGGCTCGCGTTGGCAGCCGTGGCCGCAGTCGCGGCGTGGGACGGCCAAGAGCGCACGGCCGGGTCCGAAAGCACGGTGCAGGCTGGACAAGCCCCGCGACGCCGCACGGCCACCGGTTGGGCGGAAGTTGGCGGTGCGCTCGCCGAGTACGGCGCCGCGCACCGCGCCGTGCACGCGCTGCTGCGCGAGCGCGACAGCCGGGATGGAGCGCCTCCATGACACTGCTGCTCCCTTGTCGGGGATGGCATGCACGATGGACATTGTGAGAGGGGACACCATGGACAAGCTTGATCTCAACAGCCCGACGATCTTGGAGGCGGTCGCCACTGCGACGGACCGGGCGGGTCTGGAGCGGCTGCGTGGGCTCGCACTCGACAAGAGGCGATCCGACGTCGCCCTGACGTGCGCGACCCGCCTGCGGACCCTCGGCACCCTCTCCTGGATTGCGGCCTCCCAGGATAGTGCGGCACTCGAGCGGATGCGCCACAATGCGTTAAGGGAGCGGAACAGCGAGGTGACCCGGGCCTGCCGAGAGCGGATCAACGTCCTGCGAATGGCGGACTGGCACCTGAACCCTGAGCGGCCGAGGGAGCGGGAGCTGATGCACTGGTTCGTGGACAGCATGGAACGGTGCCAAGCGCTGAAAGCGGCGGCCCACGGCAGGGCTACGCGGGCGGTGAGGACCGAGCAGATGCTCAAGCGACACGGTGCGATCAAGACGATGGCACGCGCTGTCCTCAAGCCAAAGGCGGGAGTGAACTTCGTGCTGATGGTTGATCACGAGCTGGCCGAGTGGACTATTGAGAGCGGCTGCCTCCGGTTCGCCGACCTGCTCGCGGAAGCTCCGGCGGCGATCGCCGTGTCGCGGACACGGCTCGCCGACATCGGTCGGGACGGCCGAGGGATGGGGCGCTGAATGAGCGAAGGCATGCACGAGCAGCGGGCAGCGCACCCTTCGATACACTTTGTCCTCGCCGGGGACTCCGTCTTCGACAACGGCACATACGTGCCGGGTTGCCCGGACGTCGTCCGGCAGCTGCGCGCAATACTGCTCCCAGGCGGACGGGCGAGCCTCCTCGCCGTTGATGGTGCGGTGGTGCGAGACGTTCCGCGGCAGCTCGCTCGCCTGCCGGCCGGCGCCACCCACATCGTGGTCAGCGCCGGGGGCAACGACGCCCTGTCGCAGGAGTGGGTGCTCGGGGACAGCGTGCGCAGCGTGGCCGAGGCCCTCGACCGGCTTGCACGGGTTCGGAGCCGGTTCCGTAAGGACTATGCGGAGATGCTGGATGCGGCGCTCAGGTATGGGCTGCCCGTCGCGGTCTGCACGATCTACGACCCGCGCTTTCCCGAGGCCGATCGGCAGCGGGTCGCAGTCGCAGCGCTCGCCCTCTTCAACGACGTGATCACGCGCGAGGCCTTCGCCCGTGGTCTCCCGCTGCTCGACCTGCGCCTAATCTGCAATGACGACCATGACTTCGCAAATCCAATTGAGCCGAGTGCGCGGGGCGGTGCTAAGATCGCCAGGGCGGTCGCAGGCCTGCTCACGGTCGGCACAACCGCGCGACACTCCTCAATCGTCATCAGAACTGGGGAAAGCTGATGACAGAAGACGAGTCCGTGCTCCTGAGTCCCGAGTATACGACCTGCGGGATCTGGATGCGATCGGGGCCGAAGAAGAACGCCGATTGCCTGCCCGTATCCGCCACCCTGCGCGCCCGCATAGAGGCCTGAAGCGCCTGGTGGGCACGGAGCGAGTTCTACCTGTCGCCGGGGGATCGGTGCCCTTCGATATCGAAGGCTTCGCGGCGACAGGGCGCTCGATTGCCGAGACCATCAAGGCCGCGCTGCCAGGATGGCACATTCAGTACCACGACTACTCCAAGGCCGTATGCGCCTGCTGCGAAGCGGTCGAAGAGGTCGCGCCCACTTGATCACGGTTGATTCAGGCCGGCATACATGGTGCGGCCGAGCAAGGCCGCGCTGACCCTAACGGCGGAGGACGAGTTGGCCCTCGTCGTCCAGCCACCGGCTCAGCCATGACCCGCTCCGCTACGGCGCCGCTCCCAAGCCCATCCGCCGATGGGAACGCAATGATAAGCTCCGGCGATTAGCATCGCCGGGAAGCCGCCGCTTGACCGACTGTCTCACCAAGGGCCGACGCTCGACGCCAACGGGCGCGCCGTCGTGCAGTTCGGTCGCAACGTGACCGTACACAAGTTCGCCCTCGCCAAGGCGTAAAAACGCGGTTCACATGACCCTCTGGTGCTGGCGCAGCCCTAAAGGTCCTTCACATTGGCAGTCGCCGTGGACCACATTCGCAACCGAGATAGTTGCAATAACAGCGATTTGCTCTTCCCTTGAAAATCTGAAACTGAAACAACTAATGGTTTATGTTACGCATCCGGCGTGACCGGGAGAGTTGCATGACGCCCAAAAATCCACTGCGCATTCGTCAAGATCTGGAGAAGGCCCGAGGCCGGATTGACCTCCTCGTCGGCGTGCTGCGCGAGAACCAGCGTGAGCGGCGCTGGAGGTTGGGCGAGGAGTGTGCACGTGCCGCTGACGGCCTAGCTCGGCTCCTCCAGGAGAATACTATCCCGGACGACTATAAGGTCGCGGTGATCGGCCGCTTTAAGGCCGGAAAGTCGTCATTCGTGAACGTGCTCTTGGGCAGCAAGCTGGCCGGCGAGGACACGAACCCAGAAACCGCGGCAGTGACCACATTCCGCGCGGGCGAGCGGATCCTCGCGAAGATCAACCTGATCTCGAAGGAAACCTGGGATGACCTGAAAGCCCTGCACGGTAAGGATCCCTCCGATCCAGCGGCACACCGGATCGCGAATTGGCTCAAGTTCTCAGGCAAGGACCCGAAGCCGTCGGCGTCGAGTCAGGTCGAGGTCTTCGACATGACTGCGATCGAGCGCGAGCACATCCGGCTCGGCGGGCACACCCTCACTATCTCACTGCCGCAAGGGAAGGGGGCCGAGGCGGACCGTAAGGCAGGGGTCGAGTTCCGGCGGAAGATCAAGCAGTTCACCTCCAGCACGAAGCCGCACCACTGCCTCGTAGAATCAATTGAAATCGAGACGCCCTCGTTGATCCTCCAGCAAGGCGTGACCCTGGTCGACACCCCGGGCCTCGACGACACTGAGCGCTTCCGGGTGCACCTAACCGAGCGAGCCGTGGAGGATGTTGACGCCGTCCTTTTCCTGACGAAGTCGGGCGCATCCTACGGGCAGGCAGAGAAGGACTTCCTCCTCAGGCTGCTCCGCAAGGGCACCGTGAGGCAGCTCGTCTTCGTGGTCACCCAGGTGGACCAGACGTACGACCAGCACGTCCGGCAAGCGCGTGACCAGGACGAGGACGCGGAGCCCATCGGCGTCAGGATTGAAGCGGAGCGCCGGCGCATCCGCGCCGAGATCGAAGCCACCCTCGACGAGTTGGCCGGCGACGCGGGCGCTGCATCGACGCAAAGGTTCCGCGAGCAGCTCGATTCTATCGAGATCGCTTTTACCTCGGCCGCGAATCACCGCGACCACGAAAGGGGTGAGCGCGCCGCGCACCCGATCGACCACGATGATCCGGGCGGCATGCGTGCCGTGACGAGCACGCTGTTCCGCATCCTGTCGACGGAGTCGCGGCTCGCCACTACGAAGCGCGCGGTCGAGCAAGGCACCGGTTCCATCCTCCAAGAGATGCTGACCGCCATCGAGAAGCGCCGCCTCGTCGTGGAGGGTATCAGGAACCGGGAGGTGGCTGAGGAGAAGCTCGCCACCTTTCGTCGACAGTTTGAGGAGAATGGCCTCCGGTTTGGTGAGGTGGGGCGCCAGGCATCAGACGTCCTAAAGAAGGAGCTGGCCGTCAAAGCGAGGGTCGGCGCTGTCGTATCCCAGAACGTCGCTCTAGAGGCTGACGGCATCCTCGCATCCTACGAGACGGACGACGCCGGGCGCCACTGGAAGACGCGGCGGAGCGGTCATTGGGGCTACATGGCCGACTTGCAGAATCGAGTCGCCAACAGGGTCTTTCCCAAGGTTTCGGAGCACCTCAACAGCCAGACCGAAGAGTTCGGCACATTCGTCGACACCTTCCGCGCTCATCTCGGTAGCCTGTCGGCGGACGCGGCGATGCTGATTAGGGATCTCGAGATCGGCGAGGAGCTGCAGCTCGACATTGGGACCAGCCTTGGAGAATTTCTCGAGAAGACACTGGAGACTCAGCATGACCTAATTGTAGCTGAGGAGGCAAGCATCGTGGCTCTCCTGGAGGATTTCGTCGACGACGAGGTCGAGGAGAAGATCGCCGCCGCGCGCGAGACGGTCGCCAGGGTCTGGGGCCGTGGCACGACCGTGAGTCAGACCAGCGAAGTCAGAGCGTTCTACCGCGAGGTTCGAGGTATCCTGAGAGAGGCGGTGCAGAGTCACGTCGAGCGCCGCTTCCGTGAGTTCGCGCAGACGCTCACCGAGCAGGCGGAGGCCCTGCCCGAACGCTCCATCAGCCAGGTCCGCGCGGAGATTGAGCGGGCTTCCGTCGACATCAAGGCCGCAGCCGAGGCGACCCTCGAAGGGCAGAAGGAGCTCTTCAACCGGCTCGTCGACCAGCTCAAGGTGGCGACCAGAGCTGCCTTGTTGGACGTCGAGGTCCTTCTGGCAGAAGAGGACGACACTCGATTCGGAGCTAGCGCACCCGCGCTGGTCGCCGCCCCAAGCTCGGCGGAGCCGGTGCCATCTGGTAAGCCAGCGGGCCGGGACGCCCCCCTCCTCAAGCCTTCGTTTACGGTTTCGGAACCTCCTATTTCGGACGAGGAGGCTATTAAGGATCCCGTGGCAGCCATCCGAAAGCGGGCAACCCGGTGCGTGAAGCGGCACACGCTGCGAAACGGCGAAAAGAGCTGGCCCTTTTCGCGTATTTTCTTGGCTGAGTACCTACAAGGTGCGACCGAGATCTGGCTGATTGATCCCTACCTCGCTCAGCCGCACCAGCGCCGAAACCTTCGCGAGTTCCTCGAGGTTGTCACAGCGGCGGCGAAGCCGAAGAACGTCCACATTCTAACCCGCGAGATGCTCGATCCGACTGCCGACAGCGAACGGGAATACTACGAGGGTCTCGACCGAACCTTCTTTGAGAAGGCTGGCGCTAAGGTGACGTACACGCTCGACGGTCACATCCACGACCGCTTCGTGGTGCTCGACACCGGCTACGTGTTCAAGCTCGGGCGAGGCCTTGACATCTATAAGCCGGTCGCCGGGCTTGGTGGCCGCGACCCTGCGCTACGCCAGACCCGGGCATGCGAGATCGACGTCTTCGCGGCCGAAGAGCCTGAGGAAGGTGTCGAAGGCAAGTCGCCTGCTTGACGTTGCAAAGCACGGCGGGTGCGGTCTTAGGTAGCACCCGCCTCCTGTTCGGGTTCGAAAAGCCGCCTGCGCTTTGTTACCGCCATGGAGAGCGTGGCCGGGACGAGGTCGAAGGAGGCGCTGGACGACACGTTGCGCGCCCATACTCGGACCGTGTTGTTGGTCCAGGCCGCGGCGTCGAGTTCGACGAAGCGGGTCGAGGAGGCCAGCACCGCCTGCGTCCGATCGCCCTGCCGGTAGCCGGCGACGGTCACGTCGAGTGAGCTGTGGCGCCCCGGGCTGGGTTGAGCAGGTTCCAGGCGACCTTGGCGGCGAACTCCCGCTGGCCCACCAGCAGGGCGGGCATGCGACAGAGCAGCGGCGGGCGTACTCCGGCTGCTATGGAACTGCAGAGGCTCAACTCGGTCCGTCGGCCGAAGCCGCCGATGCCGAGCTATGCAAGGGCGACGTCCGAACTGAGTTCGAGCCGACTGATCAGAGAGGCACCCGCGCCGAGCTCGACTTCAAGGCACCTGCAGGAATTTCGGCCGGAGAAGCTCAATCAGCCTTCGAGGATCGGTCCTGGTGGACCTCGACCACATTCCCCTCGGGGTCATGAAAGAAAATCTGCTCCCAGCCATTCATCGCCCATGCGCCATAATCCGAAAACGGTATGCCCTTCTCTGTCAGGCGCCGCTTGAATGCGTCGAGATCGTCCATCCGGAAGGCAATATGGCCGCGCTCAAGAGGATTAATTGCGTTACTGGTACGAAAGCCGACCTCGAGGTCCCGCTCCGCTAAATGAAGCTGGGTCACACCATCGGTAACGAAGGCTACTTTTCCGGCATAGCCGCTGTCCGTTACGCGAGCAGCTTGCAGCGAAGGTTTGGATTCTAGATCGAGCACAGTGCGGTCGAATTCGCTCATGGCTGGAACATCGGTCGAGCAGAAGTTCACGTGATGCAGCTTGATTTTCATAACGCCGTTACTCCCATCCCGCGGTTGTCGCGGTGGAGCTTAGCTTGAGTTTGCACATGCTGTGACGATCTCGTCATGATGCATGGATCCAGAAAAAGCCCTCGGCGGCGATAAAGGCGAGAGCGTCGTCGAGCGGCATGACCTCGCGGCCGAACGGGCCCGGGTTGCCCCAAGCCTCGCGGCGCCACCAGAGAACCTGAACTCTGTCACCCTGGCCGGTTAGGCGCAGCCGGGCGACAGGTCCGCCGGTGCGCTGGCTGTAGAGCGTGTAGCCCCTGTTGGCGCGCACCACCTCGATGCCACCGCGCCCGGCTGGCCAGGGGTAGGCCTCGATCCGGGCGCGCAGGTCA
>NZ_JQKB01000075.1 GCF_000745835.1 Belnapia moabensis DSM 16746 | reverse complement strand
CTGGTGCAGCGGATCGGCGCCAAGAAGGCGCGCGTTGCCGTCGCCCGCAAGCTCGCCGTCATCCTGCATTCCATCTGGGTCGACGGCACCGAGTTCTGGTGGACGCGTGAGGAGGCCAGGATGGCCTGAGCTCCGCGCCACCATCCAGGCTCCGCTCCGGCGGAGAGGCTGTCTCTGCCGGGACGGTGGGTGGCGGCGACCGCGCAGAGCCCGTTGGCCGGTCTGGCCTACCCCGCTGGATCAGGCCGTCGCAAACATCGCGGCGCCCCACCCCTGACCCCCATCATGGGGCGGATGACACCGACCCCGGAGAGAACCATGACTCCGGCAGTGGTCAGCCTCCAGCCCGGTGCTTGACCTGGAAGCCCCGATTAGAGAACGGGGTCTAAACTTGGTCTGGCTGCATCTGTCGATCGTCTGTCATGACGATCAAACCCAGTGACTGGGCGGAGGCGCCGTCGCACGCGGAGAAGCAGGCCAAGGAGGGAGCCCGGGCGCACCAGCTCGGTCCAGGCGAGATGCTGGGAAGCGGCGGCGAGGCTTGTCTTATAACGATAATCTCCAGCAAGGAAGTCGTAACTGCTGTCGCCGCGCGCTAACGCCTCCTGCACGGCTAGCGCATGGCAGGTGAGGCCAGGCTTCAACTGCGGTTGCCCAGCAAAGCCCGCTAGGCCCGCCTGATAAGCATAGACCCGACCGCCGTAGCGAAAATTGTATAGTACCCCCACAGTACGATCGCCACTTGTGACGCGCAACAGGTCGAGCTCACCCCGCCGGAGCGCCTCATGCATCAGCGCTTGATGGAAGCGACGCAGAAACGGCGTAGCGAAAGCCCCGGGCTTACCGACATCGTCCCAGCGTGCGGTATGCAGCGCGACCAGTTCTTCCTGCCAAGCCAATAGCTCTGCCTCGGTGCGCGCGGCAGTGAGCCGCAGAGGCCCTTGCCGCGCGAGCAAGCGCATTGAGCGGCGAATCTGCTGGCGAGTGTTGGGACTGAGAGTGTCGAGGTAGTCGACCCCACCTGCCCGGACGTGGTCAAGATCGACGTAGCGCGCCACAAGGATGCGCTGCCGCAGCACCTCGCCTCCGGATCCCACGATGAGAGCAGGGAGGCCGCCGGGAACCGAGACTGTGCGTATGCCAGCCAGGCCGAGCGCCGCTCGAAGGAGGGCTGCCGCGGTCTCCGCATCCTGGGCGAGCGGGCCGTTGTGCTCGACGAAAGGTCGGTCAAGCTCGGCCATTCCACTTTCGGTAAGGTGAAGGGTCGAGCCGCGACGGTTTAGCAGGGCAAGCCCAGCTAGCTGACCGTCACGTTCGGCGCGCAGTAAGACGGGATTGGAATATCGCTCCCCAGCGAGGCACCCCACCCAAGTCCAGGATTGGAAGAAGGAGGCCTGAACGCGCGCTTCAAGTGTTCGCCACGTCTTGCCGAGGGCTTGGAAGCTGGACGGAACCTCTTTTGTCACATGCAAGGTCATTGCGTTGAACCGCCGCAGCAAAGTGGCATATAAAAACCAGGCGCAATGAACTAAGCGGGCTCCGTTATCACAATTTCGTGAGCGCAGATAGACTGCGCCATCAACGCCATGTCATTCTCAGCGCGCAACACACTGCGCAACGCGTCTACTTACAAACTCCAATTATAGGAGGTCTCAGGCCTTCGAGAGCGTCGCAATGCCATTTTCTAGAGAGCCAGTCAAAGATGCGCCACCCGACGAGAAGCCCGCGATTACGTTTAATACCAAACAACTGTTTGTTGCGAAATTGCAACTACAAATCGTAGTGTACGAACGTGAAAATTTGTAAATCAGTTATGGGGCACCTAAGATGTTGTGTTTTTAGATACCAGAGTACATTTTGTGCATCCTTCCTTGCCCCAACATGTGCCGGCGAGGACCGCGGTGGCCACACAAGCCGAGAAGGGGGTGCGGAACTCCAGGGCGCTCCACGAGGGTACGGGCATGCACCGAAGCGCTGACCGGAGAAGAGGCAGGGCTGGGGACGAGGTGGGTGGAACGGAACAATGACGACTCTCTTCGGGCACAGCATGCGTTCAGATCGGCTGCCCCTTTGCATCCCAAAGGTCTTCGTCTGCGCGGTAACAACTGGTGGGATCCTCAGCAAGTTCGGCATTGTCGTCGAGCTCGATGATGTGCTGGTACCTAACGATTTGCGCCAGCACGCCGCTATGAGAAACGTTGCGCTACTCGACAAGATCGAGTTCCGCAAACGCCGCGTCGCGCGCGTCAACAATAACCGACTCTCCTCGGGATGGACCGAGACTTTTTATACAACCCGGAACGGCGGCGGTGAGGTAGCACTACGCCGTGTCTCTGCCATCCTGCTCATTTGCGTCACCTCGCCACGCTGTCGCTGCTACTCACCGCATGAGCAATCAAGCTCGACAATTCCTTATCGTTCTGTTATCGACAAGAGTGTGCCGGCCATGGCAACCACGTCTTCATGCTTTCCAATTGTCGCTTGATGATGATCGGAGCTGAAACCGCTAGCGCTCCCGTTTGGGCGAAGATGGGCAACGCCTGGGCCGGCGGTCCATTTCGGTTGGCCCCCATCAACGCAATTGCGCCGGTCCTCAACGTGCTGCGCAGCGACGTGGCTTTCATGGGAGCGCGGCCGGAACGTCGGGCCTTCGTCAAGAAGCTTGGCGCCGTCATCCCTCACTATCGCCACCGCACATTGCTCAAGCGTTGTAACACTGAATGCACGCAGGTAAACTCTCCTTGCGGTGCTTCCGTTAAGGATGTCCAGCGTAAGCTCGCCCACGCTCTCTTCTACGTGCGCCGGCGCAGTCTCATCCTCGATCTCCCTGTCCTCAGCGCCATCGCTCGTGCCATCATCTTCCAAGGAAGGGGCAAGGTGGCGGAGGGGTGGCCGGAGTGCGGCCGCAAGGCGTCAGCATGAGCTCCGTCTCTGTTTTATTACATGCAGGCTCAGCGGCTGTCTGTCTCGCCTGGACGATGCTCGTCCTCGCCACCGCGAACGGTCACACTGCGCGCTTGCTCGCTGCAGCCTCTGGGATCGCCTGCCTTTGGGCGGCAGCCGTCGCAGCCGACCCCGCGGCGCCGCTGACCGGCCTCTCCGGCGTACTCGAGATTGCACGCTGGCTAGTCTGGCTCGGCGTGCTGCTGTTTCATTTCCACGGCATTGCCGGCGCCCGTAGCCGTGCGCTCAGCGGTGTCTTCAGCCTTGCCGCCGCGCTGCTCGCTGCGGTGTCGCTGCTCGCTGAGCCGGACCAGACGCCCTCCTACGGCCTTGGCCAGGCCGGGCTGCTCGCCCGGCTCGGCCTCGCGCTGCTCGTCGTGCTAATCAGCGAGAACCTGTTTCGCACGGCAGACGAGGCAGAGCGCTGGCACGTCGGCCTGCCCGCCATCGCGCTCGGCGTGCTCTCCGCCTTCGATGTAATGCTCTACGCCAGCGCAGTGCTCTCGCGCGAGTTCTTCGGGCCCCTGCTGGATGCGCGCGCGGCACTGGTTGCGATTGTGACGCCGCTGCTCGCGCTCGCCGCGGTGCGCAATGGGCGCTGGCGGCGCGACCCGCCGGTATCTCGCCAGGTTGTATTTCACGGCGCGACCCTCGTCGTGGGGGGCGGCTTCCTCATCGGCGTCGGCGCGCTCGGAGAGACGCTACGCCATCTCGACTGGGAATGGGGGATTACCGCGCAAGCCAGCCTCATAGGTGCCGCGCTGACTGCGCTCGCCGTAGCGGCGAGTTCGCGCAGCGCACGCTCGCGCCTGCGCCACCTCGTCGTCGATCATTTCTTCACCGCTCGCTACGATTATCGGTGCGAATGGCTCCGCTGCGTCGATGCACTCTCCGCCGCCGACGGCAGTACGCCCGCCGAGCACCGTGCTATTCGCGCCATCGCCGACGCGGTGGACAGCCCAGCCGGCGTGCTACTGAAGCGCGACCCAGGCGAGGCCGGGCTGCGGTGGGCAGGATCCTGGAACTCGCCGGCCGAGCATCTGGCGCTGCCAGCAGAGGACCCGTTCCTTGATGTGCTCGGGGAGGGGGCGGAGGTTCTCGTGCTCGATACCCCAGCCGTTTCCGTGGCTGCTAGGCCGCTGCTCCAGGCCTATGGCCGCCTCTGGCTTGCCGCGCCGCTGGTACATGGGGGTGACGGCCTAGCCGGCGTGGTGCTTCTTGCCCCGCCACGCGCTGCCTTCAGGCTCGACCGTGAGGTGTCGGAGTTACTCCGTACCCTTGGCTGCGAGGTGGCAATGTTCCTTGCTGAGCGCCGGGCCGCCGAGCGCCTGGCCGATGAGCGTCGCGTAGCCGACTATGCCAAGCGCTTTGCCTTCGTCGCCCACGACGTGAAGACCGTCTCAAGCCAGCTATCCCTGCTGCTCGCCAATGCCGAGGCCAATATTGCCGACCCCGAATTCCAGCGTGACATGCTGGTGACCGTCCGAGCCTCCGCCGCGCGCATCAACGCGTTGCTCGCCCGCCTCGGCCAGCCCGGTGACGTGCCGGCAGTCGAGCACGGGGAGGACGTCGTGCCGCTCGAGCGGCTTCGCATGATTGCCGCGGCAAAGCCCTATCCCGTGCATGTCGAAGGGGAGGGGGGCGGCCCGCACGCAGCCATCGCCGCTTCCCGCTTCGACACCGCAGTCGGGCACCTGATGAACAATGCGGCCGAGGCTTCTCCACCCGGCGAGCCGGTGCGCGTGCGGGTCAGCCGCGAAGGCGCGCAGGTGATTGTGGAGGTAATCGATAGGGGCCCCGGTATGACCTCCGAGTTTATCCGTGACGAGCTGTTCCGTCCGCTTGCCACCTCGAAGCGGGGCGGCAGCGGCATCGGTGCTTGGCAGGCACGCGAGCTACTGCGCGAGGCGGGCGGTGACCTCGCCGTGATAAGCCGGCCGGGCGCAGGCACCATCATGCGCCTCCTGCTGCCGGCGCGCGAGTGCCAGGCTGGACCCAGTATCGCCGAGCCGGTGCGGGGGGCAGCATGACGAAGGCGCGCCTTCTCGTCATTGAGGACGATCCCGGCCTCGGCGCCCAGTATCGCTGGGCTTTCCCGAACTGCCGCGTGATCGTCGTTACCGACCGCCGCCAGGCCGAGGCACAGGTGCGGCGCGAGGTCCCGGATGCCGTGCTGCTCGATCTTGGCTTGCCGCCTGATGCGGAAGGCGTGAGCGAAGGCTTCGCGGCGCTCGACATGCTGCGCGCCAGCTGCTCGAATGTTCCCGTGGTGGTCGCAAGCGGCCAAGGCCAGCGCGAGAATGCGCTACGTGCGGTTGCACTCGGCGCTTACGATTTTTGTGAGAAACCGGTCGACCTCGCGGTGCTGCGCACCGTCGTCGAGCGTGCGCTGCGGCTGCACGAGCTCGAGGAGGAAAACCGTAGGCTGGCCGAGGCGCCGAAGAACTCGTCGATCCAAGGCATCATCACCGCCGACGATGGCATGCTGAAGGTCTGCCGGACGGTGGAGCGGCTGGCCAGCGTCTCCGTTCCCGTCTTACTGCTCGGCGAAAGCGGTACCGGCAAAGAAGCGCTAGCGCGCGCCCTGCACGAGATGGGCCCACGCGCCGGGAAGCCCTTTGTCGCCCTGAACTGCGCCGCGATTCCGGAAACGCTGTTGGAGAGCGAGCTGTTCGGTCACGAAAAGGGGGCTTTCACCGGCGCCGTCCGCCAGACACTCGGCCGTATCGAAACGGCGCAGGGCGGCACGCTGTTCCTAGACGAGATCGGGGAAATGCCCATTGCGCTGCAGGCGAAGCTGCTGCGCTTCCTGCAGGATCAGGTAGTGGAGCGGATTGGCGGGCGCACGCCGATCAAGGTTAATGCGCGGGTCGTCTCCGCCACTAACCAGCCGCTAGAGGAACAAGCCGACACCGGTCGGTTTCGTGGCGACCTGCTCTACCGTCTCAATGGAGTGACAGTGCGCATTCCCCCACTCCGCGAACGTGCCGGCGATGTGCTGCTGCTAGCCCGGTTCTTCCTTGCTCGCTTCGGCCGCGAGCACGGGCGCAAGCTGCGCGGCTTTGACAGCATGGCGGTTGAGGCGATTGCAGCGCATCGCTGGCCGGGCAATGTCCGCGAACTCGAGAATAGAGTGCGCCGCGCAGCCCTGATGGCGGATGGGCCAATGGTAGGCGCGGAGGACCTGGAGCTCGTCGTTCCGCCCCCGCAGGCGCAGGCCGCCGCCGTACCCGCCAGCGCCGAGGGCGAGAGCGACCTTGATCTCCGTACCGGGCGCATGCGTGTAGAACGAGAGATGGTTGAGCGCGCGCTGGTGCGCAGCCGCGGTAGTCTTTCGGCGGCAGCGCGGATGCTGGGCATCAGCCGGCCCACGCTTTACAGCCTGCTCGAAACTCATGGGCTCGGCACGGCGCGCCAGAGAACGGATGTACCTGTCAATGCTGAACCCAACCATGACTAGCGGAGCTGACACCATGAGACCGGAGGTCCGCCGTCGCTATCGCAGCACCCTCTTCCTCGCTGCCGCTATCGCGGCCGGGTTGGGCGTTGGTGAGGCTGCGGCGCAGCCACTTGAACGCGGCCGCGCCGCGGAGGCGCGCGGCGATCTCCGCGCTGCGCAGATTGAGTACCGCAACGCGGTGCGCAACCAGCCGGACAACGGCGCTGTGCGGTTGGCGCTCGGCCAGGTGAGCCTGGCGATCGGTGACATCGAGACGGCGCTCCGTGAGGCTCGCGCCGCGCTGGAAAGCGGCCACGACTTGGTCGGGGCCACGTCCCTGCTGCTGCGCGCCTATCTCGCGCGCGAACAGTTCCGCGAGCTACTGCGCGAGTTTTCGCTGCCGGACAACCCAACGAACCCGGCCGTCGCTGCGCAGATTGCTGCGGCGCGGGCGCTGGCCGAACTTGCGCTCGGCCAGCGCGACGCCGCCCGCGCCATGGTGCAAGTGGCGATGCGCCTCGCACCGGAGGCGGTAGAGCCACGAATGGCGGCGGTGACCCTTGCACTGGTGGAGGGCGATCGCGGCAGTGCCAAGGCCGAATTAGACCGCGTGCTGGCAATCCACCCGAACGCGACCGGCCCTCTGCTGCGCATGGCCGCGCTACAGGCCGAGAATGGCGAAACGGGACCGGCGATTGCCACGCTTGACCGGCTGGTCGCGGCTGCTCCGGGCCATGTGCAGGGCCGAATTTTGCGAGCTGAGCTTCTGACCCGCGCGGGTGAAGATGCCAGAGCCCGAGAAGACGTGGACGCCGTCTTGCGGGTGCTCCCGGGCAACGTGCTGGGACACTACATGCAGGCACTGCTGCATACGCGTGCGCAGCGCTGGCGCGAGGCGGATGAGGTGCTGCAGCGGCTCTCGCGCGCGCTACCCAGCCTGCCCGACGGGCTGCTGCTGCAGGCTACCGTAAAGCGCGCCCTGAACGAACGTGCCCAGGCCGAAGATGCCGCCCAGCGCCATACCGCACGACGGCCGGAGGATCCGCGCGGGGCGAAGCTGCTCGCGGGGCTGCAGATGGAGTCGAGCCGTCCTGACGCCGCCGCCGCCACGCTCAGCCGCCTTGCACAGGCTGGCGGGGCCGATGCCGAGGCGTTCGACCTGCTCGGCCGCGCGCATGCGGCGGCCAACCGACCGCGTGAGGCAATGCAGGCGTTCCGCCAGGCGACGGAGCGCGCGCCGGAGGATGCCGGAATCCGCGCCCGGCTCGGCGCAGCGCGTCTAGCGCTCGGCGACACCGCGGGCACCGAGCAGGACGCGATCGAGGCGCTGCGCATCGCTCCCGAACAGCCGGGGGCGAGAGAGCTGATGGCGATCGCCTCCCTCCTGCGTGGCGACATGACCGCCGCCCAGACCGCCTGGGAGCGCTTGACACCCGAGCAGCGCCGCGGAGAGGTAGCGGGCACGCTTGAGGGGCTGCTGCACCTTGCACGGTTTGACCTAACGGCGGCGCGCAATGCCTTCGAGACGACGTTGCGTAACCATCCTAGTAGCGTGCGGGCCCGTCTTGGCTTGGCGCGGGTGGCGACCGCGCAAGGCGACCCGGCCGAGGCGGAGCGGCAGCTGGCCGAGGTGCTGCGCCGCGACCCACGCAACACCGAGGCGCTTGGCCGGATCGCGGCGACGATCGCCGGCAGCGGGCCGCGAGCGGCAGCGGCGCGGGAGATTCTGCAGAACGTGCAGGCGGCGGCACCGACGGTGCCGCAACTCGCGCTCGCCCTCTCGACGGCGCTCCGTGTGACGGGCGACACGGCGGCGGCGCTGGCGGTGCTGAACACGCCGGCGTTGCGTGAGCCGGGGCAGGGACCCGGGCTGCCGTTGACGCGCTCGCAGCTGGAAGCCGCACGTGGGCAGTGGGCGGAAGCGGAAACTGAGGCGCAAGCCGCCTTGGTTGAGGATGCCACCTCAGTGGCCGCCCGACGGCAGCTTGTGACGCTGCAGTTGCGCGCCGGCAACCCCGCCGCCGCTGAGCGGACCGTGCAGGAGGGCCTGCGGGCGCAGCCTGACAACGCGGCGCTGCAGCAGACCTTGCTGGGGGTAGTGCGGCAGGCGCGTGGGCTGGATGCGGCGCTCCAGACTGCGGACAGGCTGGCGGAGACGGCGGCGTCGCGGCCGGCCTCGCTGTTCCTACGCGGCGAGTTGCTGCTGGCGGCGGGTCGCCCGGCCGAGGCTGGGCGTGCCTTTGCCGCCGCACGAGAGCGCGTGCCGCTCTCGGGACTGGTGCAGCGCGAGGCGCAGGCTTGGCGGGCGGCGGGGCAGACGGAGCAGGCTGTGGCGGCGCTGAACGCTTGGCTCGCGCGCGAGCCGGAGGACGCAGCGGCGCTCAACCTAATGGCTCAATTCGACCTAGCAGCCGGCCAGACGGAGAATGCCGAGCGGCGGCTTGGCGTAGTGGTGGAGCGCACGCCGGACAATGCGGTGGCGCTGAACAACCTGGCCTGGATTCTGGCCGAGCGGGGCGGGGCGGAGAACCTGGCGCGCGCGCGGCGTCTGGCAGAACGTGGCTACTTCCTGTTGCCGAACGCGGAGACGGCGGATACGTTTGGCTGGGTGCTGGCGAAGACCGGTGACGTAGCCCGTGCCGTCGTGCTGCTCCGCCAAGCGGTTGAGGCGCCGCGCCCGCAGGGGCAGGAGCTTGACCGCGACAAGGTATTTCGCTTGGCCCATGTGCTGCGTGCCGGAGGCCAACGCGAGGAGGCGCTGCGTGCGCTTGAGCCGGCACTGGCAGCGCCGGGCGCCTTCCAGCAGCGGCCGCAGGCGGAACGCCTGATGGCTGAGCTCCGCGCCGAGCGCTGAGCGGGCGGCATGCGGAGCTTTGTTTTCATCGGGCTCTTCGGCGCGCTGTTGCCGCTGGCCTTCGTTCAACCCTTCGTGGGGGCGCTGCTTTGGTGCTGGATCGCGTTTATGAATCCGCACCGCGAGGTGTGGGGATTTGCGCAGAATCAGCCCTATGCGATGATCGTCTTCGTCATCCTGGTCGCGGCTTGCATTGTCAAACGGGAGCCAAAGCGTTTCGAGGCGAACGCTGTGACGGTGCTGCTGATCGTCTTCGCCGTATTAATCACACTGACGTCTCTGACATCGATCGCTCCCCCTGCGTTGACGTGGAGCATGTGGGAGCGTCTGATAAAGACGATATTAGGCGCGCTGCTGGTCGGCTGCCTGCTCACCTCACGTGAGCGCATCCACGCTCTGATCTGGCTAATGGCGCTATCAATCGGCTTCTATGGTGTGAAGGGCGGCATCTTTACGTTGAAGACGGGTGGTTCCTTCATTGTACTAGGGCCGCCGGATACGATGATCACGGACCGCAACCACCTGGCGGTCGCAATCCTGCTCACCGTGCCGCTCCTCAACTACCTGCGCATGCAGTCGCCGCACAAATGGGTGCGGCTTGGGCTCATGGTCTCAATGGGCCTTATGATTGTCGCGGCGGTGGGTAGCCAGTCGCGTGGCGCGCTGGTCGCGCTTGGCGCAACCTGCGTCGTGATGTGGCTCCGCTCCCGCAGTAAGATCTTGGGCGGTGTGCTGATGGCCGTCTGCGTCGCGGGCACGATCAACTTCATGCCGCAGGGCTGGGTGGATCGCATGAACACGATCTCCACCTATGAGGAGGATACATCCGCTATGGGGCGAGTGAAGATCTGGCAGGCTTCCTGGCTGATCGCGCTCGACCGTCCCTATACGGGAGCTGGCTTTCGAGGACCGTATCAGCAGAGCATCATCGACGAGGTGATGCCGGGCACCACGGCGCGTGCCGTGCACAGCATCTACTTTGAGGTACTCGGGGAGCACGGCTTTCCTACCTTCATTGTCTGGCTCGGACTGAGCGCCGCCGGCGCCTACTACGCCTGGCGCCTGATCCGGCTGAGCCGGAGGCGGCCCGATCTGGCCTGGGCTGGTGACTTCGGTCGCATGGCGCAGGTCTCGATGGTTACCTATCTCTCGGGTGGAACCTTCCTATCTCTGTCCTACTGGGACTTCTACTGGACGCTGCTGATCGTGGTTGCTGCCACGCACGCCTGTGTCGTGCGCGCGCTCGGCGCTGAGGCGCATCGGCCGGAAGCGGTACCGTTGCGCCTGCGGCCTGCCATACCGGGACGAAGCAAACCCACGCGCGGCATTAGTACGGGTGCACTGACATGATGTTCAATTCCACGACGGAAAACCCGCCATGCAAGGTCTCTACTACGTTGCCATGCTCATCGGCATCAGCTGGCTGTGCGCCTGGATCGCCTTCCCGGAGCATGTCCAACGCTACCCGTCACCCTTCGACATACGGGACGCTACGCCACCCCAACCCGCATCCGAGGCAGACCGGCGAGGCTGGCGCCGGCCAGCCGTGGCGGCGGCCGATTCGCCTGCTGACCTTCAGCACGCTATTCCCGAATACCGCGCAGCCGCATCATGGCGTCTTCGTCGAGAACAGGCTGCGGCATCTGGTGGCAACCGGCGCGGTTGAGAGCACCGTCCTCGCCCCCGTGCCGTGGTTCCCCGGGCGTACGCCGCCGCGTTCAGCCTTACAGGCGATCGAGTCGCGATCCGGGCTCAAGGTGCATCATCCCCGCTTCATCGCGCCGCCGGGGATCGGCATGTACACCAATCCGCTATCACTCTGGGCCGCCGCGCGCGCGGCTATCCGCCGGCTCCACGCGGCGGGCCAAGAGTTCGACGCGATCGATGCCCATTACGTTTACCCGGACGGCGTGGTGGCTGTGTGGCTCGGCGCGGAATTCCGGAAGCCCGTGGTCGTCACGGCGCGCGGCTCCGACGTCAGCCTGTTGCCACGCTACGTTCTTCCGCGCCGACTAATCGCCGGCGCCATCGCCGGCGCGGATGCCCTGGTCGCCGTCAGTGCCGCGCTCGCAGAAGGCTTGATCGCACTCGGCGCACCGCGAGAGAAGGTGACGGTCCTGCGCAACGGCGTAGACCTTGCGATGTTCCGCCCGCCGGCCGACCGCGCGGTGCTCCGTGCGGAGTTCGGGGTGCGGGGTCCGATGCTCCTCTCGGTCGGCCTTCTAATCGAGCGCAAGGGGCATCACCTAATTATCGAGGCGCTGCGCGACATGCCGGGCCACGATCTGCTGATCGTCGGCGAGGGACCGGACCGTGCTGCTCTTGAAGCTTGCGCGCGGGAGCACGGCGTGACCGATCGGGTGCGCTTGCTGGGTGCAGTCCGGCATGAGGATCTGCGACGCGTCTATGCGGCAGCCGATGCGCTGGTCCTCGCCTCGAGTCGCGAGGGCTGGGCCAATGTTCTGCTCGAGGCTATGGCCTGCGGCACGCCAGTAGTGGCGGCCCCGGCTTGGGGATCGCGGGAAGCGGTCAGGGCGCCCGAGGCCGGCATCGTGGTGGAGGAACGTTCGGCCGCGGCGCTCGTTGACGGTATCCGCCGCCTGCTCGCGGCGCCGCCCGACCGGCCGGCCACCCGCGCCTATGCGGAGCAGTTCGGGTGGGAAGAGACGACCCGCGGACAAATTGACCTGTTCCGCCGCGTGACCGGATGCGACGAAAGGCCGTTTCCCGCAGGAGGTGGAAGTGGCGCTTTCTGAACTAAAGCGTTACGTCCAGACGCGTGCCGAAGCGATCGGCAGGCTTCAAATTGCCGTACGGTCTGTCACGCTCCTGGTTAACTCTGATCTCACCAGAATTACGCGCCAAGCCGACTGGATCGCCTGCGCAAGCATGATCAAGAGCCTCACCCCTCTGAACTTGGATGTCACCAGGATATCCGCAGGACGAACCTGGAGACATCTATCGCTGCAATCTTGCAGCGAGGCACAGCATCGTGAGTTCGTATTTGGCCAGGGCCTCTGTGACGAGTATCAGAATACATGCGACCTGCTCATGGCTGGTGACGTCTTCGAGCATCGGTTGTCGTCAGGTCACGGCGCTCGACGAGTGCTTGCTAATCAGGATTTAGGATGCCGTCTTCTATCGATGGCGCCGAGTGTTATCCGTTTACATGATGTCTCGGACGGTCGCACGCGATCGACCGTAACCAGCTTCAGGTATTTCCGTACTGAACACACGGCTGCGCTCGAGAAGACCCAGACTTGGTCCTGGAGGACTGCCGCTGCAGTGAAGTTCT
The DNA here is from genome assembly GCF_000745835.1 of Belnapia moabensis DSM 16746. GTDB lineage: Bacteria > Pseudomonadota > Alphaproteobacteria > Acetobacterales > Acetobacteraceae > Belnapia > Belnapia moabensis. Next base: position 7,798 of record NZ_JQKB01000075.1, on the reverse strand, counting down.
GCCTGGTAACGTTGGGACGGGTTGGCCGCCGCCGATTTTTAAACGATCCCTATTACGCGGTGACCGCGTGGGCACTAACGCGGAAGGCACGTCCGATATGACCGTCGGCCCTGATCACAGTATCACCGTGCTCAGCCGCCGAGCCGCAGGCGCGATCCTGGCGCTCGGCGCTGTTGGAGCCTGCACGCCGCGGTCGACCGCCCGCGCACAGGCGGATAGGCGGCCAAGTGCGGCCCCCGCATCGTTCCGCGCAGTCATGCCGGCGCCGATGCCCTGCCGAACCCAGCCAGACGACATCGTCGGCCTCCTACTGGAGGGGACGGGGGCGCCGGCCGGCACCGTGGTGGTGTTCGGCCAGGCCTTCCGGGTTGGAGACCTGCCCGATGGCGCCGGGCTAGTTGCTCGGCTGAGCGCCGGTGGTAGCCCGCTGCCAGTGCAACTCGACGTGTCGCGACACCACCCGGACGGCTCCGTTCGCTTCGCCATCGTGAGCCTCACTGCGCCGGCTCTGGCAGATGGACAGCTCGCCGGTGTCGTAATGTCGCGGCGGTCGGGGGCAGGGGCAAGCGCACCGCTTGATCTCGCCACAGGGCTGCAAGGGCGCCGCATCGAGGTCGAGCTGACGGCTATGGACTCGGGCACAGTCTGGCGGGCCGACATCGTGGAGCGAATGGGCAGCCTGCCGACCTCGGCGCGCTGGCAGTCGGGGCCGCTGGCCATCCAGATGCGGGTCGAGCTGCCAGTAGCCTTAATGGGCGTGACGTCGTGCCGTCTGGTCACAGACGTTGCTTTCCGCGCGGATGGTTCGCTCTGGGCGGATATCTGGATCCGCAATGACATCGCTATGCGGTCGGGCGGCGGGGAGCTCGCGTACCGGGCGCGCATGCTGCTCGACGGCCGGGAGGCGCTCCGGGCGGAGGTGGAGCGTCACTGGCAGTATGCCGGCTGGGGACGCCTGCTCGGTAGTTTGGCTGATGGCCGGCCCGCGCCGCGGCCGCCCTTCGTCAGGCACGATCCGGCCTATCTTGGAGAGGCGGGGGCGGTCATGCCTTACGATCTCAGCACCGGGGTGGACGAGGCGCTGTTCACCCAGATGGCGCGGATTATGGACGATTCTGGCTGGTCGGCGCCACTCGGCGCGCGCGGTCTGCAGACCCGGATGGGGACGGCTGGCGGGCGGCCCGATCTCGGCCAGACCACGCTGTGGCAATCGGCCTGGATTATCTCGGGCAATCAGCGTGCCGCCCTGCTTGCGATCGGCCAGGCGGAGGCGGCGGGCACCGTTCCCTGGCATTACTGGGACGCACGAGGCGGCTGGCTCGACGTCAAACGCTGGCCGAGCTTCTGGTCGGACCCACGCGGTGGGCGGCCACCCTACACACTGCTCCAGCCGGTGGCGCGGGACACGCTGTGGGCCGTCGGCCCGGTAAGCTCCCACCAGCCCGACCTTTCCTACGTGCCCTACCTTCTCACCGGGCGGCGGGCCTTCCTCGACAACCTCATGGCGCAGGCAGCCTGGAGTGTTAGCGGAACGTGGCCGGTCACGCGCGCACTCCCGGACCGCTCGGCGCGAGCGCACGATCTGCTCATCACCCAAGGGCAGCAGGTGCGCGGCGCGGCCTGGAACATCCGGCAGGTCGATGAGGCGGCCTGGATCGCACCGCTAACCGATCCTTCCGCGGCCTACCTGGAGGAGGTCAGCGCCGCGAACTGGGCTTGGCTGCGGTCGCAGATCCAGGCCTGGACTGCCTTGCAGGGCGAGGCCCACGGATGGCTTCCGGGCTCCTACGGCACTCCGGGCATGCTGCCCCCTTGGCAGCAGGACTACATGGCCTCAAGCGTTGCAATGGCAGCGCTGCGCGGACGCGAGGATGCGCGCGCCTTCCTGGCCTGGATGAGCAACTTCATCGTTGGCCGCTTCTTCGCTGAGGATCGCGGCTTCGGCCGCAATGACGGTGTTGCCTACAATCTTGCGATCAGGTCCGCGACTACTTCGCAAACGACGACCCCGCCGTTCAGAACCTGGGCTCAGATCGGGGCAGCAACTCGAGAGCACAACATGTCGAACGGGGAGGGCTGGCGTACCAGCCAGGGCGAGTATGGCCGTCTCGGCCTGCTGTCGCTCGCCCTCGTCCATCACGTGCTCGGGGATGAGCGGGCGAAGCGGGCCTATCAGGCGGTTGCCGGCGCCGCACCCTTTACCATGCCGCCGAACTTCGCCTCGAACGCTAATCACAATGTCATGCCCCGCGGCCTCGTCCGGATCCCAGGCCAGGTAGCGCAGTGCAGGTCGGCTTAGCCTGGCATGCGAGAAAGCCTCGATGCTCAGCCGCTGGCCCGACTCATGGCACCGGCGCGCCCACGCATGTCGCCGGCTACCCACACCCTATGCCCGAGGCAAGGACCTCTTTTCCGGGAACCCCAAGCTGATGTCCCTTTTTCTCATCACCGGCGGATGCGGCTTCATCGGCTCGCATCTTTGTGCCGCCCTCGTAGGGCGCGGCGATAAGGTCCGCGTACTCGACGATCTCTCGACGGGCTCCGAGGCCAACCTCGTCCCCGGCGCCGAGCTGATCGTCGGCGATGTCGGCAATCCCGCCACTGTGTGCGCTGCGATGGAGGGCGTCGATGGCTGCGTTCATCTCGCCGCCATCGCCTCCGTTGAGCGCGGCGTGCGGGACTGGCTCGGAACACATCGCGTAAACCTGTCTGGCAGCATCGCCGTACTCGACGCGGCGCGGCTGCGCCGCGTCCCCGTGGTCTATGCCTCTTCAGCGGCGATCTATGGCGACCAGGTTAACCTGCCGATTGCCGAGTCTGCACCGAAGCGCCCACTCTCCGCCTATGGCGCCGACAAGCTCGGCTGTGAGCAGCACGCCCTGGTTGCTGGTGTGGTGCACGGTACTCCCACACTCGGCCTGCGCTTCTTCAACGTCTTCGGTCCGCGGCAGGACCCCCGTTCGCCCTATTCGGGCGTCATCTCGATCTTCTGCGACCGCTTCAGTCAAGGAGGGGACGTGGACATCTTCGGCGATGGCGAGCAAACGCGCGACTTCGTCTTTGTGAGCGATGTGGTGGCGGCACTGCTAGCCGGGCTCAAGGCGGCTTCGACAGAGGCGCCGGTGCTCAATGTCTGCACTGGACGGCCGATCTCGGTACGGCACTTGGCCGAGACCGTCGCGGCGGTCTGTGGCAGGTCCGCCACAATCCAGTACGGTTCGCCTCGCGCGGGGGAGATCCGACACTCGCTTGGCGATCCGCACCGCTCGCGCGCGGTATTGGGGCTCGGCGAGCCACGCGGCCTGCGCGAGGGGCTGGAAGAGGTGGTGGCTTGGCTGCGCGCCGGGCGGCCCGGTCTGCGTGCCACCGGCGGGTCCGCCCAACCCATCGGCGCCTGAACGGGAAGTCGGATGCGGAACCACAACAGCAATGGCAGCGGTGTGGCGATCAGAACCGCCATCGGCCCGGGTAGGGCTGTCTGCGGCAGAGTGGTCCAATCGTCTGTGTTGTTGCTTTCGCGTGGGTAATCATGCGAGGGCTCCGCTATATAGACCAGTGCGGCCGCCTCCAGGTTGCAACCGTCAGCTCTCCGTCCCGCGATCGGTAGGGAAGCGCGACGTTGGGAAGGACTGGACGAGGGAAAGCTGGGCCATACCCGCACGGTGCGGTGGCACGGCTGGCCGGCTGAAGGGAAGCGACGTATAATGTGCGGTATAGCTGGCATTTTCCATCCGCTCTGCCCGGCCGTGCCGGACGTGGGCGTGCTGCGCCGCATGACCGATGCGATACAGCATCGAGGGCCAGACGGGGAAGGTTTCCATGCGGAGCCACATCTCGGCCTCGGCCACCGCCGCCTTTCCATCGTGGACCTTGGTGGCGGTGCACAGCCTATGGCGACACCGGACGGCTTGATCACCGTCTGCTTCAACGGCGAGATCTACAACCACGCCGCTCTGCGCCAGGCGTTGGAGGCAGCAGGACACCGTTTCCGCACGCGCTCCGATACGGAATGCCTGCTGCATGGTTGGCGGGAATGGGGGGTCGGACTGCTCGAGCGGCTGAAAGGCATGTTCGCCTTCGCCCTTTGGGACCGGGACCGGGGGGAGCTGCTGTTGGCGCGCGATCGGCTGGGGGAAAAGCCGTTACATTATGCCAGCCTGCCGAACGGCGGCTTTGTCTTCGCCTCGGAGCTTGGCGGGCTGCTAGCTCTGCCGGAACTGCCGCGGCGCATCGATCCCGTTGCCGTGGACGACTACCTAGCGCTCGGTTACGTGCCTGATCCAACCACAATCTTTGCCGGCATCCGGCGGCTCCCAGCAGCACATTTCCTGCTGCTTCATCGCGGCGAGCTCGCAACGCTGGCGCCGCGCCGCTACTGGCGTCCGCCGACCTCGGCCGCCCCCGCGCCGCCCGAAGCGGCCGCCGAGCTCGCGCGGCGACTGGACGCGGCAGTCCGCGCGCAGCTGATGTCCGACGTGCCGCTCGGCGCCTTCCTCTCGGGCGGGGTGGATTCGAGCGCGGTGGTGGCCTGCGCGGCGCGCGCTGTGGCGGAGGCCGGAACCGGACCGCTCGCCGTCTTCACCATCGGCTTCGAGAACGGCGCGGACGAGCGCCCCGCCGCCGCCGCGCTCGCCGCGCAGCTCGCCTTGGCGCACCATGCCGACGTGGGCCAAGTAGACTATGTCGCGGCTGCGCGCGACCAGGCGCGGATCTTCGGCGAGCCTTTTGGCGATCATTCGGCGGTGCCGACGCTGATGGTCTGCCGGCTAGCGCGGCGGCACGTGACGGTTGCGCTGTCCGGCGACGGTGGTGACGAGGTCTTCGCGGGCTACCGGCGCTATCGCTGGCACAGCTTGGCCGAGGCGGTGCGCCGCTTGGTGCCGGGGGGGATGCGCCGGCAGATAATCGGCGGTCTTGCGGCGGCCTATCCGAAGCTCGACTGGGCACCGCGTTGGCTGCGGGCGAAAACGACGCTGACTGAGCTCAGCCTTGATTCTGCGCTGGGCTACTACCGCACCGCTTGCAAGGTGGAGGATGGCCGGCGGCGAAGGCTCTATGCCGAAGCGGCCCGTCGTGCGCTGGATGGTCACGACCCATCGGCCCGCTTCGCCAACCTAATGGCGGAGTGTGACGAGGAGGACGGCTTGCTGCAGGCTCAGTATGCCGATCTGCACACCTACCTACCAGGCGACATCCTGGCGAAGACGGACCGAACGAGCATGGCCGTCTCGCTCGAGCTGCGACCGCCGATCCTCGACCACGAGCTGGTCGCTTGGGGAATGGCGCTGCCAGCCTCGCTGAAGCTGCGTCGCGGGGTTGGCAAGCACGTGCTGCGCGAAGCAATGGCGCCACTTCTGCCGGCGGCGACGCTATGGGGCCAAAAGCGCGGTTTCGCCGACCGGATTGGCGGGCAGTTCCGCGCCCGGGCGCCGGAGGTTACAGCCAGGCTCGCGCGCGGCGCGCTGCCAGAGAGCGGCCTGTTCGACTCCGCCGCGCTCGCCCGCATAGTCGAGGAACATGCCTCGGGACGTGCGGAGCACAGTCAGGCAATCTGGCAGCTCTTGGTACTTGAAGGGTTCGTAGCGCAGGCGGGCGGCGCTACCGTCCACGACTCCGTCCAGCCCGTGATGGTGGCGTGAGCCATGCCCGCAAGCCCCACTGATCCCGAGCTCTCGGTCGCGCAGGTCAACCGCAAGGTGGCACTAGGCGCCGCCTTCATGGTGCTCGGCCGTTTGGCGGTCCGTCTGATCAGCATCGTGAGCACCTTGCTGCTGGTGCGGCTCCTGGTGCCCGAGGACTTCGGGCTGATCGCGCTGGCAGGAGCGGCGGTCGCGGTCGCGGACACGCTTACCGCGACGGGCTATGCAGTGATCGTGGTCAGGCGGCCGACAGTCGACCGTGGCCTGTACGATACAGTCTGGACGATGAACCTGCTGCGCGCCCTGCTCTTGGGCGGCGTGGTCGCGGCGACTGCGGGCTGGCAGGCGCGGATGCTGGGCGATGCGCGGCTGGAGCTGATCATTTACGTAATCGCCTTCACCATCGCCCTCGACGGGCTGATGAGCGTTGGCCTCATCCGCTTGCAACGAGAACTGCGGTTCAACCTGCTGTTCCGTCACCAAATCGCCGCGCGCCTAGTTTCCTTTACCGTAACGATCGGGCTCGCCTGCTGGACGCAGCATTATCTCTGCCTCGTCCTCGGCGGGCTTGTTGCGAAGCTTTTCGCAATCGCCTACAGCCACCGGCTGGCGCCGCATCGGCCTTCCCTGTCGTTACGCGACTGGCGGGAGTTCCTCACCTTCTCAAAGTGGATGTTCGCCATGAACATCTGCTCCATGGCGGATGGCAGCTTGCCGACCATCATGCTCGGGCGTTTTCAGGGCGTGCGGGCGCTCGGCGTATTCAACGCCTCCTATCAAGTGGCCGCGGCGCCTGTGACCGAACTCGCTGTACCGGTGCGCGGTCCGATCTATGCCGGCTACGCGCGTGTCGTCAACAACCCACCCCTGCTCGGTCGCCAAATCGCCGACGGCTTCGGCCTACTGGCAGCCGTCCTCGTGCCGATGTCGGTCGGCATCGCCCTCGTCGCGCCAGAAATTGAGAGGATCGCGCTGGGGCCGGCATGGGCCGGGGCGGCGGCGATCATCGCGCCCTGCGCGCTCTACGCGCTCGGTGACGCATTTGGGCACTTTACCTTCAATATCTTTGCCATCCTCGACCGGTATCCGCGGCTCGTAGGAATTTTTGCGAGCCTAGTCTCGCTGCGCATGGTCTGTGTCCTGCTAGCAGCTTGGCATGGGGGCCTGTTGGCTGTCGCGACGGTGTTAATGGCCACCGGCTTGCTGAACGCGATGATCTGGACCCAGCAGGCCTGCCAGGTGGCCGGGTTGCGCCTCGCCGAAGTCTGGTCCGAGGTCTGGCGCAGCCTCGGCGCGGCCGGCTTTATGACAGGCGCCGTCCTGCTGGTCCGAGCCAACCTTTCGGCAGGCGGAGAGACCGGCTGGCTGGCAAGCTTCGGCCAACTACTCCTCCTCGTCGCAACCGGCGTGGCGACTCATGTCATGGCCCAATGGCTGTTATGGCGCTTGGCCGGCGCGCCCTCCGGCGCCGAGACCAAGATTTTCGCAGCCGCATTAAAGCTCCGTCCGCGCCTGTGGTCGGCGCGCGCGGCCGCATGATAGAACGTGGTGATAATGCCCACGTCCCTAGGAGCCCGTCCCGGTAACGTGTGAGGAGGCTCGACATGTAGGACGAGCGTTGATTCGCTTGCCGGCATGATGAAGAGCTTTCGGCCGTGGAAGGTGGATGAGGTCTGGCTGTTGCCGCCCTCGGTGCATGAGTTCGTCCCTGAGGGGCATCCGGCGCACCTGGTCCGCGACATCGTAGCCGAGGAGCTCGACCTTTCGGCCATTCTCTCGACCTATGACGAGCTCCGGGGCTATCCGCCCTACCACCCGGCGATGATGGTGGCGCTGCTGCTTTATGGTAAGCGTCAGCCGTCAGCGGCCTTGAGATGACGGGGCGTGCCTGCCGAGATGGTGGGCATGACGGACGCAGCTGAAGTGGCGGAACCGCTCGGAGCGGGTTCTTACGACGGTCGGAATGGCACGATGCGAGCGCGCCCGGAGCGGGGCGTTCGGGTCGAGGTCCACTCGGTGCGGCGGCGAGAGTGGCCGGACGAGGACAAGCTGCGAGTAGTGCGCGAGAGCCTGCAGCCGGGTGCGGTGGTGCAGGCGGTGGCGGACCGGAACGGGGTGAGCACGGGGCAGATCTATACCTGGCGCAAGGAGATACTAGC
>NZ_JQKB01000074.1 GCF_000745835.1 Belnapia moabensis DSM 16746 | reverse complement strand
CGGCAAGGTGATCCACGCCATCCTTGACAACTACGCCACCCACAAGCACCCAAAGGTCCGGCAGTGGTTGGCTGATCATCCGCGCTGGGTCTTCCACTTCACGCCGACATCGGCGTCCTGGATCAACGCCGTCGAGGGCTTCTTCTCGGCCATCACACGCAGGCGCATCCGCCGCGGCGTCTTTCAGTCAGTCCCCGACCTGCAGGACGCCATCACCCATTACATCCGCGACCACAACAAGAAGGCCAAGCCATTCGCCTGGACCAGGCCTGCCGACACCATCCTCGGCACGCTGGCCAGGCTTCCTGCACCTTCCGTTTGAGTCAGTGCACTAGGCTCGGTTGCCAGCAGCGCCGCATTACATCGCGCAGCACGTCTAGCGCCACCGTAGGGTCGCCGCGGCCAAGGACCGCGGTTCGCATCCCCTATCATCCAGCCGGCCTGACACTCTGTCTCAAGCCAGAAACCACCTCTCGCCGGTCGGTGTGCTTCATTCACTTTCCCGGAGCTTTGCCATGCCACGCTGTTCAGCCGAGGTGAGGGTACCGCCAAGATGCGAAGTGAGGAATTATACACCCTGGCCATAGTAAATTTTGAGATGCGGCCTGAGTTGTATGCATTACTGACGATAGACTATCCGAATTTTATCAGCGTATTGCGATCATCGTTTTGCGACTATCGTATGATTTTGCTCTTTAGTTTCTGTGGTATATTTTTGTTGTTCGGACTTGGTCTAATCATGGCTGCTCGCCAAAGGGCAGAGCTGCGCGTACAGGCAGCCGCGATGTTCCAGCCTCCCCGATCCGCATCGGTTGAGCTGGGAGCATCACTTGATGAAGCGGAACGGGAGCTCGGCCTTCTCTATCGCCGCATGGAAGCCTATCTCTGGGATCCATATGACTTCACCCGGTCGCGCATCCGGGATGACGAGAGCTTTGACCGCAATTTGGATTTTGCGGTTGCTCTGAACCTCCATGTGGCTGCGCTGGCGAGCGGCGTGACACAGCCCATGTTCGAAGACCGCGCCCAGGTCCGGCAGCAGGTGCTCGAAGCCTTGGTGCGCCGCGTAGCACTACAAAGGCGCAATGTTTTACATCCGGGGGATGACCGGCGTGCCGACCGTAGGTCCAAGCCCAGCCTGTAGTGATGTATGCTGGGACCGGCCGGCCGGCTCTGTGCAGTCGGTATTGGCTTGTCCTAGTGCGATACAATAGGAAAGTGGCGCAGGCTGGCAGACCTTGCGGGAGTGGCGAGAGCATCCCGAAGCTCTGACCGAGACTGAGCCGTTGCAGCGCAGCAAGATCGCGTAGCCAGGGTTGCTAGAGCCGGCCTTAGGATCCCATGTGGTGGCGAGCATGGCACCGGGAGCTGTGTCATCACGACAATGACGATGTTTAGGACTATGCGCCCCAAATTGCGGGTAGCGCGTGAGCAACCGTTTGGTGGACCTCGTCGCGCCGACGGCCCATGTCCTGCGGCAGCGAGATGAGGCTGATCATGGAACGCGAGCGCGGTATGTTGGTCGGGATTGGGCGATGGGCGTCAAGGCGTTTACGGCACTGCCAATACACACGGCATTGCCGTCGCCAGTGCCCGAAAGCAGGTTGCTCCAAGGCCCTGTAAGCAGCCGCCGCGCAGTCAGAGTGGGGGATAGTAGACGTCGCCACATGGGCCCACCCTGACCGGCTGCAGCGGCATCGAGGTCGTGGCAGCCAGGCCAGGACTGTGGTTACTGACAGGGCAGCAGCTCTACGGCAGCGGCCGAACCGAGCAGCGGCCCGCCTTCTAGATCAGCAATGCGGATCCTTCGTCTCTGCCGCCTGGCCGTTGGACCAGCCGCTGTGAAACGGGCTATTTGAATGTGCAAGAGCGACGCAGCGGCTTGTGGCGCGGCAGGCCGCGCAGTGTCCCCAACCATGACTGGTATCGCGGCCCCAGCACCCGCTTGCCTGGATCCTCTACACAGGCTCAACCGGGCGCGAAGAACCATGGATAACAAACCAGGAATTGGTGTTCGATGTGCCGAGGCACACGCTTCGACCGTCTCCCTATGGCAGCCAAGGCGCCCAACCCGACGGGTAGGGAACGGCGCCGTGAAGCGGGTACAGATTACTGTTAGCCATGCTGAAGCCGCAGTGGCCCAACACGTGCCTCTGATCAGTTTCGCCAAGGCGATCAGGCTCAGGCCTGGCGGAGCTTTTGTTGCACTTCCTGCATCCGGCGACGGATGGCAACAGCCTCCAGAATATGGCGGCGCTTACGATCTCGCAGCATCTCCAACTCTTTCCTCAACTCGCGCAAGCTGCTGTAGCCGTGGCGCAAGCGCTCGGCTGCGATGACTTCGGCTTTGAACGCGCGCACTTCTTCGCGTCGAACATCCGGGCGGATAAGATTGCGCTCATCTGCCAGACGCAGTTGTTCGTCGGGCAAGGTCGCAAGAACATAGGCCACGGAATAGGCGGACGGGCAGCGCTGCTCAGGCAGTCGCTTGGCGTCAACCGCCTGCGCCACCCGGCGCAGCTGAATAGCCACGGTGCGTCCGAATGGCAGCAGGCGTCCGGCACCCTCAATCAAGCTGTCATACTCGTATTTGGTCAGTCGCTGTTCAGCCGCCAGCAGCAGGCGGCCGATCCGCAGAAAGGACTGGCCTGCACGTTGCCACTCCACGCGGACCGAGGCGCGAAACTCGGCCACGTATTCGACCTTGATCTTGTCCTTCGGCAACTCGGTATGAGCGAACACCTCTTGGATGAGAGCCAAGGATTGTTCGTCTTGAGTGTTAGGTGCGAGTTCACGCAGGCTGTCAGCGCGAAGGTCGATCAGCCCTGGATCCGCCTGCTGCCCCTGTTCATCAATGATAGTCGCACGGAGCCGCGCCAGCGCTGCTTTGGAGGGCTTGCCGCTCATAGATCTAGCTCCCGCGCTGTATGATCCCACAACGCCTCGAATACCTCGGCACCGCTAGCCTTGGCGACGTCGAGGACCGACAGCCCCTGTTCGGCATAAACATGTATATCCTCCAGGAGAGGCACTTCCAGCGGCATCACGTGACCGACTTTGATCAGTCGCATGCGAGCAGCCTGGAATGCTTTAGTTCGACGCAGCACGCGATTCAGCGCGGCCGCAGCATGGATGCGAAGACGCCCCATTTCGTGCAGCCAGGGCATGACGCTGGTGAGGTCGTCAGAGGTATACCCGGTTGGAATGATGACGTAACGGGAGGCTCGTAGGAGCCCGAGCATTGAAGTCATATGCGCTTCCACGCCGGGTGGCGTGTCGGCAATAACCAGTCTGACATCGGTAGCGGCCTCGCGAAGTGCGGTTTGCCAAGCATCTAACGATGCTTGCCGCACCTCAACCCGAGCGAAATCTGGAAACGATTGCCGTGTCTTTTCCCGCTGATGGGCCCATTTCATCAAACCGAGTTGGGGATCAAAGTCGACACCGACGGCGGGGATCCCGACCTGTGCTGCCCGGACCAATAGCCCGCGGGTGATCGTGGTTTTGCCAACGCCGCCCTTGGGCGAGGACACGGTAAGGATGCGTGCTTGATCTGGAGGCGCGCTTAGGCGCGGGCCCGCAGTGTGCTTTGGAGTACCTGTCATCGGCCCTGTTGCACCTCAATCCTCGTCACGCCAATCGCCAGCCAATTGGATCATATTGGACTATTAACGGCGTGAGAACTCCGTTGGCTATGGCGGGCACGCGTTTCTCAACCGGCCACGTGGCATCCGCGGTGGTGCGGCGTGACAAAGAAGCGATGATGGCAGGTGTTGGCCCGCACTGCGCTATCTGGTTCCGATGTTGGCCGGCCAACCGATTGGGGAGCTCGGCTGTTGCCGTCTATATCCGCGGGCGTCCCAGCCTGGCAGCACCGCCCGCAGGGGAACCCTCGTTGGACTCTGTTAGACGCCTAGGTGTTGGCCGGCCAACAGCACGGCCAAACAGCTATGAGATTTTGCGGCATGCGCTTGGCTCAATTGGCGGTCGGCAACAGATATTGGTGGCCCCGGCGAGTAGCCGAGAATGGCACAGCCTGTTGGCTGGCCAATCTGGCTTACAGGTTGCAACGGCAGACGGTTTGGTATGCTCAGCCAGGCGTCTTTGGTTTGAATGGCCACAGCTGTCCGACGCGGCTAGAGCTCACAGACCTGCATGGAGCCGACTGTCGCGTGGTGCGGGCTGGCAGGCTCAGCGTGCGCTCAGAAAGCAGGGTCTCCCCAGTAAAGATGGCTAGATGGCCGTCCGCCATGCGGCCGCTGCTCATTGGCACCCGGGGAGATTTGACGTATCAGCAACATTGTAGACAGGTCGTCATGGCAGCACATGATCAAGCGAAGGCGCGCGTTCCGCTCGACATGGAGCCGAGCGGCAGCGTGTCCTAAGCTCGGCCGACAGCACGTGCGACCGGCACCCTGGACCTGTGAGCATCAAGAACGCTGATATACTCTCCGCTCAAGCCCGCGCCTCGGGCAAGCGATGGAATGTTCCTACTGGTGGGAGTTCCGCCTGAGGCCTCACAATTCACGTTGGCGAGGCGGAGAGGGTTGGGTAACGCCTCGGCTAAACACCGCGCTGCTGGATGCGATTGGCTAGGCCGTCTGCTGCAGATCGGCCAGGGCCGTTTGCCCGCTATACCGCCCGCGACGGGATGATACCGCGTGCTGTGGAAAGGACATCTCCTATGCAGTTGCGGAGTCGCCGCTGCTAACCCGATCGCCTGTCGGGAGTGATCCTGCGGTCCAGGGCAAAGCGGTGAGCCCGCGCGTGTCGCACAAACTTGTTGATAGTGGCTCTGCTGCCCGGCGCGGCGCCGGCAGCACCAGGGGCTCATGGGGCAGGAGGGGTGTGTCCCGTGACCTATCTCGTGCAAACCAGCTGCTGCCTGCCTCGGTAACCCGCGGCCCGACCCGATGCGCCAGTCCCCGCCATTCCGCGATAGAGCGCAAGCTGGCTTCCAGGCCACCCTTTCGTTGGTCATGCCGTCTCGACGCCAGCGCCTGATCATCCCATTGCCGACACCGCCAGCAACCGAGTGCTTTGTTCCGTAGAACACCTATAGGCCGCGCGGGGCTCACAGGCTGGATTGAAAGCTACGGAGCAGGAAGTCGCTCTCGGTTTGGGTGAGCGAGGCGGTGGAGCATGAGGCGGATCATGGCGAGAGTGACCATCGCCTCGGCGACCCCCTGGCCTTTGCTCGTAACTCTTCGACAGTCGCCGCCGTCGTCCATGCCAGCCGATGGTTGATTCGAGTACCCGCCTGCGCGACAGAACCACATAGCCTTTGGTGCCGGTGATGTGACGGGCAACGATCAACGTCAGGCCGAGCAGACAGCAGGCGAGCAGGACGGCGAGGCGGTCGTAGATGCTGTTGGCGAACACGACCCGGAGCCAGTTGTAGAGGGGGCCTGATACGCCGGAGCAGGTCGCCCGCGCCGTCCGCTTCTAGATGGACACAGCATGCACGAGCACGCCAAGCAACAGCTCCTGCATGTCGACTGCGACGGGCTGCTTGCGCCCTTTGGCCTTATTGGCTGCGTCATTGCCGCGAGGCCCACCGCATTCTGTTGTCTTCGCGCCTTGAGTGCCAAAAATGCCGCTGTCGGGCTTGGCTCGCGCCCCACGCCCTCGCGTAGTATGATGACAATGTGGGTGCGTATGTTCTCCCACACCCCGTCTTAAAGGAAGACGCGCATAGTACCGTAGATGGTGGGCCGCGGCGGGAATGCCAGAGGCGGCGGCAGATGCCGTCATCGGCAGCCAGTCCGCCCGAGGTAGACCAATCCGTCCAGCAGGCGCCGCATATCTGTCGTGCGCCGGCGGCCTCCGGGCTTGGCGCGGAATGAGTGGTTCAAGCAAGCGGTACTGCTATTCGCTTAGGGCCTGACCCGACCCATAGTCGCCAACCAATGCACAGGTTTCGAGCGTTCACATATCGGCTCCCTTCCGGAGAAGCCGCCCAGAACACTTCTCCTGCGCCGCCTTTTCAACCCAGCAGCGCCTTTCAAAACAGCCTATTACTCTTCAGAACATCCGATCATGATGGATTGGACCAACGTCGTAGCGCGATGACCACTGATAGGCTTGGTGAGCGATGCGGTTCAAGCAGGCATCAGACTGATAACCCTGCTGGCCAGTTGGCCTGTGGTAATCGGCCCTGACAATGGAGCCCGAAGCGGCACGGTCTGATGCCCGCCGCGTTGGCGCTCCCGGCAGTGAGCGGGGAGGACGAGGGGCTAAGATATCCAGTCGGGTGCATACCACGGAACGGGTCGCAGCATCTGTGGAGGGGTGCGCCGCGAGGCGCCGCATCTTCTCCACCAGCTTTGTCTTATTCTGAGATCTCATCGCTCAGTCCTGATGCAACCAAACTGCACGTCCCAGTAGATCCGTACAGTTACGGTTTGTTTCTAAAACGTATTAAATTTTAATACGTACCAAAAATACGATAACTTATTTGAATTTAGGATATTTTCACGTTCAGGAGAAATCTGACGGCGTTCAGGTACCGTTTGCGCGATGGCTCGGGCAGCGCAGCCGACGCAGACGGCGAGAGAACGACAGATGAAGCGGTTTCCATCAGCCCGGCCGACGCAGTGTCCCGTCCCCGCCCAGCACCAGGTCAACACGCTCCTCTATCGCCCGCGCAACTCCGTCACGGCCATCCGGCGTCGAGCTGCAAGGGCGCAGGCGTTCGGAGTGTGAGCGGAGATCAGCGGGGGAGGGCTGCCGTGGCCTGAACCTGCTGCGTCGTCGCCCTCGGCATGTCAGTGTGGTGACCTCGGCGTCAGCAGGTGGACGGTGCTGACGGCGAGATACACCCACGATATTGGCCGAGTCGGTGTTGCATGCTGCAGCAGGATGGTGGTCTGGCGTGCATCGCCCAGCAGCATCGTACAGGGATGCGCCGAAGGTCCACACGTTGGCCAGCTGTCCTGGGCGACATAGGCGGTGACCACAACGACCAGAGCAGTGGATCAGCAGCGCTGAACCGTCGGTCTGATGATCTGGTTTCGGTGCGGTGACATTAGGCTGGCCGGCGGACCGAGTGCCGTTTTAACGGCCGGTGCCGCCAACACTTAGGCCATCGGCTTGGTTGGTATGGGATGCGGCAAACTGCTCTGGCGTTTCGCCGTGTGCTGGCAGAGCGCCATCCTCATAGGGCCCTGTGGCGACATCGATGGGACAGCCTGGTCACGCGCAACCCGAGACCATCCTCGAGCGTCCTCAGCGCGCCGTCGCCGACGAAAGGGAAGGGAGCTTGGCCAGCTTGCCGAGGATGACATCAGCGGATGGGTCCAGGCGAAGCGCCTAGCGGCTGTGTTGTGGTCACGGCTGGAGCGGAGGATGGCGTGCTGAGGGTCTGGACGGGACGACACTGCAGCGGATGCAGCTGCGGCTGGTCGCAGAAGGCGCCTTCAACGGCCTTGATCCAGGACGCCGACCAGCGCGTGATTGCGACGATCCAGCGCGGGCGACCGACCGGCCAGCCAGTTTCGCACCGTGGGATGCTGCTGGGCGCTATCATGAGCAAGGCTGGCGTGCAGCACCTGGCGCCGAACTGCTCCTTCAGAGCCGCCCAACGGACTGGAGTGGCGCCCTTCAGCGTGTGTAGCCGCTAAGCCAATCAGACATAGAGGTCGAGGCTGGCACTGCGATCTGTCAGCTCGCGCAAGGCTGCTTCCCTGAGAGGAACGGGATGCTGCCGCAACGCATCGTAGAAGACTTCGTCTAGTACGACTCGGTCTTCCCAAAGCTCTGGCTGACGTTAAGGCCCTGAAGCGGCCCCCCGAAGCTGAAGATCGCCCGGAAAGCTTCACGCTCGTGCATCTGCGTGCCGAACACCGGCACGTCGTTCCGAGCCATTTCCTCCCGGATGTGCTGGAGGGTGCGGGGGCGGATCGCCGCTGAGGTCCGCGTCAGGAGGACCGCATAGAGAATCCTCCGGCCGAAGGCGCGTTCCTGTTGGCGGATGAGCCGGATTGCCTTGGCGGCCTCGGCGGCGTCGAGCTGACTCCCCTGCGTAGGCACAATAACCAGGTCGGCGCGGCTGATGGCGTAGGCCACCGTCATGCTCGCTGTGCCCTCAAGGTCCACGATAACGAAGGGAACGCGAGCGGCGGCGGCCTCAATGTCGTCGATGATCGACGCTTCGGTCGTCTCGGCGAGGACTGTGAGTGTCTTTGGGCAGCCCGGACGGCTAGCCCATCGGCTGACGGGACGATTGGGGTCTGCGTCGATGACGACGACCTCGGCGCCACGCCGCGCCAGCTCGGTCGCCAGCACCACGGCAGAGGTGCTTTTCCCGGCGCCGCCCTTCGGCGACGCGAACACGATTGTGGGCATCGGCTAGCCCCCCACTACCCAGTTGCGGCCGGATAGTCGTCAGGAGGCTACAGGAAATTCAACAGATAGCTACTTAGTACCTTTTGAGTAGGCAAGCGCCGTGGGCTGCGTTGCGGCTCGCGGCGGCGCCCGGACAGGGTCGTTCTGGTCTCGGCTTGCTCGGAGAGAGTCGGGGGCGGGCACCCGCCGTCCCCTTCCGGCTACGCCACCTGGCATTCATTCGCCGCGATCAGCAAGTCCGTCACGGCTTGGGCTCTGCCGGCCGCGGTGAAAATCGCCCGCCGGTCCTTAGGCAACAGCCCGAGCTAGTGCGCGACGTAGCAGGCGTGATCCTCGCGCGGCTCAGCCGCCAGCCCGAGAGCTACGAGCGCGAGGGCCGCCCCGAGCTCCGCGACCAACTCCTCGGCCTCGCAGGCGCCGGAGCCGAAGCGCCCCGTCAGGTCGCGCGCCAGCCGGGTGGGGTGCCGGTCCAGTGCGTGACCTCGTGGGCGAGGGTGGCGTAGTAGCCCCCGGCCGTACCGAAGTCGGCGAAGGACGGCATTTGCACGTGGTCCGTGCTCAGGCTGTAGAAGGCCATGTTATCGCTGTGCCGGAGGTCGAGGCCGAGCAGGGCGGCGAGAAATAGGCAATCCTTGAGAGCTTCAACGGCAAGCTGCAGGACGAACTGATGAACGGGGAGGTCGTCAACACGCTCCGGGAGGCGCAGGTGCTAATCGAGGGCTGACGTCGGCACCACAATCAGATCCGGCCGCACTCGGCACCGGGCTATCGCCCGTCCGCTGCCCTGCAGCAGGGCGACGACCTCACGTTTGCACTCGGGGGTTGAACTCCCGTCTCGTCTTCGCGGCCATTGAACCACCTTCATCGCCCTGCAGGAACGTATCAGAGGTGTCCACCCAAACGGCGAAGGATCAGACCGCCGCCATCGCCGAGCCTGTCAGCCGTGTGCAACGCCATCATGGCGCGCCTGCTTGCTACCCTCGTCACGCCGATCCGATGTCCGCACTGTCGGCGCACGCTCAGGCCACCGCCTGCCTTCAAGCTGACCAGGCAATGCTGACCGGCAAGGACCACCAATCGGTTCGAGGCGGAGGCTTCCTTCGATGCCAAACTAACATGGCGACGACCAGTGGCAGCCAGTGCTTCGGCGATATTGGAATTTTCGTGCATTGCCGTTAAGCACGCCGCCAGGACAGTTTCAGCAGGATCCACATCGAATGCCACGCGCACTTATTACCGGAGTCACCGGCCAGGACGGTGCGTATCTCTCGAAGCTCCTACTCAACAAGGGCTACGAAGTCTTCGGGCTGTTGCGCCGATCCTCTTCGGGCGATTTAGTTGATGAGCGCCTGCGCTGGCTCGGCATCGCCGGTCAAGTGCAGATGATGGACGGCAATCTGATCGATCTCTCCTCCCTCATCCGTATTCTTCATGAGGTAAAGCCGGACGAGGTCTACAATCTTGCTGCCCAGTCCTTCGTGAAGACGTCTTGGAACCAGCCGCTGCTGACCGGCCAAGTGACGGCGCTTGGCGCCAATAACCTGCTGGAGGCGGTGCGGCTGGTAGCACCCGGTACCCGTTTTTATCAGGCGTCCTCCTCGGAGATGTACGGCCTGATCCAGGAACCGATTCAGAGTGAGAAAACGCCTTTTTATCCGCGCTCACCGTATGCTGTCGCCAAGCTCTATGCTCATTGGATGACGGTGAACTACCGTGAGAGCTTTGGCATGCACGCCTCTAGCGGTATTCTTTTCAATCATGAGAGCCCGCTGCGCGGTATTGAGTTCGTCACCCGCAAGGTCACTGACGGCGCCGCCCGCATCAAGCTCGGCTTGGCGACCGAGCTGTCGATGGGCAACATGGACGCCAAGCGTGATTGGGGTCATGCCCAGGATTATGTCGAGGCCATGTGGCTGATGGTACAGCAAGACAAGCCGGACGACTATGTCGTCGCCACTGGCCGGACCGTAACGGTGCGCGATATGGCGCGTATTGCCTTCGAGCATGTTGGGTTGGACTACGAAGAATTCGTGAAGGTCGACCCGGCCTTTCTCCGTCCCGCTGAAGTGGATGTGCTGCTCGGCGACGCCTCGAAAGCGAAGGCGAAGCTTGGTTGGACGCCGCGGACGACGCTCGAGGAGATGATCAAAGAAATGGTCGAGGCTGATCTCTTTCGCCACCGTGCCCGCATGCGCTGAGCAGGGGCCATGCTCGTGCCGTCCCGCATCCTGGTAACCGGCGCCGGCGGCTTCGTCGGCCGCACCCTGCTTCCCACACTGCGCACCGCCTTTCCCGCTGCGACGCTGATCGGCGCCGGGCGAGAGGCCTTCATCACTGGCGCGGATGAGAGCTTGCGCCTCGATTTGCTCGACCCCGCCGGCATGTCAGCCGCCATCGCCGCCGCCCAACCAGATGCGGTGCTGCACCTCGCTGCCCAGGCCGATGTGGCCGCCTCCTTCCGCATCCCCGCCGAAACTTGGCGGCTCAACCTGCTCGGCACCCTGGCGCTGGCCGAGGCGGTGCTACAGGAGGCACCCAAGGCCGTCTTCCTCCATGTCTCCTCTAGCGAGGTTTACGGTCTCAGCTTCCAGGCCGGGCAGCCGCTGGATGAGGCCGCCGCCTTCCAACCCACCAGTCCCTATGCCGCCAGCAAGGCTGCGGCCGACCTGGCGATCGGCGAGATGGCGCTGCGCGGCCTGCGCGCCATCCGTCTCCGTCCCTTCACCCATGTCGGCCCCGGCCAGTCGCCGAATTTCGCCGTCGCCAGCTTCGCCCGCCAAGTGGCGCGGATCGAGGCCGGGCGGCAGGAGCCCGTGCTGCGCACCGGGGCCCTCGACCGCTGGCGCGACATCCTCGACGTGCGCGACATCTGCGCCGGCTACGTCCAAGCGCTGAGGATGGCAGACCGCCTGCCGCCCGGCCTCGCCCTCAACCTATGCAGCGGCGAGCCTCGCCGCATCAGTGGCATCCTCGATGCGCTGCTCGCCCTGGCCGGCATCGAGGCCCAGATTGAGCGGGAAGCGGCCCGCCTCCGCCCGACGGATGTCGAGCGCGTCGAAGGTAACCCCGCCCGGGCCTGCGACGTCCTGGGCTGGGCCCCTACCATCCCCTGGGAGGAAACCCTGCGCTCCATCCTTGGCGACTGGCGGAACCGCGTGGCGGCTGGCGAATAGGCCAGCTCGCCGGCCCTCATCTGAACGGAATACGCGTAATGCCCAAATCCCACCCCCTCAAGCCGCGGGTCTTGCGCGATCTCGCCGAAATCGACGGCGCGGACGGCTGGTGGGAAGCGACCGGCCCTGCCGCCGCCTTCCGCCTCGAGCCCGGCCCCACCGGCCTGCCGCGCGGCTGGCTGCGTATCACCATGCTCGTCCAAGCGCCGCGCAAGGCATTGGTGGCGCCGGCCTTCAAGGCCGATACCGGCGGCGGCTATCAGCCATTGCGCGTCGTACTGCCGCGCTCCTCGGCCGGCAGTCGCTGGAGCCTGATGATCCATCTGCCGCCCGGGACCATCGCCCTGGCGATGACGCCGCCGGTGGCGCAGGGTCCCTTCCGCCTCGACCGGATCGAGGCGCAGCCGACGACGCGTCCGCTGGTCGGCGCGCGCCTTGCCCTTTCCCTCGGTCAGCGCTGGGTGCAAGAGCCGCAGCACTTTGCCCACACCGCCCGCAACCTCGTCCTCGGTTGGCGCGGCATGGGCCGGGCCGGGCTGCGTCAAGCCCTGGGTCAGACGCTGCTGGGCGATGGCCCGGTGACTGCGCCGCCGGTCGTCTCGGGCAAGAACCGCTACGAGCAGTGGATCGCGGAGCAGGAAGGCCTGATCCCGCTGCCGGTCGCCCTCCGTCTCCGCCGGATCTCCGTGCTGCTGCCGGTGCCGCCGGACACGACGGCGACCGCGCTCGCGGCCACTCTCGACAGCCTGCGGGTCCAATCCAGCACCGATTGGGATTGCCGGCTCGGCCTCGCCCCCGGCGCCGCACCGCCTGCCGGACTGGATCCCGCCCTGGCTCAGCGCCTCGCCGTGTTGCCCCTGGGGAGCGCCGAGCGCGGCGCCATGCTGGCCGCCCTCGCCGCCGGGGCCACTGGCGAGGGCATACTGGTGCTAGACCCCGGCGACATCCTCGCGCCCGACGCCCTGGCCGCGCTCGCCGCCTCCGAGGCTGAGCTCAGTCACGGTGACGAGGACCGCATCGGCCCCGACGGCCGCCGCGCCGCGCCCTTGCTCAAGCCGGAATGGTCACCCGACCTGCTGGAAGCCTTCAATTACTTCGGCCGTCCTGTAGCGCTGGACCGCGCCGCGGTAGACGCCGCGGGCGGCTTCACCCCCGGCACCGGTGCCGGCGCGGAGTGGGACCTGCACCTCCGCCTAGCTGCCACCGGCAGCAGCGTGGCCCGCATTCCCCGCATCCTCTGCCACCGCCCGGCCGCTGTTTCGGGCGATCGCCTGCCGCCCGGCAGTGCCGGGGCTGCCGAGCTGCGCGCCATCCTGGCCGCCCATTGGCAGCGCCAAGGCATCGCTGCCGAGGTCGAGACGCGGCCCGACGGCACCCAGCGCGCCACCTGGCCCATAGCCGAGCCGCCCCTCGTCTCCATCGTTATCCCGAACCGAGACCGGCCAGGGCTGCTCGCCCAGTGCCTGCGCGGTCTCATGGAGGAAACCGACTACCCGCGCATCGAGATCGTCATCGTCGACAGCGGCTCGTCGGATCCGGAGACGCTCGCCCTTTACGCCCGACTGAAGGCCGAGGGCCGCATCCGCCTCATCACTTTCCGCGAGCCCTTCAACTACTCGGCCGCCTGCAATGCCGGCGCCCGCGCGGCGACCGGCGAGTTGCTGCTCTTCCTCAACAACGACATCGCAGTGACCCGGCCCGACTGGCTCGCTGAGCTGGTCCGTCACGCCCTACGCCCGGGCGTAGGCGTGGTCGGCACTATGCTGGTTTATCCCGACAACCGGCTACAGCACGCCGGCGTCACCATTGGCATGCATCTCTGCGGCCTGCTCTTCCGCCTGGCGCCAGAGACAGAATGGGGGCCGATCGGCTCGCCTTCCGTGCCGCGCACGGTTTCGGCCATCATGGGCGCCTGCCAGATGGTCCGCCGCGAGGCCTTCGCACAGGCCGGCGGCTTCGACGAGAGCTTCGTTATGGCGAACAGCGACGTCGCCCTCTGCCTCGCCGCCCGCGCCCTTGGCTGGCGCACCGCCTACACGCCCTTCGCCCGCCTAATCCACCACGAGGGCGCCAGCCGCGGCCACAGCAACCCGGTGGCGGACCTGACGCGTACCGTGATTGACCTCCGCCGCTTCGGCTACCACGAAGATCCCTTCTTCCACCCCGCGCTCGATGCCGACAGCAACATCCCGCGTCTCCGCATCGGGACGGAGCTGGGCAACGCCGCCAGCCTGACGCTGTTGTCGCGCCGCCACGGCGCCGGCCTCGCCGCGCCGGTGCCGCTCGATCTCAGCAACGATGCCGAGGTCGTCGAGGCGGTCAGCCTGCCCGCCGATGTGCTGTTCTGGCCTCCCGCCCGCGCCGAGGTGATCGGGGATACGTGGTCCGCCGTCCGCTGGATCATCGACCTGCTGCGCCGCCGCCCCGACCTCCGTGCCCGCTTCCCCGACGCGCTCTCGGCCGGTGCCGGGGGCGCCTTCGCCCGCTGGCTGGCGGGGGATGGCGCGGCGGCGCTCTGCCTCCCTGACCGGACCCTGCCACACCTCACCGCCGCCTTCGCCGCCGACCCCGCGGCCCGCGCCCGCCAGGCCGTGCTCAGCCAGGGCGGTCTGCCCGAGGAACTGCCACTTGCCTTCCTGCCCCCCGGCCGCGCGGGACTGCTTGGCCTGCTGTTCCGCCGCGACGGCGCCCCGCTACGGCGCGAGGAGATCTGGTGGCTCGCCCTGCTCTGCGCCGAGGACCCGGCGCGCGAGCTGCTGCTGAGCCACCGCTTCAACCCAGGTTGGCAAGCGCTCTTTCCCGACGGGCCGACCGCCTTCGGCAGCGGCCGCATGGCCGCCTGGCTCCGCGCCACCTTCCGCTGCGAGGGCGACTGGACCGACCCGGCCCACTGGCCGACGACCCAGACCCCGGCCGAGCAGCTTCGCCTCGGCTGGTACAGCCGGCCGCACTGGCAGCACGCCCACCCCGCCCCCTTCGCTGATGCCGGCGCCGCCCGCGCCCTGCTCGGCTGGCTCGCCGGCCCCGAAGCGGCGCTCGACGAGGCTGCCCGCGCCTGGCTCGCCGCCCAGCCACCGGAGGCGCTGGCCGAGGCGCTCGCCCGCCCCGGCCTCGCCGTCATCGGCCACCTCTGCTACCCCTCCGGCCTCCGCACCTCGACTCTCTCCATCACGGAGGGCCTGCGCGAGGTCGGCTACGACCTGACGATGCGCGACGTGCCGGTCGATGCCGAGCATGACCTGCCGCAGCACGCCGCCTTCGGCGGCTTCGAGCTGCACGAGGCGACGCTGCTGCACATCCAGCCCGAGCCCTACTTCCACGAGGCCTATGCCCGCGCCGGGCTGCGGTCGCGCAGCCCCCGCACCCATCGCATCGGCTACTGGTACTGGGAGCTCGATTCTGTCCCCACCGCCTGGGCCAGCGCCGTCGCCGAGACGGACGAGCTCTGGACCGCCACGCGCTTTGTCGGCGATGCGCTGCGCTCGCGCTTCGACGTGCCTGTCTTCGAGTTCATGCCGGGCGTCACGCTGCCGCCCTTCACCCGCCGCACGCCGGAGCACTTCGGTATCCCACCCGGCCGCTTCACCTTCCTCTTCGCCTTCCACATGATGAGCATCATGGAGCGGAAGAACCCGCTCGGTCTCATCCGCGCCTTCCGTGCGGCCTTCACCGAGGCGGACGCGGCGACGCTGGTGCTGAAGACCTCCTTTGGCGAAAAGCACCCGGCCCTCATCGCCGAGCTTCACGCTGCCGCGGCCGAGGCGGGCGGCCGCATTATCGTTATCGACCGCGTCTTCACCTCCGACGAGACCGTCTCGCTGATGGATGCCTGCGACTGCTACGTCTCGCTCCACCGCACCGAGGGGCTCGGCCTCACTATGGCGGAGGCGATGCTGCTGGCGAAGCCGGTGATCGGCACGCGCTATTCTGGCAACCTTGACTTCATGACGGAGGAGAACAGCCTGCTCGTCGACTACCGCTTGGTCGAGATCGCGAAGCCCGTCCCGCCCTACGATGCCGGCACGCGCTGGGCCGAGCCCTCCGAGGCGCATGCCGCGCAGCTCATGCGCCAGGTCTACGAGAATCGCAACTTCGCCCGCACCCTTGGCGCTCGCGCGCAGGCCGAGCTGAAGCTTAGCCTTTCGACGGAGGCTGCCGGTCATCGCATGGCGGCTCGGCTCAGGACGATACGCAACGCGCAACAGGGCGAGGCTACCCGGTCGTCCTCCATCTCAACGAGGTAAACTCGTGTGACGTGAGCATGATGGCTGTCTTGCCGGCTCGTGTCCTGAGCCTGAAGTTTCCGGGCACTTTGGACCTGCCCCGCTTCTGCGGACACCCTTGATAGGCTGAGTGGCCTTGGAGGTGTTTATGACGGAGAACGGCAAACGGCGTCGGACCTTGCCGAACGCATTCAAGTTGGAGGCGGCCGCCGCGGTGCGGGTTGGGCGACCGGTATCGCACGTCGCGGCCGAGTTGGGCCTACCGGATTGTCTGGTGCGGGGTTGGCTGCGCTGGGCCGAGGGGCGTGGGCCGGCGGGGAGCGGCGCGCCGGTGCCGACGCTTCCCAAGGAGCAGGCGGTGTCGGCGCGCCGCGTGGACCCGAGCCCGGCCGATCAGGCGGCGGAGATCGGGCGGCTGCGGCGTGAGAATGAGCGGCTTCTGATGGAGCGCAACATCTTAAAACAGGCGGCGCTCATCTTCGGCCAGGCGACTGGCCGGGGGTGAGCTATGCCTTCATCCATGATCACGTCGCCGACTTCCCCATCCAGGTCATTTGCGAGGTGTTGGGCGTGAGCCGCAGCGGCTACTACGGCTGGGCCAGCCGGGCGGAGAGCGCGCGGTCGGTCGAGGACCGCGTGGTGGCGGCCGAAATCCGCACCACGCACGAGGCCAGCCGCGGTCGCTATGGCAGCCCGCGCGTGCATGCCGCACTCCGCGCCCATGGCCGGCGGGTCGGCCGCAAGCGGGTGGCGCGCCTGATCTTGGCATGGGGTTGTCGGCCAGGCGCTGGCGCCGGTTCTGCCGCACCACCGACAGCACGCACGCCTTCCCGGTGGCGCCGAACCTGCTCGGGCGCGATTTCACTGCCAGCGCGCCGGATCGGGTCTGGCTGGCTGATTTGACGTATATCTGGACTGCTGAGGGCTGGTTGTACCTGGCCGTGGTGCTCGACCTGTTCTCCCGCCGCGTCGTGGGCTGGGCTATGACCGACCATCTCGGCCACGAGCTCGCGCTCGCCGCGCTCGACATGGCCATCGCGCATGAGAAACCCGCGCCCGGTTTGGTGCACCATTCGGACCGCGGCGTGCAACCCGGGCTCAACTCGTCGTCGCAACACCTGTTTGCGCCGATCGCACCACCGCATCAAGAGCTTCGGCTGGTGTCTTCCAGCCGAGCGTCTTGCGCGGTCTCGCGTTGAGCGCTGGAGCCACCGCGGCAAGGTCGCCGACGCTGTGCGCGGCCAAGTCTGTTCCCTTCGGGAAGTACTGCCGCAACAGCCCATTCGTGTTCTCGTTCGTGCCGCGCTGCCACGAGCTGTGCGGATCGCAGAAATACACCTGCAACCTGGTGTCGATACGCAGCCGCAGATGCTCCGTCATCTCCGCTCCCTGATCCCAGGTCAGTGACTGCCGCACTGCCTCCGCCAGGGTGGTGATCGTGCGCGTGATGGCGTCGCGCACCGCCTCGGCACCATGCCCCGCCAGCACCGGTTATAATCGAACCAGACTCGCAAAGCGACCAGGTGATGCGAATTGCGGTTGGTCTATTAACCGGCAACCCAACTGGGGCCAACGCAATCTGTGCTGGAGGCAAGCCGAGCCGCCCAGTGCCGCCGCGCGGTATCAAAATCGTAGCCGACGGCTCTGCCACGCGCTCAGAGGCGCCATTGCACATGCCCAGCTGCGCCTCTCGCCGCCAAAGCCTCGACGCTGCAGCACCAAGGTGAGCATCTATGCGAAATTCCTCGACTTTCCTCACGGGTTTGCGATACGTTAGCGGCATAAAGGCGGATTGGCATGTTGCAATCACTCTCCCAGCACAGGATCTCCCGACTGCGCAGTGGAGTTGGCGACCTCGCCAAGCGCGTTTGGTTGCCCAAACTCCATGGCTTCGTGTCCAGGCGGAAGCAACCCGTCATGGCTCGATGGCAAAATCTGCGCCTTGAGCTTACCCTTGAGCGACCGACGCCATATCCGTCGCTTTGCTTTCACCCAGCCGGGCCAACAGCATGGGTTGCCGAGTTCGCGGCTTGGCGCATCGACATGATATGGGAGAAAGCCTCTCCATTCCCTTGGGGTATGGCGTTGCAGCCTGTGGCACCCCATCCCGTTGAGCCCTGGACGCTCGCTCGGGCCAAATCCTTCGACGTCCTGCTCAGCACGTCACGCGAAAACTTGTCACAGCATGGTGACGGGTATGGGTGCGAGTTATTGGCAGAGTCGATGACTAACGGCTTCGCAATTGCTGCAAATGCAGAAAATCGAACGATCTATGTTCGGGCGGATGGGCAGTATGCGGTTGGCGATTGGCAGCGACAGGCCTTGGTGAGCCCCAGTGAGGTTGAGAACATTCTCCGCAACCTTTATCGCGGCCAAAATTCAGCACATGGAAAGCAATAGCACCGCCTCGCAATCTGAAAACGCAGCCAGTATCATTGGGTCCGGGATTGCACCTCCGTAGGTTTATTCAGGTCCTCACCGTTGAGTACCTTCTCGATTCATAGCGCGGTTGGTACTACCACCGCCTGAATGCAGGCGTGCTGCCGCCGATCGTCGTCCAGTGCCGCTTGCCGTAACGCCCTGCGGTCCGACCATTAGCTTCCTCGAAACTCATCGTGGCAGTCGGATCGGCGCTGATGGCAGCCTGCGCTGGAGACATGCCACCATCCGGTCGTGTGGTGTTGCGCCGGCCCCGTGCAGCCATCAAGGAGCAGCCGTGTGGATCGTCGCTGCTAAGCGAGGACAGAAAGGCTGTCACACGGCGAGTTTGGTGATCTAAGGCCTGTTAGAGCTTGATGACTTTGATCCAGTCTGCGGTGGCGGCGAGGCAGAGCACGCCGAGGAAGGAGCGTGCGGTCTTCTCGTAGCGAGTAGCGACCGCTCGCCACTCTTTCAGCCGTGCCCAGAGGTTCTCGACCAGGTGGCGGTTGGCGTAGATCCAGTCCGGACAGGCGACCTCGGCATCGGTGCGCCGGGGCGGGATCGCAGGTCGCGCGCCCATGTCCCAGATGCGCTCGCGGAAGGCGTCAGAGGCAAAGCCGCGGTCGCCAATGATCCAACCCGGCACGTCCGGCAAGCAGCCGAGCAGACCCGGCGCCATGGGCAACTCGTGCGCCTGACCGGGCGCAAGCGCGAAGGCCACAGCTCGACCACGGCCATCGGCGATCACGCAGGCCTTGGTGCCGTAGCCACCGCGAGAGCGGCCAAGCGCCTCGCGCAGATCTCGCTCTTGGCCATTGCATCCCCCTTTTTTGCCCCCGCCGCTTTCTGGTGGGCGCGGATGTTGGTGCCATCGATGAAGGTCACGCCGAGCGCGATCCCGCGCTGCTGTACCAAGTCCAGCAGGCGCTCCCAGACGCCCTGCTTGGCCCAGCGGATGAACAACTGCGCCGCCAGCCACCATGGGCCAAGCTCTGCCGGGATGCTGCGCCACTTGGCGCCGTTCTGGTGCCGCCAGAAGATCGCCGAGATGGTCCGCCGCAGCTCCTTCGGTGGCGTCTTCCCCAGCGGCCGCACCTCCTCGATCAGCGGCTCCCAGACCGCCCATGCCGCGTCGGTGAAGACCTCACAACCGTTCCTGTCTGTCATGCCCCGAATATGGGAATAGCACTCAAGCTCTAACAGACCTTAGTGCAGTGACTCATTCGGAAGGTTCAGGCAGCCGGGCGAGTTTGGCGAGGATGCGGTCGGCGGGCTTGGTCCAGACGAAGGGGCTCGAAGTGGCATTGTGCTCGCGGATGTAGCGGGCGATGGCCTGCTCGAGATCGGCCACGGATTGGAACACCCCTCGTCACAGGCGTCTTCGGCTCAGCGCGGAAAAGAAGCCCTCGACGGCGTTGATCCAGGAGGCCGAGGTTGGCGTGAAGTGGAACACCCACCGAGGGTGCCGCTCCAGCCAGGCACGGACCTTGGGATGCTTGTGGGTGGCATAGTTGTCGGCGATGGCGTGGATCAGCTTGCCCGCGGGTACAGCGCGCTCGACCGCGTTGAGGAAGCGGACGAACTCCTGATGCCGGTGTTGGGACATGCAGCGACGTAGCACGGTGCCGTCCTGGACATTGAGCGCAGCGAATAGAGTCGTGACGCCGTTGCGCTTGTAGTCATGGGTCATGGTGCCGCATTTTCCGGGCTTGAGCGGCAGGCCAGGCTGGGTGCGGTCGAGCGCCTGGATCTGCGACTTCTCGTCAATGGACAGCACCACGGTGTGCATCGGCGGGTCCATGGTGAGGCCGACGATGTCCTCGACCTTGCTGGCAAAGGCGGGGTCGTTCGAGCGCTTGAAGGTGCGCAGCCGGTGCGGCTGCAGCCGATGGGCATCCCAGATGCGCTGCACTGAGCGCAGGCTGATGCCACTGGCCTGTGCCATCGCCCGGCCAGTCCAATGGGTGGCCTGGCCCCGCGGCTCAGAGCAGGTGAGCGCCAGCACCTTCGCCACAGTTGCGGTCGGCACCGGCGCTCTGCCAGGTGGACGGGTCTTGTCGTGCAGCAGGCCATCCACACCGGCCAACGCGTAGCGTGCCTGCCAGCGCCACACCGCCGGTCGGCTCGCCACGGCCTGACGGGCTACCTCGGCAACCGGCAGCCGGTCGGCAGACAGCAGGATGATCCGGGCGCGCTGGACGTGCTTTTGCGGACGGTTCCGGTCAGGTAATTACCCACCCCCCTTGCGCAGGAGCGGGTTGGCTGATTCGATCCCCAGATGGGGCGGGACGAGCTTGAGCACCTGAGCAAGGCGGAGCTGATCGAGCTGGTGCTGCGGCTGCAGCGGCCGGAGAAGACCTCGCGCACATCCTCCAAGCCGCCGTCCACGGACCGGAAGGAGCGGCGCGAGCATGCCAAGCCTGGAGGCGCCAAGCCGGGCCATGAGGGCCACAGCCGGCCCTTGAGCGACGATGTGTCCGAGAGGGTCGCCCACCGCCCCGATGTCTGCCCGTGCTGTCGAATGGCGCTCGCGCCCGGTCTACCGACCGAAGCAGCCGGGGTC
>NZ_JQKB01000073.1 GCF_000745835.1 Belnapia moabensis DSM 16746 | reverse complement strand
CCTTGACAACTACGCCACCCACAAGCACCCAAAGGTCCGGCAGTGGTTGGCTGATCATCCGCGCTGGGTCTTCCACTTCACGCCGACATCGGCGTCCTGGATCAACGCCGTCGAGGGCTTCTTCTCGGCCATCACACGCAGGCGCATCCGCCGCGGCGTCTTTCAGTCAGTCCCCGACCTGCAGGACGCCATCACCCATTACATCCGCGACCACAACAAGAAGGCCAAGCCATTCGCCTGGACCAGGCCTGCCGACACCATCCTCGGCACGCTGGCCAGGCTTCCTGCACCTTCCGTTTGAGTCAGTGCACTAGAACTTCACCTGCGGCGGGGCGGCGATGGCGGCGCGCTCCGCCTCCGGCAGCTCGAAGAAGCCGCGCGGCAGGAAGCCGAGCGCGCCGGAGAAGAGCACAGCCGGAATCTGCTGGATGGCGCTGTTGTACTCGGCAACGGCATTGTTGAAGAAGCGCCGGGCGGCAGCGATCTTGTTCTCGATGTCGCCCAGCTCCGACTGGAGCTGGAGGAAATTCTGGTTGGCCTTGAGGTCGGGATAGGCTTCCGACAGCGCCATCAGCCGGCCGAGCGCGGCGCCCAGCGCGCCCTCGGCGGCTGCGGCCTGCTCCGGCCCGCGGGCACCGAGGGCGGCGTTGCGGGCCTGCACCACGCCCTCCAGTGTGCCGCGCTCATGCGAGGCGTAGCCCTTCACCGTCTCGACCAGGTTGGGGATCAGGTCGTGCCGCTGCTTCAGCTGCACGTCGACATCGGACCAGGCCTGGCCCGTAGTCTGCCGCAGCGCCACCAGCCGGTTGTAGGTGACGACGAGCCAGAGCACCAGGACGACGACGACGCCGAGGACGATCCAACCCGTCATGCTGCACTCCCTCCCGGGTCACCCGGCGAAGCGGGCGAAATCGCGGGCGATCCTATCATAGATTTCGCGCTTGAACGAAACGGCCAGCGAGGGCAGCTCGGCCAGCCGCACCCAGCGCCAGGCATCGAATTCCGGGTGCGGGTCGAGGTCGAGCCTGATCTCCGGATCCTCGCCGAGGAAGCGGAGCGCGAACCACTTCTGCCGCTGGCCGCGATACTTGCCGCCCAAGGCCTTGCCGAGCAGGTGCGGCGGCAGGTCGTAGCTGAGCCAGTCCGGGTGCTCGGCGATGATCTTGGCGTTGCAGGTGCCGATCTCCTCCTCCATCTCGCGGAAGACGGCGACGGCCGGGTCCTCGCCCGCATCCATCCCGCCCTGGGGAAGCTGCCAGCCGCCCGGCGCGCCCTCGGCATTGGGGAGATCGGCGCGGCGGGCGACGAGGACGAGGCCGGCGCGGTTGAACAGCACCGCGCCGACATTGTCGCGATAGGGCAGATCCATGCGGCAGGGTCCTTTCAGCGGGCGGCGGGGCGCTGCATCAACGCGGTAATCGGGGCAAGGACGAGGCCGCTTGCCTCCACCGTGGCGGTCCAGGCGGCGACCCGGTCGATCAGCACCGGCGAGGCCTCGCCGACATAGCCGAGGGCGGTGCCGCGGTCGCGGGCGAGCGCCTCCAGAGCGCGCAGCTTCAGCTCGATCTCGCCGCGGGTCGCCGGCTCGTCGATGACGAGGTCGATGCTGCGGCCCCAGGCGCGCTCGGGCGAGGGGGCGCCGGGGCGTGGATCGACATAGAGCAGGCCGCGGCTGGCGATGCGGGCCTGGAGGTCGCCATAGGGGCCGAGCATGGCGGCGAAGCGCTCGCCCCGCATCGGCCCGAGCGCGCCGATCGCCCCAACATAGCCGCTGAAGCGGGAGAGCAGCCAGGCCAGCCGGTCCTCGTTCTCCGTCGGCGGCAGGTTGGTCAGCAGGGCGCGATTGCCGGGGTTGTTGAGCGGGTAGCCGGTCGGCTCCAGCGGCAGGGCGAGCAGCACCTCCATCCCCCGGGCGCGGGCTTGGTCGAGGAGGCGGCCGGGCTGCGGCGCATAGGGGCTGAAGGCGAGGGTGACGGTGCCGGGCAGGCGGCGGATCGCCTCCTCGGTCAGGGCGGCGTTCATGCCGAGCCCGCCGATGACGAGGCCGATGCGGGGGCGGCTCTCCTGCCGGTCGAAGGGGCGGCCGAAGGCACGGATGGGGGTACGGCCATCGGGGCCGATGCGGGGCATCGGGCCATAGGGGCCTGGGTCGTGCAGCGCGTCCTCGCCGGCGGGGATGGGGCGGCCAGGCGCCGGGCCGGGGCGGCTGGCGGCCTCGATGACCGGCGGCGGCGCGGGGGATGGCGTGACGGCCGACTCAGCCGAGGGCGTGGGGTGTGGCGCGGCAGCCGGCTCGGCCGGGGCCTCGGCGACGGGCGGGGTCGGCAAGGGCCCGAGCCAGGCGAGAACCGCGGTGCCGCCGCCAATCAGCAGCAGCACCACGGCCCAGCAGAGGATCAGGGCCCGCCAGCCGAAGGACAGGCGCGCCATGCGGGTCAGGTCAGCGCGCGGCGCGCCGGCCCGAGTTCTGCGCCGCCGCCAGATTACGGAGCAGCTGCATCGC
Source organism: Belnapia moabensis DSM 16746 (assembly GCF_000745835.1). Lineage (GTDB taxonomy): Bacteria > Pseudomonadota > Alphaproteobacteria > Acetobacterales > Acetobacteraceae > Belnapia > Belnapia moabensis. Next base: position 18,285 of record NZ_JQKB01000073.1, on the reverse strand, counting down.
CTGCTGGAGCTGGAAGTCGGTCTCCGGCTTGGTCGGGTCGAAGGAGGGTGTGCCCTCGGGCGGCAGGCGCGTCACCCGCTCGGCGATGCCCTGCGGCAGTTGCAGCGGCGGGATGGCGGCGCCCGTCGGCTGCTGCACCCCGCCCTCGTTGCGCAGCGCGCGGCGCAGGTCGGCCTCGCGCTCGCGCGGGATGTTGGCCGTCGCCTCTTGGCGCTGGGCCAGCACCTCGATATCGGGCTCGATGCCCGTGCCCTGGATGGAGCGGCCGGAGGGCGTGTAATAGCGCGCCGTGGTGAGGCGGATGGCGCCCTGGCCGGGGATCGGCATTACCGTCTGCACGCTGCCCTTGCCAAAGGACTTGGTGCCGAGGACGATGGCGCGGCGGTGGTCCTGCAGGGCGCCGGCGACGATCTCGCTGGCCGAGGCGCTGCCGCCATTGATCAGCACCACCACCGGCAGGCCGCCGGTGATGTCGCCGCCCTTGGCGTTCCAGCGCTGCGCATCCTCCTGCCGGCGGGCGCGGGTGGAGACGATCTCGCCCTGCTCGAGGAAATCGTCCGTGACCTGGACCGCTTGGTCGAGCAGCCCACCCGGGTTGTTGCGCAGGTCAAGCACGATGCCCTTCAGGCTGTTGCCGGCCTGCTGGCGCATGGCCTGGATGGCACGGCGCAGGCCGACATCGGTCTGCTCGTTGAAGGAGGTCAGCCGCACATAGGCGACGTCGTTGCCCTCGATGCGGAAGCGCACCACCTGCGGACGGATGACCTCGCGGGTGAGCGAGAGCTCGATCGGCCGGTCGGCGCCCTCGCGGCGGATGGTGATCTTGATGGCCGTGCCGCGCTCGCCGCGCATCTGCTCCACGGCTTCCTGCAAGGTCAGGCCCTGGACGGAATTGCCGTTGAGGTGGGTGATGAGGTCGCCCGCCTTGACGCCGGCGCGGGCCGCGGGCGTCTCGTCGATCGGGCTGATGACCTTAATGTAGCCGTTCTCCTGGGTAACCTCGATCCCGAGGCCGCCGAACTCGCCGCGGGTCTGCACCTGCATGTCGCGATAGGAGCGCTGGTTCAGGTAGGAGCTGTGTGGATCGAGGCCCGTCAGCATGCCGTTGATGGCGTTCTCGACGGCGTCGCGGTCGTTGATCGGCTCGACGTACTCGGCGCGGACCCGCTCGAAGACATCGCCGAAGAGGTTCAGCAGGCGATAGGTTTCGGCCCGGCCGCCGTCCTGCGCCCAGGCCTTGACCATGGGGGAGGTGACCATGGGGCCGAGAATGATGCCGGCGGCGAATGCCGCGCCGACCGTCGCCATCGTCCGAACCCTGCCCTTCATGCGGCACCCGTATCCTTGTTCCGGTGCGGCCCGAGGGCCACGATCCGGCATGTTAGCGCGAAGCCCGGCCGCATGGCAGGGCCAGTATCCGTAACGTCCAGTATCCGGGCGCTCATCCCGGGAGCCAGCTGCGCGGGTCGATGGGCTGGCCGTTGCGCCGGAGTTCCAGGTAGAGCGCCGCCTCGCCAAGCTGTCCGACCGGCTCGCCGGCCAGCAGGCGTTGGCCCGGCGCGGCATCCAGCCGGTCGAGCCCCGCCAGCACGACATGGTACCCGTCGCCGCAATCGACAATCAACAACTGGCCAAAACTGCGGAAGGGCGCGGCGAAGACGGCGCGGCCGCCGCAGGGGCTGACGACGCGGGCACCGGCGGCGGCCTGGAAGGTTAGGCCACGGGAAGGGCCGCCCTCGCCGGCGGCGCCGAATTCCCGCGTGATGCGGCCGAGCACGGGCCTGGCACGGCCGCCGGAGGCGCGGGGCGGCGGGTCGGGCGTGCGGGCGGCCGCCATCTCGGTCTCGGCGCGGCGGTTGCGGGCCTCGGCGGCCTCGCGGGCGCGGGCCTGGGCGGCGGCTGTCCGCTCGCGAGCCTCGGCGGCCCGCTCGCGGGCTTCGGCGGCGGCGCGGGCGCGGGTTTCGGCCGCTTCGCGGGCCTGCTCCTGGCGAAGGCGGGCGAGGGCGGATTCCAGGCTGCCGGCGCGGGCGGCGCTGGCGGCGGCGCGGCGGGCGGCCTCCTCCTCGGCATCCTCGGCGCCGGCGCGGCGGTCGCGGGCGGCTTTCAGCTCGGCCTCGAGGGCCGCGGAGGCGGCGCGGGCCTGGGCCTCGGCCTCGCGTAGGGCGGCGGCACGCTCGGCAGCCTCGGCGGCGCGGCGGGCGGCCTCGGCCTCGGCGGCGCGGAGGGCGCCGGCCTCGGTGGCGAGCTGGCGGGAGAGGCCCTGGAGGACGAGCAGGCCTCGCAGCCGGTCCTCGGGCGGGCCGGGGACGGCGAGCAGGGATTCCGCCGGCCAGAGGCCGAGGCGGAGCATCAGCGGCAGCATCGGCGCCAGCGCCTCGGCCCGGGCGCGGCCCTCGGCGCGGGCAGCCTCGGCGGCGGCGCGGGCGGCGGCGAGGCCTTCCTCCGCCTCGCCCTTGCGCTGGTCGGCCGATTGCGCGCGGCGGGCGGCCTCCACGCGGCGCTCGGCGAGGCGGCGTTCCTCGGCGGCGGCTGCGGCAGCGGCGCGGGCGGCGGCCTCGGCGGCGGCGCGCTCGGCCTGGGCGGCGCGCCGGGCTTCCTCCACCGCCTGTGGGGTGAGGGACTGGGCGGCGGCCGGCGATGCGGCGAGCAGCAGGACGCCGAGCAGGGCTGGGATGCGCGTCAAAGCGCTGCGGCAGATAGCATGCCGGCTGGAGCCGGTGCCATCAGTCCTTGAGCAGCGACACCCCCGTCATTGCCGCCGGCTGCGGCTGGCCCATCAGCTCCAGCAGCGTCGGCGCGACATCGGCGAGGCGGCCATCGCGCAGCGCAGCACCTGACGGGCCGTTGACCAGGAAGACCGGGACCGGGTTGGTGGTGTGCGCCGTGTGCGGGCCGCCGGTGGCCGGGTCCTTCATCAGCTCGCAATTGCCGTGGTCGGCGGTGACGAGCAGGGCGCCGCCCTGGGCCGTCACCGCCTCGGCGATGCGGCCGAGCGCGGCATCCACCGTCTCCACCGCCTTGATCGCCGCCGGCAGGCTGCCGGTATGGCCGACCATGTCCGGGTTGGCGAAGTTCAGCACGACGAGGTCGTAGGTGCCGGCATCGATGGCGGCGACGACCTTCTCGCAGAGCTCGGGCGCCGACATCTCCGGCTGCAGGTCGTAGGTGGCGACCTTGGGGGAGGGGACCATGATGCGGTCCTCGCCCGGATAAGGCGGCTCCAGCCCCCCGTTCAGGAAGAAGGTGACGTGGGGGTACTTCTCCGTCTCCGCCGCATGGAGCTGGCGGAGCCCCGCGCGGGAGACCACCTCGGCCAGCAGGTCCTGCATCGGCTGCGGCGGGAAGAGGGTGGCGAGGACGCGGTTCAGCTCCGTCGAATACTCGGTCATGCCGAGCGCGGCGGCGAAGCGCGGCACGCGCGGGCGGTCGAAGCCCTTGAACCCCGGGTCGAGCAGGGCGTCGAGGATCTCGCGCACGCGGTCGGCGCGGAAGTTGAAGCAGAGCAGGCCGTCGCCGTCGCGCATGCCGGCATAGTCGCCGATGACGGTCGCCGGGATGAACTCGTCGGTCACCTTCTTGCCGTGCGCGGCGGCGATGGCGGCGGCGGCATCCGGCGCGCGCTCGCCCTCAGCCAGCACCAGGGCGCGCCAAGCCTGGCCAACGCGCTCCCAGCGGTGGTCGCGGTCCATAGCGAAGTAGCGGCCGGTGAGGGTGGCGATGCGGAAGCCGGGGAGGCCCGCCGTCGCCGCCTCGAGCGCCTTCAGGTAGCCGGGCGAGGCCTCGGGCGGGGTGTCGCGGCCATCGGTGAAGGCGTGCAGGGCGACGGGGATGCCGGCCTCGGCCAGCACCTTCGCCAAGGCCGCGGCATGGGCCTGGTGGCTGTGGACGCCGCCCGGCGACAGGAGGCCGAGCAGGTGGCAGGTGCCGCCCGACGCCTTCAACTTGCCGATGAGGTCGGTGAGCGGCGGCATGCGGGCGAGCGAGCCGTCCTCCACCGCGGCGTCGATGCGTGGCAGGTCCTGCATCACCACGCGGCCGGCGCCGAGATTGAGGTGGCCGACCTCGGAATTGCCCATCTGCCCGTCCGGCAGGCCGACATCGCGGCCGGAGGTGCGGAGGAAGGCCCGCGGCCCGGCGGCCCAGAGCGCGTCGAAGACCGGCGTCTTCGCCAGGCGCACAGCGTTGTCCGCCTCCTCCTCGCGCCAGCCCCAGCCATCGAGGATGGTGAGCATCACGGGGCGGGGTGCGGGCATGGGCGGGCTCCTCCTGGCGGTGGGACCGGACCTAGACCTCGTGGCGTGCCGGCGCAACGGGCGGGGGGCGGAAGCATGCGATCACGTCCATAAGCGCGGGGCGAGGGAGGGTGCAATGCAGGGGATCGACTGGGCAACGGCGGAAGCGGAGCTGGACGCGGTGGGGGTGGCCCGGCTCGGCCCGTTGCTCCCGGCCGGGGAATGCCAGGCGCTGGTCGCCCTCTATGACGAGGAGGCGCGCTTCCGCAGCCGGGTGGTGATGGCGCGGCACGGCTTCGGGCGGGGCGAGTACCAGTATCTCGCCTATCCCCTGCCGGACCGGGTGCAGGCGTTGCGGGAAGCGCTCTACCCGCGGCTCGCGCCCATCGCCAATCGCTGGAACGAGCGGATGAGCCTTCCGGTGCGCTACCCGGCGGCGCATGCCGATTTCCTTGCCCGCTGCCATGCGGCGGGGCAGGCACGGCCGACGCCGCTGCTGCTGCGCTACGGGCCGGGCGACTACAACTGCCTGCACCAGGACCTCTATGGCGAGCACGTCTTCCCGCTCCAGGTCGTGGTGCTGCTCTCGGCGCCGGGCGAGGATTTCTCAGGTGGCGAATTCGTGCTGACCGAGCAGCGGCCGCGCATGCAGTCCCGTGCCGAGGTGGTGCCGCTCGGCCTCGGCGAGGCGGCCGTCTTCGCGGTCGCGCAGCGGCCGGTGCAGGGCAGCCGCGGCGACTACCGGGTGACGATGCGCCATGGCGTGAGCCGGCTCCGCAGCGGGGCGCGGCATACGCTCGGCATCATTTTCCACGATGCGCGCTGACGTTTTATGGTCAGCGGGGCGATGCTGTTTTTAGTTCACCTCAACTGTAGAGTGTTGCAAAGTCGTAGGTTAATAAATAACACAGCCGGTGTTATGAGGGACCGGTCTGTTCATGAAGTCGATCGTCACGCTCTTCGCCCTGCTGCTGATGCTCGGCTTCGCTGGGCAAATGGGCATGCTCGAGCCGGCTCGCAACTGGCTGGTTAAGCACCATAAAGAAGCGGCGCTGACCGAGGAGCAGGCCCAGGCAGCGCTCGCGCCCGAGGTCTTCACGATCGACAGCCTCTTCGCCACCTTCAGCCAGCTTCCGGCGCCTTGGGCGGCGATCGCCAAGGGTGGGTTCATCCTGCTCTGCGTCATGCTGGCCCTCAGCATCATCGCCGCCATCACACGGATGGTGCTGGGCATCCTGCGCTGGTTTCGGGATGTCTTCGTCTGAGACGTCCCGCCGCGGTCATACCATCTCGTCGGGTAGGGCGGCGATGGCCGTCGCCCCGGCATCGACCGGGACGATCGCTCCCGTCATCCAGCGCGCATTGCCGCCGCAGAGGAAGGCGACGGCCGCGCCGACATCCCAACCCGTGCCTTCGATCTGCAGGATGCTGCGCTTGCGCCGCGCCTCGCGCTTCGCCGGTGTCATGCCGCCGGCCTGGACCATCGGCGTATAGACCATGCCGGGGCAGATGCAGTTGACGCGGATGCCGTCGGCGGCGTGATGCACCGCCATGGCGCGGGTCATGTTGACCACGGCGCCCTTGCTGGTCGGATAAAGCAGGTTCGGGTGGCCGCCGCGCAGCCCGGCGACGGAGCCGATATTGACGATGGAGCCGCCGCCCGAGGCGCGCATCGCCGGCACCGCGTACTTCGCCATCAGCATCATCGAGGTGACGTTGACGAGGAGGCCTCGGGCCCATTCATCCGGGTCCACATCCTCGGCCGTGCCCTTCGGCCCGCCGATGCCGACATTGTTCACCAGCACGTCGAGCCGGCCCCAGCGCCCGGTCGCCGCCTCGACGATGGCGCGGCACTGGTCGGGCTGCGTCACGTCGGCGGCGATGGCGAGGGCCTCGCCGCCCTCGGCCTCGATCATCCGCTGGGTGTCCTGCGCCCAGTCCTCCATCGCATCGGCCAGCACCAGCCGGGCGCCGGCGCGGGCCAGCAGGATGGCGGTGGCGCGGCCATTGCCGACGCCCTCCCCGGGCCGCGAGCCGGCGCCGGTGACGATGGCGACCTTGCCTGCGAGATTCTCCGCGATTTCGGGCATTCCTGTGTCCTCCCCCTTCAGTCTTCCAGCAGGAATGCGAGCGCGCGCTGCGCTATCGCCTCCGGCACCTCATGGCCGCCGTCGAACTCCAGATAAGTCAGCGGATAGCCGGCGCGCTTCAGCTTCGGCGCCAGGCGGCGGCTGCACAGGTCGATGTTCAGCACCCGGTCCTCGGTGCCGTGGCTGAGAAAGAGGCGCGGCTTGCCCTCGACATGCAGCGGCGCGGCGAAGCCGGGCGAGAAGGCCAGGCCATGGGTGAAGAGCGCGCCGTTCATCATGGCGAGCGAGAGGGCATAGGAGGCGCCGTCCGAGAAACCCGCGGCGGCGACCCGCGCCGGATCGACCGGCCAGGCGGCGAAGACCTCGGCAAGCACCGCGTCGATTCGCGCGATATCCGGCCCGTAGCCGCCCTCCAGCACATCCCAGGTCGCGCCGCGGCTCTTCGGCAGCAGCACCAGCGCCGCCTCGGCGATGGGCTCGATCCGCCGCAGCGCCCGAGCCGGGTCGCCGCCCGCGCCGTGCAGCATGAGGATCAGCGGCAGCGGCCCGGCGCCGGGGGCAACCGGCACGCGCAGCAGCGCCTCGCCGAGCGGGTGGAGGCCCGCCGGCTGTGGCCATGGCGCGGCGCCGATGGGTTGCGGTCGGGCGGCGAGGTGGCCTTCTTCCATCACGATGCACCCATCAGCAGGGGTGAGACGCCGAAGATGCGCGGGTGCAAGTGCAGCATCGCCGCCCAGGCCAGCGTCCCGATCACGGGCGGCACCCAGCCTATCTCGCCGGGCGCCAGCCGGTTCCGTCCGGCAAGGATGGCGCCGAAGGGAAGGATGGAGGTGGTGCCGGCGAGCCTTGCCCATTCCGCAGGGGCCCGCTGCGCGAGCTTGGCGTCGATGCTCGGCATCCCCACCAGGGCGGTGACGAGGAAGGCGCCGAAGAAGAGCAGCGCGGCGCTGTCGCCATTGCCGATCATGTGGATCGCCGCCCAGAGCGCGAAGGACCAGAGCATTGGGTGGCGGGTGATGCGCTGGATGCCGCGCGCCTCCGCACCGAGCTGCGTCTCGCCGCCCACCGCCGTCGGGTTGCGCTTCGCCACCGAGGCGACGAAGAGGATGAAGGCGGGCAGCATCAGCAGCGCCAGCACCCAGCGCAGCCAGCCTGGCGCGAACCAGAGCGGCGTGGTCTCCGCGGCCTCCCACGCCTCGATGAGGAAGAAAATCGAGGCGAAGGAGGCCAGCGAGAAGGCGATGCGGAAGCTGCCCTCGCCGATGCGGCCGGCGATCGCGCCGCGCAGCCGCGTGCCGGCGATGCCGACATGGACGCCGATCCAGACCAGGGCCGCAATCGCCAGCATCGTCATCCCCTCAAGGTCTCCAGGGCCGATGATAGGGGTGTCCGGAGCGGATGGCCTGCACCCTGTACCATTGCTCGGCGAGCAGGCCGCGCACCAGGAAATGCGGCCAGGTAAGGGGGCCGAGGGAGAGGCGATGATCCGCCCGTGCCAGCACCGCCTCGTCCAGCCCCTCCGCCCCGCCGATCAGGAAACAGAGCGCCTTGCCCGTCGCCTCCCATCGGGTGGCGAGCGCCGCCAGCGCCTCGCTGCCCGGCGACTCGCCGCCGAGGTCGAGGGCGATGGCCAGCGCCGCCTCGGGCAGGGCGGCGAGCAGCGCCGAGCCCTCCCGCCTTCGGATCTCGCCCGGGCTGCCGCGCGCCTCGGGCAGCTCCGTCACCGCGAAGGGCGGGCGGAGGCGGGTGTTGTGCTGCTCGAACAGCGCCGCCTCCGGCCCGCCCTTCAGCCGGCCGATGGCGATCAGCCGGGGCGCCCGGCTCACGCCTCGCCAGGCTCCTCCGCCGGCGGCGGGGTGCTGTCCTCGGGTTGCGGGCTGTCCGGGCCCCACATCCGCTCCAGCGCATAGGTCGCCCGCGCTTCCGGCTTGAAGAGATGGATGACGAGGTCGCCGCAGTCGATCAGCACCCAGTCCTCCGAGCCCTGGATCGCATCCCGCCGCAGCTTGAGGCCGACCTTCTCCAGCGCATCCTCCAGGTGGTTCGCCATGGCCTGGATCTGCCGCTCCGAGAAGCCCGTTGCGATGATCATCCGGTCGGTGAAGCTGGCGCGGTCGGCGACGTCGAGGACGAGGATGTCCTCGGCCTTGTCGTCCTCGAGGCTGGCCTGGGCGGCGGTGACCAGCTGCTCCAGCCGGTCCGGCGGGGCCTTCTCCTTGACGCGGGGATGGCGGGCGGGCTTCGCCTCCGGCCCGGCGATGACCTGGCGCTTGCGCGGGCTCGGCTCCTCCTGCGGGACGGGCTTGGGCGGCACGCCGACGGGGCGGCGGATGACCTTCGCCTCCGGCATGGGCCGGGCGGGGACGAGGTGCGGCGCGACGGGCCGGGACGGGGCACGGGCGGCGCCGCGCATCGGCTTCGCGGCGACCGTCTCCGATCGCGCGGCGCGGGGCTTCGCGGCGCCGCTGCGCAGGGGCTTGTCCTCCGTGGTGCGGCGGGTGCGCGGGGCCGTGCCCTCCGCCCTGCGGCTGCGCGCAGGCGCGTCCTCGGCGCTGCGGCGGCTGCGCGTGGGCGCATCGGGCGAGGGCTTGGCGCGGCCGCGCGGGGCCGGGCTTTCTACCCTGCGGCTGCGCGTCGGCGTCTCCTCGGCGCTGCGGCGGCTGCGCGCCGGTGCCTCGGGCGCGGCCTTACTGCGACTGCGCGGGGTCGTGCTCTCTACCTTGCGGCTGCGACTCGGCGTCTCCCCGGCGCTGCGGCGGCTGCGCGTGGGCGCATCGGGCGAGGGTTTGGCGCGGCCGCGCGGGGCCGGGCTTTCCGCCTTGCGACTGCGCATCGGCGTTTCCTCGGCGCCGCGACGGCTGCGCGTGGGAGCCTCGGAGGCAGGTTTGGCGCGGCTGCGGGGCGCCGGGCTGTCGGCCTTGCGGGTGCGGGCCGGCGCCTCCGCGGCGCCGCGGCGGGCGCGAATGGGCGCCTCGGCCGCGGGCCTGGCGCGACCGCGCGGCGGAGCGGCCTCAGTCCGCGCCGGGGCACGGCTCTTCGCCGCCGGCTTGGCGGCGCCGCGCGGGGCCTGCTTGCCCGGAACCCGCGGCGTCGTGGGCTTTGCCGCGCGGGTTGGCCGGGTGGTGGATGTGCTCTTGCCCCCGCCAGGGGGCCGTGTGGCGCGCGCGATGGCCGCCTCCTCTGTTCTTCGTGGTTGCTTCTATAGCACGCGGCCGGCGGCGCGGCGGATTGCCGTCGCCGAGGCCGGATGTTCCCGCGCCGGCACCAGGCTCCAGCCCGCATGCCCGCCCGTCCCGCATCCGTCGAGCAACGCGCCCGGGCGCCTTCGGTGCCGCGCCAGCGCCCGCGCCGCCTGCCCCGAGAGCGCCCGCCGGGTCTCGCCCGGCCGGGGCAGCACCGCGAGCGGGGTGCCGCGCGCCAGGGTCCGCCACCCTTTCCAGCGCGGCAGCTGGGAGAGGTTGTCGGCGCCTATCAGCAGCACGAAGCAGGCACAAGGGAAGCGCCGGCGCAGCAGGGCGAGCGTCGCCACGGTGAAGCGGGTGCCGAGCCGGGCTTCGATGTCGGTCGCGATGATCCGCCGCCCATCGGCGATGCGCCGGGCAGAGGCCAGGCGCTCGGCGAAGGGCGCCATGCCGCGGCGCGGCTTCAGCGGGTTGCCGGGCGAGACCAGCAGCCAGACCTGGTCGAGGCGGAGCGCCCGCAAGGCGCGCTCCGCCACATGCCGGTGCCCGGCATGGGCCGGGTTGAAGCTGCCGCCGAGCAGGCCGATGCGCGCCCGGCGGCGATCCCCATGGGCCTGCCTCACCTGACCTGCAGGCCGACCGAGACCGGCTGCGCCAGCATCCCCTCGTAGCGGAGGGTGTAGCTGCGCCCGGCCACCGCCGGCACCGAGGGCGCGAAGCCGCCGAGCGAGACGATGTCGCCCGCCTTCAGCCGCAGCCCCTGGCGTGCGAGGTCGCCGACCAGCCAGGGGATGACGTTCAGCGGATGGCCGAGCAGGGCGCTGCCCGGCGCGCGCGCCAGCTCCTTGGTGTCGTCGGCAAGGATGACGGTCATCGAGCCGAGCCGCGCGGCGAAGGCCTCCGTCGCCTCGACCGGGATCGGCGTGCCGGTGACGCCGAGCCGGGCGGCGACGTTGACCGAGACCAGCAGCGGCCCGTTCACCGGACCGCCGAGGCCGACGCGGGGCAGCTCGATATAGGGGATGACTTGGTCGAGATGGCGGAGGATCTGCACATGGTCGGCGCCGGCGGTGTTGATGCCCTCGTCGCGCACGCGGACGAGCAGGTCGGCCTCCACGCTGACGCCGGCGATCTGCGGCGTGAGCTGAAGCGTGGCGCCGTCGCGCAGGCTCATCGTGCTCTCGAACATCACGCCGTAGACCGGGCCGGAGAGGCCGAAGGCGCGCTGCGTCGCGGCGCCCGTCGCGCCCGCCTTGTAGCCGATTGGCCGGCCGAGCTCGGCGGCCAGCAGCGGCACCAGCTTGGCGCGGGCGCATTCCGCATCGGCCATGGAGAGGTCGGGGTAGGGCTCCGCCGGCCGGCCCGCGAGCAGCGCACCGGCGGTCGCTGCCACCGCCGGGTCGGGCGGGCAGGCGGCCTCGGCGGCGAGGCTCGGCAGCAGGGCGGCGGTCAGCAGAAGCAGGTGGCGCATGGATGGTCCCTCCGGTTGGGGAGGGATCAGGGCCTGACCTGTCCACTCCCGATCACATGGTAGCGGTAGGTGCAGAGCTGCTCCAAGCCGACCGGGCCGCGTGCATGCAGCCGGCCGGTGGCGATGCCGATCTCGGCGCCGAAGCCGAACTCGCCGCCATCGCAGAATTGCGTCGAGGCGTTCCAGATGCCGACAGCCGAGGCGAGGCCGTTGAGGAACTCCGTCGCGGCCTCGGCATCCTCGGTGACGATCGCCTCGGTGTGCTCCGAGCCGAAGCGGCGGATATGCGCGAGCGCCGAGGCGACGCCGTCCACCACCGCGACGGAGAGCACCGAATCCAGCCATTCCGTGGCGAAATCCGCCTCCGTCGCGGCGGACAGCTCCGGGCAGATGGCCCGTGCCTTCGCGTCGGCGCGGAAGTCGCAGCCCCGCTCGCGCAGGTCGGCGACCAGCACCGGCAGCAGGCCGGGGGCGATGGCGGCGTCGATCAGCAGAGTCTCCGTCGCCCCGCAGACGCCGGTGCGGCGCAGCTTGGCGTTGAGCAGGATGGAGCGTGCCATCGCCGGGTCGGCCGCCGCATGGATATAGGTGTGGCAGAGCCCCTCGGCATGGGCGAGGACGGGGACGCGCGCCTCCTCCATCACCCGGGTGACGAGGCCCTTGCCGCCGCGCGGGATGATGAGGTCGATGAGGCCGGCAGCGCGCAGCATGGCGCCGACGAAGCCGCGATCGGCCGTCTGCGCCACCTGCACGGCGGCCTCCGGCAGGCCGGCGGCGCGCAGCCCGGCGGCCATCGCCGCATGGATGGCGGCGACGCTGCGCAGGCCCTCCCGCCCGCCGCGCAGGATGACGGCATTGCCGGACTTCAGGCAGAGCGCCGCGGCATCGGCGGCGACGTTGGGCCGGCTCTCGAAGACCATGCCGATGACGCCGATGGGCTGGGCGATGCGACGGATCACGAGGCCGTTCGGCCGCGTCCATTCCGAGAGTGTGCGGCCCACCGGGTCGGGCAGCTCCGCCACCTCCTCGAGGCCGCGTGCCATGGCCTCGATGCGGGCGGGGGTGAGGGTGAGGCGGTCCTTGAAGGCGGCCGACAGGCCGGGTGCGGCGGCGAGATCGGCCTCGTTCGCGGCGAGAATCGCCGGGGCCGTCTCGCGGATTGCGCGGGCGGCCTCGCCTAGCGCCAGGTCCTTCGCCGGTCGCGGCGCGCGGGCGAGGTCGGCGGCGGCCGTGCGGGCGGCGCGGGCGGCGGCTTCGAGCTGGCGGGCGGCTTCGTCGGCGAGGGCGTTCATGCAGCAGACCTAGCGCCTCGCCATCGCCGGGCCAAGGGGGCGAGGGCGCGGGCCTGCCCGGCGTTCAGAGCACCACGAGGTCGTCGCGGTGGACCACTTCGTCGCGCCCGCGCCAGCCGAGGATGGCCTCGATCTCCTCCGAGCGGTGGCCGGCGATGCGGCCGGCATCCTCCGCGTCATAAGCAGAAAGGCCGCGGGCCAGCTCGCGCCCCTCGGCGTCGCGCACGCTGACCGGGTCGCCGCGGTGGAACTGGCCCTCGACGCGCCGGATGCCGGCCGGCAGCAGGGAGGAGCCGCGGGCGAGCGCGCGCGCCGCGCCCTCATCCACCACCAGCGCGCCGAGCGGGGCGAGGCTGCCGGCGATCCAGCGCTTGCGGGCGGTGCGGCCCTCGGGCGTGGGCAGGAACCAGGTGCAGCGCGCGCCCTCCTGCATCGCCCGCAGCGGGTTGTCGCGCGCACCGAGGGCGATTGCCATGGCGGTGCCTGCGCCCGTCGCGATGCGGGCGGCGATCAGCTTGGTGCGCATGCCGCCCGAGGAATAGCCGGGCGGCGGCTCGCCCCCCATCGCCATGATCTCCTCGGTGAGCTGCGGCACGACGGGCAGGTGCGCCGCGCCCGGGTCGCGCCGCGGGTCTGCGGTGTAGAGTCCGTCGATGTCGGAGAGCAGCACCAGCGCATCGGCGGCGATCATCTCGGCGACGCGGGCGGCCAGGCGGTCATTGTCGCCGAAGCGGATTTCCGCCGTCGCCACCGTGTCGTTCTCGTTGATGACGGGGATGCAGCCGAGCTCCAGCAGCGTGCCCAGCGTGGCGCGGGCATTGAGGTAGCGGCGGCGGTCCTCGCTGTCCTCCAGCGTCAGCAGGAGCTGCGCGGCGGCGAGGCCATGGCCGGCGAGCGCCGCCTGCCAGGCGCCGGCAAGGCGGATCTGCCCGACCGCGGCGGCCGCCTGCTTCTCCTCCAGCCTGAGGCGCTTGCGGGTGAGGCCGAGGGCGCGCCGTGCCAGCGCGATGGCGCCGGAGGAGACCACCACCACCTCCGTCCCCCGGGCGCGGAGAGCGGCGATGTCGGCGGCGACGGAAGCGAGCCAAGCCTCGCGCGGGGCGGCCGTCCGCTCATCCACCACCAGCGCGGAGCCGATCTTCACCACCAGGCGGCGGGCGGCGGCGAGGTCGGGGAGGGCAGGGGCACTGGTCATGGAGGCGCCGCATAGCACGGGCGGCGCGGACATGGAAAAGGGCGCCCCCCGCCGGAGGGCGCCCTTCCCTTGCTTGTCGGCCGTTGCCTAGGCGAAGAGCATGTCGCCGGCAGCGATCTTGCCGACATGGGCGAGGAACACATTGTCGCTCGTGCCGTCGAAGCTGATCAGCAGGCCGGAGACGCCGTTCTCCGAGGTGGCGGCGGTGTGCATCGCCGACTGGCTGAAGCCCTTGAAGGCCAGCTTGTCGGCGCCGCTGGTGAAGCCGTCGATCACCACATGCCCCTCGCCCCTGTCGATGGCGAAGCTGTCCCTGGCCGAGGTGCCAAGATAGGTGGCGCCGAAGCCCTCGGCCGCTTCCCGGAAATGGAAGTCGTTCGGCCCGTTGATCTTGAAGGCCGCAGTGTCCCTGGAGAAGGTTGCGCCCTTGTAGCTGAGGTCGTCGATGTAGAGGTTGCGGTCGCCGCCCGACCCGGAGGCGTCGTTGATGAACTTGACCGTCAGGACATGGCCGCCAGCACTCCAGTCGCCCTTGATGGTGATGACGTCGCTGGCTTTCGCGGCGTGGGAGGCGCTGGCAGTCTGCGTGCCGCCGATCTGCTTGCCGTCGACGCTGACGATGTACTGGGCGCTGCCGTTATAGGCGTCCTGGCTGACCTTCATGACGATGGCGTCGCTGCCGGCGCCGATGGTCTTCACCAGGCCAGTGGTCGGCGTGCCCGGGGAGGGGCTCGGCGTCGGCGCGGGCGGAGCGGCCTTGGTGAAGCCGAAATCGACCGGCCCGTTCGTGCCGAGATCGGCCGTGCCCCTGGCCAGCGCCGTGCCGTTGAAGGTGATGCCGTCGACATGCAGGTTGCGGTCGAGGCTGGGAGAGCCGCCATAGGCATCATTGAGGAAGTTGACGGTGACCTTGTGGGTGCCCGCGCCCCAATCGCCCTTGACGGTAATGATGTCGTCCTGTCCGGCGGCATGCGAGGCGCCGGCGGTCTGCGTGCCACCGACCTGCTTGCCGTCGACGCTGATGGTGTACTGCGCGTGGCCGTTATAGGCATCCTCGCTGATCTTCAGCACCAGCGTGTCGGAGCCCGTACCGATGGTCTTGATGACAGGCGTACCCGGCGCCGGCGCGATCGGACCGCCCGTGGATCCACCCGTGTTGCCGCCGGGCACCGTGCCGGTCCACTGCGACATCACCACATTGTCGATATGGGTGGTCACCTTGCCGGGCGTCGAGCCGTTCGGCCCGCCGCCGAGCCAGGCCTCGCTGTTGTTGGCGACGTAGCTCATCGCGCCGAAGCCCATGGCGGTGTCGGGGATGATGTCCGGGTTGGTCCAGCTGGCGACCACCTTGCCGTCCACCGCGATGGTGAGCAGGTTCGGCAGCCAGGTCATCTTGTAGTGGTGGGTCTGGCTGGAATCGATGCCGCTCAGCTTCGCGCTGTAGGTGTCCTGGTTGTTGGCGCCGGCCCAGTGGACCGTGTGCATGGAGCCGCCCTTCGGCGTCTCGAGGATGTCGATCTCGCCGTCGCGCGGCCAGGCATCGGACTTCGGCCACATCAGGATCGCGGCCTGGGTGCCCTGCGCCTTCTCGACCCGCACATCGAACTCGACCGTGCCGTACTTGATGGTGAGGTTGGCCGCCTTGCTGTTGAATCCGCCCGCGCTCCAGCTGCCGTTCGAGTGGCGAGTCGCGCTGACCTGCATTTCGCCGCTGGCGACCTTGACGTCGTTGGCATTCCACCAGAACGCGCCGTTACCGTAAGAGCCGCCGTGATAGGGGGAGCCCCATTTGGAGTAATTATAGCCGGCACTGAAATCATCAGAGAGCACGACGCGGTACTGGTTGCCGCTGGCATCCGTGGAGACTGTTCCGACCGAGGAAACCATTCTTTTTTCTCCCTAAGAATGCGTGATCCACGAAAACGTGATGTAGCTTACGGTTGAGATGTATGTCGTATGCAACCTGCAATAGCAAGCCGTGAATGATGTTTTGCAAGATCACAGTATGTTAGCGGAATGTTAAGCGAGGCGGACAAATCGTCGCCTTGGCGAACTCGAGCGGCACTGTGGCTTTGAGGCCGCCATGCAGGAGACCGCGATCCGGGTGAACCGCGCCCCGGTGCTCACCCTTTGGGCGGCCGTGGTGGCCGGGCGCCTAGGCCTTGCCCCGGCGACGGCGCTCAGCCTGGCGAGCGTGGTGGCGGGCACCGCGGCCCGAGCCAAGGCGCGACGACTGGGCCTTGCCGAGGGCCGGCCAAAGGATGAAGGGCAGGCGCGGCCGGCGCGGGAGGTGGCCCGGCTGCTCGGCCGCGACATTCCGCTGGTCCATGGAGAGAATGGGACGGTGCTGGCCGAGCGTGACGGCCATCCGGTCCCGGCCGGGCCGGTCGAGGCCTATCTGGCCCGCGCCTTCGGGCCGCGCCTCGACGAGGTGCGGGCGACGATGGACGAACTGGCCGGCAGTATCGCCCCGGAGGAGCTGAACCGCATCGGCTTTCGCCTCTATGAAGCCTTCCGCCCCGACGTACCCGCGGATGTCAGCGGCTGGGGCGCGAAGGGCCGTCTGGAGCTGGCGCGTATCCGGGCCGCCGCCGATCGCTGAGGCCGTCGCAGCCCCCTTCGTCCATGGCGCCGGCGGCCGGCTTCGCATGCCGCCCCGACCGGTCCGAGGCCCGGCGATGCGCCGGATGCGGTACGGGCCCGGCTTGCCATTGCGGCCTGTGGAACGGCGCCAACCGCCCGATGTTCGGAAGCGACCGAGGGAGAAGCAGGATGACCGATCCGCAGGACGCCGCCGCACGGCAACGCCGCATCCTCGAGCAGGTGCGGGAAGCCGACCGCACCCGCCCGGCCGAGCCGATGAAGGGGGCCATGCAGGCCGGTGCCCGCCGCTACCCGGAGCCGCCCTTTGCCCGGGAGCGGATGGACCGGCCCGGCATCGAGGCAAGCCAATCCCTCTCGCCCATGTATGACGCGCCCTATTGGCAGGGCTCCGGCAAGCTCGCCGGGCGGGTCGCCGTCGTCACCGGCGGCGACAGCGGCATCGGCCGCGCCATTTGCGTGCTCTTCGCCCGCGAGGGGGCCGATATCGCCATCATGCATCTGCCGCATGAGCAGGAGGATGCCGATGTGGTCCGCGCCGCGGTGGAGCGCGAGGGCCGTCGCGCCATCACTATCGCTGGCGACATCACCGACCGGGCCTTCTGCTTCGCCGCCGCCGACCGGACGGCGAAGGAGCTCGGCCGGCTCGACGTGCTTGTGAACAACGCCGCCTTCCAGCTCCACTGCAACCGCTTCGAGGACCTAACCGAGGAACATTTCGATCTGACGGTGAGGACCAACCTCTACGGCATGTTCCATATGAGCCAGGCCTGCGTGCCGCATATGCAGCCGGGCTCCACCATCGTGAACAGCGGTTCGGTGACGGCGCTCGCCGGCAATTCCGCGATCCTCGACTATTCGATGACCAAGGGCGGAATCCATATCTTCACCCGTTCGCTCTCCGGCAGCCTGGCCCCGCGCGGCATCCGGGTGAATGCGGTCGCGCCGGGGCCGGTCTGGACGCCGCTCAACCCGACCGAGAACCCGGAGAAGGTGGAGAGTTTCGGCAGCAACACGCGGATGGGCCGCCCTGCCCAGCCGGAGGAGATCGCGCCCGCCTATCTCTTCCTCGCTTCGCCGCAGATGTCGAGCTTCATCACTGGCGAGGTTCTGCCTGTGATCGGCGGCTATACGGATCGCTGAGCCGATCTGCATGGATAAGGCGGCGCGGCTGGCTGCGGCGGTGATGGCGCAGATAGCCGTCGCCGCCGCGGTCGGGCCGGAGGGGCATGGATCACTGGTGCGGTCATCAGGCGGATCGGTCAGCGGCCGGGTCGGAGCTTTGCGAGGCCGAAGCCGGATGCATCCTCGACGTCGAGCAGTGAGGGGCGGCCAAGCGCCAATTTGAGGGCCACCCCGATCAGGTCCAGGCGCCAGAGCCGCACCAACCGCGCTGCGATTGGATTGGCTTCCGCGTGACCGGCACGGCTGGAGATGCGCGAGGTGCAACTCGGACTGTTGCTTGAAGCGCTCCCCGTTACGGGATCGGTGACGGCGGCCGCCTCACCGGAGGACCGGCTGCCATCGATTTGAAAAAATCCGCAGGCAGGGGGTTGTGGCGGAATGCGGGAGGGGCTATTTCCCCGCTCCGCCGCAAGGTGGCCCTGCAAGTCGGCCCGAGTAATCGGGGGCGATGGTTGGTAAAGGTTAAGACCAGCCATTGTATCCGTCGAGAGACGGACCTTCCGAAAGGAAGTCAAAAAAAGGTCTTGAAAGTCGCGCCGCAGGGCGCTACATCATCACCACCGGACGATGCCAAGCTCTAGGGTTTGACACTGCTCCGGTTCCTGATTTTGGCACCTTCGGGTGCTTGCTTTTTGTCTCGCAGTGATGCGGGGCGTTCTTCTGCCTTCGGGTGGGGGTGTTCTTTGATAATCGCATCGGTCTTTTGGAAGACGATGGATCGTCGCTTGGCTTTACGGCTGAGGGATGGTTTGCATCGAGAGTGGTGAGCGGAGTCTGATCGAAAGGCGTCTGCGTGGCCTGGCTTTGGCTGGGTTGCGAAGATGAACCTGAGAGTTTGATCCTGGCTCAGAGCGAACGCTGGCGGAATGCTTAACACATGCAAGTCGCACGGGGGCTTCGGCTCTAGTGGCGGACGGGTGAGTAACGCGTAGGAACGTGTCTTGGGGTGGGGGATAACGCTGGGAAACTGGCGCTAATACCGCATGTCTGCTGCGGCAGAAAGCCTTCGGGTGCCTTGAGAGCGGCCTGCGTCCGAT
>NZ_JQKB01000072.1:15747-22001 GCF_000745835.1 Belnapia moabensis DSM 16746 | reverse complement strand
ATGACCTCGGGCGCGGCAGTGCCGTCGAGCTGCGCTTCAAACTGGCCGGGTTGCAGGCCGCGATCCAATTCACGCCCGAGCAGATCGCCTGCTAGGAGCTGCGCTGGGTGAAAGGCGCGGCCCTAGCCACGCCGTGCTGCACCCTCGGTATCTCCGGGCCTAGCCCTTGCCCACCTTCTTCCAAGCCCGCAGCACTGCGCCGCACATGGCCAGCGGCTCCATCGCGCTCCATTGCCCGTGGTAAGCAGGGGTTATCGCATGTGTGGATGCCCTCTGCGGGTCAAGGCGAATCAGCAACTCTGGCACCGAGAGCGCGGGTGCGGTCATGTGTTCGGCCTCGTATGCTGCCGGTCTGGCCGCGGGCCCTGATGAGCTGTGCGGAACGAGGGGCAATCAGGTGAACGCGCTTGGGGGCGCACTGCGATAAACGGCCTCTCTCGCCACCGGCTCACCGGTCTCTCGCTGTCATCGTCGCTTCAGCACCTTGGCTCCCGCCGGGCGCGGCGCCCGGCGAGCTCGGACGCGACCGCCTAGTACCTCGGCACAGTGATTATGAATGGTTGCTGGTGACCGGATAGGAGCGGCGCAGCTTTGTCCGAGCGCGTTGCGTGTCGAACATCCACTTGACGCGAGCCCCGGACGCATTGCGCCCTCGCTCCCAGGCCTCGATCTCGGAGATGAGCTGCTCGCGTTCGCCGATGCGCCGGTCCAGACATTGGCCGCGCAACACGCCGATCTCGACCATGTTGAGCCAGATGGCGTGCTTGGGCGTGTGGTGAAACTCCAGCCGACGGAGGATGCGGTGGGCCTCCTCGGGCGGAAAGGCCTCGTACAGCGCGCCGGGCGTATGGGCCGACAGGTTGTCCTGCACCACCCGGATCAGCGTATCCATCCGGCCAAGGCCGCGGGTGTTGAGCGATGAGGTTTGACGCGGCGAGGGTCAGGCGGCGTCGGCTGTTTTGGTAGTGCGCGCTGCCTTCCAATGCCAGGGCAGCAGCTCGTGCAAGCGGGATGCCGGGTGGTCAGCGATGCGGGCCAGCACGTCGGCGAGCCAGGCACGCGGGTCGACGTCGTTCAGCTTGGCGGTGGCGACCAGCGAGTACATGGCGGCAGCGCGCTCGCCGCCACGGTCGCTGCCGGCGAACATCCAGGCCTTTCTGCCAAGCGCCACGCCGCGCAGCTCGCGTTCGGCAGCATTGTTTGTCAAGCAGATCCTGCCGTCGGTGAGGAAGCGGCTGAAGGCGTCCCACCGGGTCAGCATGTAGTCCATGGCCTTGCCGACTTCGGCATGGCGAGACATGCGGGCGCGCTGTTCGCGCATCCAGGTCTCGAGCTCGGCAACGAGGGGCGCGATCTGCGCCTGTCGAATGGCCAGGCGCTGCTCGGCAGGCAGGCCATTGATGGCGCGCTCGGCGGCAAAGATCGCGTCGATCCGGCGCACTGCCTCGGCGGCGAGCGGGGCGCGGGCGACCTCGGCGAGCTTGAACAGCTTGCGCCGGCCATGGGCCCAGCATGCGGCCTCGGTGATCGAGCCGGGCTTGCGGTTGGCAGCATAGAGCTCGTTGAACCCGGCATAGGCATCGGCCTGCAGGATGCCCGCGTAGCCGGCCAGGTGGCGCTGCGGGTGCTCGCCGGTGCGGTCGCGGGAGTAGCGGAACATCGCCGCTGGTGGCGCGGGCCCGGCAAAGGGTCGGTCATCACGGACATAGGTCCAGACCCGGCCGGTGATCGTCCGGCCTCGGGCCAGCACGGGGACAGTGGTGTCGTCACCATGCAGCCGCCCGGCGGCCAGTACGTGGGCGTCGATCAGCGCCGTCAGCGGCGCCAGGGTGGCGGTGCAGGCGCCGACCCAGTCGGCGATGGTAGAGACGCTCAGCTCGATGCCCTCGCGGGCGTAGGTCTCGCTGAGGCGGTTCAGCGGCAGGTGCTGCCCGAACTTGGCCTCCAAGATCATAGCCAGCAGCTGAGGACCGGCCCTGCCGCGGGCGATGGGGTGGAACGGTGCCGGCGGCTGGGTGATGGTCTCGCATGAGCGGCAGGAGAAGCGCTCGCGCACGGTCTGGATAACCCGCCACTGGCGAGGGACGACCTCCAGGGTCTCGGTGATGTCCTCGCCCAGCTTGGAGAGCTTGCCGCCACAGCAGGGGCAGGCCGTCGGTGCTGGGATCACCACGCGTTCGCGTGGCAGGTGCTCCGGCAAGGGCACCCGGGCAGGCTGACGGCGCGGCGTGGCGCCGGCGGACGATCTGTCCTTGCCTGCAGCGGTCTCGGCCCGGGCGGCATCCTCGCTGGCGGCGGCAACCAACTCGCCAAGCTCCAGCTCGAGCTGGTCGATCAGCTTGCGGCTGCGCTCGGAGGAGGCGCCGAACCTGTCATGTTTGAGCTTGGCGATGAGCAGCTTGAGGTGCGCCACCATCGCCTCGGCGCCGGTGGCCCGCGCCTCCGCCTCCTGCCGCGCCAGCTCCGCGGCGGCAAGAGCGGCGCGGAGGGCGGCAATGTCGTCGGCAGTGCTGCTCGGCTCGGGCATCACGGTGGAGATCGAATCACACTCCACCCACGACAGGAAGCCGAAAACTGCCGCGGCGGGAGCCTAGCCGGCGACCTCGGGTCGCCATGTTCGTTGCGGGTTCCTCCAGTCGATCCCGTCCAACATATAGGCCAGCTGCGCGCCCGAGATCGCCACACTGCCATCCGCAGGCGACGGCCAGATGAAGCGCCCCCGTTCCAACCTCTTGGCGTACAGCGACATGCCAAGCCCGTCGTGCCAGACAATCTTGACCAGGTCGCCGCGGCGGCCGCGAAACACGTAGAGATCGCCCGCATGGGGATCGCGCCCGAGCGCCTGCTGCACCTGCAGCGCCAGGCCATTCATGCCGCGCCGCATGTCGGTATGGCCGACCGCCAACCAGACCCGGACGCCGGTCGGAACCGGGATCATCTGCGCAGCGCCAACAGCAGGCGACGCAGGGCCGGGGCGCCGATCGTCTCGGGAACCCGCAGGGCCGTCCCGTCCGGCAGCACGATCTCGACCTGCGATGCCTCGTGGTCAGAGCCAGCCCCACACAGTGCCGGTGAACGAGGTGAAACGGCCGACGATGACCCGGACATCACCGGCGGCTCCGGCACGATCTGCACCGGCAGGAACACCGGCGCCTGCTCCGCCACCAGAGCACCCGATCGGGCCTGCTTGCGCCACATCCACAGCACGCTCCGGCTCACCTCGTACCGGCGTGCCACATCCGCAAAGCGGGCCCCTGGGCGCTCAGCCTCCGCCACGATCCGCAGCTTGTCCTCAACCCGCCACCGCCGTCGGCGCTCAACCCCGCTGATGATCTCCATGTCGCCAACCCGCTCCGTCCTTAGCGACACCCTTACGAGCGTCCATAAGATCAGAAGACAGGTTCACCCATCCGCCGGAAGGCGGCCCTCGGCGTATGGGTACGGTCCTCGTCCCAGCGTCGCAGATAGTCGTTCACCGTGCTGCGTGGCGGCAGGTCCTTCGGCAGCGCGGCCCACTGGCAGCCGGTGGACAGGATGTACATCACCCCGTTCAGCACCGCTCGTATGTCCACCGTCCGTTTGTTGCCGCCGCTCTTCGCCAGTGGGATCAGCGGACCGATGATCGACCATTCCTCGTCGGTCAGATCGCTCGGGTAGCGCAGTTTGCTGCGGTCGTATTTTGGCCGGCTCTCGGGCGTCCACATGGACGCCCTTCTTCCCGCACCCGCCGCTCGGAGCCAATCACAACCGATTCAGATGCCTCGATTTGTTCCCGGATGGACACTCAGCCCGAATGGTCAAGCCGTGGCTGTAGACTGACGCTTACCGCACAGAACAACAGATCACCGGCAGACGATGGATATCGCAAGTGACAGGAAGCAGGCGGCGCACTCTCGTTTGTACGCAAACAGACAGCCGCAGCGTCAAGGCGGCCGTTACCGCACGCCGCCCGGCCAGAGAACAACTCTCAAGGTTTGCAAGACAATCATCAGGTCGAACAGCACGCTGAAATTCTTTACATAATAAAGGTCGTAGCTCAGCTTCGAGCGCGCATCGTCGAGCGAGGCGCCATATGGATAATTAACTTGTGCCCAGCCAGTCAGCCCTGCCTTTACGAGGTGGCGCTCGTCATAAAGTGGCAGCTTGGCCGCAAGCTCATTTGTGAACTCTGGCCGCTCCGGCCGGGGTCCGACAAACGACATGTCGCCCCGCAGCACGTTGATAAGTTGTGGCAATTCGTCCAGCCGTGTGCGCCGGAGAAAGCGGCCAATGCGCGTGATACGGGGGTCTCGCTCAGCTGCCCAAACAGCACCGGCCCGCTCGGCATCTACTCGCATCGTCCTCAATTTCACGATCCGGAACACCCGGCCGCCGCGCGTGACACGAGCTTGGCTGTAAAAGGCTGGCCCGGGATCGTCGATCTTGACCGCTACAATGGCGAGCAGCAGGAAAGGGCCGGTCGCCAGCAAGACGGCGGCGCTGACTGCGATGTCGAGGGCACGCTTCAGCGCCCTGTCAAGCAGACCCAGGTTGAACCCCTTCGAGTAGAGCAGCCAGCCCAGTTCGATACGCTTTATATCCACCCTGCCGATCTCGTCCTCGATGAGCTGCAGGTACTCCATGACCGGGAAGCCGGCTGTTTTGCACGACAAGAGGGCTCGCATGTCGAGCCCTCGCCGCTCGTCAGGGGCAACGACGACCTGATCCGCGCCAAAACCGACCACGATACCCAGGATGTCACCAGTGCCGGCCACAACCTGCCCCGCCTCTCCACTCACCAGTCGGGGATCCAGCTCGCCATAGGCCGGATCATGAACGAAGACGATCTCGTAGTGGAGTGAGCGGCCCTCACGCCGCAGCAACCAGGCTAGATCCCATGCGCGCCGCCCAGAGCCAACAATGACGATGCGGCGGTGCAGCATCCCTTGCCACCTCAAGCCAAGGAGGGCGAGACGCGAAACCACGCCGCAAAGAGCGAAGCAGATGGTAGTTCCGGCGAAGAGGGCCGAGGTAGGAATGGGCAGCGCGACAGATGCCGATAGGATTGTGGCCACAGCGGACACCACCAGCGCGCTCGCTCCTGCCGCAAGTGTGGCACGTTCTAGCGCCTTGCGCGTGTTCCCCAGTGCCTCGCGCCTGTACAAACCCAGGGCGAAGAGAAGCAGGATCCAAGCAGCCGGCGGCAGCAGCAGCAGGACAGCTTGGTTCAGGAGCGCGCCAGGCCAAGCGCCAGCGAGTACCGTAGCGGCGGTCGGCCATGCGAGCGCGCCTGCCAAGAAGTCGAGGAGCAGCTGCGCACGTCCAGCGGACAGGGATGCTGGGGCTCGTGACGGCAGCGCTACCTTCGGAAGGCGACCAGCAGTGTTTTCGATGGGTGAATGCATACCCGCATTATTGCACTGTCGTTCCCAAAAATGGCTAAAAAGATAACCCAGCAACAAGCAACAAAGAGGCACACAAATTATGACAGCAAAACTATTTCGTGTTACGCTAAGAGCCAGGCGCCGGCAGGAGCTAGTTACGGCATTCGGATCTCGGGAATAGGCCGGGGCCATCCGGCTCCTCCCAACCCTTCGCCTAAGCCCACATTGCCCCCCCGCACACCATGCCCAACCCCGACCCTACTGGCACGGTTCGCCTCCGCTGAGATCTGCCAATGGCTGAAACCCACTATTTCGCCGGTTGCTGCGGCACCTGCCCTCGCACCATCCTGATCGGGGTAGAGGCTGCGACCGGCATGATGGGCTCCGGCGCCGCGACTGTTGGCGAGCTTGGCCGCCGTCTTAAATGCGGTTGGTGTAACACCCGTGTTGATCTGCAGATTGCCGTCGATAGCCGGAGCCTGGACTGGATCGAGCGTGAGGGCTGGCTGCCGGAGACGATGGGCCGGATTGTCAGGGACGGCGCGATGAAGATGGATCTGGCTTCTTCGGCAGCCTGACCTGGGGTGCGGCACGGTTCGATGAGACAGCCGACTGCGGTAGAGGTCACCGCAACCGGAGGTCAGACCGATGGACCAGAACCACAACGACGAGCCCGCGGGGGCGCCGGCGTGCGCACAGAACGCTGACGCCGGCGCCTCCACGAGCGGTGCCGGGCCAGAGCGTCGCAACTCTGCCCGGCGCAAGCTGGCCGCCGTCACCCGGCTGCTGCGCGGTGAGCCGCTGGAGACCGTGGCCCGCGAGTTCAACGTCACCGTCGCCCGCCTGAGCGAGTGGCGCGACCGTGCCCTGGTTGGGGCGGAGGCGGCGATG
>NZ_JQKB01000072.1:0-15737 GCF_000745835.1 Belnapia moabensis DSM 16746 | reverse complement strand
CGCTCCGTCCTTAGCGACACCCTTACGAGCGTCCATAAGATCAGAAGACAGGTTCACCCATCCGCCGGAAGGCGGCCCTCGGCGTATGGGTACGGATCAGCTCGGCCTTGGGGTAGTGGTGGTCGACCAGATCACGCATGCAGTGGGCGTAGTCCACTGCCGTGCGATGGTCGGTGACCTTCATCTTCCGCCAGCGCCGATGCGCATCGAGGAAGACGAACAGGTTGACCGTGCCGTTGCGCTTGTACTCGTAATCCTGGCGCTCGGGCTGGCCCGGGGTGGGCGGGATCGGCAGGCGCGTCTCGCCAATCAGCTGGGTCGGGCTCTCGTCGAAGCAGACCATGGGCCGCTGCGGGTCCGCCACCTCAGCGTAGAGGTCGAGCACGTCTTCCATGCGCGCGACATAGGCACCGTCGATCTGCGGGATGCACCACATGTCGCGACGCCACGGCTTCAGCGTGTTCTCGTCCAGGCGCCGCCGCACTGTCTCGCGGGAAAGATCGGCATGGTCGGTGAGCTTGACCATTGCGTCGGCCAGCAACTCCAGCGTCCAGTCAGCCCGCCGTCCGTGCACCAGATGATCCTGAAGCTGGAGCAGACCGGGCTGATCACCCGGCAGCCCGGGGTTGCCCGCTCCATCACCCTGGCTATCGATCCCAAGGCGTTACCAGAGCTCAAGCCCAGGCACGACCAACCAATCAAAATCACTGTGCCGAGGTACTAGGCGGTCGCGGCTGTCGTGTAGGTCCCTCCCCGGGCCAGCAAGGCCCAGGCGATGCGGGCCATCTTGTTGGCCAGCGCCACAGCCGCGACCTTGAAGGGGCGCCGCGCCAGCAGGCGTGTGGCCCAGTCCGCTGCGTCCGGGCTGCGCCGGGCATAGCGCAGGCGGCTGGTGGCGCCAAGGACCAGCAGTCGACGCAACATGGAGTTGCCCTGCCGGGAGATCCGGCCCAGGCGCTCCTTGCCACCGCTCGAGTGCGGCTTCGAGGTCAGGCCAAGCGAGGCCGCGAAGTGTCGCGCCGAGGCGAAGCCCTGCGGATTGGGCACCAGCGCGGCCAGGGCTGTCGCGCCGATCGCTCCGATGCCGGGGATGCTGGCCAGCCGCCGAGCCGTCTCGTCCCCACGGGCATGGCGGACCAGGCCGCTGTCGAGCCGCTCGATGCGCTTTTCCAAGGCTTCAATCTGCACCACCAACTCGCCAATGCCTCGCGTGCCAGATGGGGCAGCCGGCTATCCTCGCCGTCGCGCACCACCGCGATCAGATCGGCGAGCTTGCGACCCTGCGCGGCCACGATGCCGTACTCGGCAAGATGGAAGCGCAATGCGTTGACGGTCTGGGTGCGCTGGCGCACCAGCATGTCGCGGACCTTGAGCTCTACCAGGCTCGCCTGCTGCGCCTCGGTCTTGGCCAGCACAAAGCGCATGGTCGGGCGCGTCACCGCCTCGCAGATCGCCTCGGCGTCCGCCGCGTCGGTCTTGCCCCGCTTGACATAGGGCTTCACGTAAGCAGGCGGCATAAGCCGGACCGTATGGCCGAGGCGCGTGAGCTCGCGGGCCCAATGGTGCGCTCCGC
The DNA here is from genome assembly GCF_000745835.1 of Belnapia moabensis DSM 16746. GTDB lineage: Bacteria > Pseudomonadota > Alphaproteobacteria > Acetobacterales > Acetobacteraceae > Belnapia > Belnapia moabensis. Next base: position 14,164 of record NZ_JQKB01000072.1, on the reverse strand, counting down.
CGCAGGCCTCCATGCCGATCAGCGCGGGCGGCAGTGCCGCGAAGAAGTCCAGCACCGCTGACCGGCGCAGCTTGCGCCGCAGCATTACCCCGCCTGTCGCATTGACCCCATGCACTTGGAAGACGCTCTTGGCCAGGTCGAGGCCGATCGTCGTAATCTCCTCCATGGATGCCTCCTCTCCCTCGTGGTGGGGCTCAACACCAGCCACGCTGTGGCACCTCGAGGCCGCGGAGCAGGGGCATCCAACCCATCAGGTGTGGACGGCCCATCGACCGCGTAGCACCAGAGCCGGCCGGTCCTGGTCCGGCCGCGGCCTGGGTCGAGCACCGGCAGCGTGGTGTGGAGCGCGGGGACGGCAAAGCCGTCCCCGCGCGGCGCTATCCGATCAGGACGGTGTCGCTCGCGCCGGCAGCGGACTGCTCTAGTTCCATCGCAACGGTGTCGTCCACCGTCATGGCCAGCAGCTGCCCGCCCTCATCGAGCTCGCGCTCGCGGTCGTAATGCGCTTGCACATCCAGCAGATAGACATGCTCGTTGTCATTCCCACCGAGGATGTTGGTGACGTCGATGACACCAGAGGACTCCTCGTTGACGGTGAGCGACGCTTCCGGCGCTTCCGTTGAGCCAAACAGGGCCGGATCATGTTCGGCAAGCGCTACCAACTCGTCCGTGTTGGGGTCGTACTGCCAGATCCTGGCGGAGTAGGGAACGTTGCCAGGGTCCTCCTGCAAAACGAGCGTGCCGTCATTGTTGACGGTCATGTTGTCGAGCATCTGGTGTTGCTCGGTGCCGTCGAGCAGCATGGTCAGCGTGCCGCCTGCGGACGGATCGGAGAGGTCGTCGAAATCGAGCTGCCATAGCCGGCTGCGGCCGATCTCGGGCTCCGGCTGCTCCTGCTCGGTCGGCACGCCAGGCGGCCGCGACGGCTCCTCAGGCGGCGGAACGACGTCGGGGTCAGTTGCCCCAGGCTTGTTCTCGTCGAACTGGTCGGTGGTGACGAAGTAGAAGCGGTTCGGGATCAGCGGATCCCAAGCACCGTCCTCTGGCCGCAAAAACTCGGTAACACCGAGTGCCTCGCTGCGCGCTTGAAGCTCCTCGCCCTCAGTTTTGCTGGCATCACCGATGGCGACCAGGGAGAACGGCACCTCCTCCTCGCCGAAGCCGGTCTCACGATCCTCGTCGGGCTGATCTTCGACGGCGATGCCGTAAAGCCCACCACCAGTCAAACCGGCACGCTCAAGCGGGGTACCCTCGGCCTGCTTTTCGCCGAGATAAACGTAGACTTGTCCCGGTCGGCTGTCGTCGAGGCCGACCACGACCGTTTGATCCATGGCATGCGGGTTGGCGACCTGGTTCTCATGCGAGAACTGGCCGAGGCTCGGAAGCTCATAGCTGCGGCCGGCGTCAGGTCCGGTGGCAATGTGGGCGAAGGCGCGGCCGTCGTCGCCGGATTCCTCACCGTTGAGAAAAATTCGACCCTCAGCATAGCCCTTGTTGGTGGCTGGATTGAAGAAGGCTGTTTGCTCTGGCAAGTCGGCCGAGCAGAGCCGGTCCAGAGCCTCATGATCGAGCGTGTAAGTCTCGGTTTCGCGGTTCCAGGTGTAGAGCTCCTGGATCAGGTCGCGGGCGCCCAGTACGCCAAGCGTTTCCTTGTCCACGATCAGCTCGGACACGAAGGCGCCGGTCGCGCCATGGGCGCGCACCGCACCCTCGTCGGCCTCGAGCTCATGGTTCATCAGCACGGTCATAGTACCGTTGCCGTTGTCATAGGCACCGAGCCCGTCGGGGGTGCCAGGCATGCGCCAGGGCTCTCCACGCTCAGCTTCGGGCTCGAACTTCACACCCACGGCGTCCCCGGTGGTGAGGATTGACGTAAGCGCGACGCCGTCCGCGAGGGGAACAACATACGGGGCAGCAGAGCTGGAAGGTCCTTGAGGCATGACGTCTCCTATCGTTGCGTCTCGATAGACGTGCATTCGAAGCACAATGCGCTCGTCGTTCGGACTCATCGCAGGAAAGCCGCCATGCTCAGGACAGAATAGCACCAAGACATGAATAATTTGCTAAATCATTTGTTCTGTTTTACAGAGAAAATACTTGTGCCGGTTAGTTGCCACGCGCGGCGTCAGTTCTCGTTTAGGGAACACTCTGGCGCAGAGTGACGAGCAACTGCGAACTTGATTGACCATGGCAGGCTGATGTCTTGCGCCACTCCCCTCCGAGCAACACTGGCCTCCATCGCCTTTCTGCCCAGCGTGTGCCCCGACCTGCCGAAAAGACGCCTGGATCGCCCCAGCGGAGCGAGTCTAACGCTCGGTACGCACGTCTAGGGCATGGTCCTTTCGCTTCTGTCAGACCAGCCGTCGTGACATTCTGAGTGCGGAACTCGCGATGGGAAGCGGAGGCATGGTCGACAAGGTGGCGAGCCATTATACCGGCGGCGGCGACTTGGCGAGCACGATTGCGGAAAGCCTGCGCAGGGCGGGTAAGGACATCGACAAGCTCGGCACTGCGGACTTGGCGACCGTCGACGAGTTTCATATCCGTGGCCGCAAGGCGACACTGGAACTTGCCCACTCGCTGGGTCTGGTTGCCTCTGCCCACGTCCTGGACATCGGGAGCGGTCTGGGCGGGCCGGCGCGCACGGTCGCCGAGACCTACAGCTGCCGCGTGACGGGCATCGACCTCACGCAGGCCTTCTGCGATGCCGCAGCCACGCTCAGCGGCTGGGTCGGGCTCCGTGATCGCGTCGCCTTCCGCCAGGGCGACGCAACGAGCCTGCCGTTCGGCGAAGCCGAGTTCGATGCCGCGATGACCATCCATGTGGCGATGAACATTGCAGCCAAGGACAGGATGTATGCGGAGGCCAGGCGCGTACTGAAGCCCGGCGGTCGCTTCGCCGTCTACGACGTGCTGCAAGGTGAAGGGGGTGAGGTACTGTTCCCTGTGCCCTGGGCGCGCGAGCCGTCCATCAGCCATCTCGCCACGCCAGACGCCATGGAGGCACTCCTCGCGGGCGCCGGCTTCCGCATCCTGGCCGTGAACGACTCCACCGAGGAGAGCCTGGAGTGGTTCGAGGCCATGGCCGCCCGCATGGCGCAGGCGGTGCCGGCTGTGACGTTCCAGTCGTTTCTGGGCGAGGATTTCCCGACAATGGCCCGCAACCAGGTGAGTAACCTGCGGGATCGGCGGATCCGGACGGTGACCTACATCTGTCAAGTGTAAGGTGACTCGCGTCCGACGGACAGGAGCCGGGGAAACGGGCGGCCAGCGATCGTCTGCTAACCCCTTCTAGCCAGCAAGGCCCGAAAGGCACGAGACAGCCAAGTCGCTGGGTTTATTTTCTGGTGATGCCTTCGGTGCATCCTCTGGGCTGCGGGGCGGGCTAGGGGCCGCACTACCTCCTAGCGGCAGAAATCGCTCTCCCTCTCGTGCCTGCCTTGTCTCGCCTGCCTCCCCCGCACCTACACCTGCATGAGAATCACGGGTTCTGCGGCCACGCCTCGCCATCAAGACGACGATCGATGCGCTGGCGCGCTTCCGCCAGCAGCTCGTTCAGGCCGTCCGGCACGCTGCATTGCATCTCCCAGGCATCCTTCCCGCTGGGTGGGTAGACCCTGACATTCCACCCATCACCGCCATCCTCGCGCATCGACAGGTGAGACAGCGGGTAGTGCCGAACGCTAAACTGCCGCAGGTAGCGCGGCGACGCTGCGGAGCGAGGCCTACGATGCCACATGGAAGCGCTTCACCTGCTGCGCGGGAGGCCATGCCCGGAGGTAGTCCATAGCGGCCTGCCTTGTGCGAAACCGCTTGTCCGCACGGGCGAGGACTTTGCCGTCCCACAAGATCACCGGCTCCCATCCGCCGACTGTGTCGAGAAGCGTGGCCGTGAGCGTCATCAGCATGCTGGGCCCTCCACATTCGCTTTGCAGACGCGCCGTTGTTGGACTTGCCTTACGGCGAGCGTTCCAGCACGTCACGGCTGCCAAGTCGGCATGAAGAACCCCGCTTCTTGTTCCCTTTACGGGCGATAGAGCCGGAAGCGCACCTTCATGGAGCCGACATGCTGCGCTGCACAACGCGGGTTGTGTGATCCTGGTTGCGGCGTCATGTTTCGAGGGCGGGGCACCATGGTGTCCCGTTTTCTTGGACGTTTCCTCCCTAAACTCGGCGGCGCCTTCGGGTGCCGCCCTTTTTTTGGCCTAATACCAGCCGCATGAAGTTCTGACCTTTGCTCGACCCATGCGCTGAGTTCAGCGCATTGGGACGGAGCCCTTACCGGCAGGTCAATCCATAGTCAGCTTGGTATAAGTGCCACCGCCGCTATCCTACCTGCTCCCGAGCGATGACTGGCACATTCCATAGACGATCAATCTTGCAGGTCAGCCGCTTGGATCGGCGCCGTCGCGGAGGCCGCCCAGCAGCAGCCGGAGCACATCGTGATCCTCGGCGGTTAGAGGGCCACCCTAGAAAGCCTACCGAGCTGCCGTCTCGATCTCGATGCCCTGCTTCTGCGCTGCCACTCTTAGCTTGAGGTAGACGCCGGGGAGCCGGTCGAGCTTGGCATCAGAGGTAGCGTTATCGAGATAGGCCTTGCCGCTGCTCATCCGATCCACCGCTGCCACAATGGCCACCTGGCTTCCACCAGAGCCTGCCGCAGGTCCTTTACTTCCCCCCAGGCGTTGCCGCGGGGAACGAGACCGCACCCGCTCAGCGAAAAGGCGGTGCCAAGGGTGGCAAAAGCTCCGTGTTTCATGGCGGCATCATGCCGCCGCCCAACCCATCTACAACGATAATTTGAACCGATTGCTGGCGCTGTCACCCAGGCGCCACAGCTCGCATGTAGCTCGGCAGTCGGCGCTCATCGAGCCACAAACCCACTAGCGGGGTGATGGTGCCGACCACTAAGCCGAAGGTCACGCCCGAGGAGCGCCGACGCCGAACTGACGACCGGCTGAAGATCATCCGGTTGGAGATAGCGATCGGCCGCGAGCTGGATGACCAAGGTATCAGCACGCCTGCGAAGTTTGGCGCTGCTATCGGAATGCCGGCGGCCGAGGCGGCCGGAATGCTGAACCGGAAGCAGTGGCGGGAGGGCGACGTGGCGCTGCTTGAGGCTGCAGCGACCCAGTTGGGGGTGCGATTGCCGGACTAGCGGCGACCTGCTCGTCCTCGGGTAAGGTCAATACGCCTGCTGGAAAAGCCAAATGATGCTTGCCCACAGGGGCAGAGATAGTAAGCCAGCGAGTACGATGGCGAACCCAATCCCTAAAGGGAACCGACTGTCATCCATATCGCTGCGTTGGTCTGCCATGACCGTCTCGTCTACCGGCTGCGCAAGTTACCTCGCCACTCGGACAATAATTCATAAGTCAAACTACAAATCAAAGTTTCGTCCATTCGGCGTTTTAATGAAAACACGTCCAGAATGGATCGGGTCATCCTCGAAATTATAAGCGAATCTTACAATAATACTTCCAATGCAATCCAGAAGGAGTCCCAACAATATTACTACTAAGCCAAGACAGGCTATCGGAAGCATGAAGATTTGTTTCATAGCTACCATCCATTGTACGATTTTCAACAGCCCGTCGTCGCAGCTTTGACAGTAAAGCAGTCTAGCAAATCTACACGCAATGGTTGTTTTCTGTAGATTTGTACCCGTAATGGTAGTAGTGAGCTGCCCAAGGTCTCGCCTCGCTCAATGGCCGATCCCGCCTGGCTGAGCGAGGGCGCACCCTCAGCCGCTGCTCAAGGATCAGTCCCGAGCCCGGCGCTTCCTTCTTGCTCCAGCCAGCGAATGGGCCGAGGCGAGGACCCGTTGGTGCGATCTGGCCGGGGTGTCGGCCGAATGGCTGGCACTGCGCATCGCCAAGCTGATGCAGGTATGGCTTGGGCTTGGCGCCGCTGATTTGACCAGGGGCGGCTGTTTTGTGATGAGGCGTCGCGCGCTTGTTGGCCTTCGCCCGTCATGGCGCCCGGCATGCTGCCTGCGGCAGGGAGCCAGGCACTGTCTCACCCTGGTCGCGGATTGCCATCGGTCCGCCTCTCCCTGCCGCCTCACCTCGATATGGAGGGGGCCATTCGGCCCCCGCTACTCAAGCGCACCTTCGCCCAGCAACCCCTTCAGGCTCTGAGAGGCAGTATAGCTCTCCGTTCTGCGATCGAGCGTCAAAGGTTCAAGGTTCAAGGGGCGAACAGTGCGGCGGGTGCGTAGGCCGCGGTGGCGAAGCGGCTCGGGGCGGGTGCTATGCGGCGCGCTATTGCCGCTGCGAGGCGGGCAAAATGAGGCAGTTCATTGTCCATGATTTCCCCAAAAATGGGGCTTCGGGCTTCGTCTCGCCCGGAAAGGCTCGCGACAGAGCAACTGGCACTGAGAACACGGCATTTAGCACGGTACCTGAAGCTGTAGCAGTGGACCCGCGGTCATGGCCTACGAGATAGAGCGCAAGTTCCTGGTAGAAAGCGACGAGTGGAAGGCTATGGCCATCAGCCGCCGCCGCCTGCGCGACGGCCTCGTCGCCCGCTTCGGCAGCGGCAAGGTTCGAGTGCGGCTTGACGAAGATCGCGGCCTGCTCACTGTAAAAGGTCCGCGAACCGGTCTCCGGCGCGCCGAGTACGAGTACGAGATCCCTGCTGCGGAAGCCGAGGAGATGTTGGGCACCATCTGCGATGGGCCCATAGTCGAGAAGACCCGCTTTCGCGTGCCGCACGCCGGTCTGATCTGGGAGGTGGACGTTCACGAGGGCATCTTGGCGGGGCTGGTGCTTGCCGAGGTGGAATTCGACCACGAGAGCCAGGAGATTGCCCTCCCCGATTGGACAGGGCGCGAAGTGACGGGCGACCCAGCCTACCGCAAAGCGGCTCTGGTAAAGCGGGCAGCGGCAGGCACGCCGGCTCCCTCCTATTGAGGTGCAGCGCGCTAACGTCTCTGGACGACAGCTTGTCTCGCCGGCCGCGGCATACCGTGATTTCAGAGCTCGAGCCGATGCGCAAGCCAGCAGACGACCCAGCCGACAGCTACTGATTATCGTGATGCAGGTGCCAAAGCGCCTGCAGCCACATCAGCTAGTTAGGTTGGCAGTGAGGCCTCTTTGAAGGTGCGCCAAGCTTTGCGTAGATGCTGTCGCGCTTCATTCCCGCGGTGATCCGTCCAGGCCTTCAGCGCTGCGGTTACCAGAGTCAAACTTGGCTCTTTTGCTGAGAGACGTTCGGCCAAGCTTACAGCGACTGCTGCATCATTGATGACACCAAGATGCTCCTGCAGCGCCTTACAGCCTTTCAAGTAAGCGTTCACTCGCTTGGTATGATGTAGGGGCGCCAGAAATTCGATTCCGTAACGAAGCCTTTTCAGGGCTTTGCGCAGGCTGTGCAACTCTTCTTCGCTCCGCTGGCGTATATGCTTTCCACGCCGTCGTGCCTTACGCTCGAGCCTCGCTTCCAATGCGGGCGCAAGGGTCTTCAACGGGGTATGCAATGCACCGCCATCAGGTGAGCCAGCGAGTGCGGCAGGATCTTCGGCCCAGGCTGCAAGATCGAGTACCAAGGCGGTAAGTGCGGAACCCGCCAGTTCGGCGGAAAGGCCACTATGCGCGTCGGCTCGCGCCGCCCCGGCTCGGACGCGCATGATCTCGAGCAGTGGCTTAGCTACCCCGTCCTCGGCCGCCTTTGGTAGCGTCTCCGTGCAGAACACATCCCAGTCCCGAGCTTCACCAAGCACGCGTCCAAGGCGCCGCAGCTCGGCTGTGAGGCGTGCCTCTGTAGAACCGGCGAGGTGCTGATGGAAGAGCGCAAGGGCGGCACGCAGGCGGCGAATAGCAATGCGCATATTATGCACGCCTGCTGCCTGCCCAGCCACTGCCGCCGGCAGATTAGCCATGAGGTTTGCAAGAGTGCCGTTTAGGATACGACGAATGGCTTCGCTGGACGTGACGTCTGGTGCGAGCGCAATTTCCACCGACTTCTCTGGTGCCCGCGGGTGCCCGGTGCGAAGGCGCCAGCCCCTGTCGGCCTTACTCTCTGCGCCAAGAGTAAGAGGCAACTCTGCTCGGAGTGTTGCGGCGAGCTTGTAGAGTTGGGCTACCTTGCCGCCCTTCAGCTCCAACTCGAGTTCGCAAATCTCCTCGGCAGCGCTGCCAGCGCGCACGGAGCCCAAATCGATTGCAGCCTCGATCAGGGCCCCATCAAGTTGGAACGTTCGTGTCGTGCGGCGGACATCTGTGGTGAAAACAGGTTCGAGTTGACCCAAGCCGCCCAAAATGGAAACGAGCGGGGTTGACGCTAATCGCTCCGGCTCAGGGTTGTCGCTACCCAGTGTCCACTCCCATTCACCTCGGGCAAATGCGGGTGACCCTTCGCTGCGCATTTTAAGCGTCTGAACCCGCCCAGATTCCGTGCGACGCACTCGAAGGGTGGCTCCATGTCGGCTCAGATCCTGCTCCGGAGTGTCGAAGTAGGTCGTAACCTCCTGCCGGGTCACTGCCTCATCGATACCGTCGCCATGCAAGCCTAGATAGCCAGCAAGCGCGCTTTCAGTCCCACGAGGCATGAGGAACTTGACTTCAAGCTCAGCAGGAATGGTGACGGTATCTTTTGTCACGGTCTTGGACCAACATGGCAATGAATTGACTGCCGACCGCCTGGGCACCAAAATGCCAATGACTTTGCTCACGCTGTCGGCAATCTCGGGCGAACGCCGCCCGCCGGACGAAGGTTGCACAAATGCACGCTTGCACGCCAGAATGATCTTTGGCTAAGTTTTGCACTGTTAGCTGTGAAGTGTGCCCGCGCCTTGCAACTCTGGAGGAGCTGACCTGGCTTTTACAGCTTATCGCCCAGGGACATTGCCCAGTCCGCAGGTGCGGATCGGCACGGTGCGATGACGGCTGCCAACTTTGACGACAAAATTGTCGGAGTAGGAAGCCACACTGCCACGGGCAACCATCGCGGCTGAATGCAGCATGGCTGGAGCACACCGGCCATTAGCGCATGCATGATCAAGCGCTGTTTGTCACCAATGCACGCCGCCTGCCACTGCGGACGAAGGAGCGGACCTTCGCAGGAGTTGCTGTAACGTTCATCGAAGGCACCCAGCTTAGAAAGGAACGAAACGAATGCAAGGTCCCAAGGACGTTCAGCCAGGCGGAACACTTACGGGTAAGCCGGTGCGGAGGCGGGTGAGCAAAAAGGTTGTTCCACCGATCGAGACCACCAGCCTCGCTGCACCAAGGGCAAAACCGGTATCGAGTGCTGATACGCTCCCAATTAAGAAGCCGGCCAAGCCCGCGAAGCCGGCGACCAAGAAGCGTACGGAACCCCTCAACTTCCGTGTTGCCTCCGACTTTCGTCGTGCCTTCAAGCGCGCCGCCGCTGCGCAAGATTGCAAGAAGGTGGAGTTACTCGAGCGCATCTTCGCGGAGTGGAGCGCGCGCAACCCAACCTGATGGTCCAGCAGCCGTACTGCAAAGCCGGATCAGCAGTCCTCGTCTCCGGCAAGTGCCTTGCTCGACAGACAGTATCCGCAAAAGGCTTCGCCTCAGCCATCGCATGACATTGTAATGACAGCCCAAAGCCCGTGGACGCTGGACGCGTTCATGTAGCGCAATGGGGTACGGCCTGTGGATTCAATCAACGCCGAGGACTTTGGTTCTAGACCCGACACTCAAGCGCTAGTCCACGGAGCATTGGATCTCTCCTTAGTCCGGATCGATACCTACAACGCCGAGTTGCGTGACGCGTCCGGCCAGGGTTTCCTCGGAGATCGCGCCAGCAACCGTGCTTTCGTTGAGATCCTGGAAGACTGGCGCGAGCGGGTACGCCGTGCCAGCAGTGGCGACGACCCGCTCGACGCACGCCGGCCTAGTGAGGAGATCAGCCGCGAGGAACTGGACAGCATCGTCCAAGAGGCCAAAGTCTACCCCGAAGCGGCTGGCTTGGTTCAATCGGCTATTGAAGATTTTGCCCAGGAGATGGCGGTAGTCGTCCGGCGAATGCTGCGTCTGCCGGAATGGCATGGCACGGAGCGTATAGTCCTCGGAGGCGGGTTTCTGAGCTCGAAGGTGGGGCACATGGTGATCGGCCGTGTCGGTATCCTACTGAAAGCGGGTGGCGAGCCCATCCGCATGGTCCCGATCTCACGCCATCCAGACGACGCCGGTTTGTGTGGTGCTGTGCACCTAGCGCCGCCGGAAAAGCTGCACCAACGGGACGCAATCCTCGCAGCTGATATTGGTGGCACTCATATGCGTGCGGGACTTGTTGCCCTTGAACAGGAGAAAGCAACTGACCTGTCCCAGGCTTACGTGCTGGCGACAGAGCGTTGGCGCCATGCTCAAGATCAGCCCGGGCGCGATGAAGCAGTGGAGCGCCTTGCTGCTATGCTCGGCAGGCTAGCGAACAAGGCCAAGGATACCGGACTGCGGTTGGCCTCCTTCGTTGGGGTGGGCTGCCCAGGCGTGATCGGCGCTAACGGTCTTATTGAACGCGGCGGCCAAAATCTGCCCGGTGGTGATTGGGAAGGCTCGGATTTCAACTTTCCATCCAAGCTCGCAGCAGCGCTGCCGGAGATTGGCGGCCAACGGCCAGTCGTGAGGCTGCACAATGACGCCGTGGTGCAAGGCCTGAGCGAGGCTCTGAACATGCAAGAGGTAGAGCGCTGGGGAATTCTTACCATCGGCACCGGATTGGGCAATGCCCACTTTACCAATCGGCCGCAGCGCACCTGATACTCAAGTTCGGTGTCCGCAAATAGTCCCACACCGCGTGAGTGTGGCGATCACGGAGGATGCTAAACGTCTCGCACCGCGGCAACACGCCGTCCAGGTGCGATAGAATGGCGAGAGTGCGGCTGCAGCCTACTGGCCAAACCATGGCGCTGGATGCAGGGTTCTGTTCTCTTATGGCGGGCTTGGAGATCAAGCCTTTTTTCGACAGCTTTGCGGCAAATGGCGTCCCGGCCGGATCACGGTTCTCTCCGCGGTCGGCATGGGCCGCCGCATGATGGTGTCGGAAGCATTGGCCTCGTGATGTCAGCGGCGCGGTCACCCAATCCTTGGATCAGGGCCGCAACAGAACCCCCGCGATGGCCAACACCCCGTCCCGACACGGGACACCGTTCCGCCGCTCGGCGGATTTGCTGAAGCGCTACCGCACGCTCATGCCGCCTGTGCCTCCCGTGCCGACCAGCGGAACTCCGAGCCGTCGCGCAGCATGCGATGCAGGATGACGGAGAGTTTGCGCGCAACGGCGACGGTGGCCTTCTTGGCGCCGATCTTCTTGGCCAGTCGCGTGCCCCAGGCCTTCAGGGCCGACCACTTCGACACACGGTGGAGGATCACCCCGGCAGCCTCGAACAGGTAGCTCCGGAGCAGCCTGTCGCCGCAACGTGAGATACGGCCAGTATAGTCCTCCTCGCGGACTGGTAACGCCGCGGCGTCAGGCCGAGATAGGCGCCCACGCTGGAGGATCGCGGGAAGCGTCCGGGGTCGTCGATGACGCTGGTATAGGCCAGCGCGACCAGTGTTCCGACGCCGGGCGCCGTCATCAGCCGTTGCACCGCCTGGTCCTGGCGGGCTACGGCCACCAGGCGCCGGCTCAGGGCGGCAACCTGGCTGCTGATCGCCTCCCAAGCCGCTAGGGCGTGTCTGCAAACTCTACAGCCACAATAGAAGCATTCCGATGTGGACCATGGTGAGGTAGTTGACTGCGCGCTTCTCGTAGCGAGTGGCGATACGGCGGAACTGCTTCAAGCGGTTGATCAGGCGCTCAACCAAGTTGCGACGTCGGTATGCAGCACGGTCAAAGTTCGGCTGCCGGCGCTGGTTGCTTTTGCTGGGGATCACTGCCCCGATGTGCCGGCGACGCAGTCGGCCACGTGCGGTCGGGCTGCTGTAGCCCTTGTCACCAGCCACGCGCCGCGGTCGCAGCCGGGGCCGGCCCCCACCAGAACGGCGGACTGCTCCCTGATCCAGCAGCGCCTCAAGCGCAATCTGCTCGTGCCGCTCGCCGCCGGTCAGCACCGCCGTGATCGGTCGGCCGTTGCCCTCAGCCCGCAAGTGCAGCTTGGTCGAAAAGCCACCTTGGCTGCGGCCCAGCGCCTCCCGGGTTTGAGCCTCGCTTCCGGCAGCACCATCGCGGCGGGCACCGGCGGCGTGCTGATGCGCGCGGATCACGGTCGCGTCCACGAAGTGCAGATCCCAGTCCACCTCGCCCCGCTCTTCCGCTCCGCCCTGCAGCGCCGCCAGGATCCGCCCCCACACACCCAAGCCACGCCAGCGATAAAAGCGGCTCGACACCGTCCCAGCCGGCCCGAACCGCTCTGGCAGGTCACGCCACGGCGCGCCGGTACGCAAAATCCAGAGAATGCCGTTGATGATGCGCCGATGCGGCGCGTTCGGATGCCCTGTCCAGGGCTTCTCGGGCGGCAGATGCGGCTCCAGATGCCGCCACTGCGCGTCCGTCAAATCACCTCGTCCCACTCAACTTATATGGGATCGCACACCCGAAACGTCTTGAGTTTGCAGACACGCCCTAGAAGCACCTCGGCGACCGGTGCAAGCGGTCCACCCGCAACAAGGCTTCGCACCCGCTCGACAAAGGCCCGTCCGCCGCCCTTACCGGCGACGAGGCCGAAGGGCTTGAGCACCCCCCTGATCTGGTTGGCGAGGTCCACGCGCATGCGGACCAGCTGCACCCGGGTCGTCAGCATGGAGCGGACCAGCTGGCTGTCCACGCTCTTGACCGCAACCTCGCGGTACCAGCCCGTGCGTACGATCTGCGCCAGGCCGCGGGCGTCGTTGCGGTCCGTCTTGTTCAGCTGCAAGGCAAGTGCCGCCTTGGCATGTCGCGCGTCCAGGCAGACCACGGGCAGGCCGAGCTTACGCAGCTTGATCCTCCCCCTTTGAAGTGGTCTGCCCTGAGGTATGGGTTTGGACTGGAGGAGGACCGAGATGGCGAGCAAGAAGCACCGGCCTGAGGAGGCCGTAGCCAAGCTGCGGCAGGTGGACGTTCTGGTTTCGCAGGGGCAATCCGTGGCGGAGGCGATCCGGGCGATCGGCGTGACCGAGGTGACCTACTACCGTTGGCGGCGGGAGTTCGGGGGGCTGAAGTCAGACCAAGTGAAACGGTTGAAAGATCTCGAGACGGAGAATGCGCGGCTGCGCAAGGCGATCGCGGACCTCACGCTCGACAAGCAGATCCTGGCGGGTCCGGAGCACTGCTCCGGACCACGGGGAAACTACTGAGCCCCGCGCGCCGGCGGGCCTGTGTCGAGCACATCGTGCACACGATGGGTGTCTCTGAGCGCCGCACTTGTGCGGCGCTCGGCCAGCACCGCTCGACCCAGCGCAAGGTGCCGCGGGGCTGCGACGATGAAGAGCGGCTGACGGCCGACATTGTCGAGCTGGCACGACAGTATGGCCGCTACGGCTACCGCAAGATCACGGCCTTGCTGCGGGATGCCGGCTGGCTGGTGAACGCCAAGCGGGTGGAGCGGATCTGGCGGCGCGAGGGGCTGAAGGTGCCGCCGCGCCAGCCGAAGCGCGGACGACTATGGCTGGCCGACGGCTCCTGCATTCGGCTGCGCCCGGAGCGGCCAGACCATGTCTGGAGCTACGACTTTGTCGAGGACCGCACCCATGACGGACGCAAGTTCAGAATGCTGAACGTCCTCGACGAGTTCACCCACGAGTGCCTGGCCATCCGGATAGGGCGCAAACTCAAGGCGGCGGACGTCATCGACGTGCTGTCCGACCTGTTCATCCTGCGCGGCGTGCCCGGGCACGTCCGCTCAGATAATGGTCCCGAGTTCGTGGCCAAGGCGGTGCAAGGCTGGATCGCCGCGGTCGGTGCCAAGACGGCCTACATCGCACCAGGCAGCCCATGGGAGATGGCGTAATCGGTCTGGAGGCGGGCAACCTCTCCGGACTGCTCCACTCACCCGAAAGGCTTCCAGGATGAACCAGCACTATGTTGGCCTCGACGTCTCTCTGGACCAGACGAGCCTGTGCGTCCTCGACGGCGCTGGCCAGGTTGTCTGCGAGACGAAAGTAGACACCGATCCGGCCGCGATCGCAGCCTGCCTTTGTCGGGCAGGTGTTTCCGTCGCACGGCTCGGCCTGGAGGCGGGCCCGCTCTCGCAGTGGCTCTACGCCGGGCTGGTGGC
>NZ_JQKB01000071.1:9705-22238 GCF_000745835.1 Belnapia moabensis DSM 16746 | reverse complement strand
ACCAGACCTCTATGGCACTGGTGGTGACGCCTTTCTCGCGCGCAACTTCCTCCAGGCGGGCGGGAAAGGTTTTTTAAAATTCTCGATGGCGTCTTCCGCCTGCGCATGATGGCGAGGACGCGCCGAGAGCTTGCGGTAGCCGAGCGCCCGCACCTCGCGGCTCATGGTCTGCTTGGCGGCTGTGACCCGGTGCTCCTCCCACAGCCACTGGCAGAGATCGATCAGCCGCCACCGCACCACGCCGTGGATCGCGGGTATCGGGCCGCTCTCAAGCACCTCTGCCAGGGCCGCACGATGGGTATGGTTCAGCCGTGACGCCTGGCCCGGCGCCTTGCGGTCAACCAGCCCAGCCGGGCCCTCGGCGTTGAACCGTACCACCCAGTCCCGGACGATCTGCACCGTCACTCCGCCGATCCGGGCAGCCTCCGTGCGCGACGCTCCAGCGTAAACGGCAGCCAGAGCCAACAGCCGGCGGGCCTGCGCCGCATCCTTGGTCCGGCGAGCCGCAGCACGAAGCCCAGCTGCGTCAAAGTCAGCTCGGAGTGGGATGGGCATGGCGAAGCTCCCCTGTTCGCCATGTTGAATCAGAGCGCCGCCAGCCTGAGAATCCCCAACGAGTCACACTCTCGGAGACTTGGTATAAGCGTCAGGCTGCATCCACTAAGACCAGCGCCTGTCACATGCGATAAACCACCCTTCTCGCGTGTTCCACCGGCCTGCCCTATTCCCTCGCCCGCGTCCCCGAAGCTGCTGTCATCCGGGAGATAACCGAACCGGCGATCCCAGACTCCTCCAGGCCCGCGATCGCCTAGCCGGCCGAAGCCTATGCCCGGCGGCCCTTTCCAAGCGGGACGCTGTGTACCTACCGCGGTGGCCTGGCGAGGCCCCTACCGGCTACGCCGGAGACCGTAGTCGACCACCTGGCCGACCCCGCCACCACCCATAGCTGCGGCATGTCGCCAAGTACCTAACCGCCATCGGCCGGCAGACGCCGCCAGGGGACGCGCCAGGGGACGCGCCAGGGAGCGCTCTCCCGGCCGCTGTCACCTACGGCGTGGGTATCGGAGGCGAGAGGTGCTGGCCCTCGCCCTAGCCAGGACCGCACCCAGCGCCGCCGCCGTGAACCCAGCCACCAGCGCCGCTGCCTTGCCGGGATTCATCTGCGCGTCCAGCAGCAAGCTCCTGCCGCGCGGGGGCGGTCCGGCGAGGCTGCTGCGCTCGGAGAGATCCTCCTTCGGCTCGTACAGGTTGTCGCGCCGCTCCGCCCGCCCGGGGTCCTCGCTCGTCTGCGTCGGCTTGGCCAGCGCCTCCATGGCATAGTCGGTCAGCCGGGGTGCGAGCGCACCGCCGAGGCTGGTCAGCCAGCCCGCGGTCCCGACATAAAGATCGCGCACCGGCGTCTCGCAGGCGTGCAGGATGGCGCGGGCGGCGACGCGAGGATGGTAGGCCGGGGGCGGATTCCGAGTGCCCCGTGTGCCCATGGCGTTGCGGGCATGCTCCATAAAGGGTGTATCGATCGGTCCGGGTTTGATCAGCGTAACCGAGATCGGCAGCCCTTCGCCCTCAAGCTCCATCCGGAACGCGTCGGTAGCGTTCTTCACCGCACCCTTTGCCGCACAATAGGGGCCCTGCAGCGCTATGGCGCGGTCGCCCAGCACGCTGCCGACGTTGATGATCGCTCCGCCCCGATGCCGGAGGTGACGCGCCGCGACGAGGGTGCCGTGGACCACGCCCCAGTAGGTCACGTCGAACAGGCGCCGCTGGTCTGCAAGGGAGACGTCCTCCATCCGGCCGTAGATGAAGGCACCGGCGTCGTTGACCCAGGAGTCGAAACCGCCAAAGGCCTCGACGGCCTTGGCGGCGACCGCGTCCACCTGTGCCGGGTCGGCCACGTCGGCCACCTGATACTCGGCCCGACCGCCTCGGCCGCGGATCTCCTCCACCAACCGCCGCAGCGCGTCCTCGTTGCGGGCGGCCAGCACCACCGCGGCGCCGCGCTCGGTGGCCATGCGCGCGGTGGCCAGACCGATGCCCGAGGTCGCACCGGTCACGACGATGGTTTGCCGCGAGAGCGGCTTCAGACGGACTCGCGGCAAAGGAGTTCTCCCAAGGTTCGCGTCTCAATCCTACTTGGGAGGGCGGATGCCACGGGCAAGCCTACAACTATGGATACCGTTTGACGAAGCGGCGCTCTGGCATTCGGTGCGCAAAATTGGCGAGGCGCTGAAGCCTGCGGTTAACCGTCAGCATGGGGCGGCTTGCCAAGCCGCCTTCCGCGCCAATCCCGCTGGCGGAAAGGAATCGCACCTTCGCGGGCAGCAGGCGTTGATCCTGTATGATGAACGAAGATTGTTTAAATGTCCGGCTCGGCGATTATCTGGCTCGTCGTCGAGAGCCCCTTCCTGAGGCCGCCATCGATGCGGCTGGTGATAAGGGTGATGCAGCGCCAGACGACACGGAGAGTGGCGGGTAGCATGAGGCAGCTTTACCCTGCGCCTGATGTGGTCGGGGCTATGCGTCTCGTTGGAGTTTGCGGCGATGCCAGAAAGTGGCCCGGCTAAGGGAGAGCCTGCCGGCATCCTCGGTTGCCATTACCGTTTGACCTCTAGCAATCAGCAGGCGGCTGCATCGACGCCACCATCGATCACATGGGTAGCTTCAAAAATACTGCCTTGATCTCCGGCACACGCGTGCAGATGCCGGTCGACGCTCTTGGCGCAACAACCATGACGGATGGCTTAAAGCCAATTTTCAGAATTCGCGCGCGAGCTGCCCTGCAACCAAAAATATGCAGGCGGCCTGGAGCAGTGACTGGATGATGAAGCCGACCCGGCCGTAGCGCAGCGCCAAGCGCCTGTTCTCCAGCCCCCAGGCGTTGCTGCGCTCGACGGGCCAGCGTCGTCTGCCCAGCCCTGATCCGCGTGGCTGGCCGCGCTTGTGGATGTGCGGCTCGGCGCCGAAGCCGCGGCACAGCTCCCGGTGGTACTCGGCGTCGTACCCCTTGTCCGCGAACACCGTTCGGATGCGGGCCATGACCGCGAACGCGGCCAGGAACAGCCGCTCGAAGGCGAGGGTGTCGTTGACGTTGGCCGCCGTGGCGGCGCAGGCCACCGGCACGCCATCTCCATCGGTCGCGATGTGGTACTTGCTGCCCCGCTTGCCGCGGTCCGTCGGGTTGGGGGCGGTGAGGTCGCCACCGCTTGGCGCGGACGGAGCAGGTGTCGAGGATCGGGTCGGGGTGGCCGCGCAGCATGCTGACCAGCAGGGCGTGCACCTTCGCCAGCAGACCCGTTCCCGACCAGCGCGCCAGGCAGCGGCGCAGGGTCGAGCCGCTGGCCTGATGTTCGGTGGCGGTCAGGCTGCGCCATGGCGTGCCCTCACGCAGGAAGCGGCGCAAGGTGGCCAGCACTCAGACCGTCTCGGCCGAGGGGTGCCCAGGTTTGCCGCTGGGCGGCCGCTCACAGCAGTCGATCACCGCCGCAATGAGACGCAAGGTACTGGCATTCAAAGCCGCTTCCTCCTCTGGCAGGGCAGGACATGGGCATGCGTGCCGCGGACGGCACACTCCAGGCCAAGCTCGTCGCGGCTCTTCTTTCCCAGAGAGCCCCGGGCGGCTTAAGCTCGGTGAATAATCGGGGCGGTCGAGGCGATCCGATCCGGAAACCGTGAGCGGTCACTGCCCTCAGAGAGGAGCTGAGTACGCCATGGCGGAACTCGAAATGGCCGACCCTGAACGGGCCGCGCTGGACCTCCTGCTGCAGGGGTTCAAGGTCTCACGCATGCTCCGCCTCGTGGCCGACCTCGGGATCGCCGACCGGATCGGGCCCGACGGCCGCGTGGCCCTGAATGAGTTGGCGGCGGCTTGCGGCGTGCGTCCCAAACCGCTGATGCGTGTGCTCCAGGCGCTCGCATCCTTCGGCGTCTTCGGCGTCGCTGCCGACGATAGCATCGCGCACACGCCGCGCTCCAAACTGCTGCGCACCGATGCTCCCAACAGCCTGCACCACACCGCGCGTTTCTTAACCGCGCGGGGCTCCTGGCGAGCCTGGGAGGAACTTGACGCCGCCATGACCGGCGGGGTGCCGCATGAGGTAGCTTGGGGCCAGGGTCGCTTCGCCTACCTGCGCGAGCACCCGGAGGAGGCGCGTCTGTTCGACGCGATGATGGCGAACTACCCGGACAACCGCCACGCCGCCTTTGCGGCGGCTTACGACTTCTCTGGCGTCCGGCTGATCTGCGACGTCGGTGGCGGCAACGGCGCGGCGCTACGCCACATCCTGACGCGTTTCCCGACGCCGCGTGGGGTGGTGCTCGATCTGGAGGACGTGGTGCGCTCCGTCCAGCCCGAGGAACTGATGGGTGGACGGATCACAGTGCAGGCGGGAAGTGCCTTCGACGGAGTCCCCGCCGGTGCGGACGTCTATATGCTGATTCGCGTTCTGCACGACTGGCGCGACGAGGACTGCGTGCGAATCCTCCGTGCCTGCCGAGCGGCGATGGCCCCGGAGGCGCTGCTGCTGCTCGGCGAGCAGATCCTCGAGCCCGACCCGGCGCGCGGCCGACAGGCCAGCTACCTGGTCGACGCGCAAATGATGGCGATGTTCGGCAGCGCGCGCGAGCGGACGGCCGACGAGTTCCGCGGTCTGCTGGCAGAGGCCGGGTTCGCGTTGCGGCGCGTCGTCCCGACGGTGTCGCCGGTCTCGATCGTCGAGGCCACGCCGGTGTGAGGCGCGGGCGTCACGCCCTACACGGTGCGTTTCACAAGCCGCGCAGCAGGTTCTTCAACCAAAAGCAATTGTGAAAACTGCCTCTTAGGGCACGGCTTCGACTTCAGATGCTCATCCGGGCCGAGAACGCGCCGCTGCGCGCTCCGCGCTGAACATATAGTCACGCGTCAGCGGGAGAGCATTTACCCGACGCGTGAGCTGCATTTGCCAGTTCTTGTGCCCCATGCGGCGGAACGCCAGCTCGCATCCAGCGAGGTAGAACTCGAACATCCGGCAAAAGCGCTCATCATAGATGCTGGCGATGGCGTCGCGGTTGCCGGCGAAGCGCCGGCGCCACTGCATGATTGTATGAGCGTAGTGCATGCGCAGCACCTCAATGTCGGTCACCCAGAGCCCGGCTTTTTCAGCTGCCGGAAGCACCTCGGATAACGCCGGCGAATATCCACCCGGAAAGATGTACTTCGCCAGCCAGGGGTTCGTTGCCCCTGGTCCGGCCGACCGCCCGATTGAATGTACCAGGGCAACGCCGTCTTCCCGGAGCGCCCGCTGGATGGGTGAGCGGATCTGGCTGTTCAGTAGTCGGGATCGTCGGCTATGCGCCTATCTTGGACCGTCGGAGGCATCTTGCTGAAACTCGGAAGCAGACATCTCTCTTGTACAGCTACTCGTCGGCAGACTTCTGATTTGGGTCAGGAGCGAAAATTCCGTAGCCTGGCCCCTACGTCGTAGCGAGCAAACCAACCTTGGGCCCATCAACGGCGCTCCGCAACCTTCGGCTAATCCTGGGAGCAGTAGGAGCGGATGCGGGGGAGCCTGCCTGGCCCCCCAACACCGTCTGTGTGTTACTGCTTCGCGATGTAGGCTCGGGCCGCCGCCAACTCGGGTCGCGCGCCACTATCTGCCTGCGTGGCGACTGCCATTAGATGCGTGTAGTGGCGACGCGCCGCTTCACCATTCCCTAACTGCTCCGCCGATCGAGCAGCCCCGGACACAGCGCGGAAGCGGTTGGGCTCGGTTTGCGCAACCGCTTCGAACTCTCGCATCGCCTCGGCTGACTGCCCGCTCTCAAGCAGCATTTCTGCCAATTGCTCGCGCGCCGGTGCCAGCGGGCCTGGCGTTACGATGTGCTTCTGGGTCCGGCCTTCGCGCTCGGTCGCCTCGCGCAGTGCTGTAAGTCCATCCTCGCGCTGCCCGCGCGCATAAGCCACCCAACCTTCCGCGGCCTGCCGCTGGATATCCACCTGCTCGGCCCAGTAGGTGTCGCCTGCTTGGCGCAGGCTCGTCACCGCCGCGCGTAGCGCCTCCAGATCCGGTGCCGCTTCCTCCTGCCGTCCGGTGCGGGCGAGACCAACCACGCGAGCGAAGCGCGTGATCGCGTCCACATGATGGAAGCCTGATTGCCTTGGCTCAAGCGCCGCGGCTTCTGCCCAGGCGCCACGCTCAAGCGCGAAGCGCGCCGGAATAGAGGCCAAGGCGAAAGGCCCTTGGAAAACGGGCCGGTCGAGTTTCTGGTACTGCCCAAGCCCCTCTACGATGCGCCGCGCTTCACCATCACGGCCCGTCTGCAGATAGGCGTACACCATGTAATCCGTCGCGTGCAGCTCGTCGGTTGTCTCACCGCGAGCTCGCGCGGTTGCAGCCGAGCGCTTGTTCGTCTCGGCTGAGGCCTCCCATCGTCCGACCCGAGTGAAGATGTGTGAGGGCATGTGAAGGGCGTGCGGCGCATCCGCCGCAAGGCTGGCGTAGCGCTCGGCAGCAGGTACACCACGCTGTGCAAGCGCAGGGTAGTCGTAAGTATGAATGAGGTAGTGCACCACGCCAGGGTGGTTCGGCCGACGAGTGGACTCGCGCTCAAGGATCTCCCCCGCGCGCAACTGCCTGGCATAGGTTCTGTCCGTCGGCTGCGCAGCCATGTTCAACGCCAAGGCGTAATAGATGGCCGCCTCGGGATCGTCCGGAAAGCGCTCGTGCAGGAGTGCCATTGCACGCTCATGCTGCTCGAGCCGTCCTTGACGCCCAGCCCCGTCATCGCCTGAGAAGAGAGGAGCAAGTGCCTCGAGGTAGGCGGTCTCGCGCTCCGTTTTCATTCCAAGCTGCCGCGCCCTTTCGATCAGGGCACGCCCCTCGGCAATGTTGCTGGCCGGTGCGGGAATGAACGGATTGTAGAGAAGTGACAGTGCCTGGCCCCAATAGGCCATACGGCAGTCTGGGTCGCGCTCAAGCACCTGCTGGAAAGCCTTTCGTGAGGCTTGGTACCAGAAGGAATGCTGCAGCCTCATCGCGTCGTCGAAGGCCACTTGACCCTCGGCGGTACAGCTCACGGCAAAGTGGACCTCGCCGAGGGCGGCAGGCGGCTGGCCCCCATGATCATGTTGATGCTGCTGTTGCGCATTGCCGAGCGCGGGGCAAAGCACGAGGCCGAGGGCGACCGCCACCCGGCGGGCTTGGTTTCGCATCGCTTCCTCCGTTGCCGGGGTAGCTCGACTGAGTGTCCCCAGTGCAGAACACCTTATAAGAACCAACTGTCGTAGGGTTAGAGAATACCTATCGTGTCTCTGAGGCAGCCCCATGCTGCCAACCCTCGTCGCCTGCTTCATCTTCGTCGTGCCACCAGTGCGCGCGCTATTCTGGGAGTGGCATGACCTGAACCCTGCCACCATCTCCCGCCGACAAGTTTGTCGTGAGCGCTGACAGAACCGCCTCGAGATAGCCGCTCCAATATCACCAGGATTGGATCTTTCGTGCGGTTTCAGTGGTGTTCTAGGCTTGGCGCCGTGGGCATACACGCGGCCCAGGCGGCACCAGTCCCGTGCTGAAGGACGCCCGGCACAGAAGGATCTGCCTATGACAATCGCAGGTATGAAGCAGCGGATCCGCAACGGTGAGACCCTTGCCGGCTATGTCGCTACCATTCCCTCAGCGGTGTCCGTGCAGGCCATGGCGGCCGCCGGAGCGGATTGGGTGGTCATAGATCAGGAGCATGGCGCGGTCGGGCCCGAGAGCCTGCACGCCATGATCACGGCAACCGCTGGAACACGTTGCGCTCCACTAGTACGGGTGCCCCGCTGCGATGAGGCCTGGGTTAAGCCGGCCTTGGATCTCGGCGCCGAGGGCATCGTCTTTCCACAAGTCCGCACCGCCGCAGATGCGGCCGAATGCGTTTCCTTGCTCCGCTACCCGCCGCAGGGCCGGCGCGGCTGGGGGCCATTCGTCGCACACGCCCGGTGGGGTGTTGGCCTGTTCGACTATCTGCCACAGCGCGGCGACCAAACCGTTTGCCTACTACTTATCGAAACTCGCGCTGCAGTAGAGAACATCGAGGCAATCTGCCGGGTCGAGGGGATCGACGGCATGATCATTGCCCAGTTCGATCTCTCGACCGAACTGGGCGTCTCCGGCCAGTTTGATGCACCAGAGTTCCGTGATGCCTTCGCCCATCTGGAGCGGGTGATCCTCGGCACCAACATCCCAGTCGGTGCCGCTGCGCTGACCTGTGAGCAGACCCGCCAGTTGCTGGACCGCGGCCACCGCCTGCCAGTGCACGGCTTCGACGTGCTGATGCTCGGCAGCGTGGTGCGCCAGACCGCGGAATGGCGGCAGCGCGAAGCCTGAGCGGTGTAGCAATGCGAGGGGTAGCAGCGCCTGTTAACCCGATGCGGTATTTTCGCATGTGATCCGGCCCTGCCTCTTTCAGGCTGAGAGCCAAAAATGCCCGCCCCTCGATGGCAAGGGGCGGGCACTAACGCTGGGACCGACTCAAGAACATGAGGTTTTGACGACCTCATGCTCCACAACTCATGATCGATGCTTCGGTTTCAGATGCCGTGAACGTTTGTGGCGAGCCCTGCCCCTGCGATCCCCCTACCGCAGGTCAGCTCGTTCTCAGGTCATGGCGCCCTAGCACCGAGTGCAGCCCGGCACCGCTGGAAGTGGTGCCTCTCACGCCGCATCCGCGCCCTGAGCAATGGCAGCGGCCGAGCCGCTGACGATGTGCGGCGCGGTGACGCCACGGCTTATGGTGTGCTTTAGCGCGACGAATTTCGCCGCTCGCGGAACCGCTGGCCGGCCAGGCGACTCCAGTTTTCATGGAACTGCTATCCACCCCGGCCACTGTGACTTCGGAAGCGCGTGCGCGGACCCCGTTGCGTGGCCATTCAGGAGACGGCCTCGAGGCATTGCTGGCGGATCAGCCTTGGCGGCCGGCCGAGGATGGGTCCTGGCGGGTCGAGCCCGCCCGCGACGGATGGACCTATCGCGTCGAAGGTCTGATTTGCCATTCAGTGCGGGTCGTCGCCCGTTCACCCGCCGGGGCGGTGACGTCATGGCCTGCCGGTTTCTAAGCTGAGGCGCCGGCAGGTCGTCGCTGTGGGAGAGCGGTCGCGACGAGTCTACCTTGCGATAACCCCTGCGCTCCGCAGGTTAGCGGCTGTCCCTGTGCGGGGGCGAAGGGCTAAGAGGTGCGGATCAGTGCTGCTCGTGGTGCCATCCTTGGCCGTCCAAGCGACGGTCGATGCGCGAGCGAGCCTCGTTAAGCAGCGTTGTTAAGCCGTCAGGCACGCTGCATCGCAAAGTCGATTTTTCGAAGGCTTTCGGGTCGTAGATGGTCAGTATCCAGCCTTCCGCGCCGTCGTCTTGCACTTCAATCCGATGGTCCCGGTGGTTCTCGATGCCGACTTGGCGAGGGCCTTGCATAGCCGCCTCCCATCAACGACGCATAAAACCGTTTAGGTTCAATTAGCTATCATGAAGTCGGTTTCATGGAACTGACTTAGACGCTGTACGCGAATAAACTCCTTATTGCTCCTGGGTTTGGCCGACGATCCGCCGCGAGATGATGGAGATCATTGCAATCCAGATGTGCCCGGCAAAGAGGTCGGCGGCGCGGTCGTAGACGATGTTGAGCCGCCGGTAGCGGCTGAGCCAGGCGAACAGCCGCTCCACAACCCATCTGATCCCGTTCGGCAGGAAGCGGCCGTCCCGCGTGCCGCCAGGCGAGATGGAGACATGGATGTCATGCTCAAGCGCTGCCGTGGCGAAGGGCGCGCCCTTGAAGCCGCTGTCGCCGAGGAGGTCACCTTCGAAGCCGAGTGCTGCTAGCCGCGGCAGCATCGGCAGGACGCCCGCGCGGTCGTCCGTGTTGGCTGGCTGCAGTTCGAGATCGAGCAGCGAGCCGTGCTTGTCGCAGACCGCGAACAGCTTCACGCCCTTGACCAGCTTGCCGCCATCGATGCCGCGCACCCAGGCGGTTGGGGCTGATCGCAGGGAGCGGCTGTCGGCCACCACAGCGGAGGGCAGCACCTCGTCGCCGCAGGCCAGCCGCCAATCGAGCGCGAGGCGTTGCCCCAGCCGGCGCCACAGGCCCAGGCGGGTCCAGCGCGCGAAGCTGCTGTGCAGGGTGGTGAAGGGAACACCCGAGAGCCAGCCGGCCACGCGCCACTGCAGGCCGCCGAAGGTCAACGTCCAAATCAGTCCGATCAGCCGCCGCCGCAGCGTGAGGTCCGGCTTGCGGCCGCGGCGGTGCACGCCGATCCGCTCGTGGTCCATGGCCTCCAACTCAGCCTCGACCGCGAAGACGAAGACCTCGATGTCGGCCAGGGCGTTCCAGCCGTCACCACGGCTGGGTCGGGGAACACGGCGATCGGAAGGCGGAGGCAGGTCGGCATTGCTGCGTAGGCTGGTGCGAGACATCGGCCCAACGTGGTGAGGCTTGGCCGGCGCACTGACCTACGTGTCGAAACCGACCTGAAGGACCAGGCTTATTTCGCGTTCAGACTCTTATTTAACGTTGATGCCCCGCTGAAGCGGTCCGAGAAAACTGCTTATCATCAATAATGAGAATTCCCACAACTATGCAGGCCTGTAGAAACCAAGAGGATTACTATAAGTTGTGAAAACTGAGGTTTGGACAACCTCTTTCTTCGGATCCCAATGGAACTGCCCATCCCTCGCCATCAAGGGGTGGGCTTTTTTTCCGCACCGCTTGATTGCAGCGGCGTTGCCGGTCACATGCGATAAGTCTCCCCTGGCACAGGTTAGCCCTGCCATCCGGTGCTCGCCCGCGCCCGCTTGGGCTATAGCTGTATCCGACCGAGGCTGTGTAAAAACCCCTGCCGTTAGCTGCTGCTGAGGTGGGCCGGCGCTCGGCTGCCTGTCGGCAGCGTGGCGTCAGAGGGGCCGCCTTCAGGCCCGGGCGGCTGCCAGCAGCGCCCCGACACCCTTGATGGCGATGACCCGCTTCAGGTTGTAGGCCAGTACCTGCAGGCTCATCTCGGTTCGTACCCGTTTGAGGGTCTTGGTGCGGAAGTGGGTGGCGCCCATCCATGCCTTGAGCGTGCCGAAGGGGTGCTCCACCGTCCGCCGCCGTACTCGCATTGTATCGGGTCGCTGATCGAGGCGGCGCTGCATGGCATCCAGCACACCTTCGTGCTCCCAGCGCGTGACGCGGCGCAGCTTGGCCGCCGTGCACTGCGCCTTGATCGGGCAGTCCGGGCACTTGGTGGTCCAGTAGTGCCGCAGGAGCTTGCCGTTCTCATCAATGCGGTTGAACCGCCACTTCATGGTCTCGCCGGCAGGGCAGCGGTAGGCGTCCTGCTCGGGCAGGTCGATGAAGTCCTGCTTGCCGAACCGTCCATCCGCCTTGGCACCCGAGGTCATCGGCTTGGGAACGAGCGGCGTCATGCCGGCCTGGTCGCAGGCGACGAGACGCTGTATGCACTCCCTTGCGGGAGTGCGGGCCAGCTAAACAACAAAGGCCGCTAATGCTGAAGGCCCAGGAAGCTCACCATTGCCAACGCCGGCGCCTCCAGCCTCGGCCTCTATTATGATCCCTTCAGCCGATCGCAGCCCGGTTGACGAATACTACCAGCCATGCCGCAGCAGCCATCGAGAGGCATGGACCACGCGCCAACGCGGACGATGCGGATGACGCGCTAACCTTCCCGGCACCGCGCCGTTCATCCCTAGTGAACCAGGGGGAGTTTGCCGTGCGTCTAAGACCCAAGCGCAGCCGGAAGACCGCCAGAAAGCGCATCCGCTACGCGCGCAGGGCTGCCAGTCTCCAGAAGGGTGGCTAGCACGCGTCAGTCGAAAGAGCCTCCCGGCGCCGGGAGATTGGGAAGGCGGAACCTACCGGCGGCCCATGCCGTGGGGCACCTTCCATTTCGATCCTAACACCATGTAGTTGAATGGATCGCGCGAATTCCACAAAATGGCTCTTGCTATTGTCTTTTGTGCAGCGCAGCATAAATGCAGTTCAGGGAGGGAAACTCACTTAGGAGATTCCCATGCTCATATTTCTGCTTGGCACTGCTGCCTTGGTCCTCGCCAACATCTTCACGGATCATGAGGCCCAACGTGAGGGCCTGAACGAACTAGGGACCGGACAGCGTATTGGGACTTAGGCTGGACGAACGGTGCCCCATATCGCCATGATTCTGTGGCTAGATGCGGTCATTGCGTGGAGTGTCTCGGCGCGCGCGTTCTGGCTCGCCAACATGGGACGCCAACAAGCCTGGGACGGCATGGCTTGTGTTGAGCGTTTCCGGTCTGGTGACTGGCTCGCGCCAAAGCCATCACAGCCGCCTTCCTTGGAGGCACGAATGGCCGCGCGGCAGTTACGGGTCGTGCGCTCCTAGTGCACTGACCCAGACGGAGGATTCACAGCGGGCCGCTGCGGTGGAATTCTCCGGCTATGGCCCAGACCGTCAGTGTCATCGTTGGATCGGCCGACCGCACCCGCCTGAGTGCGATCATCGGCGACCGGAACCGCCCGCTCAAGCATACGCAGCGGGCCACCATCATCCTGCT
>NZ_JQKB01000071.1:0-9695 GCF_000745835.1 Belnapia moabensis DSM 16746 | reverse complement strand
GAGACATCGGCCCAACGTGGTGAGGCTTGGCCGGCGCACTGACCTACGTGTCGAAACCGACCTGAAGGACCAGGCTTATTTCGCGTTCAGACTCTAAGACGCGGCGCGGGTAACAGCGCCAAACGCTTGGAGCACCCATCGTGTCAGAGCTGCCCGCGCAAGATCACGTCGACCAGCAGCAGCTGCGACTCATACTCGCCGCACTGCAGGACGGGGTCATCCTTTTCGAACCCAACCAGCGTATCTCCTGGGCAAATAGGGCCGCGCTCAAGATGCACGGCGTGCGCGAGATCGCGGATTTGGGCGCAACTGTCTCGGAGTACCGGGAGAGGTTCGAGTTGCGCTACCGCAACCGGCACCACCTACCGAAGGGCCATTACCCGATGGAACGGGTGCTGGCGGGCGAGGCCTTTGATGAGGTGGTAGTCGAGGTGGCGCCTGCTGGACAAAACGAGGCGCAGTGGACCCATCGCATTCGCAGCCTCGTGCTCAACGACGCCGCTGGTGTCCCCGACTGCCTGGTGCTGATCCTGAACGATGAGAGCGAGCGCTTTGACGCCGAGGAGCGCTTCGAGACAACCTTCGCTGCCAACCCAGCGCCCGCCGTGATCCTGCGGCTGTCGGATCACCGCCATGTCAAAGTCAATCGCGGCTTCCTGGAGATGACTGGCTACTCCGAGGAGCAGGTGCTTGGGCGCTCGGCGTACGAAATCGACGTGCTCGAAGGTGCTGCCCGGCGGGAGCTGGCCATTGAGCGGCTGCAGAACGGACGCACCATCCCGCAGATGGAAGCGGTGCTGCAGCTGTCCGGCGGTGGCGAAAAGCGGGTCATCGTCGCCGGACAGCCGATTGAGCTCGGTGATACAGCCTGCATGCTGTTCAGCTTCGTCGACCTGGAGCGTCATAAGCTGACCGAGGATGCCCTTCGCCAGAGTGAAGCCAGCTTCGCCACGGCATTCCGTCTTACGCCCGTGCCGACCTTCGTTGCCGCGCGAGCTGGCTGCCGTATCATGCTGGTCAATGACGCCTTTAGCCGGGAATGTGGCTACGCCGAAGCAGAGTTGGTTGGCAAGGGTGCCGACGAGATCGGATTATGGGCTGATAAACGGGCAGGGAAGGCGATCGAGCAGCAACTTCACAATGATGGCTCGGTGCGCCAGCTTGAGATGAAGCTGCGCACCAAAGAGGGCGGCGTGCTCGACTGCCTGGTATCAGCCGAGGCGGTGACCATCGGAAATCACCCATGTGTTCTGATAATAGCACAGGATGTCGCTGAGCGACGACGCACGGAGTTTGAGGTCGTTGCAGCGATCGAGGCAGTGATGCAGGACACGTCCTGGTTCAGCCAGGTCGTGCTGGAGAAACTAGCCAAGCTCCGACGGTTTGATGCACCTCAAGGTGCCGCGGCGGAACTTGGCGAGTTGCCGCAGCGAGCGCGAGAGGTCCTGACCCTGGTGTGCCGCGGCATGGCAGACCCCTCCATTGCGCGCAAGCTCGGTATCTCCCCCAATACTGTGCGCAACCACATCGCCTCGCTCTATCGGCGGACCGGAGTAAACAGCCGAACGGCGTTGGTCATCTGGGCCCGTGAGCGCGGCTTCGATGGAGGCCCCCCACCCAAGACGCCGAAATCAACCGATACCCCAGATTAGAATCGACGAACCGTGCCGCCCCTGGCCGTTGGTGAGGCCTGTGGAACTGCTCAGTCATTGGGGATTAGTACTCTACCCCCACCAAGCTAGTGCAGGCATACTAGTCGACTTTGCCGATTGCACGGCCGCTTGCCGAACTCCGGGGTACGGCCGCGGTTATGCGAGCAGCGCCATGGCTCACCGATCATGGTTCCAGCTCTAGGCGCTTCAGGGGAAGACCAGATGGACAGCGATCGCATTGCGGGCGCGGCCAGGCAGGTCAAGGGCTCCATCAAGGAAGCCATTGGGAAGCTTACCGGCAACACCCAGACCCAGGCCGAAGGCGCCGCAGAGAAGGTCAAAGGCAAGATTCAGAACACTGCCGGTAGTGCGAAGGACGCCGTGCGGGACGCGACCGACAAGTAGTGCTTTAACAACAACAAAAAAACAACATCAACGGTCCGGTGTGCGCCGGACCGATTGCATGCGCATGCCTTGTCGAGATGCGCACCGCTGATCTCCAGTGACCGCGTCGCCGTGCTCATTAAAGCAAAGGAACTTCGAAGATGCAGACCCGAACCACAGCCGGAACTTATGACGACGCGGCCGCCACTGCGGTTCTTCCGGAGGGTGCTCCGTCGCTGCCCTCGCGCATTTCATGGGGCGCGATCATCGCCGGTGCCGTTGTGGCACTGACTATCGGCCTGATGCTGAACGCCTTGGGCGCCGGCGTGGGCGCCACAACGGTCGATGCCGCGGCGCGTGGAACACCGTCCGCATCGTCCTTCGGCATCGGCGCGGCCATCTGGCTGCTGGTGTCCAACCTGATCGGCCTCGCGGTTGGCGGGTACGTCGCCGCGCGCCTGTCCGGCACTGCCGACAACACCGATGGCACATTGCACGGCTTGGCCGTGTGGGGCACTACCTTCCTGATCTCTGCCGTGTTGCTGGGCAACCTCGTTTCCGGCATTGCCTCCACCGCCACCTCCGGAGCCTCCAGCCTGCTGAGCGGCGTGGCGTCAGGTGCTGGCTCTGCAGGCTCGGCGGCGGGGCAACAGGCCGCCGACCGTACGAGCACCGGGACGCTGCAGTCGATGGCGCAGAGCGTCACTGATCGTGTGCAGAACGCACTAAGCGGGACTGGTGGCAATCCGGCCGCGATGACGTCCGACCAGCGCAAGGCCGAGATGGGCCAGCTTGCCACCAAGCGGGTGACGGATGGGCAGCTGCCGCAAGCGGACCGCGAGCGTCTGAACCAGCTTGTGGCAGCCGAATACAACATCAGCCCGCAAGACGCCCAGGCCCGCGTCGCGCAGGCCGAGCAGCAGGCCACCCAAGCTGCGCGTCAGGCTGAGGAAACGGCCCGCCGTGCTGCCGACACTGCTGCCTCCGGTACGTCGATTGCTGCTTTCTCAGTCTTTGGCATCATGCTGCTGGGTGCCATCGCCGCAGTGCTCGGCGCCCGCCGCGGCACCCGCGACCTGCTGACGTTCAGGAACACCCGGCGTGTCGCCTGAGCGCAATACTCGAGGCTCCCACGGCGATGCCGTGGCGCCTTTGGATGATATTGCCGCTGGAGGCGTGACCGAGCAGGTCGTGCCCCTGGCGGAGGAGATCCTGCATGTCAGCAAGCGCACGGTCGAGACCGGGAGGGTGCGCATTTCACTGAGCACCGAGACGGTCGAGGACGTGCTGCGGGCCACCCTTCGCACACGGCGCGCCGAGGTCGAGCGCGTGCAGATTGACCGCGAGGTAAGCGAGCCGCCGCAAACCCGCCAGGAAGGCGACGTCCTCGTTGTCCCAGTGGTTGAGGAGATCCTTGTCGTCGAACGGCGCCTCGTCCTCAGGGAAGAGATCCGCCTGCGTTTCGTCGAAGGCGAGGAAGCCGTGGAATGGTCCGTCGAACGGCGGGTTCAGCGTGCCGCGGTCGACAGAGTGCCAGCGGCAGGGGCAACGCCTCCGTCCGCTGGACTGGACAACTGAACCAACCACTTTAGGAGAGACCACCATGTCGCGTACCATCACCGCCATGTTTGACGATCGTGCCCATGCGGACGCCGCCATTCAGCAACTCGCGCGGCAACTGAACATCGCAAGCAGTGACATCCAGATGCATGCGGCTGACGCAACATCGACGACCGGCGGGACGGCCGCCGCGTCCAGCGATACCGGTTTTTGGGCGTCGCTGAAGGATCTCTTTGTTCCCGACGAGGACAGGACGACCTACGCAGAGGGCGTGCGTCGCGGTTCCGTCGTTGTGTCAGCGACGATTGAGGACAGCAAGCTCGAGCAAGCCATGGATGTCCTCGAGAGCCACGGCGCCGTGGACCTCGACACCCGGGAGGCCGAGTGGCGGCAGCAAGGCTGGACGGGTACCCAGGCCGTCGCCTCGGACACCGAGGTGGCCAGCGTGCCGGCTGCAACCGGGCTCGGTGTCGCCGCCACAGGCATGGCCGTGGGTTCCACCACGCCTGCCGCCGCTTCGACGACGACCGCAGCGGCCACCACGACGGCCCGTGTCGGCGGCGAGGAGGTGATCCCGGTCGTCGAGGAAAGCCTGCGGGTTGGCAAGCGTGATGTGGAGCGCGGGCGGGTACGGGTGCGCTCCTACGTGGTCGAGACGCCGGTGAGTGAGCAGGTGATGCTGCACCAGGAGCATGTCGATGTGCAGCGTCGCGCGGTCGATCGCCCGGTGACCGGCGCCGAGGCCGTGTTCCAGGACCGCACGATCGAAGCCACCGAAACCGCCGAGGAAGCGGTGATCGCCAAGGAAGCCCGCGTCACCGGCGAGGTCGTCATCCGCAAGGTAGCCACCGAACGGACAGAGACGGTGCAGGATACTGTCCGTCGGACCGAGGTTGACATCGACGACACCACCACGGACGCAGCCCGCGTGACGACCGGTGTCGGTGTTGCCGGTGCCGCTCCTGATGACGCACCGGGTAACCCGCCCGGCACGATGGCCAGCCGTGCAGTCGACAAGACCCTGGGCACCAACGTCAGCGGCGCCAATCCCACCAAGCGCTGACACATGCTGGACAGGGTGGGGACTGGAGCAATCCTTCCCCACCCTACCGACTCAATGACTAAGACCGCCCCCCATAGTGACGACACGGCGAGCCCACTGCCCAGACGGTACGTACCCCTCATCCCCACGTGATTCAGGAAACATTCCAATGTCCATCATTGCTTGGCTTATCTTGGGACTAGTTGCTGGCTTCATCGCCAGCAAGCTGTATGCCGGTAGCGGCCAAGGGGCCGTCATCGATATCGTGCTCGGCATCGTTGGTGCCTTCGTTGGCGGCTTCCTCTTCAACATGCTCGGTGGAGCCGGCGTCACCGGCTTCAACCTGTACAGCATGATCGTCGCCGTGATCGGTGCAGTCGTTGTGTTGTGGATCTACCATGCCGTCACCGGCCGGCGGAGCGTCTGAAACAGCTGGTAGTCGGAGGAAACAGCGCCGTCATGCCAAATGACGGCGTCCGCCTTTTTACGGACCGGATTGCAGCTTGGTGACATGGCAAACGACGTCATGAGGGTGGCTGATAGAGACACCAAGATAATCCTGGCCGTTATCCATGACGTGGTTTGTTAGGTGCCGAACTTTCGTTCAACGACGCTGAACGGTTTACAGACGAATCAAATCCTTTTGAAAGTTTCCCGACCATGGTGAACAAGCCGATGAACCAAACACCAGCACCAAGAGAACGGCCAACACCGGCTCATGGGCTGGTCAGCTCAGCCGGCATGTTTGGGCTATCCTGGCCCGTGCTCGGTGCCGCAGGGGCAGCGCTGATCCTGCTGGTCCTTGGATGGTCCATCGCCGTGTCCCGTGGTAACCGGCTGGAGGCCGCGGAACAGGCTGGCCAAGCCCGCGCAGTACGCGTGTCGGAGCTCGAGGGCAGCTTGGCGCAGGAGCGGCAGGCAGCGGGCGATCTCGCGGCCTTGACGCAACGGATAGCGGCGGCGGAGGGGCGAAGCCGCGAGCTCACCGCCGGCACAGCGCAGACGGAGGCGCGCCTCGCGGAGCTCGGACGACAGACTGCGGCCGGAGAGGGCCGGGTCGCCGAGCTCAAGGCCGCGACCGACGCGGCCGAGGCGCGGGCTACGGAATTACGACAGGCCGGCGAGGCCGCTACCGCCGCCTTGGCCGGAACCCGCACAGAGGCTGCCGCAGCCGATGCCGCGCTGGCCGAGCGTCGAGGCGAGGTGGAGCGGCTGGCTGCTCAACGCGACGCCGCTGCTACTGCTCTACGCGAGGCCGAGGGGCGCGCGACCGATTTCTCCGCCCGGGCCGAGGCGGCGCAAGGACGTGTGGCGGCTCTGGCCGCGGAAGCCGGCCGGGCCCAGGAGACGCTAACGACCCGGGAGGCCACGATCGCCGGCGCCGAGAGCCGGGCGCAGGCCTTGCGTGAAGTGATCGCGGCCGCTGAGGCCGACATCGCCGCACGGCAGGGGACATTGGCCGGGGTGGAGGCACGCATGGCCGAGGCCGGTCGTGGAGCTGATGCCGCAGCCGAGCGGGTCCAGGCCGGTGAGGCTCGCGTGGCCGAGTTGCTCAATGCGGCGACCGCCGCGGAAGGTCGTTTGGCCGAGCTGCGCAGCGCAACTGAGGTCACTTCGGTGACCCTGAGCGAGCGCCAGGCTGCAGTCGTGGCAGTAGAGGCCGAGCGCGCTCGCTTGGCAGCAGCCGTGGAGACCAGCGGCGTCGCGCTCGCTGCGGCAGAGGCACGCCTTGCTGAGGCAAACACGGCGGTCGGGATAGCAGAGCAGCGTGTCGCCGCGCTGCGGGCGCAGGCCAGCGAGGCCGAGGCGGCGCTCGCCGGTAAGCAGCAGGCCGTGAGCGAGACCGAGCAGCGCCTCGCTGTGTTGCGCGACGAGGTGGGCACGGCCGAGAAAGCCCTGGCCGACCGGCGTGCTGAAGCCGAAGCGGCTGCGCAGCGCGCAGCGGCGGCGGAGCGTGGTGCGGCGGAGACGGCCGCTCGGATCCAGTCGCTGGAAGGCCGGGCGACGGCGCTGGAAACGAACATCAATGCGGGTACTTCGACACTTGACCGATCACGGGCCGAGGCGGCGGAGCTGGAGCGTCAGGTCACTCAACGACGCCAGGAGCTGTCGACCCTAGAAGCCGTGGCGCGGGGGGCGGGCACCATACCCAGCACGCCGGCAACGCCCACGCAGTAAGGCGCTTTCCTTCGTGACATGATCATCCCGGCCGTCCTCTCGCAGCGGCCGGGGCCAGCCCTGACGCATGGTAGTCAGGGTATGTCGTCGAGGTTCTATTGAGCCTCCTCGCGGCTTGTGTAAACTTCGCGGTGCTTACGGACCGGCTGAGCCTTTCCGTCGCCGTCATTCTCATATTTGGCGGCATGGGCCTATGCCACCGTCTGCAACTCTGGGGTGGCCGCTGATAAAGGCGGTGGTCTATTTCCGGCACGAACCGCACACCCTCAAACCCAGCTTTGTTCAATACGCATTGCGATCCCGCATAAGCCACATGCTGATCCGGCAGGCCCAGCTCGATTACCACTGCCACCCCTTACCGGCCGCCGTTCATAGGAACGTCTTTCGGTTGCGGTTGCGAGGCGGGCCCGCCAGCCGGTAGGGGAGCCGGATGTGCAGACTTCTTCCTCAGAACTGCGCCGGCGCGCTGCTGGCAGCGATGTACTTCTTGTCCGCCGCACCCGCGGCAGCGGCGGTAGAAGAGCCAATTGAGCTTGCCGACGACCCGTTCCAGATTACCGATCCCGTCGCCGCCAAGCCCGGCGCAGCCGAGGCTGCTTTCATCGGCGCCTACGAGAGAGCGCGGCAAGGCTCGGTGCGCAACACCGGCGCCGTCGAGACCCAGCTATCGATGGGTGTCGTGCCAGGCTTGGAGCTTCGCATCGGCCAAGTTGGCGCCTATGGCAACCTCGAGACCCGGCGGAAGCTGGGTACTGTCAGCGACGGTCTCGGCCCGTCACAGGATGGCGGGCAGGTCGCATGGGGAGGTGCGACCCGGATTGGGGCGCTGTACGAGTTCAGCGATGGACGTGGCGGGTATCCCGCTATTGCGGGCCTGATACGGATACGAACCCTCTATGGCCCCGGCAAACCCGCTTATGAAACCGAAGCCGTGGCGCTAATAGGCAGGACGTTTCCTTTCGGGCAACAGGCCATCGGCACCCATCTTAACATTGGCTGGGTGGCTCGCCTGGAGCCGCAGTTTGGCGAGCGGCCGAACCGCTATCTGGTGAATGCTTCTGTTGGTCAGGCGCTCTCCCCTGCCACCGCACTCGTTCTGACATATGCCAGGGAGCAGCAGGAGCGGGGTGACCGCGACTACAGCCTCATTCAAGCTGGAGTTCGCCACAGGCTCTCAGGAGGCCGGGCCGTGCTGGGCCTCGCTGCCGGGTTTGGGACCACCCGTGACACGCCACGCTATCAAGTCGCGGTCGCCCTGCAATGGCAACTCGGCGATGCCTGGTAGAATTCAGTGATCAGCCAACGGAGACGATAATGTCAGAAGCCACGGGAACCGGCATCACAGGCGACGAAGGTGTTACCACAATCGAAACAGCTCGACTGATTTCCTCCGACAGGGTCGAAGGCACGCCTGTCTACAGTCGCGCCGGCGATTGCCTTGGTTCGATCTATACGCTGATGATCGACAAGGTCTCCGGCCAGGTTTCCTACGTTGTCATGAGCTTCGGTGGCATTCTTGGGATTGGTGAACGCTACCACCCCCTGCCCTGGAAGACGTTGACCTACGATACAGACCTGAGCGGCTATGTGGCGGATGTCTCGCGCGCACAGTTGGAAGCGGCACCGAGCTGTGGCCGCGACGAGACACCGTGGACCGAGCCGGGTTATGGCCGCAGCGTTTATGACTACTATGGCTTGGCCTACCCTGGCATCATGTGAACATTGGGCAGTACCACCCCCGGTTGGACCGCAATGTTATTGGACAGTGACATAACTACGAAGCCGTGGTCTTAGGTGGCACGCATGGTGCGCTTGGCAGCGTCTGCACGACGCCAGCCGGAAACGACGAGCGCACCATGGCCTATGTTTTGAAAGCCGCGGCTATTGCGGCAATTTTTGCCGCTGCCGTTGGCCACAACGCCGTGCAGGCACAAAGCGCGAAGCTGGAGACAAATCAAGTTCCGCCGCACATCGTGGCGGCGGCGCGGGCCGCCGGCGGCTTTGAGCAGATTTCCGAGGCCGGCGTTGAGATCGAGGCCGGGCGACTGACCTTCAAACTCAAGGGACGCACCCGGGAAGGTCGCGTACGTGAGGTGGATGTGCTGATGTCCGGCGAGATCGAGGAGATCGAGGAGGAGATCCAGCAGAACGAAGTGCCGCTGCCGGTGATGCAGGCCGTGCAGCGTTGGATGGCGAACTTCAGGCCGACCAAGATCGTGGGGTGCGGCACGGTTCGATGAGACAGCCGGCTGCGGTAGAGGTCACCGCAACCGGAGGTCAGACCGATGGACCAGAACCACAACGACGAGCCCGCGGGGGCGCCGGCGTGCGCACAGAACGCTGACGCCGGCGCCTCCACGAGCGGTGCCGGGCCAGAGCGTCGCAACTCTGCCCGGCGCAAGCTGGCCGCCGTCACCCGGCTGCTGCGCGGTGAGCCGCTGGAGACCGTGGCCCGCGAGTTCAACGTCACCGTCGCCCGCCTGAGCGAGTGGCGCGACCGTGCCCTGGTTGGGGCGGAGGCGGCGATGAAGGAGCGCGAGCGCGACAGCCGCGATGAGGAGTTGCTCCGGCTCAAGGCCAAGCTCGGCGAGGTCACCATGGCTAACGAGCTGCTGGAGCAGAAGATTGCGACCCTGGAGGGCGGCCGCCCTTTGGGCCGCCGGAGGTCGAGGCGGTGAGCCGGGCCATCTCTCCGGTCACGAGCCGCGCCTATGGCTTGGCCAGGGTCGCCCGGGTCTGGCGGCTCTCCCGGGCCACGGTCTACCGCCATCGCGCGGCACCCGACCCCGCGGCACCGGCCGGTCCGATACGCTGGGGTCCGGTCGGGGCCTGCTCCGATGCCGCGTTGCTCGAGCACATCCGGGCCCAGATCCTCGGCT
>NZ_JQKB01000070.1 GCF_000745835.1 Belnapia moabensis DSM 16746 | reverse complement strand
AAGCCTCCCGAATCGAACCCCCGGGAGACAGCGAATCACGCCCGCCGCAAACCGCGGATCACATGCGAGTCAGTGACCATGGCGGTTGGTATTAGAAGTCGTCAGGAACAAGAAAGGCTGACATCAGCCCATGACGCCAAGATCAGACTTATGTCTCCAGTTCTTAGAGATACGGCGAAAGCTAACGCTGAACCTGAATCGCCAAATCCGGGCGCTTCACGGCGGGTCATGTCTCCAATAATGCAAGTGGCAGTCGCGGCTTCGTGAAATTTAAGAGAAGGCTTCAGGAAATACAGCATGGGGCCGGTGCTGCACCGCATCGGTCGGCCGAGTAGCGCAAGATAGCATTGCGGCCAGGTGGCCCTCGCGTTATCTAGAACGGTAGAGCAATGGCGACAGGGCAATTCAAATCTGGCGCCTTTTCACGGGGAGAAAACATGTCTGATACCGAGACATCGGTCCCGGGGCGTCGTGGCCTATTGAAGGTCGCTGCGATCGGCGCCGCCGGGGCGGCCGTACTGGCCACGCCGAATGTCAGCCGCGCCCAGACCGTGACATTGCGCTTTCAGTCCACCTGGCCGCAGCGCGATATCTTCCACGAGTTCGCCCAGGATTACGTGAGCCGCGTCAACGCCATGGCTGGCGGCCGGCTGCGGCTGGAATTGCTGGCAGCCGGCGCGGTAGTCGGCGCCTTCCAGCTGTTGGATGCGGTCTCGGCCGGTACGCTCGATGGCGGGCATGGCGTCTGCGCCTATTGGTTTGGCAAGAACAAGGCTTTCAGCCTGTTCGGCACGGCGCCGCCCTGGTTCGGCGATGCCAACCAGATGCTCGG
The DNA here is from genome assembly GCF_000745835.1 of Belnapia moabensis DSM 16746. Taxonomy (GTDB): domain Bacteria; phylum Pseudomonadota; class Alphaproteobacteria; order Acetobacterales; family Acetobacteraceae; genus Belnapia; species Belnapia moabensis. Next base: position 21,357 of record NZ_JQKB01000070.1, on the reverse strand, counting down.
CTGGTTCTACCAGGGCGGGGGAGAGGCGCTGTACCGCGAGCTCACCCAGGATGTGCTGAAAGTGAATACGGTCGGCTTCCTGTCCGGCCCGATTCCGACCCAGCCGCTCGGCTGGTTCAAGACTCCGATCGAGCGGGCGGACCAGATCCGAGGCCTGAAATACCGCACCGTCGGCCTGGCCGCCGATGTCATGAACGAGATGGGCGCCGCTGTCGTCTCCCTGCCGGGCGGGGAGATCGTGCCGGCGCTGGAGCGCGGCGTGATCGACGGAGCGGAATTCAGCAACCCTTCCTCCGACCGGGTCCTCGGCTTCCCCGACGTCGCCAAGACCTACATGATCCAGAGCTACCACCAGCGGGTGGAGAGCTTCGAGATCCTGTTCAACAAGACCAGGTACGACAGCCTCCCAGACGAGCTGAAGGCGGTGATTCGGCATGGCGCCGAATCCGCCTCGGCCGAGATGAGCTGGAAGCTGCAGGATCGGTTCTCGCGCGACCTCCAGGCCATGGCGCAACAGCAGGGGGTGAATGTCAGGCCGACGCCGCGCCCGGTGCTGGATGCGCAGCTGCAGGCCTGGGACCGGGTCATCGCCAGGCTAGAGGCCGACAATTCCTCCCCGGTCAACGGCCCGTTGTTCAAGAAGATATGCGACAGCCAACGTGACTGGTGCCGACGGGTCGGTAATTTCTTCCTGCGCTACGAGGCCAGCCCGGTGATTTCCTACAATCACTTCTTCGCCCGCCAGGGCTGAGCCGCGCCAGGTCAGCCCCGCCGTCCGGCGATGCCGGGCGGCGGGTTCCGTTCGAATTGGGGGAACGCGCATGCAGCGCCTGCTGCTCGGCATCGACCGGCTCAGCACCTTCGTCGGCCAGACCTTCGCCTGGACAATCCTCGCGCTGACCGGCATCGTGGTCTACGAGGTCTTCGTCCGCTACGTCTTCCGCGCCCCGACCAGCTGGGGCTACGACGTATCCTACATGCTCTACGGCACGCTGTTCATGATGGCGGGCGCCTATGCGCTGTCGCGCAACGGGCATGTGCGCGGCGATTTCCTGTACCGCAATTTCACGCCGCGCACCCAGGCCTGGTTCGACCTGGTGCTGTTCATCCTGTTCTTCTTCCCGGCGATCTTCGCCTTCATGATCTCCGGCTGGCACTTCTTCGCCGAAAGCTTCCGGCAGAACGAGCGCAGCATGTTCTCCCCGACCGGGCCCGTGATCTGGCCCTTCAAGCTGCTGATCCCGGTGGTCGGCGTGCTGCTGCTGCTGCAGGGGCTGGTCGAGGTGGTGCGCTGCGTCCAATGCATCCGCAGCGGCACCTGGCCGCAGCGCCTCTCGGACGTGGAAGAGCTGGAACAGCAGATCCTGGCCGCCGCCGCCGAGAAGGACCCCGAGCTCCTGGCGCGCGAGATGGCCGCGAGCGGACGAATCCCCGGCGAACGCGCCGCTGACGAACACACCGGACGATAATCCCCATGAGCGACGGCGTGTTGGGCCTCACCCAACTTTTCCTGTTCCTGTTCTTCATCATGCTCGGCTTTCCCATCGCCTTCACCCTGATGGCGATGGGCCTGTTCTTCGGCTATCTCGGGATGCAGGAACGCATCTTCGACCTGCTCGTGCAGCGCACCTACGCCATCATGGCGAATGACGTCCTGATCAGCGTGCCGCTCTTCGTCTTCATGGGCTACATCATCGAGCGGGCGAACATACTCGACCGGCTGTTCCGCAGCCTGCAGATGGCCTCGGGCAACATCCCCGGCAGCCTGGCGGTGGCGACGCTGGCGACCTGCGCGCTCTTCGCCACGGCAACCGGCATCGTCGGGGCGGTGGTGACCCTGATGGGGCTGCTGGCCCTGCCGCCGATGCTCCGCGCGGGCTACGACGTGAAGCTGGCAACCGGCGTGATCGCGGCTGGCGGCTGCCTCGGCATCCTGATCCCGCCTTCGATCATGCTGATCCTGTTCGGCGCCACCGCGGGCGTCTCGGTCGTGCAGCTCTATGCCGCGGCCTTCATCCCCGGCTTGATGCTGGCCGGTCTCTATGTCCTCTATGCGATAGGCATCGCCATCGTGAAGCCCGGCGTCGCGCCTCGGCTGCCGCCCGAGGAAGTGGCGGTGCCGTTCTCGACCATCCTCTGGTCGCTCGCGAGTTCCTTCCTGCCGCTTGCACTGCTGATCGCCCTGGTGCTGGGCTGCATCCTGCTGGGCCTCGCTACGCCTTCGGAGGCGGCGGCTATGGGTTCGCTCGGCGCCATCATTCTGGCGGTGATCTACCGCAGCTTCACCTGGAGCAAGCTCAAGGAAAGCGTGTTCCTCACGGCTCGCACGTCCGCCATGGTGTGCTGGCTTTTCGTCGGCTCGGCCATATTCTCATCGGTCTTCGGCTATCTCGGCGGCCAGGCGCTGGTGGAGGAATTCTTCAAGTCACTGCCGCTGAACCAGTTCACCTTCATGGTCCTGGCGCAGTTGCTGATCTTCATCCTCGGCTGGCCGCTGGAATGGACTGAGATCATCGTTATCTTCGTGCCGATCTTCCTGCCGCTTCTGGACGATTTCGGCGTGGACCCGCTGTTTTTCGGGGTGATGATCGCGCTGAACCTGCAGACCAGCTTCCTCTCGCCGCCTGTCGCCATGGCGGCCTTCTACCTGAAAGGCGTGGCGCCGAAGCATGTCCGGCTGGAACAGATCTTCGCTGGCTGCATGCCTTTCATCTACATCGTGGTGATCTGCATGATCTCGGTCTATGTCTTCCCCGGGCTGGTGACCTGGCTGCCGGAACAGCTTTATGGCGGTGCCGGCGATGCGCCGACGATCAACATGGAAGCGCCGCCGCCAGGGGGCTTTGCGGAGGAAGAGATCGCATTGCCGCCGGCGCAATAGGCCGATGCAGGAAGCGGCGCGGCGGCAGGCGGCAGCCTGCTTGGCCGAGGCTTTCGAGACCGGCAATCCGATGGCTGCGCTGCCGGACAACGTGGTGCCGGACAGCGTGGCCGAGGGCGATGAGCTGGCTGCCTTGATGCTGGAGGAGCTGGGCCTCGTCACTTGCGGAATCCGCCTAGCTTTGGGGCTGGATGGAGTGCGTCTTGCCGGACCGATGCTGGAGGGGCGGCTGCTGCCCGACGGAGCCAGCCTGCCCCTCGCTGTATTGCGGCATGCCCAGGCCACCGCGGCACTGGTCGCGGTCCTGGCTGAAGCGTTGCCGGAGAGCGGACAGGGGCTTCCGGCCTTCGCAGCAGTGCATCCGGCCATTGATGTGACGGGCAGCCGCTTCCGTGACCCGCCGGCCGGCCTGGGCCTGCTGGCGGCCGATCTATGCGGCCTCGGTCACGTTGCCGCTGGCCGAGGTGGTACCCTTCCGGCAAACAGCGTTGCCGTCACTCTGGCTGCAGCAAGGCGGCGGCCGCGCGGAACGACTGTAGACCTACAGGCAGCGCTGGCGCTGGCCGTGGATGCGGCTCGGCGATCGGGCGGGCTTCCGGCTGGGGCTGTGCTGGTGGTGACTGGGCTTTCTCCAGCGGTGAGGCCGGAAGCGGGGCTGAGCCTGGCAGCCAGCTTCGCGGGACTCGGCCGGGCCAAGTTCAACTTCGTCTGAGGTCGCTACCGGTTCGAGTTATCGAGCCGGCCTGGCTGCTCTCGGGAGCAAACATCTAATGAACCGCCACCCGGCCCGCTCCTCGGTCGTACCAGCTGCGGGTCCGCATGACGATGTGGACCACCGAGAGCATCACCGGCACCTCCACCAGCACGCCGACCACGGTGGCCAGCGCGGCACCGCTCTCGAACCCGAACAGGTTGATGGCGGCGGCGACGGCCAGCTCGAAGAAGTTGCTGGCGCCGATGAGGGCCGACGGTCCGGCAATGCTGTGCGCCGAGCCGCACTGCCGGTTCAGCAAATAGGCGAGGCCCGCGTTGAAGTAGACTTGGATGAGGATGGGCACCGCGAGCAGCAGGATGACGAGCGGCTGTGCGAGGATCTGTTGGCCCTGGAAGCCGAAGAGCAGCACCAGGGTGGTGAGCAAGGCGACCAGGGACACCGGGTTCAGCGCCTTCAGCCTGCGCTGGAGGGCCGCCTCGCCGCCGGAGGCCAGTAGCGACCGGCGCCAGATTTGCGCCGCGACGAGGGGCACGATGATGTAGAGGCCCACCGAGAGCAGCAACGTGTCCCAGGGTACGGTGATGGCGGAGAGGCCGAGCAGCAGGCCGACCACGGGCGCGAAGGCCACGACCATGATGGCATCATTGAGCGCAACTTGGGACAGGGTGAAGTTCGGCTCGCCATCCGTCAGGCGGGACCAGACGAAGACCATGGCCGTGCAGGGCGCAGCCGCCAGCAGGATGAGCCCGGCGATGTAGCTGTCGATCTGGCCCTCGGGCAGCCAGGGCCGGAACAGCCAGCCGATGAAGAGCCAGCCGAGGAGCGCCATGGAGAAGGGCTTCACCAGCCAGTTGATGCCGAGGGTGACGGCGATGCCGCGCCAGTGCTGCGCGACCCGCCCCATGGCGACGAAGTCCACACGCAGCAGCATCGGCACGATCATCAGCCAAATGAGCGCCGCGACGGGGATGTTGACCTGGGCGACCTCCAGGCGGCCGAGGGCTTGGAAGAAGCCCGGCATGACCGCGCCGAGTGCGATGCCTGCCACGATGCAGAGTGCCACCCAGAGCGTCAGGTAGCGCTCGAACATGCCCATCGCCGCCTTGCGGCTCTGGATGGCCGCCTCCGCCTGCACCGACGGGCTCATCCGGCCACTCCCTTGATGACGCGTTGCCCGGCGGCGTCCACGACCTGTTCGCCATCCTCCCTGGCAAAGGCGCCACGCTGCGGGTTCGGCAGGATGCCGAGCACCGTCTCGGAAGGCCTGCACAGCTTCACCCCGAGCGGCGTCACCACGATAGGCCGGTTGATGAGGATAGGGTGCGTCATCATGGCGTCGAGCAGCTGGCCATCGGTCAGCAACGGATCGCCGAGGCCGAGTTCCTCATATGGCGTGCCCTTCTGCCGAAGCACACTGCGTACCGGCACGCCCATGCGCCGGATGAGGTCCGACAGCTCCTCCCGCGAGGGCGGAGTCTTCAGGTACTCGACGATCCTCGGCTCCTCGCCGGTGTTGCGGATGAGGCCGAGGACGTTGCGGGACGTCCCGCAATCAGGGTTGTGGTAGATGGTGACGGTCACGGCGGGCTCCGAAGGTGGGCAGGATGTCAGGCGGCGGAGGCGCCCTCGGGCGCGCTGACCGCGGCGGGGTCGCAGGCGGGGCCGCAATCGGCTCGGCCGCCGCAGCAATGCTCGGTCAGATAGGCTACGAGGCCGTTCATCGTCTCCGGGACCATGGCGTAGAAAAGCTGGCGGCCGAGTCGCCGCTGGGTGACCAGCCCTGCATGCAAGAGCTGCTGCAGGTGGAAGGTCAGCGACGATGGGGGAATTCCCAGCCGTTCGGCGATGACGCCCGCGGGGAGCCCATCCGGCCCCTGCTCGACCAGGAGGCGAAAGACCTGCAACCTCAAATCCTGAGCCAAGGCCCCGAGCGCCGCGACGGCCTGCTTGGATTCCATGGGAATATTCCTACGACATTTCGCCTTTAATCGTAGGGTATCTCACCTTTCCTTCGGATTCAACGACATTCATCGAAATGCCGTATCCAGTGTGGCAGCACTTGTCGGATCGAAGCCCAATCAAACCGGCATCCGGCGCTCTCGGGCAGCACGAAGGTCAGTGCCATGCAAGCCGCCAGCATTGCCGCCGAACTCCAGAGGCATGCCTGAAGGCCACCCCGCTGCGTCAGGATGCCGGACAGACGCGCTGCTGCACTGGCCGCGTAGTAGAAGCCGGCGTCCTCGGCGGCCTTCTCTGAGCCTGCATGGGCCAAGATCAGGTAGTTGTGGTGCTGGCAGCCATCTTGCCTGGCGGGTAGCAATGCGACAGGCATTTTTTATATTGACAAAGTAACATTCTATCCGGCTGGGTTGGCTGTACAATGCATGATCGACGGCTACTTGGGCCTTTCGGCTCGATTTGGTCTGGATCATCGGCAGGGTGCTGCGACACCAATCTGCGTGGCGGATGATCGGCAGACCGAGCGGCCAGCCGTCCGCGCTGGTGTCGGCATGGAACCTGGTCATGAAGCCGCGACGCAAAGGGCCAAGCCCCTGGCGAAACAACCTTCTTGCAACGCGATCCAGGAACTCGCCCACAAAGCCCCTGCGCGGCTTCATGCGGAGCCCGAATCGTCGCCTCTTTCCGCATGCCTCGCCCCGCCGCCCGCGACCAAGCCGCGAAGAATATTAGGCAGGCGGAAGGGATGGGCCGGCCGCGGAGGAACAGCCCGTCATCCCCGCCGACACCATGGCCAAGCTTGGCCCGGCCATTCTGCCCATCCATGGCCGAGATCCGCGCGGCTCACATCCGCACGGGGCCGCGGCACGATCCACGCCCCGGCGATCCTGCCCCAGGACCCAGCGGCGCAACGGGCGATGCCGGCCCGCGCCAGCACCTGCATTCCGGCCTTGCGACATTCCGCAATGAACACTTCCACCACTCGGCCGCACATAACCCCGAACCAGGATGGAAGACATCACGCTTCAACAACGATCCGTTAGGAATGCTCCGCTAAGGCTTGCTAAAGCTGTGGCGTTTTTGGAAGCATATGCTATCATTTTGTAATCATAACGAAAATTGATCGTCATCTTCGGGGCGGCTTCATGCCGCAGCTGTGCGGGATTCAGCACGCCATGATCGCCTTGCCTCCCTGCCGCAACCGCACCGCGCCATCGCGCGGAGCCGCCCAATGAACATCCCCGTCCACCCCGAGGCGACGCTTCCGCCGTTGCTGGACGATGCCTCGCCCTTCACCGCCGTCGACGACCTCCCGCTCCCGCCCTCTCCTACCGAGGTGGAGCGGATCGAGTCCTCCGGCCTGTTCGATGCGCTCTGGTTCGCTGAGCGCCACCCCGAGGCCGCCCGCGACCCGGAGGGCCTCGTCGCATGGCAGGTGCGCGAAGCGCCGCTGCACCCGCCGCACCCGCTCTTCGACATGGCCCACTACATCGCCGCCAACCCGCACTGGCATGAGGCCGCCCGCACACCGCTCGGCCACTATGTCCTGGCCGGCGCCGCCGCCGGCGCCTCGCCGCACCCGCTCTTCGACCCAGCCCACTACGCCGCCCAGGCCCCCGGCATCCCCGCCACCGGCCTGTTCCACCACTATCTGAGCCAGGGTTTCGCCGAAGGCCTCTCACCCCATCCGGCATTCGACCCGGCCTTCTACGCCGCGCAGATGCCGAGCCTCCGCGCCGAGCGCATCAACCCGCTCACCCATTTCGTCCAGGTTGGCTGGATGCAGGGCCTCTCGCCCAACCGCCTGTTCGACACCTCCTGGTATGCCACCCGCCACCCGGAACTCGCCGGGCTCGGCCTCAACCCACTGGTCCACTTCCTCACCCTCGGCGCCGAGGCCGGCGAGGCGCCGCATCCTGGCGTCGACCTCGTCACCTGCCCGGCCGATGGCCCGGCGGAGCCCGTCGCCCTCTATTGCCACCTGCTGACCGCCGGCGCCGGCCTCTACAGCGACGAGGACCTCGCCGCCGCCCGCGACGCCGCCGCCACCGCCGCCTCGGAGGCCGCCGCTCCGCCGCCGCCCGCGAGAAGCGTCGTCGACCTCGAGTATTACGGCACCGAGGCCACCTCTGCCGACCGCCCGCCGCAGGGCCGCCCGATGCCCGCCCCGGCGCCACTGCTGGCGGCCATCGCCAGCGCCCGCCGCGTCTCCTTCGACATCTGGGACACGGCTGCTCTTCCTCAACGACGATGTCGAGCTGCTCACCCCCGGCTGGGACCTCGCCCTGGCCGAGGCCTTCGCCGACCCGCAGGTCGCCGCCGCCGGCATGCGCCTGCTCTATCCGGACGGCCGCGTGCAGCATGCCGGCGTGGTGCTCGGCCTGAACGGCCGCACCGAACACGAGGGCCGCGGCGCCGAGCGCGACGCCCCGGGCCCGCTGCGCCGCTGGGTCAGCCGGCGCCGGGCAGCGGCCGTCACCGGCGCGGCGCTCGCATGCCGCGCCTCTGCCTTCCGCGACTGCGGCGGCTTCGACGCGGCCGAGCTGCCGGTCTGGTTCAACGACATCGACTTCTGCCTGAAGCTTCGCGCCGCCGGCCACGAGGTGCTCTTCCTCGGCGATATCGAAGCCATCCACCAGGAAAGCCGCAGCCTGCGCACCGCCTTCGACGACGCGATGCGCGACGCCGCCTGGAGCCAGGCGCTCGGCGTGATGCAGCGCCGCTGGGGCTCCGCCCTCACCGAGGACCCGACCTTCAACCCGCATTTCAGCCGCGTCGGCGAAGCCTTTGAGATGATCGCCGAACCGCCCGAGGCGCGGGTGCTCGGGTGGCTCAGGGCACAGGGACAGCATGCATAAAGCCGGCACCAATTTCGGCGGGCCATGGCTTCGCCAGGATGAGGACTTCACTCAGTATGCGCACCGAACTTCCCGCGATCTTCGTCGTCACCGAAGTGACCGAGCAGACCGGACATCGTCTCCGGGCTTTTATCGAGGCAGGCGGCAAGCTCATCGTGCTGTCGCCGACACTCGCGCAGGGCGCCGCGCCCTACCAGGTGCCGGACGATGTGACGCTGATCGATCTGCGCTACGGCAACGGGGTGAACCTGGTGCGCGGCCGGCATCCCCGGATCGAGGGCTATTGGCCGCAGTATTCCGGCTTGCGCACCGGCCTCGCCCGCAATCTCGTCGTCTCCCAGACCATCTCCAACGATACGCCGATCGAGGATGCGCATTCGCGGCCGCACGAGGCGCAGCTAGCGCCCTACGGCACGCCGCTTAGCTCCGAAGACTACCGGCACACGCACAACCATCACCAGAATTTGCTGGTGGAGACCTTCAATTTCTCACCCAACTTGAACGCGGTCTCGATCTGGGGAGATTCGGCGGCGCTGGTGCCGGGCGCCAAGTCCTGGGGAGCCTTCGTCAGCGCCCGGTCCTGGCCGCTGAAATGGGATACCTATACTCCCGCCGGCTCCGCCGAGTACGACGACGCCGACTTCGACGCCCAGCTCGTGGGGATCGAGATCGACGTGCTGAACGCCGGTCTCGACTGGGGCACGAAGTCGCCGCTGCTTGGCTCCGCGATGGCCAAGGTCGGCGTGCAGATCGTCGGCTTCGGCAACCGCAACACCGCGGCCGTCGAGATCAGGACGGAGGACAGCGATGACGCGACGCGCGGCCCGCAGGACCGGCGCGGCGCCTGGCACTGGGGGATCATCCTGCGCAACGCGCTTGGCGATCGGTCCACCGTGCTCATGTCCGAGAACGGCAGAATCAGGCGCGGCATCGACTTCGATCTGACGACCTTCACCGAGGGTGCGCTCCGCATCGCCGGCGCCGGCGAGAACAGTGGCATCGTCTTCGACAACGGCACAGGAGGGCAGATCTATTCCGAGCCGTCGCCGGACGGCCCCACCCTATGCATCCGCGCCGGCCGGGGAGGCCTCAGGATCCTGACGGCCGATGGCACGGACCATCCGGCCATCGCGCCCGTCACGCCCGAAGCGGCCAGCCCGCAGCCGCGCCCGTTCGACCTGCGCCAATGGGCCGCCGCGGATCTTCGCGTGAGAACCGCATCCCCTGCATCGTTGGAGGCCCAGGAACGGCAGCGCGTCTTCCAGTCCAGGCTGATCGGGGCAGACGACCGGCTGAAGGCTGCCCTGCGGCGGATGACCGCGACAATGTCGGAGAACATGCTCGGCTCCCGCGGCGGCAAGCCCTATTTCGTCCATGTGCCGAAATGCGCCGGTTCCACCGTGAACCGCATCCTGGCCATCAACCATGCCGGGCTCGAAGGCTTCGTCGGCAGCGGCGATCTCGCGCAATTCCACGGCGTGAAATCGAAGCCGCCGCAAGAGGACTACGCCTACCTCAGCGGCCACCTGCCTTTCGGCAGTGCCGGATATTTCACCGGGGAGTTTGTCGCCTTCGGCACGCTGCGCGATCCCGTCCAGCGGCTCTTGTCCGAGTACCACTATCTGGTATCCGCAGGAGAGAGCGATTTCTCGGTCCATCTCCAGGCGCAGGATGCCAGCCTGCTGCATTTCCTGAACGACATGCAGGTCTGGCAGATCAATCCCTCGCTCAAATTCATCTCCGGCGCTCATCCTATGGAAACCATCGACGAGTGGGACGCGCTCTGGCAGGCCTTCGACAATCTCATCGAAAAGGCCTGGCTGTTCGCGCCCGTCGACCATCTTGGCATGCTGCTGACACTCTGTGCCCGGAAGTTCGGGTGGCGCTACCTAAGCGCGCAGCCGCAGAACGTGCATTCCCCACGTCTCCCGAGCATCAGCGACGTCATCCTCAAGGCCGCATCCCCCTATACCTTCGCCGATCAGCTCCTGTTCGAGATGGTGGAGGCCGCCTGGATGGGCGCGCTCACTGGTCTGCCGGCATCGGCCTGGGTGGCCGCGGCCGAATTCGCCGAGTCGAAGGATGGCATCATTGACCTCTCCACGACTGCCGGCGGATGCGACCCACGATACTCGCGGCTCGCGGCATTTGTGCAGGCGAGCCGATGAATCTGCCAGTCCGGCACGCCGCGAAACCGCAGATCGAGGCGTGCCCGCAGGAGACCGGGGCGCTGCTCCCGGTCGCCCTCACCGCCCACCTCCGCCGCCTCGAGTCCGAGGCGATCGGCATCATCCGCGATTGCTTCGCCGCCTTCCGCCGCCCGGTGCTCCTCTACTCCATCGGCAAGGACAGCAGCGTCCTCCTGCACCTCGCGCGCAAGGCCTGCGCCCCCGCGCGCCTGCCCATGCCGTTGCTCCACGTCGATACCGGCTGGAAGTTCCGCGAGATGATCGCCTTCCGCGACCGCACGGCGCGCGAGCACGGCCTCGACCTCATCGTCCACACCAACCCTGAAGGCTTGCGCCGTGGCATCGACCCCATCGCCAGCGGCTCCGCCCTCCACACCCGCGTGATGAAGACCGAGGCGTTGCGCCAGGCGCTCGACGCCCACGGCTTCGACGCCGCGCTCGGCGGCGCCCGCCGCGACGAGGAGCGCAGCCGCGCCAAGGAACGCATCTTCTCCCATCGCGGCCCCGGCCATGCCTGGGACCCGCGCGACCAGCGCCCGGAGCTGTGGAGCCTGTTCAACACCCGCCTCGCCGAGGGCGAGAGCATGCGCGTCTTCCCCCTCTCCAACTGGACCGAGCTCGACGTCTGGGACTACATCGAGGCCGAGCGCATCCCTGTCGTCCCGCTCTACTTCGCCGCGCTCCGCCCGGTGGTCCGCCGCGCCGGCACCTGGATCATGGTGGATGACGCCCGCCTGCCCCTCGCCCCCGACGAGCAGCTGGAGCAGCGCATGGTCCGCTTCCGCACCCTCGGCTGCTACCCGCTCTCCGGCGCCGTCGAGAGCGCCGCGGCGACGCTCCCCGCCATCATCGCCGAGATGCGCGCCGCCAGCACCAGCGAGCGCCAGGGCCGCCTGATCGACGGCGACGAGGACGCCTCGATGGAGCGCAAGAAGCGCGAGGGGTATTTCTGATGGCCTTCGACGCCGCCACCCCCAACGCGCGCGAGACGCTGCGCTTCCTCGCCTGCGGCTCCGTCGATGACGGCAAGTCGAGCCTCATCGGCCGCCTGCTCTGGGAGACCGGGCAGGTGATGGACGACACGCGCGCCGCCCTCGCTCGCGACAGCCGCCGCTTCGGCACCACCGGCGAGGCACCCGACCTCGCCCTGCTGGTCGACGGGTTGGAAGCCGAGCGCGCCCAGGGCATCACCATCGACGTCGCCTACCGCAGCTTCGCCACCGCGCGCCGCAGCTTCCTCGTCGCCGACACGCCGGGCCACGAGCAGTACACCCGCAACATGGCGACCGGCGCCAGCGGCTGCGACGCCGCCGTGCTGCTGGTCGATGCCCGCAAGGGGCTGCTGGTGCAGACCCGCCGCCACGCCACCATCTGCGCCCTGCTCGGCATCCGCGACTTGGTGCTCGCCGTCAACAAGATGGACTTGGTGGATTTCGACGAAGCCACCTTCCACCGCATCGCCGCCGAATTCGCCGCCCTCGCCACCAGCCTCGGCTTCCGCTCGGCGACCTCCGTGCCGATCTCTGCCCGCGACGGCGACAATGTCACCACCGCCTCCGCCGCTATGCCCTGGCACGATGGTCCCCCGCTGCTGACCCTGCTCGAGAACCTGCCCCTCCAACGGCCCGAACTCGCCGCGCCGCCCCGCCTGCCGGTGCAATGGATCAACCGCGCCTCGCCCGATTTCCGCGGCCTCTGCGGCACCGTCGCCGCCGGCACCTGGCGCCGCGGTGACGCGATCACCATCGCCACCACCGGCGCCACCAGCCGCATCGCCCGCATCCTCAGCCCCGATGGCGAGCGCGAGCAGGCCGAAGCCGGCGAGGCCGTCACGCTCATCCTCGCCGAGGAGATCGACGCCGCCCGCGGCGACCTGCTTGCCCCGCCCGACCAACGCCCAGCCGTCGCCACCCAATTCGCCGCCGACCTCGTCTGGTTCGACGCCGAGCCCCTGTTCCCCGGCCGCGAATACCTCCTCCGTGCCGGCACCGCCTGGACGCCCTGCACCGTCACCCGCATCCGCCACCGCCTCGACATCGCGACCGGCGCCACGGAGCCGGCCGACAGCGCGGCGATGAACGAGGCGGTCCTTGCCAACCTCTCGACCTTGCAGCCGCTCGCCTTCGACCCCTATGCCGAATGCCGCCCCACCGGCGGCCTCATCCTGGTCGACCGCGCCACCAACCGCACGGTCGGCGCCGGCATGATCCGCCACGTCCTCCGCCGCGCCGCCAACATCCACCGCCAAGCCGGGCTGGTGACGCCCACCGCCCGCGCCGCGCTGCTCGGCCAGTCGCCCCGCGTCGTCTGGTTCACCGGCCTCTCCGGCTCCGGCAAGTCCACCATCGCCCGGCTGGTGGAGCAGCGCCTGCACGCCGCCGGCCGCGCCACTATGCTGCTCGACGGCGACAACCTCCGCCACGGCCTCAACCGCGACCTCGGCTTCACCGAGGCCGACCGCGTCGAGAACATCCGCCGCGCCGGCGAGGCGGCGAAGCTTCTCGCCGAGGCCGGGCTGATCGCCATCTGCGCCTTCATCTCGCCCTTCCGTACTGACCGGCGCATGGTGCGCGAGATGCTGCCGCCCGGCGGCTTCCTCGAGATCTTCGTCGATGCGCCGCTCGCGGATTGCATCCAGCGCGACCCGAAAGGCCTCTACGCCAAGGCCCTGGCCGGCGAGATTCCCAATTTCACCGGCATCGGCAGCCCCTACGAGCCGCCCGAGGCGCCGGACCTGATCCTGCGCAGCACCCCCGGCACCACGCCCGAGATGCTGGCAGAGGCCGTCCTCGCCCGGCTCGCCGCGCCATGACCGTCCTGCTGCATATCGGCTACCACAAGACCGGCTCGACCGCGATCCAGGAGGCGCTGCCCACCTCGCCCCGCATCTCGCCGAGGCCGGCATCGACATCCCCACGGGGCTGAGCGGCTGGCTCGGCCATCCCGACCTCGCCTGGGGCTTCGAGGGCCGCGACTACCCCTGGCAGGACCGCCCCTACACCCGCGCCGAGGTCGAGGCCCATTACCGCCCGCAGCTGGACGCCGCCCGGGCCGCCGGCCGCACCCTCCTGCTGAGCAGCGAGGAATTCTGCCGCCTCGACTTCAGCCCGGAGCCGCTCGCGGCGCTGGCGGATTTCCTCCGCCCTTATGCCCCTCGCGTGATCGGCCTGGTGCGCGACCCGCTGGCCTTCCTGCTCTCGCGCTGGCGCCACGAGGTGCAGATGGGCGGCGAGGCACGCCCCCTCACGCATTTCCTCGGCGACGCGGACAACCTGCTCTCCGCCGATTTCGAGCGCCGCACCCAGGCCTGGCGCCAGGCCTTCGGCGCCGCAGCCTGCGCCTTCCACGACTACGAGACGGTCTGCGCCCCGCATGGCGGCTCCGTCCTGCCCGGCTTCCTCGGCCTGATCGGCGCGCCGCCGCTCGCCACCATCCCGCCCACCCGCGAGCGCAAGCTCCACCCGCTGCTCTGCGACGCCATGCGCGGCGTCACCCTCTCGGCCCTGCCGGAGGAGGAGAAGGCATCGCTCTGCGACCAGTTCTTCGACCTCGGCGACCGCCTGCCGCCCATGCCGCTGGAGTCGCTGCCGGCAGCCTCCCCGCTGCCCGAGGCCCTGGCCGCCGTGCTCGCCCATATCCGCTGGGCGATGGTCAACCGGGGCCTGCTGCCGGCTCCCGCTTGCGGATGACGAAGCGCATCGCCCCCTCCAGCACCAGCTCCCGCCGCTGGTTGTGCACCGTGCTGGCGAGGCCGACCACACCGGTCGTCCGCCGCGGCGCCAGCTCCGCCACCGCGAGCGCCGGGTAGAGCGTATCACCCGCGAAGACCGGCTTCAGGAACCGGCTCGACTGTTCGAGGAAGCCGACCAGTGACTCCTCGACCATGAAGGGGAAGAGCCCCGCCCCCGGCGCCGTCTGGATCAGCGTCTGCAACCCGTGCGCCAGCATGTGCGGCATGCCGCGCGCCCGGCAATACTCGGCGTCGTAGTGGACCGGGTGGTTGTCGCCGCTCGCCGCCTGGAAGGCGAGGAAGATCGCCTCCGTCATCGTCCGGCTCGGCAGGACGAAGCGCTCGCCGATGGCGAAATCCTCGAACCAACGCTGCTCCGCCACCATCCGGTGGCGAGACGGGTCGAACTCGGTCATGTCGTTGCCTCCTCCCGAACCGGGCTTGTCCGCGCCGTTCCGTCATGCACAAGATAGCCATGCTTACCATAAGCATGCGAACAATCGAGGGAGGGGATACCGGCATGAGCGAGCGCACATTGCGCGGCAAGGTCGCGATCGCCGGGATCGGCGAGACGACCTACTACAAGCACGGCCAATCGCCGGACGCCGAGTTCAAGCTGGCGCTCCAGGCCATCGTCAATGCCTGCCGCGACGCCGGCGTCGATCCGCGGGATGTGGATGGCTTCGCCTCCTATGGCGGCGACCGCTCGGACGGCCCGCGCCTCGCTGCCGCGCTCGGCATCAGGGAGCTGCGCTTCTCCAACATGCATTGGGGCGGCGGCGGTGGCGGCGTGGCGGCGGCCGTCGCCAATGCCGGCGCTGCCGTGCATTCCGGCATGGCGAATTGCGTCATCGCCTTCCGCTCGCTGGCCCAGGGCCAGTTCGCCCGCTATGGCCGCGGCAACCAGTCGGCGGCGGTGGGCGGCGACGACGCCTTCCTCGCCCCCTACGGGCTGATGTCCCCCGCGCAGCGCTTCGCCATGAAGATCACCCGCTTCATGACCGAGCACGGCATCCGGCACGAGGCGCTGCGGGCCATCGCCATGGCCTCCTACCACCACGCCCAGAGCAACCCGAACGCGGTGATGCGCGGCCGGCCGCTGAGCGAGGAGAAGTACGACGCCTCCCGCTGGATCATCGAGCCCTTCCACCGCCTGTTCGACTGCTGCCAGGAGAATGACGGCGCCGGCGCCGTGCTCGTCGTCCCCGCCGACCGCGCCCGCGGCCTCCGCCACAAGCCCGTCTACCTGCTCGGCGCCGCCCAGGGCGGCCACCACCGCAGCGCCGCGCCGGTCCACAACGCGCCCGACTACGCCTCCGCCCATTTCAAGACGGTGGCGCGCAACATGTGGGAGATGGCCAAGCTCGGCCCGCAGGATTGCGACGTCGTCCAGGCCTATGAGAACTTCACCGGCGGCGTGCTGCTCAGCCTCGTCGAGCACGGCTTCGTCGACCCGAAGACCGCGAACGAGCAGCTCGTCCTCGACAACCTCCTCGTCTCCGGCGGCCGCATGCCGATGAACACCTCGGGCGGCAACCTGGCCGAGTGCTACATGCACGGGCTTGAGATGGTGAACGAGGCGGTGCGCCAGCTGCGCGGCACCGCCATCAACCAGGTGAAGGACGCCAAGGTCGTCGCCGTCCTCGGCGGGCCGATGGTGACACCCGTCAGCAGCCTGGTCGTCGGCACGGAGGACACCCTGTGAGCACGCACTACCTCCCCGAAGGCCTGCCCGCCCCCGCCCAGGAGCCCATCGCCCAGCCCTATTGGGAGGGCACCCGCGCCAACCGCCTCGTCGTGCAGAAGTGCAACGGCTGCGGCAAGCACCAATGGGGCCCGGAGTGGATCTGCCACCGCTGCCACTCATTCGACCTCGGCTGGGCGGAGGTCGCGCCGCGCGGCCGCATCTACAGCTGGCAGCGGCCGCACCACCCGGTGCATCCCGCGCTGAACGGCCACGGCCCCTACCTCGTCGTCCTCGTCGAACTACCCGAAGCCGACAACATCCGCATGGTCGGCAACCTGCTCGGCGACCCGATGCAGGAGGTGACGATCGGCGCCGAGGTCGAGGCCGTCTTCGAGCCGCATGACGAGGCGACGCCGCCCTACACCCTGGTACAGTGGCGCCTCGTCAAGTAACCGCCACCCCAAGAGCGGCCCAAGCCGCCCGGGGCGAACAGGGAGGAAAACCGCCATGAACACCCGCCTCTGCCGCATGCTCGGCATCGGCTTCCCGCTGCTCGCCTTCAGCCATTGCCGCGACGTGGTGGCGGCGGTGAGCAAGGCCGGCGGCTTCGGCGTCTTCGGCGCCGCCAGCATGACGCCGGAGGAGCTGGAGACGGCGCTCCGCTGGATCGACGCGCAGGTCGATGGCCGCCCCTATGGCGTCGACCTGCTGATCCCCGAGAACCTCGCCATCCGCACCGAGGGCGAGGCCGGCAGCGCCACCCTCCTCGCGCAGATCCCGCCGCAGCACCGCACCTTCGTCCAAGACCTGCTGCGCCGCCACGGCATCGACCCGGACGGCCCCGTCGGCGACCGCCACCGCGGCCACCCGGACCGCCCGGCCCCCTACCAGCGCGAGAGCGGCGAGCGGCTGATGGAGGTCGCCTTCCGCCACCCGATCCGGCTGATCGCCAATGCCCTCGGCGTCCCACCCGCCTCCATGCTGGAGCGCGCCCGCGCCGCCGGCATCCCCTGCGCCGCGCTCGTCGGCGCCCGCGAGCACGCCGAGCGCCAGGTCGAGGCCGGCGTGGACATCCTCGTCGCGCAAGGCGGCGAGGCCGGCGGCCATTGCGGCGAGGTCTCCACCATGGTCCTCGTACCCGAGGTCCTGCGCGTCGCCCGCAACACGCCCGTCCTCGCCGCCGGCGGCATCATGACGGGAAGGCAGATGGCCGGCTGCATGGCGATGGGCGCCGCCGGCGTCTGGACCGGCTCCGTCTGGCTGGCGACCGCCGAGGCCGAGACCTCGCCCGTCTTCCGCGAGAAGATGGTCGCCGCCCGCTCGCGCGACACCGTCCGCTCCCGCGGCCGCACCGGCAAGCCGGCCCGCCAGCTCCGCTCCGCCTGGACCGAGGCCTGGGAGGGCCCCGACAGCCCCAGCACCCTGCCAATGCCGCTCCAAGGCCTCGTCAGCGAGCCCGCCATGGCCCGCATCAACCAGGCGGCCGAGGGCGGCAACGCCTCCGCCCGCGCCCTGGTCAGCTACTTCGTCGGCCAGGGCGTCGGGCTGGTGGAGGGCGTGCAGTCCTGCCGCAGCGTCGTCGAGGGCTTCATGCAGGAATTCGCCGAGGCGCTGGAGGACATGCAGGCCCTCGCCGCCGGATGAGGGCTAGGCACGGCGCCAGGCCGGCCGCTCCAGCCCGACATTCTCCCGCAGCGTCCGCCCGCGCCACTCCCGCTTCACCAGCCCGCGCCGCTGCAATTCCGGCACCACCTTCTCGATGAAGTCACGCATCCCGAGCGGCAGCAGGCCAAAGGTCAGCATGAAGCCATCCGCCGCCCCGCCGGTGAACCACTCTTCCATGTGGTCCGCCACCTGCTTCGGCGTCCCGCGGATGGTCTTGTTGCCCCGCTCGTAGCGCATGTAGAGCTGCCGCAGCGTGAGCCCCTCGCGGATCATCCCGAGGATATGCTCGAAATACGCCTTGTGCAGATTGGCCGAGGCCGGGATCCGCTCCGGCGGAATCGGTTCGTCCAGCGGCAGCCCCGAGAGGTCCGCCTCCAGGTCCATTCCCAGCCGCATCCGCCCCACATCCGGATGGATGAGCGCCTGAAGCGTCTGGTACATATCCTCCGCTTCCTGCTCGCTATCGGCGACGATGGCCGGCAGCCCGGCCAGCACCTTCAGCGCCTCCGGCGGCCTTTCGTAGCGCGCCATCCGCCCCTTCAAATCGGCATAGAACCGCCGCCCCGCCTCCAGCGTGCTGTCCGAGGCGAAGACCAGTTCCGCCGTCTCGGCGGCGAATTCCCGCCCCGTATCCGACGCTCCCGCCTGGATGATGACCGGCTGCCCCTGCGGCACCCGCTCGATGTTGAGCGCCCCGTTCACCCGGAAATGCCGCCCCTCATGCGCCACCGGATGCTGCTTCGCGGGGTCGAAGAACAGCCCGCTCTCCCGGTCGCGCAGGAAGGCCCCATCCTCCCAGGTGTCCCAAAGCTTCCTGGCGACGTCGACGAACTCGCGCGCCCGCTCATACCGGTCCCCATGCGGCGGCAACCGGTCGAGCCCGAAATTCCGCGCCGCAAAATCATTCGCCGAGGTGACGACATTCCACGCCGCCCGCCCGCCGCTGATATGGTCGAGCGAGGCGAATTGCCGCGCGATGTTGTACGGCTCGGAGAAGCTCGTGCTTGCCGTCCCGCCGAGGCCGATATGCGTCGTCGCCCCCGCCAGCGCCGCAAGCAGGGTCAGCGGCTCGAACACGTTCATGAACAGCGGGAACCGCGCATAGGCCTCGAGCTGGCTCGTCCGCGCCGCCGGCGTGTCGGCGATGAAGAACAGGTCGAACATCCCCCGCTCGGCCAGCCGCGCCATGTCGCGGTAGTAGCCGATATCCATCGACGCTCCCGGATGCGCCGAGGGATGCAGCCAGGAGGCCGGATGCGACCCGGTCGGATGCACCAGCGTCGCCAGCGCCATGGTCGCCATGTCGAACCCCCTCTCGTCTGCCCGCCGACCTTAGCCGCCCGCCGCGCGGAATCCACCCGCCCGCCACCATCGAAAAACCCGCTTGAATCTTCGTCTCCCCCGGCCTTCTGTCGCCGCCCTACGACGCAGACAGGACACCCTCATGCCCAGCCTCTTCCTCGCCCAGGCCCGCATCGTCGACGGCACCGCCCCCGAGCCGACCGGCCCCCAGGGCGTGGTGATCGAAGGCGGCCGCATCCGCGAGGTCTCCACCACCGCCCGCGCCCCCGCCGGCGCCGAGACCATCGACCTCGCCGGCAGGATCCTGATGCCCGGCCTGATCGACGCCCATGTCCATGTCGTCGCCGTCGATGCCAGCCTCGCCCGCTGCGCCACCATGCCCGACAGCCTGGTCATGGCCCGCTCCATCCGCCTGATGGGCGAGATGCTGATGCGCGGCTTCACGACGCTGCGCGACGTCGGCGGCGCCGACCACGGCCAGGTCGCCGCCATCGAGGAGGGCACGGTCCTCGCCCCCCGCCTCGTCATCGCCGGCAAGGCGTTGAGCCAGACCGGCGGCCATTGCGACTTCCGCGGCCGCTACGACGCCAACCCGCCCGACTACGCCCGCCGCCTCGGCGCCCTCGGCCGCCTCTGCGACGGCGTCCCCGCCATCCGCCAGGCCGCCCGCGAGGAGATCAAGGCCGGCGCCCGCTTCATCAAGATCATGGCGAATGGCGGCGTCGCCTCGCCGACCGACCCGATCCACTTCCTCGGCTTCTCCCGCGAGGAGCTGCTCGCCGTCGTCGAGGAAGCCGAGAACGCCGGCACCTATGTCTCCGCCCATCTTTACACGGATGCCGCGATTCGCCGCGCCGTCGAATGCGGCGTCCGCTCGCTCGAGCACTGCAACCTCATCCAATCCGAGACCGCCAGCCTCGCCGCCGCCCGCGGCGCCATCGCCGTGCCCACCCTCGTCACCTACGACAAGCTCTCGGAGGAGGGCGAAGCCCTCGGCATCGGCACGGACTCCCTCGGCAAGATCGACGACGTCCGCCTCTCCGGCATGGCATCCATCTCCATCATGCACGAGGCCGGCCTGCCCATGGCCTATGGCACGGACCTGCTCGGCTCCATGCACCGTCACCAGTCGGAGGAATTCGTCATCCGCGGCCGCGTCCTCCCGGCCCAGACGGTCATCGCCTCCGCCACCCACATCGCCGCGAAGCTGCTTTGTATGGAAGGCGAGATCGGCTGCATCGCCCCCGGCGCCCATGCCGACCTCATCGCTGTCGAGGGCAACCCGCTCCAAGATCTCAGCCTGCTGACCGCCCAGGGCCGCCACATGCCCCTCATCATGAAGGGTGGCGCGGTGGTGAAGCACGCCTGACCCTGCCGGGTCCGGCCAGGTGTCCTTCCGCGGCTTTGCCGCGGAAGGCTGTGCGAGGCCTCGGGTGCTGAGCGAAACGGGGGGGCCGGCTGGGTCGCCGGCGACCGCACAGGCCTAGTAACCGAGGTGGCGCAGAATGACGGCCGTCAGGGGGCTTGCTGGCTCCGTCATGGCCTCGATGATGGCGAAATGGTTGTGGCCAGGCGTCTCGAGGTAATCCATCGCGCCTGCCATGTCCCGCCACGCCGCAGTGAAGTCGCGTGACTGCCGGCGGTACTCGTCGCTCTCGCTGCCCCCCACGACCACGCTGATCGGCAGGGGCCAAGCCGGCTTCAGGAGGGACGGGCTGTTGCGCCGCGTAGCTTCGCCATCCAGCCGCAGGTCCACCTGCGGCGGCGTGAACCTCAGGGGCTCAAGCTCGAAGAGACCGCTGATCGGAACGATGCTTCGGATCATGTCCGGGGGTAGGTCGCGGCCGTGCGACACCCAGTCAGTTGCAGCCATCATGGCTGCGAGGTGTCCGCCCGCCGAGTGACCCGCGACATGGAGGCGCGCGGGGTTCCCGCCCAACCCCGCGGCGTTGCGGTACAGCCAGGCGCAGGCCTCGCGTACCTGCCCGACGAGCACGTCCATGGAGACGTCGGGGCACAGGTCGTACTCGACCATTGCCACCAGCGCGCCGGCCTTTACGATTGGCTCGACGCAGAAGCTATAATACCAGCCGCCCTAGCACTACCTGGGCAGTCTAAAGTCAGGCGGCGGCCTAAGCTTGCGCCTGCAGTGCGGACATCGGATCGGCGTGATCAGGTCGGCAAACAGCCGCGTCATGATGGCACGGCGTAGAGCTGGCAGGCTCGGCGATGGTGGCGGTCCCGGAACCTGACCCGGCATTTTTCCCCGACCCCGTCGTGCGCTGCGCGGCGAGGCGAAGGTGCTGCAGATAGGCAAAGGCGATGCAGGTCATCAGCTCGTGTCGGTGCAGCCCAGTCCAGGACCGTCCCT
>NZ_JQKB01000069.1 GCF_000745835.1 Belnapia moabensis DSM 16746 | reverse complement strand
CCATGAGCCTGCATCTCGTCGAAATCGCTGCCGCTGTGGCGCCGAATGCGCATGCCGTGTTGCTGCTCGACCAAGCCGGATGGCACCTATCGGACAGGCTCGAGGTACCGCCGAACATCACCCTCATCCCGCTGCCGCCCAAGTGCCCTGAGCTCAACCCGGTCGAGAACACCTGGCAGTTCATGCGGGACAACTGGCTCTCCAACCGCGTCTTCCGCTGCCACGACGACGTCGTCGACCATTGCTGTCGCGCTTGGAACCGCCTCGTCGAGCAGCCCTGGACTATCATGTCCATCGGACTGCGCGATTGGGCGTATCGGTTCTGATCAGTGGGATTTGGTATAAGCGATGAGCTTATCTTTGTTCCGGTACGAGGCAATCGCCCGTAAACTCCTTTCGTGGGGCGGCAAGACCCCGCAAGAAGGAGGCGCTCATGCACCGTCGTGCCGTTCTGCCGGCGCTCGCCGGCCTGTCTCTACTGTCCCGTCACAGCCGAGCCCAGGGCTTATCACAGCAACCTTGGGTGCCTGATCGACCAATCCGCTTGGTGGTTGGCTTCGCCGCAGGCGGCAGCACGGATACCGCCGCGCGCATCCTAGCGCAGGCAATCTCGCCGGGGCTCGGGCAAACCGTGCTGGTGGAAAACCGTACCGGTGCGGGCGGCAACGTCGCTTCAGAGGCTGTCGCCCGCAGTGCTCCGGATGGCCAAACACTCGTCATGGCTTCGATGGGTACCCACGCAGTGAACCAAACGCTATACAGATCGCTGCCCTTTCACGTAGCCCGCGACTTCGCGCCGGTTTCGCTCATGGTTTTTTCAACTAGCGTGGTGGTAGTCCACCCATCACTGCCGGTGAGGACCATGACTGAGCTGATCACGCTGGCGAAGGCGCGGCCCGGCGGGTTGAACTGCGGCACTGGCGGCTCCGGCTCGTCGCAGCATTTCGCGGCAGCGCAGTTTGAGGAGGCGGCCAAGGTGAAGTTCGCCCTGGTGCACTATCGTGGCGGAGCGCCAGCCAATGCTGACCTCATCTCCGGCCGGGTTGACGTAGTGTTTTCACCGATCATCGAGGCCATTCAGCAGATCCGAGCTGGGCAGATGCGGGCAATTGGGGTGACCAGCCCGGAGCGGTCGGCCCTCATGCCTGAGATTCCAACAGTTGCCGAGGCGCTGCCGGGCTTCATCTTTCGCAGCTGGCTCGGCGTACTGGCCCCGGCGGGGACGCCGATACCAGTGATCACCCGGTTGTCGGCCGAGATTCAGGCGGCGATGCGGGTGCCGGCCATGCGGGAGCGGGTCGCGAGCCTCGGGTATGAGGCGGTAGGCAGTACGGCGGAGGAGTTCGCAGAGTTCCAGGTGCGAGAGATCGCCCGCACTGCGGAGCTGGTGAAAATTTCGGGGGCAACGGTGGACTGAGCCCGACCCGCCAACGCTATCTTTGGCAAGGCGCCGATGCTCCTACGGAAATCAACTAGTGATTTGCACTGGAAGTTACCTTCCGCGAAGTTCGTGATCACCTCGGTGACGAGACCGAAGTGCAGTAGTCAGACAAGGCATCGCCCGCACCACGCCCTGCCTGCTCAGACTCATCCCGATCGTACTCTGTTAGTGTCCCACCGGGAACAGATCGAGTGATGTGAATCGGTTGTGATTGGCTCCTGGCGGCGGGCGCAGGAAGAAAAGCGTTTATGGGAACACCCGAGAACCGGCCAAAATACGACCGCAGCAAGCTGCGCTACCCGAGTGATCTGACCGACGAGGAATGGTTGATGATTGGCCCTTTGATCCCGGGTACGAAGGGCGGCGGCAACAAGCGGACGATCGACGTGCGCGCGGTGCTGAATGGGGTGATGTACATTCTGAGCACTGGCTGCCAATGGGCGGCGCTGCCGAAAGACCTACCGCCGCGGAGCACGGCCAACGACTACCTGCGGCGCTGGGACGAGGACCGGACGCTCGATCGCATCCACCACGCGCTCTACGTGGTGTGTCGGGAGCAGGCTGGACGCGAGGCCAGCCCGACGGCCGCGATCATCGATAGCCAGAGCGTGAAGAGCGCGGAAAAAGGGGGTGCTGCATCGACCTCTCGGGGTACGATGCGGGCAAGAAGATCAAAGGCAAGAAGCGGCACGTCCTGGTCGACACCCAAGGCTTGCTGATGCAGGCCATCATCCACGCCGCCGATATCCAGGACCGCGACGGTGGCGTGCTGGTGATGGGCTCGCTGTTCGGCCTCTACCCCTTCCTGTTGAAGCTCTACGCCGACGGCGGGTACCAGGGCGCCAACTTCCAGGCCGGGCTGCGCGCGACCTGCCGCCACATCAACCTGGAGATCGTCAAGCGATCCGAGTTACGCAAGTTCGTGGTGCTGCCGAAGCGCTGGATTGTCGAGCGCTCCATCGCCTGGCTCAATCGCTGCCGACGATTGGCCAGGGATTGGGAGTGCTTGAACCGTCGCGCGCTTGCCTTCCTGCGCCGGGCCTCGGTCTGTCGCATGCTCCGAAGGCTATGTCAGGAAACTACATGATCCCGGATGGACTCTGAGCAGCGCCTCGATGGAGGTACCCGGGTTCAGATCTCGACCAGTTCCTGGTATTATAGGTAGTGGGCGGCCTTCCCCGACAGCCTTGCTGCAGTACGGCGGCCACTTTGGAGCGAGCAGGGTTTCGCCGCGTCCCGAAAGTCGGTCGACGCTCGTAAATTTTTGCCAGCCTCCCGCGAAGGCATTCTATGCCCTTTGCCGCGCCGCCTGAATGGTCAAGCTTGAGCTTAGAATGCTTGCAAGCCAAGAGAGGACCACTAGTGACAGCTTCGTCAGAAGCAAGCCCAAGCCCGATGATGCAGGCTTATGCCGCTCTGCGAACCGCGGCGCCGCACCATTTGATACTCTACCGCGGGCATCGTCAAGTTGAGCTGCGAGAGGTAAAGTTGGGGCAATTTCAGTTTCCTACAAGGCCTGATCAACTGGATCAGAATTGCGCCTGACCATCGGGTGTCAGAGACACTGCTGTTAAATTTCATTATATTATCGATCTATTTAACAGTACCCGCGCCAGCGCCGGGTCAGCCCGCGTCGACAGCGCCAATCACTCCGGACCCGGACCAGCGTAGCCACCCTCTTTCGTCCCGGCCGCCGGCGGATGGCAAACGGCACCCGGACCGTGATCCTGGTCGCCTGGGCCATGCCGCCGCCTTCAGTGCCTCGGGCGCAACGGTGATGAAGTCTCGGACAACGCCCGCCAATCCCTCCAGGTCGAACACCCGCAGGCCCCCCAATCACCACTCGGTTTGGAAAAGCGCTCACGATCCATCAAAGGTCCGGCGGACCGAAGGGCGTGAGCCCCACACGTTATGTGGACACGCTATTCCTACTACCATTCACTCCACTCGCGCGCCCGAAGCCCGAACCAACGGCGCGAAGCGCGCCTCGTTCTCGCGGCGGAACTCTGCAAGGTCCGCGGGTGGTGTCCACCACACCGTGGCACCGGCCTCTTCGAAGCGACGGCGCACTTCGGCGCTCTCGACCGCCTCGCGCCCGACCTCGGCGATCCGATCGACGATCGCGGGTTGGATCCCTGCGGGACCGAGCACCCCGCCCCATGAGTTGATCTCGTAGCCCGGCAGGAACTCGGCCATAGCCGGTATCTCGGGTGCCTGGGGGCTACGCGCTGCCCCCGTGACAGCCAGCGGCCGCACCTGCCCCTCGCGCGAGAGGCGGAGCGCCTCGGGAATGTTGCCGAAGACCATATCGACGCGGCCGCCTAGCAAGTCGT
Organism: Belnapia moabensis DSM 16746; assembly: GCF_000745835.1. GTDB lineage: Bacteria > Pseudomonadota > Alphaproteobacteria > Acetobacterales > Acetobacteraceae > Belnapia > Belnapia moabensis. The sequence continues at coordinate 19,042 of NZ_JQKB01000069.1, read as the reverse complement.
TGTAGGCCTGCGCGCCCCCGCGGTAGGGCACGTGCAGAATGTTCAATTCGCCGATGTGCTTAAACATCTCGCCCGCGAGGTGAAGCGTGGTGCCGGCGCCCGAGCTTCCGAAGCTGAACCGGCCGGGCTCGCCGCGGCAGAGCGCGATCAGCTCTGGGACGCTGTGTACCGAGATGCCGTGTCGCACGATGAGCAGGTTCGGCAACTGCCACAGGCCGCAGACGTAGGAGAAGTCACGCTCCACGTCATAGGGCAGCCGAGGGTAGAGGGTAGGCGCGATCGAGAGGGAGGAAACCGAGGCGAGCCCGATCGTGTTGCCGTCCGGTGTGGCGCGCGCGATCGCCTCCGTGCCCACATTCCCACCCGAGCCTGAGCGGTTCTCGACGACGAAGGACTGGCCCGTGATTTCGGCCATCCGGTTGCACCAGATGCGCGAGAGGATGTCGGTCCCACCGCCGGGCGGGAAGATCCCGATGAAGCGGATCGGCTGAGTCGGCCAAGCCGGGCGCTGGGCGCGCGTGGTCGCCACGGCGCAGGCCGCACCCGCGATGCCTAGCAAGGCACGGCGCGTTCCGCCGCCTGGTGCGTACCAGCTTCGGCCGGTGTTGACCGTGTTCCTCGTCATCACTACCTCCCAGCGCGTTGGTGGTTCGGCTTGGTGACGAAGAGCGTGAGCGGTCACTCCTGCGTCCAGCAGAGCCGGTCCAGGATGGTGACGCCCCTTACCGCGGCAACCGGAAGCCTTTGGACGTTCGTGCTTCACGGCTGCAGGACCCGCGCCTTCGTCAACCCCCCTTTCAGCCTTTAAGCGGACGGTATGCTTCGGCGCGGTACAGTCAACCGGCAGGCTTGGCGGTTCCGGCAGGTCGGGCCTGAACTACGGGTCACGCGAGGACGCCACGCTAGCTTGCGCGGGCCAGGCCATGAGAAAGATGGTCAGCAAGGCCGGCAACGTGATGCATCTCAGCGCTTGCCCATTCAGGATGGCGTCCACCAGATCCAACGCCAGCAGCGCCGCCGTAGAAGCGTCCCGAGATACCCCGCTCGGTTCGCTCAGCGGCTACCATCTCGCTGATGAAGGCATACCGTCCCTCATCCAGCAGTCGGTGGTACCGGAACGCCCGGGCCAGCGCCTTCACCAACGCCGGGTCCGCACGAGTTACGACAGCAGGCAGGTGTGACCACCGTCTTCCGTCCCGGCCGGCGCCGGACGGCGAGCGGCACCGGGACCGTGATGCTGGCAGCCGCGCTCATACCGCCACACGCTCCGCACCGGGCACGCTGGGGTGAAGTCTCGGACGAGGCCGGCCAGTTCTCCACCCGGAGGCGGATGTCAGCGCCAGAACCCTACACTCGCACCGCCTTGACCGCGACGCAGGCCCATTCCTAGCGTGCCTGGGTCAGCCTTGGCGCGGACCGGTCGGCCCATGCCAGCACGATGCCCCGGAGAGCCCCATGGCCACACACCGCTTCCAGCCCACACGATACTTCAACGCGATCGGCGTCGCAAAGCCCTGCCTGCGCATCGCGGACGGCGACACGGTGGTCACCGACACGATCGATGCGTCCGGCCTTAATGCGCAAGAGGTGGCCGTCGCCAACCGGCCGAACCCGATGACCGGTCCGTTCTTCATTGAGGGTGCCGAGCCCGGGGACACGCTCGCCGTGCGGATCGACCGGCTGACACCGAGCCGAGCGACCGGCTGGACCTACTCGCCCCTCGCCCTGACCGTGCTGGATCCGGCAGCGATCCCTGACCGGCCGCCGCAGCAGCGCGCCGTCTGGAGTATCGACCGCGAGGCCGGGACGGTGCGGTTGCAGGGCACAGTGACGGGGCTGGAGGATTTCGCGCCGCCCATACAGCCGATGATCGGCTGCTTCGGGGTCGCGCCGGCGGGCGGGCAGGCGCTTTCCACCGCGACCAGCGCCCAGAACGGCGGCAACATGGATTACCGCCTGTTCGCGCCTGGGACGACAGCGTGGTTTCCCGTCGCGGTGCCGGGCGCACTCTTCTATCTCGGCGACGGGCATGCCTGCCAAGGTGACGGGGAGATCACCGGCACCGGTATCGAGACATCTTTCGAGATGGAGGTGACCTTCCGCGTCCTGAAACGGACGATCACCTGGCCGCGTGGTGAGACGGCCGACGACATCTTCACGGTCGGTAATGCTAGGCCACTGGACCAGGCGCTGCAGCACGCCACGACCGAGATGTCGCGCTGGCTCGGCGAGGATTTCGGCTTGGACGCCCGCGCCGCCAGCCATCTGATGGGCCAGGTCGTCCGCTACGATGTCGGTAATGTCTTCAACCCCGCCTTCACTGTCGCCTGCCGCATTGCCAAGCGCTGGCTTTCAAAGCGGTAAGACTGGACGCTCCGTCGCAATCTCGGACCTGGCAGGCGACTTCCAGTTTGGCGCGCTGGATCGGTTTGCCGGACATTAGGTGTTCCACTATGCCCCAAGCCGCGGCGCCGAGCATGCGCAGGCACCGCTGGCCGGCTACACAAGTTTGCTGCAATGCGACGGCTACGTCGCCGACAAAGGCCCGGCCGCGACGGACGGCGGCACAGGGGCAACCTTCGTCTACAGCCGAGTAGGTGGGGACGTTGCCGCCCCCACCCCTCACATATCCGGACGCGCAGATTTCCCGCATCCGGTTCCTCCTGGGAGAGCTTCGCTCGGGACGGTGTACTGCCGCATGATCCTGGTTGGAAGCAAGGGATGGCGGCGCAGCAGTTCAGACTTGGTATTATGCGACGTTGCATGCCTGAATTGAAGGCGAACGAACACGAAAAGGCTGCCGGTGGTGTGACTTCTCGGAGGCGGAACAAGAGAAATATAAATGTTTTCAATGCAACAATCAAGATACCAACATTTTGCAAATCTGCCTGTCTAAAGACATTAATTTTTCATCCACACATCAGGTTTCCTGTACTTTTTGTTTGCGCCTGCATCTAATTGGAATTGACGACAAGCAAAAGGTTTGAAAAAAATTTTGAAGGTGAGGCAGAAACCCTGCGCCCAAGCAACTCCGCCTCTGGCTTGCATTGCGTCAAACGACTACGCTCGCATGTTCAGCAACCAGTATTGCTAATACCGTCTTCGTTCATCCTCGTTGCAGTCTAGCCTCCGTACGTGCCTGCAGCGCCTCGAATGAGAGGCCTGGAACTAGGCCAACGACGGCAAGCCCTGCAGGAGTGACATCAAGCACCGCTAAATTGGTATAGATCCGGCTCACGCAGCGTGCCGCTGTTAGCGGATATGTACAGCGCTTCAGAATGCGCGGGCGCCCATCCTTAGTCACGTGTTCCATGACTACCCAGACGCGCTGCGCGCCTATAGCCAGATCCATAGCACCGCCGATCTGCCGTCCCACACCGCTCGTCGATTGTGCCCAATTCGCCAAGTCGCCGTTCTCCGCCACTTGGAAGCCGCCCAGCACGCAGAGGTCGAGGTGGCCGCCACGCACGATGGCAAAGCTGCTGGCATGGTCGACATAGCTGCCGCCGGCACGCATGGTGACGCGCTGTGTGCTGGCGTTGATGAGCCAAGGATTCTCCCTGTGCGGCTCCGGCGCCGGCCCCATGCCGAGGATGCCGTTTTCGGAATGCAGCACCACCTCCCGCTCCGGCGGCACATGATCTGCAACCAGGGTGGGAATGCCGATGCCAAGGTTGACATACCAGCCCGCCGGAATGTCCTGGGCCACGCGTGCTGCCATGCCAGCACGGCCGAGTGGTGTGAAGCTCTCTCGCGTCTCGCTCATTTCCGCCCCTCTGTCAGCGCGGCAGCTTCGGGTCGCCGGCTGCGACATGCAGGACACGGTCGACGAAGATGCCCGGGGTGACGATATCCTTTGCCGAAAGCTGCCCGAGGTCGCAGACATGATGCGTCTGCACGATGGTGAGCTGCCCAGCCATGGCCATAATTGGATTGAAGTTTTGGCCGCTGTCCTTGTAGGCCAGGTTGCCCCAGCGGTCGGCGGCCCATGACTCTACCAGTGCCACATCGCCCGGCAGGGCAAGCTCGAGCACGCAAGGACGGCCGCCATAGTCCCGCACCTCCTTGCCCTCCGCCACGAGGGTACCGGCGCCCGTCGGCGTGAAGAAGGCGGGCACGCCGGCACCGGCGGCGCGGATGCGCTCGGCCAGGGTGCCTTGCGGCACCACTTCGGCCTCCATGCGGCCCGCGCCTACCGCATCGGCCGCCAGGCTCTGGCTGCGCAGGAAGCTAGTGATGACCTTCCGCACGCGGCCAAGCTCCACCAAGCGCGCGATCCCCTGCGCCGGCTCACCCGCCTTCTGCACCCGGCCTGCGGAGTTGACGACGATGGTTAGGTCGGTGGCGCCCTGCTCGATCAGGCCTTCCAGCAGAGCGTGCGGCGCACCGACTTCGCCGAAGCCCGCCATCAGGACGGTCGACCCGTCCCGGATGCCGTTCATGGCCTCTGCCATGGAACGCACGAACTTGTCGATCATGCGGAGTAGATCCCCCTTCCCGTGCTTCTTATGGTCCGACCGACCTCGGGGCTGGGATGGTAATCGCAGTGTCGCCTGCCCGGCCAGCGGCGGCAGCCGGTGCGACTGGCGCTTCAGCCTCTGGAATGGTTGACTACGACCAGGTGCGCGCAGACGCACCGGCAAGGGGAGTGAGGGATGGTCCGCAAACCTCCATCTGCCAGGGTTCCCCGTCGTGGGGCCCTCGCGCTCGGGACTAGCCTGGTGCTGCCGGGCGTGGTTCGCGCCCAGTGCGGCCGCTTCCCGAACCGGCCGATCCGCCTGGTCGTGCCTTTCGGGGCCGGGGGCAATCTCGACACCCTGGCGCGGCTGCTGACGCCAGGCATCGCGGAGCGGCTGGGTCAGCCGGTGGTGATCGAGAACCGTGCCGGCGCCGGCGGCAATCTGGGCACAGAGCTGGTGGCGCGCGCGCAACCGGACGGGTACAGCCTGCTGCTGGGCTCCAACGGCGCGCTGATCATCAACCCGCTCATCATGGAGCGCGTGCCTTATGACCCGATGCGCGACCTGCTGCCGGTCGCGCTCTGTTTCCGCACGCCCAATGTGCTGGTGGTCAGCCGCAAGCTGCCGGTCACGACCCTGGCCGAGTTCGTCGCCTATGCGAAGGCGCGACCGGGGCAGGTGCAATGCGGCTCGGCCGGAACCGGCACCTCCAACCACCTGCTGATCGAGCTGCTAAGCGCCGCGACCGGTACCGGCCTGGTCCATGTCCCCTATCGCGCGAGCGGTGCCGCGACGCCCGACCTGCTGACCGGGGTCCTGCCTGCATCGATGGAGCAGCTCACCATCGCCCTGCCACTGCACCGCGACGGCCAGCTACGCATCATCGGCATCGGATTGCCCGAGCGATCGCCTCTACTGCCCGAGGTGCCGAGCCTGGCCGAGCTGGGCGTCCCGGATGGTGGCCTCGTCTCCTTCATCGGCATCCTTGTGCCGAGCGGCACCCTGGAGGGTGTCATCGACACGCTGCGCGATGCCGTGGCCGCGGCGCTGGCAGATCCCGCGCTGAGGACCCGGGTGGAGGAAACCGGCAGCCTGGTGGCGGAGGCGGATACTGCGAGTCCTGCCGGCTTCGGCGCCCTGTTGCGGCGCGAGACGGAACTGTCCCGCCGCGCCGCGGCCTCGGCCGGGATGCTATTGCGGTAACTTGGGCCGGATCGTGGCGCCGGCCACCATCGTGTCTGGACGGCTGAAGGTCACGGCGGCAAACCGGGCGTGACGCCGGCTTGGCGGCAGGGCCCTGCCAGAACGGTGCCAGCGCACAGCGAGGTCACTAGACTCGCGTTCGGGATGTCGCAAAGGATCCGGCGCCGATGAGACGCGAACCACGACGCCGCCTGATGGGCGCTCGGCCAGCCAGCCAGCCCCGGCTGCCGCTCTCCTTTCGGTCAGCGCCGTGAAGTCCCCCATTCTCGGCATCGGGGAGGGATCCGATCCGGCACATGGCGGCACCGGTGCTGCCTCGGCGCGAAGCGAAGGCAGCATCTCCCGGATCTTCGACCTGCTCGACCTGTTCTCCCCGAATCTGCCGATGATTCGTGCGGAGGACGTGATCGAGCGGCTCGGCTACACCAAGTCGACGGCATACCGTTACCTGAAGACGCTGTGCGATGTTGGCCTTCTCGCTCCCGCCGGCGGCGCGTTTTACTCGCTCGGCCCCCGGATCGTCGAACTCGACCGACTGATGCACCTGACCGACCCGCTGTTGCAGGCCGGGCAGGAACTCATGCCAACCCTCGCGGCCTCCATGCCCAACAGCATCGTCCTTCTCTCCAGCCTGTACCGCGACCGGGTCCTTTGCGTGCACAAGGAGGGGCCGGAGGCGATCCAGGCCGAAGGCCGGTCCATCCGGATTCGGCGGGCCCGCGGCTTGCCGCTGCCACTGTTCCAGGGCGCGGCGTCGCTGATCATCCTGGCCTTGCTCCCAGGTCATCGGGTGAAAACTCTCTACCTGGGCCGGCAGGCCGAGATCGTCGAAGCAGGGCTTGCCCCTGACTGGAAATCCTTCCGGACCCGGCTCGCGGTCTTAAGGCGAGAGGGCCACATGATCACGGTGGGGCACTTCAACCCGCTGCTGGCGGCGGTCGCCGTCCCGATCGTCCCCGGCGCGGAGGGAGAGGTGCGCGGCAGCCTCACGCGAATCCTGGCCCGGGCGGATCTTCCAGGCGATGGCCCCGCCGCCCTCATAGGGGAGTTGAAGGACGCCGCGGCAAGCATGGCCGCGCGGCTGCCTGGGATGCGGCCCTGAGGGACGGGCAGTTTTGGAGCGGGTGGAGCGCTGCCATCAAAGGCCCATTCAGGGCGAAATCCCACATCTTGGGAAACTGTGTATTTACCGTATTTGCTTGGAGGGGCGCGGTGCTAAGGTGCTGAGACAATCCGTGCTGTCGTAAAAGGCAGCCGCTTCAGGAGAGGAGGAAGCCCGATGATGATCGAGCCGACAGGGCAGATTCTCGGCGCCACCGTAACCGGCATCGACCTCTCCCAGTCCTTAAGCCAGACCGATTTCGGCACGATCCTCCAAACCCTGGGCCAGTATGGAGTACTGCGCTTCCCCCGGCAGATGATCGGCGCTGGCGAGTTGAAGGTCTTTTCCGAGCGGTTCGGACCGATCCAGGGTTCCGTCACGGGCAAGTTCCACGACCCGGAGGTGCCGGAGGTCGGGATCCTCTCGAACATTCGGGAAAACGGGCAGCCGATCGGCCTGGCCGATGCTGGGCAGGACTGGCACACGGACATGTCCTACAACCAGACCATTGGCTTCGTGAACGTGCTCCATGCGGTCAAGGTCCCGCGGCGGAACGGCAAGGCGCTGGGCTCGACGGTCTTCGCCAACATGCACGCCGCTTATGAAGAGCTCGATCCGGCGCTGAAGTCGCGGCTGGAGGGCATGACGGCGACGCATGACTTCAACAAATTCTGGGAGGAGATGCTGCGCCGCCCCGGCAGCACGCGCGTTCCGCTGACCCCCGAGCAGCGGGCCAAGCGCCCGCCTTCCATACACCCGGTCTTCCTCACGCATCCCATCACCGGCCGGCGGGTGCTCTACGTCAATCCCGGCTATGCGATGCGGATCAACGAGCTGGACGCGGCCGAGAGCGACCGCGTGCTGAAGCTGCTGTTCGAGCACCAGCTCCAGCCGAGGTACCAGTACGCGCACGAATGGGCCGAGAACGACCTGCTGATCTGGGACCACATCGGCACGCTGCACAACGCCATCCCCGACTATACGGCCGAGGAGCACCGGCTGATGAGGCGTTGCCAGGTCATGGCCGACTGGATTTTCGACCCCGAGTTTCTGCGCCGTTCGCTGCCGCAGCGGGCCGCTGCCTGAGGCAGGTCACTCGTCACGGCCCGTGGACGCCGTGCCGCCGGGAGCGAGGAGCCAGGACCGACCATGCGGATTGCCAGCTACATGACCTCCGAGGGTCCATCCTTCGGATTGGTGACCGGGAAGGGCGTCGTCGATCTGCGCCGCCGCCTGGGCGGGCGTCATGCGAGCCTGCGGGCCATACTCGAGGCTGGTGCGCTGGCCGAATTGCTTCCCCATGCCGAGGCAATGCCGGACCTAGCCCTGTCGGACCTCGCATGGCTGCCGGCCCTGCCGGATCCCGGGAAGATCCTGTGTGTGGGGCTGAACTACCGTTCGCATGTCGGAGAGGGCGGTCCGCGCGACGTCCCCGAATACCCCCGCCTCTTCTCGCGCTTCACGGACACGCTGGTGGCGCACGGGCAGGCCATGGTGCGGCCGCGCGTCTCCACCCAGTTCGACTATGAAGGCGAGCTGGCCGTCGTCATCGGCAAAGGCGGGCGGCATATCCCGGCGGCACGGGCGATGGAGCATGTTGCGGGCTACACCTGCTTCAACGACGGCAGCGTGCGCGACTACCAGAAGCACATGATCACGGCCGGGAAGAATTTCTGGCGCAGCGGCCCGCTCGGCCCCTGGATCGTGACTGCGGACGAGATCCCCGACCCGACGGCGCTGACGCTGGAGACGCGGCTGAATGGCGAGCCCGTCCAGCATGCGGGTACGGGCGAGCTGATCTACTCCATCCCTACCTTGATCGAATACGCCTCCCGCATCACGCCGCTCGCACCGGGCGATGTGCTGGCGACCGGCACGCCGGAGGGCGTCGCCCTGCACCGCAAGCCGCCGCTCTGGCTGAAGGCGGGCGATGTGGTGGAGGTCGAGATCTCCGGCATCGGCGTGCTGCGCAACCCGGTCGTGGACGAAGCGGCGGCATGACGGACGCAGTCTGGGCGTGCGCGGGCGCCTTGGCCGATGAAGGCGGACAGCCATGAAGCATATCAGCGCGGACCGGGTGCGGCAGCAGGTCGTCAACATCCTCACGGCCTGGGGGATGGCACCCGACCTCGTCGAGACCACGGCGGGGATCATGCTCGAGACCGACCTCATGGGCGTCGAGAGCCACGGCATATCCATGCTGATGATGTATGAGCGCATGCGCGATGCAGGGGCGCTCAACATGCAGGCGCGGCCGCGTGTCGTGAAGGACACCGCCTGCACCGCCCTGGTCGATGGCGATGCCGGGCTGGGCCATCCGGTTTCCGTCATGGCGATGAACCTGGCCGTGGACAAGGCCCTGGCCGTGGGTGTCGGCCTGGTGGGGGTGCGCAACTCGCATCATTTCGGCGCTGCCGGTGCCTATGCTCGGCTGGCGGCCGAACGTGGCGCGATCGGCTTGGTGACGAGCGCGACCCGCGGCATCATGATGGTTCCGACCGGCGCCGCCGAGCCGGTGCTGGGCACCAACCCCATCGCCTTCGCCGCCCCTGCCGGGCGGAACCGCCCCTTCGTGCTCGACATGGCGACCACGACCGTCGCCGCCAACAAGGTCAAGGTCTACGATCTCAAGGAGAAGCCGGTGCCTGCCGGCTGGGTGGTGGATGGCAAGGGCGGCAGCGCCACCGACCCGCGCGTCGCCATGGACTACCTGCACAACCGGCGCGAGGGCGGCCTCTCGCCCCTGGGCGGCACGCCCGAGATGGGCAGCCACAAGGGCTACGGCCTGGCGATGATGGTGCACATCCTGGGCGGCACGCTCACGGGCGGCAGCTTCTCGCCAGTCCGGAAGCGCACGCAGAAACCCGGGGAGCCGGAGAATATCGGCCATTACTTCCAGGCGATCGACCCCAAGGTCTTCCTGCCGGACGGTCAGTTCCAGGCCGATCTCGACGAGGCGATCGACGTCCTGCACGCGACCCCGCCGGCCGAGCCCGCGAAGCCCGTCCTCGTGGCCGGGGAGCCGGAGGACAGGGAGCGCGAGCGGCGGCTGCGGGAGGGCATCCCAATTCCTCCGGCGCTCGACCGCCATATCCGCGACATCTGCGGGCGGAGCGGCGCCGCCTATGTGCTCGAGCGGATGGAGGCCCAAGGCAGCTGACCTGCGATGAGGGTCGGGGGAGGACGCAACATGAGAGGAATGCTTCGGATATCGGCATTGGCCGCGGTGTCGGCCCTCGTGCTCCACCCGGTTGCGCGGGCAGGAGACCAGACCCTGCGCATGGGGGTGGGGGCGCAGGTCACATCGGTCAATCCCCATTTCCACAACATTTCGCCGAACACCGCCTTCGCTGCCATGGTCTTCGACAATCTGGTGGAAATGGACGCGCAGTTGCGCCCGCAGCCCTCGCTTGCATTGAGCTGGCGGCCCGTCGGCGAGGATGTCTGGGAAATCAAGCTGAGGCCGGGCGTGACCTTTTCCAACGGGTCGCCCTTCACTGCCGACGACGTTGCCTTCACCTTTAGCCGCATCCCTGCCGTGCCGAACAGCCCCGGCTCCTTCGCGACCTACATCCCGTGGATGCGAAGCGTGGAAGTGGTGGATCCGCTGACCCTCCGCCTGCACACGGATGGTCCCTTCCCGCTGGTGCCGCCCAATATCGGCTTGGTGCCGATCCTCGACCGGGAAACCCATGAGGGGGTGGCGACCGCCGACTTCAACACTGGCAAGGCAGCGATCGGAACAGGTCCCTTCCGGGTAACCTCGATCCGCCTTGGCGACCGCATCGAGTTGCAGCGCAACGACGGTTACTGGGGGCAGCGTCCGGTCTGGGACCGTGTGGACTACCGGATGATCACGAACGACGCAGCCCGAACCGCCGCCCTGCTGGCAAGGGATGTGGATATCATCGACCAGGTTCCAACCGGCGACATTGCCAAGCTGCGCCGGGATCCTCGCTTGCGGATCACCGAAGCGGACAGCCTGCGCCTCATGTTTCTGGTCCTCGACCAGGCGCGCAGCGTATCGCCATTCGTCACCGGGCCCGATGGGCAACCATTGAACAGCAATCCCCTGCAGGACGCCCGGGTCCGCCGCGCCCTGGCCATGGCAGTGGACCGGCCTGCCATCGTGTCCCGCGTCATGGAAGGTGCAGCGACGGCGACCGCGCAATTCATGCCGCCGAGCAGCTACGGCTACGCGCCCGACCTCCCCGTCAAGCTCGCCGATCCTGAGGGCGCGCGGCGGCTGCTCACGGAAGCAGGCTTTCCTCAAGGATTTCGGCTCGTCCTGCATGGCTCGAACGACCGCTATATGAATGACGCGCGCATCGTCCAGGCAATCGGTCAGATGTGGTCCCGCATCGGCGTGCGCACCTCGGTGGAGGTGGCGCCCTATGCCAGCTTCATCACCCGCGCGACGCGCCAGGAATACTCCGCCTACATGGCGTCTTGGGGCAGCCCGACCGGCGAGCCGCTGACGGGGATGCGTTCAACCGTGGCGACCTTCGACCAGGCCCGCAGAACCGGTGCGGTGAACCGGGCCCGCTACTCGAATCCTGCCCTCGACCAAATGCTCGCTACGGCAGCCCGTGAGCTGGATGACGGCAAGCGCGAAGCGGTCTTGCAGGGCGCGGCCCGGCTGATGGTGCAGGACACCTCGATCATTCCGCTGCACGTGCAGAAGAACACCTGGGCAAGCCGACGCGGCCTGACACATGAGCCGCGAGTCGACGAGCGCAGCCGGGCCCAGGATGTGTGGCCAAGTACCGAAGCGGATTGAGCGTGTATTGCGCAACTGCGACCCAAAGACGAAGGGGCAGCCCTATGCAAAAAAGACCCGAGCGAATCGGCAGGCGAAGTCTTCTTTCGACGGCGTCGGCGGCGCTGGCCATGCCAGCCCTGGCACAGCCGCTGGCCACAAACTTTCCCAATCGCCCGATCCGCATCTTTGCTGCCTGGGCGCCAGGTCCGAATGTCTATACCCGCGTGCTGACCGACCTGATCTCGCCACGCCTGGGCCAGCCAGTCGTGATCGAGAACCGGGCCGGGGCCAACGGCACGCTGGCAGCGCGTGCCGTGAGAAGCGAGCAGGCCGACGGGTACACCCTGGCGCAGATACCCGGCTCGGTGTTCCGCCTCCCCTACATGACCGCACGGCCGCCTTTCGATCCCGTGGCGGACTTCACCTACATTATCTGTTTGACCGGCTACACCTTCGGCGTCGTGGTCCGGGCAGACTCCCCTTATCGAAGCTGGGCCGATTTCATCTCGGCAGCTCGCCGCAATCCGGGGGGCATCTCCTACGGGTCACCAGGCATCGGCACCGAATCCCATGTGGTGATGGAGCAGATTGCCGGGACCGAGAGCGTCGAGTGGCTCCACGCGCCCTATCGGGGCGGCAGCGAGTTAACGAGCGCGCTCCTCAGCGGCACGATCGATGCCGTTGCGACGGCGAGCCACTGGTCCCAGCTCGTCCTCGACGGCCGGCTCCGCCTGCTGAATGTGTGGACGCAGGACCGTATCCGCCGCTACCCCGATGCGCCGACCTTGCGGGAGCTCGGCTACGACATCGTCGCCACCTCCCCCTACGGTCTGGCGGGCCCGAAAGGCATGGACCCAGGCACGGTTGCGGTGCTGCACGACGCCTTCAAGGCGGCGCTCTATCATCCGGACTCCCTCGCCTATCTCGAGGGGCTGGACCAGCCTGTCATCTACATGGACAGCGAGACCTACACCGGCTTCGTGAAGCAGCAGGTCCACAAGGAACGGGAGATTGTCCGGCGGATGAACCTGCGGTTGGATTAGGTCGATCCAGACAGCACTCGAACTCGGACGCCGGCTTTCCCAGGGCTCCGGATTGCAATCGTCAGGTATCGGCTTGAAGATGCGATGCCTACCAACCGGTCGGTCAATGCAGGCAGGAACTGCTGTATCCGCGAGCCGGCATCCGCTCTCTCCGAGGCCTGCCAGAGCAGCAGCCTCGGCGGCCAAATAGCGGCATCGGGCAAGCCGAAGGGGGGAATAAATGGGCGAGGTGGTTCGCTACGAGGTGGATGGCGACATCGCCGTCGTCACGATCGACAATCCGCCAGTGAATGCGTTGGGCGCGGGCGTCTCGGAGGGCATTGTCGCCGCGGTCGACCGGGCCGCTGCCGACCCGGCTATACGCGCGGTGGTCCTGACCGGAGCCGGGCGCAGCTTCATCGCCGGCGCCGACATCCGCCGCTTCGGCACGAAGCGCGAGACACCGGCCCGGCGCAGCTATGACGCCCTGGAGGCCAGCCCCAAGCCGGTGGTCGCCGCCATCCATGGCTTCGCCCTTGGCGGGGGGCTGGAGAATGCGCTCTGCTGCACCTGGCGCATCGCGGTGCCCGACGCCAAGGTCGGGCTTCCCGAGGTACTGATCGGCGTCATCCCTGGTGGTGGCGGCACCCAGCGTCTGCCGCGGCTTGCGGGCGTCAAGGCCGCGCTGGACATGATCACATCCGGGCGCCACGTTCCGGCGCGGGATGCCGCGGCATTGGGCATCATCGACGGGATAGTGGAGACGCAGGATTTGCCTGCCGCTGCCGTCGCCTTCGCCCGGTCCGTCGCCGGCAAGGGACTGCGTCGGGTCGGCGAGATAGCCCCGCCCCAGGCCGAGCCTGGCCTATTCGAGGCTCAGCGCAAGGCTATCGCCCGCAAGGCCCGCGGCCAGCCAGCGCCTTTCAGCGCCATCGCAGCGGTCGAGGCGGCAACGCGCCTGCCCTTCGCCGAGGGCCTGGCGGAGGAACGCCGGCTGTTCGCCGAACTGGAGAACTCCGCCGAGGCGCAGGCCATGCGCTACGCCTTCTTCGCCGAGCGCACCGCGGCCAAGCTGTCGCATCTGCCAAGCGACATGGCGGTGCCGGATATCCGCCACGTCGCAGTGATCGGCGCCGGCACCATGGGAGGCGGCATCGCCATGAGCCTTGCCGATGCCGGGCTGCGGGTGAAGTTGCTGGATGCTTCGCCGGAGGGCCTTGCCAAAGGCCTGCAGAAGATACGCGATAACTATGCGGTAAGTGTGAAGCGTGGCAGCCTGCGGCAGGAGGATGTCGATCATCGCCTGTCACTCATCGAGCCGGTTGACGGCTATGATGCGATCGTCGGATGCGATGCGGTGATCGAAGCAATTTTCGAGCAACTGACGGCGAAGCAGGACGTGTTTCGCCAGCTTGACGGCACGATGCAGCCCGGTGCGATGCTGTTCACCAATACCTCGGCGCTCGACATCGACCTGATTGCTGCGGCGACGAAGCGGCCGGAAGCGGTAGCCGGCACGCACTTCTTCGCCCCGGCCAATGTGATGAAGTTGCTGGAGGTGGTGGAAGGATCAAAGACGGCCCCTGCCACGATGATTGCGGCGATGAGGCTGGGTCGCACCGTCGGCAAGGTCAGTGCCTATGCGGGTACCTGTGACGGCTTCGTCGCCAACCGAAGCCGCATTCCGTTCGGCCTAGAGCAGAATCTGATGGTAGAGGAGGGAGCACGGCCCGAGCACATCGACCGGGTCATGGTTGAGTTCGGCTATCCAATGGGGCCCTTCGCCGTGAACGATCTTTCCGGGCTCGACGTCAACTACATGACGCGCAAGCGCCGCGCGGCCGCCGACCCGAACTACCGGACATGGCCCGTGGCCGACCGGCTCGTCGAGATGGGCCGGAAGGGCCAGAAAACAGGCGCTGGGTGGTACCGCTACGAACCGGGTGACCGCACGCCGCATCCTGACCCGGTCGTCGACCGGATCGCCAGGGAGCTGGCGACGGAGTTCGGTATCGAGCAGCGTAGCTTCTCGGATGAAGAGGTCCTTCGTCGCCTGCTGTTCGCCTCGGTGAATGAAGCGTGCAAGATCCTGGCGGAAGGCAAAGCCCTCCGCGCAAGCGACATCGACGTCATGTGGCTGAACGGCTTCGGCTTTCCGCGCTATCGTGGTGGCCTCATGCTTTGGGCCGACAGGATCGGGGCCCGCGAAGTCTATAACCAGATCGCAGCCTGGCATCAGCGCTACGGCGCGCGCTGGACCCCGGCGCCGTTGCTGCGCGAAATTGCCAACGCCGGCGGGCTTCTGCGCGAGGCCAAAGCACCGCAGCTGAGTGCCTAGCTGGCCGTCTTGAAGCCACGCGCCAGAGTTCTGAGGTGCCGATGGCGACGCGTTTCATAAAAATGGCTGCCAGCGCCTGAAATAGCCAACGAAGCATTGTCGGCATGCCCGGCGGACGAACGCAAGAAAAGGGAGGGAACATAGGATGGATCTGCAATTAGCCCCGGAGGAGGTAGCGTTCCGCGATGAGGTGCGCACCTTCATCCGCGACAATTTGCCTCCGAATACCCGCGACCGGATGCGCCTGGGCTACAAGCCCAGCAAGCCAGAAATCATCGCTTGGCAACGAATCCTGAACGCGAAGGGTTGGGCCACCTTCAATTGGCCCCGGGAGTATGGCGGACCGGGTTGGAGCGCGATCCAGCGCATGATCTTCCTTGAGGAGAACCTTTCGGCACCTGCGCCGGAACTGCTTTCGTTCAACATCACGATGCTCGGTCCGGTGCTGATCCAATTCGGCACGGAGGAGCAGAAGCGCCGCTTCCTGCCTCGCGCTGCGAACCTGGACGACTGGTGGTGCCAGGGCTTCTCCGAACCTGGTGCCGGATCCGACCTCGCCAGCCTCCGGACGGCGGCGAAGCGGGATGGCGACCATTACGTCGTCAACGGCCAGAAAATTTGGACCAGCACAGCCCATCACGCAGATTGGTGCTTCTGCCTGGTCCGCACCAATCCGCAGGCGCCTAAGCGACAGGAGGGCATCTCCTTCCTTTTGATCGACATGAAAACGCCTGGTGTCGAGGTCCGGCCGATCATCAGTATCGACGGAAGCCATCACCTGAACGAGGTCTTCTTCACTGACGTCCGGGTGCCCGCGGAGAATTTGGTCGGCGAGGAGAACAAGGGTTGGAGCGTTGCGAAGTACCTGCTGGGCAATGAGCGCACCGGTATTGCCCGCCTGGGAATCAGCAAGGCAGCCATCCGCCGGACCAAGGAAGTGGCGCGCGAGGTGCGCATGAACGGTCGCCCACTGATCGAGGACAAAGCCTTTCGCATCCGGGTGGCGCAGCTCGAGGTGGAAGCCAAGGCGCTGGAGATCATGCAGCTTCGGGTGGTTTCCGCATTCGAGAAGTCTGGCGGCAAGAAGCCTGACCCGCTTTCCTCGGTCCTGAAGATCAAGGGTACCGAGCTGCTCCAGAACTCCTCCGAGCTGGTCATGGATGTCGGCGGGCCGCAAGCCATGCCGGTCTGGCAACAGGAGCTCGCGGCGCTAACGAACGAGCCGGCGCTCGCCCCTGATTGGGCTGCGCAGATGGCACCGGCCTATCTGATGCTACGTGCCGCTTCAATCTACGGCGGCACCAACGAAATTCAAAAGAATATTCTGAATAAAGCAGTATTGGAGCTGTAAAATGGATTTTGATCTGACCGAAGATCAGCGTTTGCTGACCGAGAGCGTCGTCCGACTGCTGGGGGACACCTATTCCTTCGAGCAACGCAAACAGATGTTGAGCTTGCCAAACGGCTACAGCGAGCGCCTATGGCGCCAGTACGCCGAACTCGGGCTGTTGGGCCTCCCATTCGCGGAGGATTTCGGCGGCTTTGGCGGCGGCCCGGTGGACGTGATGCTGCTGATGCAGGCCTTCGGCCGGCATCTGGTCCTGGAGCCATATTTAGCGACGGTGGTTCTCTCAGGCACCGCGCTGCGGTTGGCTGGCAGCGACGCCCAACAAGCAGAAATCATTCCAGCTATCGTTAGCGGCAAGACGACGTTGGCTTTCGCGCATTACGAGCGACAGGCCAGGTATGACATGACCGACGTTCTGACCGCAGCCAAGCATCAAGACGACTGGCTGCTCGACGGTGCGAAGAGCGTAGTGTTGCATGGGGATACTGCCGATCAGCTCTTGGTCAGCGCCCGGACTTCGGGCGAGCGGGATGACCCGCAAGGCCTTTCTCTGTTCATGGTCGATGCCAGCAGCCCAGGCATTACACGGCACGGCTATGCGCTGCGCGACGGTTCGCGCGCAGCGGAAATCTCCTTTTCATCGGTGCATTTACCGACAGAAGCGCTGCTCGGGGAACAAGACAATGCTTTGCCTGTCATTGAGCGGGTAGTGCAGGCTGGCATCGCAGCGACCGCTGCCGAGGTAGTCGGCGGGATGGAAACCTTGCAAGCGATGACGCTTGACTATCTGAGAACTCGACAGCAATTCGGCAGGCCGATTGGCGAGAACCAAGCGCTGCAGCATCGCGCGGCGGAAATGCTAGTCAACCTAGAGCAAGGCCGCTCCATGGCCATGTTGGCTACCATGATGCTGGGCGAGCCAGATCCAGCCGAGCGGGCACGTAATATCAGCCTCGCAAAGGTTGGCGTTGGACAGGCCGGGCGTTTCGTGTCGCAGAATGCCATTCAGCTGCACGGTGGCATTGGCATGACGGACGAGTACGCTGCAGGGCATTTCTTCCGGCGCATCATGGTATTTGAACATTTGTTCGGGGATATTGCTTATCACTTAGACAAGCTTGCCGACGACATCGATTAGGAAGCGTTTCGAGGACGCTCAGCAGAACCATCGTTGAGCGGGCTGTGCTGGGAGTGAAAGCGGCTTCCGCTCCCTGGACGGCAAGCCAGCCCGGCTCCGCCGGCGCGGGGCTAAGCGGAAAGGCCGGGCACGACAAGCTCTTCCAGCGCGCGCCGCACCTCCTCCTCCATGCTGACGGCCTTCCGCGTCGTGAGGTCGAATGCGATCCCGACAGCTTCAGCCACGGCGACGGCTGCCCCGGTCTGACCGTCGAAAAGGAAGTGGGCCCAAGTGGTCGTCTTGCTTCCGACAGCCTTCAAGCCGCTGCGGACCGTGAGCAGGTCGCCGGCTTGGACGGGTTGGTGGTACACAAGACGGTACTCGAGCGCTGCGCTGCCAATCTTGCTGCTGGGCTGACTTTGTCGGCGTATTCCGCGGGCCGGCGAGTTTGGCACGCCGTCCCAGATGCGCGAGATCACGCCATCGGCCCGCATCAGCCCGTGTGTGTTGCACTCCGCAAGCTGGACCGAGCCTTTGTGCATCAGGCTCAATCCCTTCTCCACCGCTTGCTCTAAGGACATTGCTTCGAGCGGGGGATCGAACCGCAGACCGCGCGGTGCGGCGTAGTCGGGCACCGGGACAGTGAGGCGAGCGGTTGCTGCGGTGATGTCGGAGAGCAAGGGGCGAGGCGCCCCGGTACTCGTGTCGGCCAGTACGGCGTCGGTTATGACCGTCGACGCAACGGCTCCGGTCGCAGCGTTCCGGATCTCTTGGTAAAGCCTGAGGGTGTCGCCACGACGGCCGACAACCCCTCCATGGATTGAGAATGGGGTACCGGCTGGAAGTTCGCGGACGAAGCGGATGTGTTGGTCGGCTGGGATCAACCTAGCACCGTGTTCACGCGCGTATGCAGGGCCCAAACCAAGCTCAAGTCCGAGCCAGTCCAACGCCTCGAGGGCACGCGAGACGTAGTGTCGGACATTCATGTGCCCCATCACGTCGCACTCGCCGACTTGAACGCTGCCCATCCCGATCTCGATCACCATGCGCCCCCGTTTGCCTTGATCCTAAGTCTGCTCAAACAGCACAGCTGCGCTGGGCCGGCAACACGATCACGGCAGCCGGTGGTGTTGGTCCAATTGCTGGTGCGGTCGCACAAGGTGAGCTTCGGCGGATTGGGGAAGATGCTGTTCAGCGCAGCGAACCGTCGAGGTAGGCTTGGCGATGGCGCAAAAAGCTTCTGCTGAAGCGGTGAGCTCCCCCATATTAAGATTTGAGAACCGGCGGCTTTGGGCTTCTTCCCATGTTTTGCGACCTGCTCCCGTCCTTCGCCATCAACCTCGCAACTTCCAGGATAGATGGCGTGACCGAGCTAAGGCCTGTTAGAGCTTGAGTGCTACTCCCATATTCGGGGCATGACGGACGGGAACGGGTGCGAGGTTTTCACCGACGCAGCGTGGGCGCTCTGGGAGCCGCTGATCGAGGAGGTCCGCCCACACGGCAAAACGCCGCCCAAGGAGCTGCGCCGGACCATCTCGGCGATCTTCTGGCGGCACCAGAACGGCGCCAAGTGGCGCAGCATCCCGGCAGAACTCGGCCCATGGTGGCTGGCGGCGCAGTTGTTCATCCGTTGGGCCAAGCAGGGTGTGTGGGAGCGCCTGCTGGACCTGGTGCAGCAGCGCGGGATCGC
>NZ_JQKB01000068.1 GCF_000745835.1 Belnapia moabensis DSM 16746 | reverse complement strand
TCACCAGGCCTGCCAACCCCTCGGCGTTGTAACGGTGCACCCAATCGCGCAGGGTCTGCCGGTCCATGCCGCAGGTTGCGGCCGCGTCCGTGCGCGACTGCCCTTCCAGTACCAAGGCAAGAGCCAGCATGCGTCGCGCTGCGTTCGCGTCCCGACTGCGAGCTGCAGCCTGCCTCAGGGCATCCGCCGACAAGTCCTGCCGCGTGATCACCACCGCCATCGCAAGCCTCCCGAATCGAACCCCCGGGAGACAGCGAATCACGCCCGCCGCAAACCGCGGATCACATGCGAGTCAGTGACCATGGCGGTTGGTATCAGCGGTTCCGCCGCCACAACTCCTCGCTGAGCAGCGCCGCGAAGCCGACCCAGGCAGCATAGGGCGCCGCCATCCAGCCCGCCGGCGGGTCCACCCGCCGCGCCGCCTCGACATAGGCTGCGGCATTGGCCACCGTCACCACCGCCTCGACCGTCGCCGCCCCAAGCCGCCGCTCGCCGAAGCCGAGCCAGAGCCAGAGCGCGTTCAGCACCTGGATGCCGAACCAGTGGCCGAGCGCCCGCTCCCGCGCCGGGCTGCGCGGCGCAGTCCAGATTCGCAGCCCGGAGAGCGTCAGCAACGCATAGAGCGGCCCCCAGATGGCGAAGACCGGATCGGGCGGGTTGAAGGGCGGCTTCTCCAGCCGCTCATAGTCCCGCCGGATGCGCCCATGCACCGGCGAAGGCGAGTAGCGCGCCGAGACCAGCGCCGAGGCCAGCACCGCGCCGCCCGTCACCAGCAGGCCGAGGCCGATATCCCGCTCGCGCCCGCCTCGCGGTACCGCAGCGCGCCGTATCAGGGACCCGTCCATCGCCCGCGCCTCCCGCCTGTCAGAGCGGAAACCGCAATCGGTCAGGCGGGTTCCGCCTCAAATCTCCGCATGCAGCAGCGCCCGCGCTGCATCGCCGCTCCAGGCCCGCTCGTAGAGGTGCAGCAGCCGGTCCGCCTGGGTCAGGCCGCTCTCGGCGATCTCGTCGAGTGGGGCCAGGTAGACCTCCTCGCCGAGCCCCCGCGCCCGCAGCCCGTCCCGCGCGATGGCGAGCACGTCGAGCGCCACCTCCCGCACGCGCCGCCCGCGGATGCTGGCCGTCAGCGCCTCGCGCGGCACCGCCGCCCGCAGCGCGCGGATCTCGGCGAGGCTCCACTCGCGGATCAGCGCCGCCGCCGCCTTCTGCGCCGAATCGTCATAGAGCAGCCCGACCCAGAGCGCCGCCTGCGCCACGATCATCCCCGGCCCGCCGACATCGGAACCGCGCATCTCAAGGAAGCGCTTGAGCCGCACATCCGTGAAGGCGGTCGTCACATGGTCGGCGAAATCGCCGATCGTCGCCCGCTCGCCGGGCAGGATGCCGAGCCTGCCCTCGAGGAAGTCGCGGAAGCTGGCCCCCGCTGCATCCAGCCAACGCCCCTCGCGCATGACGAAATACATCGGCACGTCGAGCAGCCATTCGGCGAAGCGTTCGAAGCCGAAGCCCTGCTCGAAGACCACGCCGGGGATGCCGGTGCGCGCCCCGTCGGTGTCCGTCCAGACCTGCGCCCGCATGCTGCGGAAGCCGTTCGGCCGCCCTTCGGTGAAAGGCGAGTTGGCGAAGAGCGCCGTCGCCACCGGCTGCAAGGCGAGGCTGACGCGCAGCTTCTCGACCATGTCGGACTCATCACCATAGTCGAGATTGGCCTGCACCGTGCAGGTCCGCTGCATCATGTCGAGGCCGAGCGAGCCCACCGTCGGCATGTAGCGCCGCATGATGGCGTAGCGGCCTTTGGGCATCCACGGCATCTCGGCGCGTGAATGCGTCGGGTGGAAGCCGAGCGCGGCGAAGCCGACGCCCATCGGCCCGGCCACCTGATGCACCTCGCGCAGATGCGCCTCGAGCTCCAGATGCGTCGCATGCAGGTCGGCCTGCAACCCGCCCGACAGCTCCAGCTGCCCCGCCGGCTCCAGGCTGATCGATGCCCCGCCGCGCTTCAGCCCGATCGGCTTGCCGTCATCGAGGATCGGCTCCCAGCCGAGCGCCGCCAGCCCCTCGAGGATGGCGCGGATGCCGCCCTCTCCCTCATAGCCGGGAGTAACGAAACCGGTTCGAGTGAAGCCGAATTTCTCGTGCTCCGTCCCCACCGTCCATTGGCCGCGCGGCTTGCAGCCGGCGGCGAACCATTCGGCCAGCTGCCGCCGGTCGGTGATGGGCGTCAGATCCGCTTCGCCAGGATTGGACATCCTCGCCTTCCGTCATGTCCCGGCCCGGGCGGAGTTGCCCAATGCCCCATCGCCAATGGAAATCGGTTGATCGTCCCAGTCGCCGGCCAGCGCCTGGAGAAGCGCCAGCCCCGCAACCGCCGCCGTCTCCGCCCGCAGGATGCGGGGGCCGAGGCTGGCTGTCGAAACAAAGGCGCGCCGCGCCAGATCGTCAAGCTCCACCCGTTCGAACCCGCCCTCCGGCCCGACGAGCCACGCCCAGGGAGCGTACAACCCCTGGGCGACACGACCGAGCGACGGGCTTTCCCGTCGCTCGGCGCCGACGAGCAGGGGTATCCCATCCCATGCATCAAGCACCGCGGGCAAGGGGCGGGCCGGCTCGACCCTGGGCAGGCCGAGCCGCTCGCACTGCTCCGCCGCCTCCTGAGCGATCGCGGCTAACCGTGTTGTGTTCACCCGGTCCGCCACGCTCCGCCGCGTGAGCACCGGCTGGATCAGGCCGATGCCGAGCTCCGTCGCCTTCTCCACCACCCATTCCATGGCGTCGCGCTTGAGGGCGGCGACCAGCAGCCTTGTATCGGCCTGCGGCGCCTGGGGCCGCGCCTGCCGCTCCGGGGCCAGGGTGCAGCGGTCCTTGCGGATGGCGGCGATGCGCCCCTGCCACTCGCCGTCGCGCCCGTTGAACAGCAGCACGGCATCGCCCGGCCCGCGCCGCATGACGCTGCCGAGATAGTGCGCCTGGCCCGGCGTGGCGGGCACCTCGCGCCCGGCCTCAAGCGGTTGGTCGAGATAAAGCCGCGGGATGGACATGGCGCCCTTTCGCTGGAACAGAGGGCGCATGCAAGGCTTCACCGATATCGAGGCGCAGGGCTGGGTTGCCCGCCTGCCGCAGGGCTGGCGGCCCTATGCCTTGCTGGCCCGCTTCGACCGGCCGATCGGCTCCTGGCTGCTCTTCCTGCCCGGCCTCTGGGCCTTCGCCCTTGCCGCGCCCGGCTGGACGGAGGGGTTGCGCCTCACGCTTCTCTTCGGCATCGGCGCCGTCGCCATGCGCGGCGCCGGCTGCGTGGTAAACGACCTCTGGGACCGCGACATCGACCGCCGGGTGGAGCGCACCCGCGGCCGGCCCCTCGCCGCCGGCACGGTGACGCCCTTCCAGGCCCTGGTCTTCCTCGCGGCGCTCTGCTGCATCGGCCTCGCCGTGCTGCTGCAGCTGAACGGCACCGCGATCCTGCTCGGGGTCTGCTCGCTGCTGCCGATCCTTCTCTACCCGCTGGCCAAGCGGGTGACGAACTGGCCGCAGGCGATGCTCGGCCTCACCTTCTCCTGGGCGGCGCCGGAGGGCATCGCCGCCGCGACCGGGCGCGTGGATGCGGTGGCGCTGATCCTCTGGGCCGCCGCCTTCTGCTGGATCCTGGGCTACGACACGATCTATGCCCATCAGGACCGCGAGGACGACGCCATGGTCGGCATCGGCAGCACCGCGCTGCGCTGGGGCGAGCGGACGCGGCCCTTCCTCGCCGCCTGCTACGCCGCGATGCTCGTCCTGCTGGCGCTGGCCGGCTGGGTCGGCGGCCTCGCCTGGTACTACCTCCCTGCCCTGCTCCTGCCCGCCGCGCTGCTGGCCCGTCAGATCGTCCGACTCGACATCCACGACCCGGCGCTCTGCCTCCGCCTGTTCAAGGCGAACCGCGAGGCCGGGCTCGCCGTGGCCCTCGCCTTCCTGATCGGCCGGTTGTGAGCGGCACCGAGGTCTTCCTCCGCGCTCACACCGCCATCGCCGCCCCGGCCCTGGTGCCAGAAATCCGCCTCCACCTCGCAACCGAGATCACGCCGATCTGGCAGGCAACCGAGGCCTGGCTGGCACAGGAGGGCATCGAGCCGCCCTTCTGGGCCTTCGCCTGGCCCGGTAGCCAGGCCATGGCCCGGCTGATCCTCGACGCGCCGGCGCACGCCGCCGGCCGCCGCGTGCTGGATTTCGCCGCCGGCTGCGGCCTCGCCGCCATCGCCGCGGTGCGGGCCGGCGCGGCGCTGGTCGAGGCGGCGGAGATCGACCCGATCGCCATCGCCGCCATCCGGCTGAACGCCGCGCTCAACGGCGCCGCCGTCACGCCGCTCGACGGCGACGTGGTCGGCGCCCCCTGCCGCTGGGACCTCATCCTTGCCGGGGATGTCTGCTACGAGGCGCCGATGACGGCCCATATCCTCCCCTGGCTCCGCGCCATGGCGGCGGCCGGGGCGGAGGTCTGGCTCGCCGATCCCGGCCGGGCCTATGTGCCGCGCGAGGGGCTGGCGGAGATAGCGCGCTTCGCCGTCCCGGTAACGCGGGAGCTCGAGGACCGCGACACGCGCGAGGTGACTATCGCCCGCCTGTTGCCCTGATCCGGCCATGAGTGGGGCCCAGCATGGCGCGATGGTCCGCCTCCTCCTGCTGCTCCTGCTCCTCGCCACCGGTGCCGCCGCGCAGACCGAGCGCTTCTATGACGCGCAGGGGCGCTCCACCGGCCGGGCCGAGACGCGCAACGGGGTCACCCGATTCTACGATGCGCAGGGCCGCAGCACCGGCCGCGCCGAGACCAGCGGCGGGGCCATCCGCTTCTACGATGCCCGGGGCCGCAGCGCCGGCCGCAGCGAGAACGGCCGCAGCTACGACGCCATGGGCCGCTCGACCGGCCGGGCCGAGACCCATGGCGGCACGACCCGCCTCTACGATGCGCAAGGACGCAGCACCGGCCGGATCGAGGACCGGGGCGGCAGCTGGCGGTCCTATGACGCCGAGGGCCGCGCTACCGGGCGGGCCGATCGGCGGTAGCGACCTCCAGGAACCGGATCAGCGCCGCCATCGCCGCCGGGTCGCCGAGGCGCTGCACCGGCATGGTCGTCCCCGGCGTCACCACATCCGGCCCACGGGTGAAGAGGTCGGCCACCGTCTCCGGCGTCCAGGTGATGTCGCCCCGCGCCAGGCGCGGCGAATAGGGATAGCCCGGCAGGCTGCCCATCCGCCGGCCGAAGATCCCGTGCAGGCTCGGCCCCGCCATCGGCCCCGAATCGGCCGAAAGCGCATGGCAGGCCCGGCAGGCACCGAAGACCCGCGCTCCCTCTGCATCGGCCCCCGCCGGCAACGCCTCCTCGGCCGCCGGGGCAAGCGGCCCGAGCGGCGCCCCGCTCGCCGCATCCCAGCGCCGCACCACCCGGTCCTGCCCGCCGGTCCAGAGCGTCCGCCCATCCGCGGCGAAGGCGACCGACCAGACCGGCAGGCCAGGACCCTCCAGCGTGGCCAGCAGCCGCCCTTCGCCCAGCGACCAGAGCGTGACGGAGCCCCCGAGCGAGGCCGCCGCCAGCCGCCCGCCACCCGTGGACAGCGCCACCACCGGCCGGCTACCCGCCGCCAGCTCCCGCAGCGTGCCATCGGCCCCGATCAACCGCACGACACCATCCGCCCCGCCCGCCGCCAGCGCCCCATCCGGCAGCGCCACCAGCGCATGCTGCGGTAGGCCGAATTCGGCGAGCACCTGCCCGCCCTGCCCGTCCCAGGCCCGCACCGCCCCGTCATAGCCGGCGCTGGCCCACCGCGTGCCGGTCCAGGCGATGCCATTGACCGGCCCCTGATGCCCTTTCAGCACCCGCGTCGTGCCATCCGCGGACCAGAGCCGAACCGTCCCATCCCAACCGGCGCTGCCGAGCATCCCATCCGGCCCCGTCGCCAGCGCCGCGACCGGCGCCTTGTGCCCTTCGAGCACCCGCCCCGGCTCCGCCGCCCCTCCCGGCGGCCAGAGGGCGATCCGCCCATCCTCTCCCGCGCTGGCGAAGCCACCCCTTGGCAGCGCGACGAGGGCATTCACCGCCCCGCCATGCCAGCGCATCACCCACCGGGCCTGGCCATGCTCCGCATCCCAAAGGATCACCGCTTGGTCGAAGCCGGCCGAAACCAACCCCTCCGGCACCACCGCCAGCGCCCGAATCGGTCCGCCATGCCCGCGCAGCTCCTGCGCCCCGGCGCCGAAGCCGAGCGCCAGCAGCGCCGCCGCCAGCCAAACCCTCATGGCAGACCGACCACCGCCACGCGGAAGCGCCGCATCGCCGAATGACAGCATCATGCACTCCCCGTCCCGGCCTCGCGGGGATCAACGTCCGATCGGGCGCGAGGGTCGAGGGCTACCCGGCTGCCGCGATCGCCTTCCGCACCTCGTCCCGGATCTCGCCCATCAGCCGCGCCTTGAGCGCACCGAATTCCGGTGTCGTCTTCATCCTCCAGTCGCGCGGATAGGCCAGCGGCACCGGCACCTCCGCCTTCACCCGTCCCGGCCGGGCCGACATCACCAGCACCCGGTTGGCGAGGAAGATCGCCTCGTCGATGTCATGGGTGACGAAGAGCACCGTCTTCCGGTCCGCCTCCCAGATTTCCAGCAGCAGCTCCTGCATCAGCTCCCGCGTCTGGTGATCGAGCGCGCCGAAGGGCTCGTCGAGCAGCAGGATCTCCGGGTCATTGGCGAGCGCCCGCGCCAGCGCCGTCCGCTGCTGCATCCCGCCCGAGAGCTGCCGCGGCCAGTGGTTCTCGAAGCCGCGGAGCCCGGTGCGGGCGATGAAGCGTGCCGCGATCTCCGCCTGCTGCGCCTCCGGCAGGCCACGCTCGCGCAACCCGTAGCGAATATTCCCCTCGACCGTCAGCCAGGGAAACAGCGTGTAGGACTGGAAGACCATCCCCCGGTCCGGCCCCGGCGCCGTGACGGTGATACCATCCAGCAGCACCCGCCCCGCAGTCGGCTGATCGAGCCCGGCGACGATCCGCAGCAGTGTCGACTTCCCGCAGCCCGAAGGCCCGAGAATGGCGACGAATTCCCCCGGCGCCACGGAAAGCTCGGTCGGCTGCAAGGCCAGCGTCGGCGCCCCGCCTCGTTGGCCGGGGAAGCTCCGCGTCACGCCCTCGATGCGCAAGGTCTTGGCCGACATCTACAGCACCGCCCAGGGAAACAGCCGCCGGTTCGCCGCCTTGAACAGCAGGTCCGTCACCAGCCCGATGATGCCGATCACGGCGATGCCGAAGATCATCTGCCCGGTATCCAGCAGCCGCTGGCTGTCCATGATCATGTGGCCGATGCCGCTGGTCGCGCCGATCAGCTCGGCGACGATCACATAGGTCCAGGCCCAGCCGAGCACGAGGCGCAGCGTTTCCGCGATCTGCGGCGCCGCCGCCGGGATCACCACCCGCCGGAGGATCGCCAGCCGCCCCGATCCCAGCGTCCGCGCCGCCTCAACGAGGTCCGGCCGCGTCGCCCCCGCCACGCCCGCCACCATGATGACGAGTTGGAAGACGCTGCCGATGACGATGACGGAGAGCTTCTGCGCCTCCCCCACCCCCGCCCAGAGGATCAGCAGCGGGATGAAGGCCGAGGCCGGCAGGTAGCGCGCGAAGGAAAGGAACGGCTCGAAGAAGGCCTCGATCGGCTTGAAGGCGCCCATCAGCAGCCCGAGCGGCACGGCGACGGCGGCGGCGATGAGGAAGCCCCCCACCACCCGCCAGATCGTCACCGCGATGTCGCCGAGGAAGCCGAACTCCGTCAGCAGCGACCAGCCCGCCAGCAACGTCCTGCCGGGCGAGGCGAGGAAGAGCGGCGGCACCCAGCCGCCATAGGTCGCCGCCGCCCAGGCCGCGATGAAGACAGCAAAAAAGCCCGCCCCCAGCACGACCCGGGTGGCGGGCGAGACCGGCTTGAGCGGTTCCATCAACCGAGGAATTGCGTATCGAGCAGCTTCGCCAGGTCGACATTGCCGCGGACGACGCCCGTCTCCTTCTGCACCTCGAGCGCCTTCCGCTGGAACTCCGGCAGGCCGGCGGCGACATAGGCCTTGTTCATCACCTGGTCCTGCCACTCGATGTACTGGGCGCTCGCCTTGAAGGCCTCGCCCGTCTGGTTCACGCGGCGGCCCATGATCTCGAAGCTGCGGTCCGGCTCCGCCTTGATCATGGCGAGCGCGTCGTACCAGCTCTTCACCACCCGCCGCACCGCCTCGGGGTTCGCCTGGATGAAGGCCGGCTGGAAGGCGAGGGTGTCGACCACGCAGGGGTGCTGCACCGTCGTCGCCAGAATGCGCCCCTTGTCCTCGCCCATGCCGCGGACCTGGGAGAGATAGGGCTCATAGGTCGAGCAGCCGTCGAACTGCCCGGCGACGAAGGCCTGCGCCGCCGGCTGCGGCGCCAAGGTCGCCGTGGTGACGTCTTTGATCGAGACGCCGTTCTCCCGCATCATATAGGCGAGGACGAAATAGGGCGTCGTCCCCGCCCCGTCGACCGCGATGGTCTTCCCCTTCAGCCCCGCCCAGCCGCCGATATTCGGCCGCACCGCCACGCCGTCGCCGCCCTTCGAGCGGTCGAGCACCAGCACCTGCACCAGAGGCGCCGCGCTCGCCCAGAGGATCATGGTATCGACCGTCGTCACCACGCAATTCAGCGCGCCGGAGACGAGAGCCAGGTTGCGCTCCCGCTGGGGAACGAACTTGGTCTCCACCTCGAGCCCGTTCGCCTTGAACAGCCCGGCCTGCTCGGCCAGCGTCAGCGGCGCGAAGCCGGTCCAGCCGGACATGCCGATGGTGATCTTCGGGAAGCTCTGCGCGCGGACAAGGGCGGGCGCGGCAAGGCTGGCGGCGGAAGCGGCCAGGAGGCTGCGGCGAAGCATCGACAGGAATCTCCCTCGGGTCGGCGGAGAAGCTATCGAACCATCCCGCGGGCGCAAGGCTTTCTTGCGCCGCAGCAATCAAGCCGATGGCGTCAGGCCGTGATCCCTCCATCCACATGGATCACCTGCCCCGTGATGTAGCCGGCGGCCGGCGAGGCGAGGAAGGCGATGGCCGCCGCCACATCCGCCGGCTCCCCCAGGCGCTTGAGCGGGATGCGGGCGATGCGCTCCTCGAAGGCCTTGGGGTCGAGCGCCGCATGCGCCCCCGAATCCTTCCGCGTGAAGCCCGGCGCCACCGCATTCACCGTCACCGTCGGCGCCCATTCGATGGCGAGCGCCCGCACCAGCGCCTCCAGCGCCGCCTTGGCCGCGGCGGAGGCGGGGAAGAGCGGCTGCTCCAGCCGGAAGACATGGGCGACGAAGGAGGAGACCGCGACCAGCCGCGGCGCCCGCCCCCGCGCCAGATGCGGCCCCGCCGCCCGCGCCAGCCGCAGGAAGGCCAGGGCGATCGCGTCATGGCTCGTGGCGAAGGCGGCGTCCGTCAGCGCCCCAACCGGCGTCCGGTCGGCAAACCCGGCATTGGAGACGAGCACGTCGAGCCCGCCCATCCGCCCGGCGGCCTCCTCCACCAGCGCCTCCGGCGCCCCGGCCTCGGCGAGGTCGGCCAGCAGCACATGCGCCTCGGCCCCCTGCGTCCGGACCTCGGCCGCGACCCGCTCCGCTCCCTCGCGGTTCTTCCGCGTATGCACCACCAGCGCAGCACCGGGAGCGGCGAGCGCCCGGCAGGCGGCGGCCCCGATGCCGCTGGCTGCGCCGGTGATCAGGTAATGCCGCTCGGCCATGCTCCGCCCCTTCTGCCCGCCGCCATCATGCGACCGCCCGCGCGCCGGCGGAAGCCGCGCGCCAACTTGGCGTCGGCGGAGAGGCCATGCCAGCATCCACCAGGCGACAGCGAGCGCCCGGACGACAACGACATCGGAGAGACGCCATGAAGACCCTGTCACGCCGCGGCATATTCGGCGCCTTGGGATGCCTCTGCGGCACCCATCTCGGGCTGCAGGCCACACCGGTCCAGGCCCAGACCGGCTGGCTGCCCCCCGCCCCCGCCGACCGCTGCCCCAGCCGCTGGGGCCCGAACGACCGGCGCGGCGCCATGAACTTGATGACGCCGGACCGCGCCAAGCGCGCCGCCGGGTTGATCCGCACCGGCGAGATCGTCGAGCTGGGCCAGACGCTGTCGCAGCAGATGCCCTTCTTCGGCACCCGCCGCTTCGACCAGCACCTGAAGCAGATGTTCATGAACCCCGAGGCCAATCGCCGCGGCTCGAACGAGGAGGTGGTGGTGGCCGAGATCGGCCAGGTCGGCACCCAGCTCGACATGTTCCCGCACCAGACGATCGGTGACGAGACCTACAACTGCGTCAAGGTGCCGGGCATTTCCTCGCGCGGCGGCTTCACCGAGATGGGCGTCGATACCGTCGGCACCATCTTCACCCGCGGCGTGCTGCTGGACATCGCCGCGCTCAAGGGCGTGCCGGTGCTAGGCGATACCTACGAGATCACCGTCGCCGATATCGAGCAGGCGCAGCAACGGCAGAACATCCGCATCGAGGAGGGCGATGCCGTGCTCTTCCACACCGGCTGGGGCACGCTCTGGGCGCGCGACAACGCGCGCTACGTCCGGTCCTGCCCGGGCATCGGCATCGCTGCGGCGCAATACGTGATCCAGCGGAACCCGATCCTGATGGGCGCCGACAACTGGCCGGTGGAGGTCTCGCCAAACTCTGACCGCAACATCAGCCTGCCGGTGCACCAGATCGCGCTCGTGGTGAACGGCGTGCACCTGCTCGAGAACATGAAGCTCGACACCCTGGCCCAGCGCGGGCAGGGCGAGTTCGCACTCATGGTGCAGCCGCTGAAGATCAAGGGCGGCAGCGGCAGCACCGTCGCGCCCAGCGCGCTTTTCTGAGCCTGCCGCCGGGGGCGGGTTGCCGGCCCGCCCCCGGCCCGTCATCCTCCGCCGCCTTGCCATCCAGGAGGAAACACGCGTGGTGCTGACGGTGCTCGAGCCCGAGGGGCTGTACCCGGATACCATCCCCGAACAGGAGATCCTCGGCCCCGGCGTCCGCATCATCCGCGGCAACGCCAGGTCCAGCATCGCCGAGCTGCCCGACGAGATGCTCGCCGAGGTGGACGGGCTGATGACGCTCCGCATGTGGGTCCCGGCCGAGCAGATCGCCCGCTTCCCGAAGCTGAAGGTCATCGTCCGCATGGGCGTCGGCTATGACCGCGTGGACCGCGCCGCCGCCGCCGCCCGCGGCATCACCGTCTGCAACCTTCCCGACTACGGCACGCAGGAGGTCGCGGAATTCGCCGTCCTCCTCGCCCTCTCGCTGCGCCGCGGCCTCATCCTCTACCACGACACCCAGCGCGGCCCGGCCCCGGCGCCATGGGCGGTGATGCAATCCCCGCTGCACCGCCGGCAGGAGGTGCAGACCTTCGGCATCCTCGGCCTCGGCCGCATCGGCTCGGCGGCGGCGCTGCGGGCCAAGGCCTTCGGCTACCGCGTCGTCTTCTACGACCCGAACCAGCCGAACGGATGGGACCGCGCGCTCGGCATCCAGCGCGTCCGCAGCATGGACGAGCTGCTGGCCCAATCCGACGTGCTCTCCATCCACTGCCCGCTGACCCGCGCGACGCGCGGCCTGATCGGCGAGCGGGAGCTGCGCCTGCTGCCGAAGAACGCCGTGGTGGTGAACACCGCCCGCGGCCCCATCCTCGACATCGACGCACTGGAGCGGGTCCTCCGCGACGGCCACCTCGCCGGCGCCGGCCTCGACGTCATCCCGGAGGAGCCGCCGGTGGAGCCCATCCCCTCCCTGCTCCGCGCCTACCGCGCCGGGGAGGAGTGGCTGCGCGGCCGACTCGTCATCACCCCGCACATCGCCTTCCACACGCCGGAGGCCTGGCGCGACATCCGCATCAAGAGCATCGAGACGATGCGCGATGTGCTGGTCGAGGGCCGCAGCACCAACGTCATCCCGCCTGGGAGCGAATAAGGCCCGCGGCCCCCGTTCTGCTTGAACTGCTCCAGGCACTGCATGCATCCTGGCAGTGCCGCCCATGGCCCAAGGGCGGATCAGGCGGAGGTGAATGTGCCATGCAAAGGCTCGATCGCCGATCGGTTCTCGCCTTCGGAATGGCGGCATCGGCGGCCGCCTTGGCGCCACGCCGTGCCCTCGCCCAGGCCCCTGCGGCGGGGTCCGCCGAACAGCGGCTCCGGGAACGCGGCATAGAGTTGCCCAGGTCGAACGCCCCTGTCGCCAACTACGTCCCGGCCGTGCGGACCGGAAACCTGGTCTACCTCGCCGGCACGGGCCCTTTCAGGCCCGACGGCACCTTCGCCACCGGCAAAGTCGGGAAGGATGTATCGGTGGAGGAGGCGTACCAGCATGCGCGCCTCACCGGCCTGGTGCTGCTGTCCGCCCTGCGCGGGGCAGTGGGCAGCCTCGACGCCGTGACCCGGGTGGTGAAGGTGCTCGGGATGGTGAACGCGGTGCCGGAGTTCACGGACCATCCGAAGGTCATCAACGGCTGCTCGGACCTGTTCGTGGAGATCTTCGGCGATCGCGAGCGACACGCACGCTCGGCCGTCGGGATGGGATCCCTGCCCTTCGGCATCAGCGTCGAGATCGAGGCGATCCTCGAGGTCGCCTGAGGCAGATCCCTGCTCGGACCTCCGAGCAGAGTCCATTGGCAGCCATTGGGCTAGGCCAAGCACGAGAAGGGCAAGGCAGCCACGCATGGACCGGGCCCTGCGAAGGGGCCCGCCTCATGCGCCGGCGAAGGCCTCTTCATCGCGCGACGCGACGGACAGCCGCCGCCAGCGCAGCAGCAGCAGCCCGGCGACCAACCCGACGCCGGCCGCGAGCCCCAGCCATATTCCCGCCGGCCCCACCCCCGCCCAG
This sequence comes from Belnapia moabensis DSM 16746, assembly GCF_000745835.1. Classification (GTDB taxonomy): domain Bacteria; phylum Pseudomonadota; class Alphaproteobacteria; order Acetobacterales; family Acetobacteraceae; genus Belnapia; species Belnapia moabensis. The sequence goes on along the minus strand of NZ_JQKB01000068.1, from coordinate 10,279 downwards.
ACCGCGAGGCCGAGCCCGACCGGCATCCCCACCCCCCAATAGCCGAGCGCCGCCATCAGCATCGGCACCTGCGTATCCTTCAGCCCGCGCAGCGCCCCGGCGGCCACGACCTGCACGCCATCGGTCAGCTGGAACAGCCCGGCGATGGTCAGCAGCCCCGCCGCCATGGCAGCCACCGCCGCGGCCTGAGGCTCCGCCACATCGAGGAAGGCCCAGGCGATCGGCCGCGCCCCGAGCACGAACAGCGCCGCCATCACCAGCATGAAGCCGGCCCCCAGGCCGATCGCCACCCATCCGGCCCGCCAGGCCCCGGCCGCATCCCCCCGCCCGGCCATGATGCCGACCCGCGCCGTCGCCGCCTGGCCGATCCCCATCGGCACCATGAAGCTGAGCGCCGAGACCTGCAACGCGATCGCATGCGCCGCGACGGCAACGGCGCCGAACCACCCCATCGCCAGCGCCGCCGCGCTGAACACGCCGACCTCCATCAGCATCTGCCCGCTGATCGGCAGGCCGATGCGGAAGACCTCCCGCAGCCGCGGCCAGTCGATCCGCCAGAAGCGCCCGAGCAGCCGGAAGCGCCTGAGCCGCCGGTCCCGCGCGATCAGCACGAGCAGCGCCCCCAGCATCAGCAGATCGGCCAGCGCGCTGGCCAGCCCTGCCCCGACCACCCCGAGCCCCGGCCACCCATAGGCGCCGAAGACCAGCAGCCAGGCGAGCGGCGCATTGACGATGACCGCCGCCCCCGTCACCCAGAGCGCCGGCCCCGGCCGGTCCATGGCGGCCAGGAAGCCGCGCAGCACGATGAAGCCGGAGAAGGGCACCAGCCCCCACATCATCGCCCGCAGATAGGCCCCGGCGCCCGCCGCCAGCGCCGGCTCCTGCCCGAGCGCCAGCAGCACCGCCTCGCCATGCCAGAGCAGCAGCAGCGAGGGGATGAGGAGGATGAAGGTCGCCACCAGCGCGCTCCGCGCCCCCCGCCGCATCTCCCGCACCCAGCCGCGCGCGGCTCCGCCCCGCCGCTGGCCCATGCCGCGCGCCTGCGCCATCACCGGCGCGGCGGCGAAGGCCACGCCGAGCGCCGGCGCCATCATCAGCCAGTAGAGGTTGGCCCCAAGCGTCCCCGACGCCAGCGCCTCGGTCGAGAACCAGCCGAGGATCAGCGCATGCGTCGCCGCCATTGCATGCTGGCTGAGATTGGTGAGCGCCAGCGGCCAGGCCAGCCCGATCGTCGCCCATGCCTCGTCCCACCAGCCGAGGCCCCGTGTTTCCATCCCCATCATGGCCGGGGGTGTAGCCTGTCCCGCCCGGCTTGGCATGTGACCTTCCGCTCCTGGGATGGTGGAAAGCGGCGGCATCCGCGCTAGGCTGGCATCAAACAGCCATCCAGCGAGGAAGACCCAATGCACCGCCGCGCGATGCTCGCCGCCCCCCCTGCCCTCGCCGCCGCCTCCCTCCTGCCGGTCGCGGCCGGGGCCCAGGGCGCCGCGGTGCAGACCGAGGAGTTCATGGTCCCCTCCAAGGATGCGGGGATCGAGCTCTTCCTCCGCAACAAGCACCAGGAAGGCCTGCAGCCGCGCCCGGACCGCACGCTGCTCTTCGTCCACGGCGCGACCTACCCGGCGAGCACCGCCTTCGACCTGCCCCTCGGCGGCCTTTCCTGGATGGACTACATCGCCGGCCGCGGCTTCGATGTCTGGTGCCTCGACCTGCGCGGCTATGGCCGCAGCACCCGCCCGCCGGAGATGGCGCAGCCGCCCGAGGCCAACCAGCCCCTCGTCCGCGGCGAAACCGCTGTCGCCGATATCGCCGCCGCCGCCGCCTTCATCCGCCAGCGCCGCGGCCTGCCGAAAATCGTCCATATGGGCTGGTCCTGGGGCACGAGCCTGATGGCCCGCTTCACGGCCGACAACCCCTCCCTCGTCGAGCGCCTCGTCCTCTTCGCCCCGCAATGGCTGCGCGACGGGCCGAGCCCGGCCGCCGCCGGCACCTCCGGCGAGCTCGGCGCCTACCGCTACGTGACCCAGGCCCAGGCCCGCGAGCGCTGGGTGAATGGCGTGTCGGAGGCCAAGCGCGCCGCCCTCATCCCGCCCGGCTGGTTCGAGCATTGGGCTGGCGTCACCTTCGCCACCGACCCGGAGGGCCAGCGCCGCAACCCGCCCGCCTTGCGCGCCCCGAACGGCGTATTGCTCGACAGCCGCGAATTTTGGCAGGCCGGCAAGCCCTTCTACGACCCCTCGAAGATCACCGTACCGACCCTGCTCGTCGTCGCGGAGTGGGACCGCGACACCCCGCCCGCCATGGCCAACACCCTCTTCCCGCTGCTGACCGCGAGTCCTGGCAAGCGCCTGGTCCAGCTCGCCGAGGGGACCCACAGCATCGTCATGGAGCGCAACCGCGGGGCGCTCTTCCAGGCGGTGCAGGTCTTCCTCGAAGAAGCCATCGCCTGACGGAGCCGCCATGCGCCTGCCCCTCGCCGCCCTCGCCTGCCTCCTGGCCTTCCCGGCGACAGCCCAGGAGGCCTCCGTCCGCATCACCAACCGCGGCGCCCGCGCCATCAACGAGATCTATGTCGCCTCGGCCGCGGTGAATGCCTGGGGCGAGGACCGGCTTGGCAGCAAGACCCTCGGCAACGGCGCCAGCCACCTCGTCGCCCTGCCCCCTGGCCAATGCGTGAACGACATCCGCATCGTCCTCGACGGAGGCGAGGCGATGGAGCGCCGTCGGGTCAATACCTGTGCCCAGGGCGACCTCGTCTTTCCGTAACGGCACGCATCGTTGACAGGGAAGGTCCGCGGCACGACGTTCACGGCAGCGGGAGTAATCGCCATGGCCAGTTCCGACCAGACCAAGAAGTCCTTCAAGCTGCGCAGCCAGCGCTGGTTCGACGACCCGGAGGACCCGGGCATGACCGCGCTCTATGTCGAGCGCTTCCTCAATTTCGGCATGACCCGTGGCGAGCTGCAATCCGGCAAGCCGATCATCGGCATCGCCCAGACCGGCAGCGACATCGCCCCCTGCAACCGCCACCACCTGGCGCTGGCCGAGCGCGTCAAGGCCGGCATCCGCGACGCCGGCGGCATCCCGCTCGAATTCCCGATCCACCCGATCCAGGAAACCGGCAAGCGCCCGACCGCGGCGCTCGACCGCAACCTCGCCTATCTCTCGCTCGTCGAGATCCTGCACGGCTACCCGATCGACGGCGTGGTGCTCACCGCCGGCTGCGACAAGACGACGCCCGCCGTGCTGATGGGCGCGGCGACGGTCAACATCCCCGCCATCGTCCTCTCCGGCGGCCCGATGCTCGACGGCCACTGGAAGGGGCGCCTCACGGGCAGCGGCACCATCGTCTGGGAAGGCCGCAAGCTGCTGGCCGAGGGCAAGATCGACTATGACGGGTTCATGGAGCTGGTCGCCAGCAGCTCCACCAGCGTCGGCCACTGCAACACCATGGGCACGGCGCTGTCGATGAACTCGCTGGCCGAGGCGCTCGGCATGTCGCTGCCCGGCTGCGCCGCCATCCCCGGCCCCTATCGCGAGCGCGGCCAGATCGCGCACGCGACGGGCAAGCGTATCGTCGAGATGGTGCACGAGAACCTGCGCCCCTCCGACATCATGACGCGCGAGGCCTTCGAGAACTCGATCGTCGCCGCCTCCGCCCTCGGCGCCTCCACCAACTGCCCGCCGCATATCCTCGCCATCGCCCGCCACATGGGCGTCGAGCTGAAGATCGAGGACTGGGACCGCATCGGCCACGACATCCCGCTGCTGGTCGATTGCCAGCCAGCCGGACGCTTCCTCGGCGAGGCCTTCCACCGCGCCGGCGGCGTGCCCGCGGTGATGAAGGAGCTGCTGAACGCCGGCAAGCTGCATGGCGGCGTGATGACCGTCACCGGCCGCAGCCTCGCCTCCAACCTCGAGACGTTGGAGGAGCCGGACCGCGAGGTCATCCGCCACTACAGCGTGCCGCTGAAGGAGAAGGCCGGCTTCGCCATCCTGTCGGGCAACATCTTCGACAGCGCCGTCATGAAGATCAGCGTGATCGACAAGGCCTTCCGCAACCGCTTCCTGTCGAACCCACCGGGCGTCTTCACCGGCAAGGTCGTCGTCTTCGAGGGGCCGGAGGACTACCACGACCGCATCGAGGACCCCTCGCTCGGCATCGACGAGCACACCGTTCTCGTCATCCGCAATTGCGGCCCGGTCGGCTACCCGGGCAGCGCCGAGGTGGTGAACATGCAGCCCCCCGCGGCGCTGCTGAAGGCCGGCATCGACAGCCTGCCGACCATGGGCGACGGGCGGCAGAGCGGCACCTCGGCCAGCCCCTCCATCCTCAACGTCTCGCCCGAGGCGGCGGTGGGTGGCGGCCTCGCCCTGCTGAAGTCGGGCGACCCGATCCGCATCGACCTCAACACCCGCAAGGTCGACCTGCTGATCCCCGAGGAGGAGCTCGCCGCCCGCCGCGCTGCCTGGCAGCCGCCCAAGCTGGTCAACAAGACGCCGTGGGAGGAGATCCAGCGCAGCATGGTCGGCCAGCTCGGCACCGGCGGCTGCCTGGAGCCGGCGACGCTCTATCTCGACGTGCTCAACACGCGCGGCGAGAGCCGCCACAACCACTGATCTGTTCGGGCCATATCCATTCCGTGGATATGGCCCATCCATCCTTTGCCATTTGCGCTGCGGCGCAACAGCCCTATCTCTCTCCGCAACGGGTGGCCACCGCGCCGCCCATTGAGGAGAGACTTCCATGCGCAACCCCATGATGCCGCTTGCCGCCGCGCTGCTGCTCGGCCTGGCTGCGCCTGCCCTGGCGCAGCAGGCCCCGGCCGAGAGCACCGCGGCCCGGACACTGGCGCAGAATGCCCGCGTCTCCGTCTACCAGAGCACGCCCACCGAGGCAGCCCGGGTGCCCGATGCCGCGCCTTCCGTGGCGGTCACCTATTCCCGCAACCCGCCGGCCCGGCGCCTCGCCATCGCCAGCAACCAGACCCGCTGACCCGCCCCCCCGGGTTGACGCCAGCCGCCCGGCCGTGATCATGACCCCCAGAATACGGGGGACGGATCATGGCGGGCAGGCTGGCGGGCAAGCGGTGCTTCGTGACGGCGGCAGGCCAGGGCATCGGCCGGGCCTCCGCCCTCGCCTATGCGGCGGAAGGCGCCAGCGTCGTCGCCACCGATCTGAATGCCGAGAAGCTCGCCGGTCTTGAGGCCGCAGGCATTGAGACCATGGCGCTCGACGTCCTCGACGACGCCGCCGTCGCTGCCGCCATCCGGCAGGCCGGCCCGCTCGACGTGCTGTTCAACTGCGCCGGCTTCGTCCACCAGAACACCATCGAGACCTGCACCGATGACGAGTGGGATTTCGGCTTCGCGCTGAATGTCCGCTCCATGTGGCAGACGATCCGCGCCGCGCTGCCGGGGATGCTCGGCCGCGGCGGCGGGGTGATCGTCAACATGTCCTCGGCCTGCTCCTCGGTGAAGGGCGCGCCCAACCGCTTCCTCTACGGCACCACCAAGGCCGCGGTGATCGGGCTGACCAAGTCCGTCGCGACCGAGTACGTGACGCGCGGCATCCGCTGCAACTGCCTCTGCCCCGGCACGGTGGACACGCCGAGCCTCGGCGAGCGCATCTCCGCCAACGCCGCCGCCGCCGGCAGCGAGGAGGCGGCCCGCGCCGCCTTCGTCTCCCGCCAGGCTATGGGCCGCCTCGCCACCGCAGAGGAGATGGCGGCCCTCGTCGTCTACCTCTCCGCCCCCGAGAGCACCTTCGTCACCGGCCAAGCCATCGTCATCGATGGCGGCTGGACGCTGTAAATACCAGGAGACGCATCCATGAAACTGCTGCGCTACGGCCCCCCGGGCCAGGAAAAACCGGGCCTGCTCGACGCCTCGGGCACCATCCGCGACCTCTCGGGCATCATCCCCGACCTCTCCGGCGAGGCGCTCTCCGCCGCGAGCCTGTCGAAGCTCGCCGGCATCGACCCCTCGACCCTGCCCGCCGTGCCGGGCAACCCGCGCCTCGGCCCGCCGGTGACGGGGATGAAGAACCTCATCTGCATCGGCCTCAACTACGCCGACCACGCCGCCGAGACCGGCGCGCCGGTGCCGAAGGAGCCGATCGTCTTCCTCAAGTCGCTCGGCGCCCTCAGCGGCCCGAATGACGACGTCATCATCCCCCGCGACAGCGTGAAGACCGACTGGGAGGTCGAGCTCTGCATCGTCATCGGCAGCAAGGCCAAGTGCGTGAGCGAGGACCAGGCTCTCGACCACGTCGCCGGCTATGCCGTGGGCAACGACGTCTCCGAGCGCGAGTGGCAGATCGAGCGCGGCGGCGCCTGGGACAAGGGCAAGGGCTGCGACACCTTCGGCCCGGTCGGTCCCTGGCTCGTCACCAAGGATGAGGTGCCGGACCCGCAGAACCTCAGCATGTTCCTTGATGTCGACGGCAAGCGCATGCAGGACGGCAGCACGCGCACCATGATCTTCGGGGTGAAGACCATCGTCTCCTACGTCTCGGGCATGATCACCCTGCACCCGGGCGACGTGATCTTCACCGGCACGCCACCCGGCGTCGGCCTCGGCCAGAAGCCCTCGCCGATCTTCCTCAAGGCCGGGCAAACCATGACGCTCGGCATCGAGGGCCTCGGCGAGCAGACGCAGAAGACCGTCGCCTACGAGGGCTGAGCCAGCTCGGGGATGACCCAGAGGGGGGTATCCCCGCGCGCCACGCGCTGGCAGTTGTCGAAGGCGTTGCGGAAGCGGGCCTGCTGGTTGTCCCAGGTCGGGCCCGCGAAATGCGGCGTCAGCACCACGTTCTTCAGACGGAAAAGCGGGTTGTCCGCCGCCGGCGGCTCCTGGTCGAAGACATCGAGCCCGGCGCCGGCGATGGTGCCGCCCTCGAGTGCCGCCGTCAGCGCCACCTCGTCCACCACCGGGCCGCGGCAGGTGTTGATGAGATAGGCCGAGGGCTTCATCCGCGCGAGTTCCGCCGCGCCGATCATGTGACGGCTGGCGGGCGTCAGCGGCACGTGCAGCGAGACGATGTCGCTGTTGCGCAGGATCTCGCCGAGGAGCTTGAAGCGGACGTCGAGCGCATCCTCCTCCGCCTCGGAGACGCGGCGGATGTCGTAATAGTGGACGGTCATGCCGAAGGCATTGGCCAGCCGCGCCACCTTCCTGCCGATGGCGCCGAGGCCGACGATGCCGAGGGTCTTGTCGCGCAGCTCGTAGAGCTTCACCTGGCTCGGGTCGTTGCCGCGCCAGCGGCCGGCGACGACATTCTCGTGCTGGGTGACGAGGCGGCGGCAGGCGGCGAGCATCAGCAGCAGCGCATGCTCGGCAACCGCGGTGGAGTTGGCGCCGCCATTGTTGCAGACGGGGATGCCCGCCGCGCGCGCCGCCTCGATGTCGACCGTGTCGTAGCCGGCCGAGAGCAGCTGGAAGAGCTTCAGCCGCGGCGCGGCCGCATAGAAGCCGGCATCGATGGCCTTGTTGCCGAAGCCGACCAGGTACTCCGCCTCTCCCGCTGCGGCCTTGAACTCCGGGCTGCCGAAGGGCGCCACCACCAGCTCCATATTGGAGGGCGCCAGCTCCCTCGCTATCTCGGCCGCGCTGAGCGCGCTGTCCATCATGAGGATGCGTGGCGGCATGCGGTCCCTCCCATCGGTATCCGGGAAGAGTGTCGCGGAACCGGGCATGCGCATAGGCCCGGCCTGGGCGGCATCAGGGGAACCTCCGCTCGGAGGCTGCCGTCACGCGCGCCAGCTCGGCGAGCAGGGCGGCACGCTCGATGGGCTTGGAGAGATGGCCGTCCATCCCGGCGGCGCGGCAGGCGGCCTGCTCGGCGGGGTCGACGCTGCCGGTCAGGGCGATGACCGGCAGGCGCGCGGCCTCGCCGCCGAGGGCGCGGAGCCGCCGCGTGGCGGCCAGCCCGTCGAGCGGCTCCATATGCACATCCATCAGCACCGCATCGGGCAGCGGGCCGGAGCGCAGGGCGTCGAGAGCGGCCTCGCCATCGGCGGCTTCCGCGACGCTGTGGCCGGCGGGCTCGAGCAGGGCGCGGGCGACCTTTCGGTTGACCAGCACGTCATCGACGACGAGCAGGCGAAGCGGGCGGGCAGGCTCGCGCGGCAGCTCGGGCGCGGGCAGGGTGAGGGTGAAGCGGGCGCCCACCCCCTCCGGGCCGCGGGCGTGGCCCAGCGTGCCGCCCATCGCCTGGGCCAGCGCGGCGCAGATGGCGAGGCCGAGGCCGGAGCCCTCCCCGGCGGCATTATGCCCCGCCCCCTGCACGAAGTCGCCGAAGAGGTTGGCCAGCACCTCGGCGGGCAGGCCGGGGCCGGTATCGGTGACGGCGAGGCGCAACTCCCCCGCTTCCCAGCCGGCCGAGAGGGTGATGCGGCCGCCGGGCGGGGTGAACTTGGTCGCGTTGCCGAGCAGGTTCATGGCGATCTGCCGCAGCCGCAGCGGGTCCGCGACGACCATGGCGGGGAGCGGCGTCTCGACCTCGAAGCGGAGGTCCTGCCCCTTCGCAGCGGCGGCCGCGACCAGGGCGAGGGTGGCGCGCAGGCTCTCCGGCAGGGCGATGGGCTCCGGCGCCAGGTCGAGCCGGCCGGCCTCGACGCGGGCAAGGTCGAGTGCGTCATTCACGATGGCGAGCAGATGGCTGCCGGCCTCGACCAGGAGACGGGCCTGTTCGCGCTGCACGGGGCCGAGGCTCGGGTCGCGGGCGAGGACCTGGGCCATGCCGTAGACCGCATTGAGCGGGGTGCGCAGCTCGTGGCTCATCCGGGCGAGGAAGCGGGACTTGTTGCGGTTGGCGGCATCGGCCTGGTCGCGAGCGGCGGTCAGCCGGGCGGTGGAGAGGCGCTCCGCCTGCTCGCGGATGATGGCGATCAGCATCACCACCATGCCGGCGAAGCAGGCGAGCATGATGACGGCCAGGATGTCCTTCCAGCGCGCGGCCGGCAGGGCGGAGGAGGGCACCGGGTCGAAGCCGATCGCGAAGGCGAGGATGACGCGGCTGAAGGAAATGGCGCCGAATATGCCGAAGATGCCGGCCAGCAGCCGGTGGGCGGGCAGCCGGTCGGCGCGCATCCCCCGGGTGAACTCCCAGGCGGCGAGAAGGGCGTAGAGACCGACGAGGGCCGAGACGAGGCTCACCCGCCAGGGGGTGTCGGCGACGATCCAGGGCAGCGGGGCGAGCCAAGCGAGGAGCCCAGCGAAGCGGGCGGCGGGGGGCACGCCCTGCCCCCGGAACTGCCGCGCGCCGGCCCAGAATCCGCTGAAGGCCTGGATCAGCACCGCATTGCTGGCGGCGATGCGGAGCCAGTCCGGCCAAGCCTCTGGCAGGACGCGCAGCGGCGCGCCGATGGCGATGAGGAGGCAGGCAAGGCTCCACTCCCGGAGGGCGAGCTGGCGCCGGTCCTGGCGCCAGAGCAGGCCGAGCAGGGAGGCGAAGACCAGGGCAAGCATGAAGGCCATGGCCAGCCGCGTGTTGGGCGGGAAGGTCATCGTCGGGGCGGAATGCCTGCTGGCCTTCTTGGCGCTTCGGATGGTTACGCGAGCGGTCAGATAGCCACGGCATGGCTCGCATATCAATGGTTGCCGTCATGCCGGCTCCATCCATCTGGGGATGCGGGCACGGCCTGCGACGAAGCGGTGCATGGAGTGCAGCGTGCGCCAGAGTTGCCTGGGCGGGTGCCAGGGGCGCTCCTGCATCGATTGGGCGAAGCGGTCGAAGACGGGTTGGTAGGTTTCGGACAAATCCGGGTCGGGGAGGAACTGGGATGGCGCGGGGAGCGCGGAGAAGAGGCGGAGGCGGCGGGCGAGGACGATGGCGTGGAGGCTGCCGCAGAGGCGGATGGCGCGGCGGAAGGCGCAGCAGATGCGGTGTGCGAGGGTGGCCAAGCGCTCCGGGTGGGCGGCGAGGGCGACGAGCAGGCGGGGCCAGAGGCCGGCGCGGGCCCAGCGTCGGTAGGAGCGGGAGACGGTGTCGGGCTTGCCGTGCTCGGGGGGCAGCAGGCGCCAGGGCGCGCGGCCGCCACGGTGCTTGGTGGTGGCCCAGCGGAAGATGGCGTCGAGCCGCTCGCGTGGGGTGCAGTCGAGGGGTCGGCCGCGCTCGGCCATGCCGCAGCCCATGGCGGCGAGGATGGGGGCGAGGGCGGCCCATTCGGCATCGGTCATGGGCGCCCAGGGTCGGGGCGGGGTGAGGCAGGTGAGCGGGTCGAGGTAGATGCGGCGGAGGATGTCGTGGCGGGTGAGGAAGTCGGCGGGGAAGAGG
>NZ_JQKB01000067.1 GCF_000745835.1 Belnapia moabensis DSM 16746 | reverse complement strand
CCGGACGTGCCGGGTTGGATCGTTGGCGACCGCGGCTTTGCCTCTGACGCCTTCCGCGAGCGCATCTGGGACATGGGCGCGCGACCTGCGATCCCGCCCCGGCGCACCGATGCCGAGGTCGCCTGTCCGGACTGGATCTACGCCAACCGCCACCTGGTCGAGAACCTTTGGGCACGTCTGAAAGAGTGGCGAGCGGTCGCTACTCGCTACGAGAAGACCGCACGCTCCTTCCTCGGCGTGCTCTGCCTCGCCGCCACCGCAAACTGGATCAAAGTCATCAAGCTCTAACAGGCCTTAGGCCTGGTGAATCCAAGGGTGGGCTGCGTGAATGGGCTCACCCGGCACGCAGGGAGGACGGACCGTGACGGAAAATGGCACCGTTTTGGTGGGGATTGACGCGGCCAAGGCCAAACACGCGGTGGCAGTGGCCGAACCTGGCCGGGGCGGCGAGGTTCGGTATATCGGTGAGATCGACGCTGCCGCTGACGCTGTGCGCAAGCTGCTGACGCGCTTGGCGGCGAGGCACGGTAAGCTGCACGTGTGCTACGAAGCCGGCCCGACGGGCTACGGGCTGTATCGGCAGGTGATCGGCCTTGGCCATGAGTGCACCGTCGTCGCGCCGTCGCTGATCCCGCGTAAGGCCGGCGACCGCGTGAAGACCAATCGGCGCGACGCGGTCCAGCTGGCACGCTTGCTACGCGCCGGTGAGCTGACGGCAGTTTGGGTACCGGACGAGGGTCATGAAGCAATGCGCGACCTGGTTCGCGCGCGGGAGGCGGCCGTCGACGACCTGCGGCGCAAGCGCCAGGTCATATCGTCGCTGCTGCTGAAGCACGGTCGGGCATACTCCGGCAAGACGACATGGGGCACGATGCACGTACGCTGGCTGCAGGAGCAGACCTTCACTCATCCAGCCCAGCAGGTGGTGCTGCAGGAGATGGTTCTCGCTGAGCGACATGCGCGCGAGCGTCTGGGCCGGATCGAGGCATCGATCGCCCAACTGCTGCCCGGCTGGTCCCTGGCGCCGGTGGTTGAGGCGCTGCAGGCGTTGCGTGGCATTCGCCTTGTGACGGCCGCAACCATCATGGTCGAGGCCGGCGATCTGGGACGCTTCGAGACCGCGCGGCAGTTCATGGGATACCTCGGGCTCGTGCCGGGCGAGCGCTCGACCGGCAACACCGTCCGCCGTCTCGGGATCACCAAAGCCGGCAATGCCCGACTGCGGCGTGCCCTGGTCGAGAGTGCGTGGACCTATCGACATCCGCCCCGCACCGGCAAGCTGAAGCACACTGTGCTCGAGAAGCTGCCCGCGTCCGTGAAGGACATTGCCTGGAAGGCACAAACCAGACTCTGTGGGCGGTACCGGGCTCTGGCGTCACGCGGCAAACAGCTCACCGTCGCGGTCACGGCCGTGGCACGCGAACTCGCAGGCTTCGTCTGGGCGGTCGGACGGGAGGTGAAGCCGGCCTAGCAATCCGTCGCCCCAATCGCTGCCGTTATAGGGCTGCGCAGGGGTGGGGGCGGGGCAACGGTAGGGGAACTCCCGTCGGACGCTTTGTGGCCGGCCATGCCGACGCCCGTAGTAAGATCGGGAAGCCCCGGGACGCATAAGCGGAGATGCGGTAACCAACCCGCGGATCAGAGCATGATCACCGACGTCCATGGCCCCGCCTCCTCCCCTACGCGGCCATCTTGGCCCCGCCATCGAAAGCGGGCGATGTCACGCGCCAAAATGCGTTGACTGCGGACATCAGAGCGGGCGATGTCACGCGCCAAAATGCGTTGACTGCGGACATCAGAGCGTCCGGTGACGCGGTGCTCGACCGTCAGGTTGCCGCGGCTTCTGCGTCGCTTGGCAGGTTCCAGAGCAGTAGCTCGGCGACATGGCTGATGAGATGGTCTGCGATGCGCTCCAGCACGCGGCGGAGATAGGCTTCCGGGTCGAGACGGTTGAGCTTGGCGGTGGTGATCAGTGAGCCGATTGCCGCGGCACGGTGCGCGCCGGTGTCGGAGCCTCCGAACACCCAGGTCGTCCTGCCGAGAGCCAGCGGCCGGATCGCACGTTCGACCCGGACAGCTATGCGCCCTTCCGAGGCGTTACAATCCGGAAGTGTACTCCGGCGCATTCGCCGGGCCAGGGTGGCTCTTTGGAAGGATTCGAACCATGCCGAATGCCTCGGCTTGGTCGAGGGTCACGACACCTTCGCGGCCCAGCTCCAACCCCGCCATCAGGGTTGTTGCCAGCGCCGCCCGCCGCTGCAGCCGTGATCTCGCCCTCGCCTCGGAGGGCGGCGGCAGGAAGCTCGTGAGGTCAGCCCCCGCCCCAATCTTCGGCAGCAGCCCGCGCATCCACTCCAACGCATCCGGCACCCGCCAGAGTTGGGGGGGGCGCGGCCGGTAGACCCGATCCCGGTGCGGCAGCACCAGCAGTCGCAGGCACGCCCGCAACAGCTCCGCCGTGTCCGCCAGCGGTGGCATGCCGGCGACCGCAGCGGTATCTGGCTCCGCCTGCCCGCGGGCAAACACCTGCCGCCCGAGCTGCGGCCGCCGCTCCAGCCAGTCCGCGAGGCGGCTGGCCCACTCCCGATCGGCCAGCCGCCGGCGCAGTCCCTGCGCCTCGTTCTCGGCCTCGGCGCTCTCCGCCACTGTGGCCGGCAGCAGCAGGCGCGAGCGCAGCAACGTCAGCCACGCCGCCATGATCAGCCAGTCCGCCAGCCGGGGCAGTGGGATTGTCCGCCGCTCGATCGCTTCTGCGGCCACGACCTCGAACTGCTTGGCCAGGGCGATGATTGAGATCTGCGCCAGGTCGACCCGCTGCGCCCGCGCCAACTCCAGCAGCAGATCGAGCGGGCCTTCGTAGGCTCCCAGTCGAAATGCCGGCGCGCCGCTGTTGCCGACCATGGCTGGTGCTGCGTCGAGGAAGGCCTCGGCGCTGTCCGCCTCAGGGATCATGGTAGTGCGGCTGCACCGCGATCCGCAGCCCTGGCCAGCGCTCGCGCAGCTGCCGGAGCGCTGGCCAGGGTGTCCAATCGGCCGACCAGAAGCCAAGCCAGAGCAGGCCGGGGTCGCGCTTGGGTGGCTGCCCACGCTTCGGCACCGGCAGCTCGACCACATGCCGCAATGCCTCGGTGGTGCCCCAGTGGGACCGCAGCCAGGCCCGCGCCTCCGGATGCTCCGGACCGAGCTGGAGCATCACCTCCGGCACCGGCAGCAGCCGGTGCAGGTCGAGTGGGCAGGCCCGGCTCTCGCCTGAGCGCTCGGCCACCAGCCGCAGCCGCTCCTCAGCGGCCGTCCGCAACTGACCGGCTAGGATGCGGGCGCCCTCGAGGCTCAGGCTGCGGGTGAGCGGCGGTGGGGGCGCGACCAGCAGGTGGAACCAGTCCTCCTCGGCTCGGCCCAGGCTGTGCTGCCAAGGAATAACCCCGGCGCCGGCGGCGGCCTGGCGAAAGGCCGCGACCTCGGCCGCATTGCCGGTGACGCGCAGGTGCTGGTAGAGCCAGTCGGTATGCGCCGGCGTCAGCACCTCGGCCGGCGCCGTAGTCCTTTGCTTAGCCCCGCCACGCGACTCCGGCAGCCTCTTCGTGTCTTGGACCCTGGTCACAGGTCGAGCAGCTTGCTGGCGCTCTCGGTGACCAGTTTGGCCCGGCGGACATAGCCGCGCATGGTCTTGAGGTCGCGGTGGCGGGTATGGTCCATCACCTGCTCATCGCGGGCGCCGGCCATGTAGGCCTCGGTCACGAAGCCCGCCCGCAGCCCGTGCGGCGACAGCCGCTCGGTGCTGTGCACCGTGATCCCCGCCGCCTTGGCGCGGCTCTTGAGGATGGTGCGGACGGCTTCGCCGCTGAGTCGGGCGTGCTCGATGTTGCCCCAGCGGTCGACCTTGCGGAACACCGGGCCATAGTCGCAGGTCGAGGCGGCGAGCCAGCCCTCGAGCGTCCGCACCGGGCAGGTCTCGGCCCGCTTGCCGCGGGTGATACCGAGCTCGGTGCCCTTGCCCTCCTGGTCGGTCTTGGAGCTGGGCAGGGTCAGGCGCAGCCCCTCGCTGGTGAAGCGCAGGTGCTCGCGGTCAATGCCGATCAGCTCCGACCGCCGCAGCGCCCCGGCAAAGCCCAGTAGCAGCAGCGCGCGGTCGCGCAGACCAGTGAGATCACCACCACAAGCGGCCACCAGCTTCCGCAGCTCGGTCGAGGTGAGCGCCGCAGCCTGGCGGCGGCGGCTGCCGTGTCGGCGGTAGATGCCGCGCAGCGTGGTACGGATGGCGGGGTGGCCGGCCGACCAGTCGAGGCCGCGCAGGCGGTGCTGCTGGCCGATGGCGGCGAGGCGGCGCTCGAGCAGGGAGCGGGAGTACAGGCCGGCGAGCGAGGCGAGGTAGGCGGCGACGGCGGCCGGCTCGGCCGGCAGCGGGGCGCAGCCCGCCTCGCTGCACCAGCCGCAGAAATGCACCCAGTCGGCGGCATAGGCGCGCAGCGTCTCGGGCGCCAGCGCCTCGCGGGCATAGGCCTGGGCGGCGACGAGCGCCGCGGCGCCGGCCGGAGCGAGGCCTTTGCCCTGCTCAACCGGCACCACCACCGGCGGCCCGGCCTCGCCCGCCGCCATCGTCCCCTCGTCCATGCTCCCCCGCCCGCGCTCCGGTCAGGCCTGGAGTCTGGCGGTTTGCCACGATTGCGGCAAGCCCTGCATTACTTGCGGTAAGGGAGACTTATCGCAACTGAGGCGGGCGCGGGCGCGGGCGACTGGGCCTGAGCGCCAAGCCGGATCATGCAGGAGACCCGATGGATACGCCGCTCAAGCCCGCGAAGGGCCGCCGGGCCGCCGATCCCGTCCCGCCCTTTGGCTATTATTCAATGGCCCGCAGGCAGCTGGAGGGTGCCCGGCGCATCGACCTCACCTATGGCGGCGACGCCCGGCGCAAGACGGACACCTGCATGCAATTCCTGTTCGGGTGGAGCCTTGAGGGCTATCTCAAGGCGTACCTGGCCGGTCAGGGCGTGGAGCAGCCGGCACTGATCCGCATCGGCCACAACCTTGAGGAAGCCCTGCGTGAGGCGGTGGCCCGCGGCCTCGCCTTCCCCTGGATCGGGCGCGTCCGGTTGGCCGTGCACCACCTCCACCCCGGCCACCGTGGACTCTACTACCGCTACCTGCCGCAGAACCCCGACGGCACCGACAAGACCTTTTCCCTGATCCTGCCGGACCTGGCCTTCGATGCTCTGGATGCACTGGACGAGGCGGTGTTCCTCAGCATCCAGGAGGAGATCAACGTAGACGAGCGCCGGCTGGGCCAGGCGCCGACGCTCGCCTGGCGCGGGGTGGCCCGGCCATCAGAGTGGCGGCCGCGCGGACCGTGAGGTGCCCTCCCGCCTCAGGGCGCGGCTGGCGGAGGGGGTAGCCGCCGCACCGCCGAGGCGAGCCAGCCGAGCAGCGACGCCGCGCCGAGACGTGCACGTGTTGAGCTGTCATATGACAGGATGAACCACTTACGCGGGGACAGGCGGACACATAGGCGCTGAGCCTGCGGGGCAGGGAAGGGGGCGAGGCCGGCCCGGCCAGCATGACGGACGCGACGTCCGATGATGCGACGACCCGCCTGTCATATCACGCCCGTACGGGCAGACGCGCGCAGGCGGCCAGACCCGCCGTACGGTTAGGCATGGCAACAACTGCAGGTATAACAGCCCGTTTACGAAGTCGCCCTGACTTGATTCCATTCGCTCCAGGCGCGAATGGCAGGTGTGGCATGGCGCTGGGACGACAGAAGGGCCGGCAACCGGAACTGCTGGTGGCCTGAGCGGAGATGCCACGCTCGCCCGGACACGTGTTCTACGATCGCCTCCAGGCCGAACTGCTCAGCGCCCGGTTTGACGGCTTCGTCGAGGGCCAGTGCGCGCCCTTCTACGCGGCGCAGCAGGGCCGGCCCTCGCTGCCGCCGGGGCGATACTTCCGCATGCTGTTGGTCGGCTACTTCGAAGGCATCGATAGCGAGCGTGGTCTGGAGTGGCGGTGCGCGGACAGCCTGTCGCTGCGCGAGTTCCTGCGCCTCCGCGAGCGCGAGCCGGTGCCGGACCATTCTTGGCTGAGCCGTACCCGCGCCCGGCTGCCGGTCGAGGTGTACGACGCGGTGTTCACCTGGGTGCTGCAGCGCCTGGCCGAGCGCGGCCTGGTCCAGCGTGAGCGGATCGGGGTTGATGCCTCGCCTGTGGAGGCTAACGCCGCCCTGCGGGCGATCGTCCGGCGAGACGGTGGCGAGGGCTACCGCGAGATGCTGGTGAGCATGGCCAAGGAGAGCGGCATCGAGACGCCGACGGCTGCGGACCTGATCCGGCTGGATCGCAAGCGCAAAGGTAGGAGGCTGTCCCAACGCCGAGTGGGAGAGCCCGCCCGATCTGGACGCTCGCATCGCCAAGCTCAAGGACGTCCGCACACGCTTAACCTACAAGCCCGAGCATGCGATGGATCTAGCCGTTCTTATTCACCACGGGCCTGCGGAGTGGCTGGCGGGCGTAGCGTAAGCTGCTGATTGCGTTTACGGACTTGGGTGTCGAGACCAACCCGCAGCATCTTCAGGCCCTGCCACACCCGCCATGGATGACAATACGACCGAGCCCTTCGGCTTTCCAGCGATCGGCCGTAAGAAAGTGGCTGCCGCTTTCGATGGCGGACGGCTGATCTCTGACGGCGGGGTGCTGCTCCTCGCCGCGGCTGAGCGCGAGCTCGGCGTCTGTGACCGGCTGGCGGCACTGATCTCCGACCCCCGCGACCCGTCGCGGGTGATCCACCCGCTGGCCGACATCCTTCGGGCCCGGATCCTCGCGATCGCCTGCGGCTACGAGGATGCCGACGACCTCGATCACCTGCGCGGGGATCCCGGCTTCAAGCTGGCCTGCGGCCGCCTGCCCGATAGCGGGCGAGACCTGTGCTCACAGCCGACCATGTCGCGCTGGGAGAACGCCCCGTCCCTGCGCGAGGTGATCCGGCTGACGCGGGCCATGGTTGACCTCTACTGCGCCAGCTACCGCAAACCGCCTGCCGCCGTGACGTTGGACATCGACGACACGGTCGACGTGGTGCACGGGCGCCAGCAGCTGTCGCTGTTCAACGCCCATTACCACGAGCGCTGCTTCTTGCCGATCCATGTCTACGACACCGCGACCTCCCGTCCGGTGATGGTGCTGCTGCGGCCAGGCAAGACGCCTTCGGGTGCAGAGATCCAGGGCCATCTGCGCCGCCTGGTCCGGCAGATGCGGCGGCACTGGCCGAGCACCCACATCACCCTGCGCGGCGATGGTCACTACGGCCGCCCGGAGGTGATGGCCTTCTGTGAGGCCGAGGGTATCGACTACGTCTTCGGCTTGCCGACCAATGCCGTGCTGCGGGCCGCCATGGAGGACGCCGCCGACGACGTGCGGGTCCGCCGTGCCGAGGGGAATGCCCCGGTGCTGCGCCGCTATGCCGAAACCCGCTACCGCGCCAGATCCTGGTCCTGCGAGCGCCGGGTGGTCGCCCGCATCGAGGCCAGCACCCAGGGCCTGGATATTCGCTTCGTGGTGACCAGCTTCGCCCAAGGTCGCGCCGAGTGGATCTACGACAGCCTGTATTGCGCGAGAGGACAGGCGGAAAACCTGGTGAAGCTGCACAAGGCCCAGCTTGCCTCCGACCGTACCTCATGCCGCTCTCCGCTGGCCAACCAGGTCCGCCTTGTCCTGCACACCGCCGCCTACTGGCTGCTGCTGACCCTGCGCGACCGCATCCCCAAGACGCACGAGTTCGCCACCGCCGAGTTCACCACCCTCAGGCTGCACCTGCTCAAGGTCGCGGGCCGGGTCATCGAAACTGCCAACCAGGTCCGCATCGCCTTCGCCGCCGCCTGCCCGCATGCGGTGTTGTTCCGCGGCCTCGCCCGCAGCTTCCACCCGGCCGGGCCATAACCAGGCGGGGCCAGTGCCCCACCGAGCCCATTGTCTCGCAACACCTAACGCAGCATCCCCCGAGCCCAACGCCACCGCCGAAGGCGGATGCGGCCGCGTGCCCGCCGCTCAGATCAGCACGCCGAAGCCACCGCCATTGCCGGCCGGCGAATAAAATCGGCTAGATAGGCAGCGGCGTTGATTGCAGTGGTGGCACTAAAGACTAGACCGAGTTCGCAATGAAGCTCTATTATTCCGCTGGGGCCAAATAGGGGTTCGGTATGCAGGATAACATCAAACAAGAGCTGCGGCGGATCTTCACGTCTTGGGAGCATGAGAAGGCCGATCCCGTTCGGATCGGTTTGCTTGGGCAGCCCGGGGCAGGAAAAAGTTCTCTCATCAATTCGCTTATCGGGTCTGAGCAAGCGACAGTAGGCGTCCAGACGGACCGAACCCGCGATGTTGAAGAGTTTCACTGGCAGGGCATGGCGCTAGTAGACTTGCCTGGGTACGGAACCCAACGCTTCCCCGATGCGACTTTCTTCGATCGGTTTGGCATACTTAATTTCGATGCACTGCTCTGCGTGGCAAACGGCAAATTTCGAGACGAGGATAGTCGATTTTTCAAAGCCGTAGTGGACGCCGGGAAGTCAGCTCTGTTCGTGCGAACCAATCTGGACAGCCTCAAACAACGAGGCAAATCCGAGCAGCAACTGCGTGAGGATGTCCACCACGATCTTGCTGGCAAGCTCCACTCGGATGCCTTCCGCCTTTTCTTCGTGGACAACATCAGCGGCCGAGGTATCAATGATTTGGCATCTGCTATCGCGGAGGTGGTGCCGCCCGCGCGGCGTGCACAATTTCTGAGATGGGCGGCAGGGCGAAGCGACGAGTTCCTTCAGGGGAAACGGGACAGCGTAGACCCTATGATCCGCTGGTTCGCAGCGGGGTCAGCAGCGAACGCGCTGAATCCAATTCCAGGGGCTGGCGTGGCGGTGGACTTAGGTATTGTAGTAAAGATGCAGGACGCTATCCTGACCTCCTTTGGGTTCACCAAGGAGATCTTGCAAGATTATATGTCGAAATACCAGTTCCTAACTTCGTTCATCGGACCTTTGCTCAATTCTCTTGGGCGGGAGGCAGTGGCGCTCTTCGTCGGTCGGTTTGTTGGCAAAGAGATAGCGAGGTATATACCTATCCTCGGTCCTTTGCTTTCGTCAGCTGCTGGAGCGACGCTAGTGTATCTGGCAGGACAGGAGATCGCGGACCGTTGCCTTGACGTCGCCAGGAGGGTGCGCGACGCGGAAATGGCCGCAGCGGCTGCATAGAGGTTCGATCTGGGCATTTGATGGTGCGGGTCTACGGTGACTGTGTGGCTCGGTTGCTAATGATCCACAGATATGGCAATCTATTGGAATGATGTCCTTGGTAACGCTGTGGGCGAAGGTGTCCGGCGGCTAACCTTCCATAATGAATTGCCAGACTGATTGTGGATAACCACCCTCATATTTTTTGCCGCCCTTTTCGGTAGCATTGCTTATGAACGTTTAACGGCACGGCGTAAAGTGCCTCAGAAAAGCAAAGAACCAACCTTCTCAGAATAGGTCATTTATATATACAACCCTGAAGTATGATAGTGAGAAGCGCATCTGGCCAAGAACGTGAAAAGCCCCATGGCCTCGGTCTGAGGCCATGGGGCTTTTGCAATTTTGCCGCTCTGGTAGAGAAAATCGACCAAGTAGTGGCATTCTCGCATGAGCTGTCTCATGCTCTCGCGCATCGATTGAAGCCCCTTCCACTCAAAGCGGCGATTCTCAGCGTGGATTTGAGCCCGCGCCGGCAAGTGCCTTACTCGCCAATTTTCTGATCAGCGCATTAGAGTCTGTGCGCTCTGTTTCTCTTAGGCGTTCTTTAGCTTCACCACTATCGAATCGGCCAAGAACATGGACGGCAATCTTGCGAATCTGTGGGGAAGGATGGCGAGAGTTTTCTATTACTGCTGCCACGGCTTCCTGGGTGCCAAACCTGCCGAGAGCGTCAATGGCCGCAATCCGTCCCCGGTCATCCAGCTGAGGCAGGATGTTCAGTATCGTCGGAACAGCAGCAGGATCGCCCCACCTCCCTAACAAATAGATGGCTCGTGCCCGGTGCTCAAATCCAGCTTTCCGTTCCGACGCTATGAATCCCTGAACAAGAACAAAGTCATCTGCTCTCCTTTCATACAAAATCTCCTCAAGGTCTGCTGCGCAATCGGAATTCAGAGCCTTTGTAACCCTGGCTGGCAGGTCAGACATGAGTGCAACTCCTTCGCTAGGCGATACCTCGCTCGCAACGCTCGATATCTTCGTCGGCCGAGATGCTGTTGCACTGCCCTCTGCTGAGATTTGGAGGAGGATTCTGGATGTCGGCGGTGGGGGTAAACATCAGGTTTTCGTCATCGTCCACATGAGAGTTTCCGCCAATAACGTGAGTCAGCTCATGGGCAAAGGTAAACGGGCTTGCCAATGAGCCCACCCAAAAACCTCGTCGCCCTGCAGGATGCGCCGCGCAGCCGGCAAAGCCAGCGGTATCCCCAGTTATAAAATATCCAACAACGTCCGCATTCATGTTCCTGCCCAGGTCGAATAGATCGTCTTCCTCATCACTAGTGGTATGCGGAAATCCACAGTCATTTTGTCGGATAGTTAGGAGTTCTGGCCTATCAACTGTGACGCTGGCAACGCAGTAAATCCAAGCATCGCATTCCCGCTGGTAGATTTCATTCGCAACATCGAGATGGCTTTGGAGATTCGGGTTATGCCCTTGCACTACAGTGCCTAGCGTTCCCGACTCATCAGTGATAGTCACCAGAGCCACTCGGACGAACGGTCTGGTTTGTATCAACTCAATTTGCCGCAGCAAAGACCGATCTAGCGGATTGTCTGAACCATAAACGCCGAAGACATCTCTCCTAAGAGATAGAGACGCTGTTTTCCCAAGACATTCGGCAACTATCCTACGTATGCTTCTCCAAGCCATGGTGCCTTACTCCATTTAACTGGAGGCGCAAAAGATAACATTTATTGGAGGCCGATAAGGACATTTACATCCCCTGTCCCTTCGGACAGCGAAGTAAGCGCCTTTCCAATGATCGAGCCGCAAGCTCTGTGGTGATTACGCACCAACATCGCATGTCCAGGGTTTGAGGAAGTTGTAAGGAGGTCGCCCATCCCAATCCGGCCAAACGAAGCATCAGCCTTGCAGCTCACTTTTCCGACTACAGAAATCGGGACCCTTTGAGAGTTGTCGCCTTTATTTCCCAAAATAATTCCCGGCCGGAACTCGCCTGCACCTGCGACCACGCCAACCACCTTTCGATCGTATGGAGTAGATGCAGGAATTAGTTTTCCCTGTGCATCCAAAGCCATAAGCGTTCCAGGAACAGGCACGAGCGGATGAGCCAGATCAAATAACTCAGCAGCATCGGCGTTGTTTAAAACGATGTCGCCCGCTCCGCCATTTAAGCGTATAACCTCGTCGCCATTTTGATTTCGCACCCTAAGATCGCCCTCGTTCCCCTCCGCGCCTAAATGCAACATCGCATTGAGAGCGTTAAAGCGCAGCACGTCTCGCCCATTGCTGTCCTTTATTCTTAGGTCTCCTTCGTTTCCACTAGCGCCAAGCGTTAACATCGAATCACTGCCGTTAAACCGGAAGACCACTCGACCGTTAGCGTCCCTAATTCTCAAGTCACCTTCGTTCCCATTGGCCCCAACAGTCAGAATGGCATCTTCGCCGTTCAACCTGAAAACGTCTCGTCCGTTGGCGTCCTTAACTCGGATATCACCAGCATTGCCCTCCGAGCCAAGCGTAAGAACCGCACCAGCCGCCAAAAAACGAAGTACCTGGTCTCCGCTGACACTCCTAACGATAAGTTGGCCAGCATGACCATTTGCGCCGACAGTCAGGGAAGCATTCTCGCCCTGCAATCTAATGACAACGCGATTTGCGTCATCGTGGATGAGTGTCTCGTCTGCCATGATGAACAGGCTCCAAAGCGGTTGATGCTTCTTCGCGTATGCAGCAGGCCTTTGCGAAAGGGACACATACCAGAAAGCGCTTTTTAGGATTCGCCCTTCGGATGCCCGATCCCAGCGACCCGTTTGCCGCTGCATTAAGCTCTTTCGAGGAGCGACCATCAATCCAAATCGTACCCAATCTCATACGCATTTCGAAATAGTCATGCGGCTTCGACCGTCAGCGCGGCGGTCCTGTGAGGGCACGCTCAGCTTGGGCGGGGCTTGGCGGCAAATCGCAAACCTTTTCCATGTCTGTCAGAAAGTTTCGCGCCGCAAGGGTGCGGGCGTTCGAGATGTGGACGGAGATCAGCAGGGTTGCTGCGGCAACCTGAAATCCCTGCCTGCATTGTTCTCAGCTTGCCAGCGCGCTCGGCCTGAAGGCGATAAGTTGACGGTGCCGCCACGGCTGCCCCGGCGGTTCATCGGTGTGACGCCGTCCCGGTACTCGTAGCCGAAGAAACGCCCGTCGCCGTTGACGTGAGCGATCATCACCTCGTCTCTGGCCAGGTCGCACCGAAGCACTGCTCACTTACCGAGAGCGGCGCGGCTCCCAAACTCAAGCAGGCTGGGCACGACACTGGCAATGGGTGTGTCGCCGAAGCGGTTAGCCTCCGCAGACGCTGACGCCACCTAGTGCAGCGGAGCAGTAAACGGTATGAATTTCATTCCGTATGTGGTTATATATGCTTTGCTTTAATTGGATGCCGCATGTTTGGCTGGACCAGAAAAACCTTCCATCCGCCACGGCTCGACGACCTCGGCCAGGTGTTCCAGGCGCTGGCCGCGCGCGGGACTGCGGCCGAAGCGAGTGTCGCTCGCCACGTTCTCGAGCTGGTGGCAGCGTTCGCGCTTGCGACCAAGCACGCATCTCCGACTGAAGTTTTGCAGATGCATCGCTTGGGGGCGGAGCGCGCCGAGAAGTGGCGGCAGGATGCCATTCCGTCTGTTATGACGGATGGCGGAGACCCGGCGGGTCATTCAGAGTGGGCATCGGCGTGGCTGATCGAAACTTGGCATTTCTGCCACATCGCCGGGGAGGCAGCTATATCGACGGCAAGCAGGATTGCTGACTGGCTGACGCAGGTGCTGGGCGAAGCTCGGACAAATTTAATTGCCACGGAGACTTGGACCGAAAGGTCTGCTCTGAGCCAGGCGCAGCGAGCGGCGGAACAAGACGCCAGCCCCACCGAAGGTTTCTCGCTCGGTGTAATGTCCCCAGAAGCCAGCGAAGACAGTCCGATTTTGGCAGCGAGCATGCGTCGTGCGTTGGAAAGAGGCGGCGCCCGCGCGGTTGTCGCCATTGATGTTTCTGAAACGGCATCTTTCACTGACGTTATGGTTTTCGCTACAGGCCAAGACGAAGCGCATCTGCGCATTTTGACCGAGATAGCAGTAGAGGTACTCGGTGCTGTAGGTACCCCAAACGAAAAAGAAATGGTCATCCAAGACGGCGATTGGATCCTTGTGGACGGAGGCGACACCGTGATCCACATCTTAACCCATAAAGAGCGGGAAAGATTGGGACTTGAGCGGATGTGGGGTTGATTGCACTACGTCGCCTGCGAACACGCGTTAATTGCTAGTGATGGCACCCCGATGTGGCCCTACACCGTGTCCTGCTAAGGGATAAAATCACGCCTACGCGACACCGGGCTAGTGTGCTTGGGAGGCGCCGTGCGCTCAGTTCCCACGTCGCCACCAACGACGGAGGCATGCATTGAATGATGTTCCAATCTAAGGTTATATTTGGGTGTGACTCCTCATAGCCTCGAAAATTTGGTGTACCAGGAACTAAGGGAGCGTTTGGTCGATCAGACCCGGCGCAACCGCCTGCTTCACTTCAAGCACACTGCCAAAGGGACGATGCTCCGCTTCGTGGACGAGGAGCCTGACCTCGTCCTAGGGCATCTGCAGAACGAAGGCAAATTCCGCCTCAAGGCTTTACCCGATCCAGAGGACGAGCCGGCTGATGAGCGGACGGCGCAGTTTCGGGCAGAGCTGTCCAAGGCTCGTATAACGGACGAGGTCTATCGCGTCGCCATTGCTGCGCTCGACCCGGAAGATCCGTCATCGATAGCCAAGGAAGAAAAAATCGAGCGGGACTTACGTGACCGTCTGCGAAGCAAGCTTGGGCTACCGCCCCGTCCCACCCGGCGTAGTCTCGACCTGAATGCACATGCAGCACAGCATGGCGTGGTTCCAGCCTATGATCTTGCCATTCCGAAGACCGAACCGAAGCATAAAGACGAATGGCTACAAACACTGCTCTTCCAAGACCAACTTAAGACCAGGGTAGCCGGGCTTGCTCGCAAAGCGAGGGAGGTCGAACAGGAAACGGGCGTTACAACCTTGCACCTGGCCTTCGGCTTCCTGGAGTGGTTCGAGAGCGATGCGTCTGACAGCGCTTTCTCATCGCCACTTCTCCTCCTTCCTGTTGGGCTGGAGAAGGTGAAAGCTAAACGCGGCGAGGAGGAGTACCAACTTACAGCGCTTGACGACGCCCCGACTACCAATCTCAGCCTGGAATTGCGGCTTAAAAGGGACTTCGGCATTACCCTCCCCGAGTTCAAGGAGAACCGGCAGCCCATTGAGACATACTTACGAGACGTCGCAGACACCACCAAGACCCTAAAGCGCTGCAAGATCCGCCGTTATCTCACCTTGGCGCCGTTCAGCTTCGCCCGGATCGCGATGTACCGCGACCTCGATCCATCTAACTGGCGTGATCTACCTGGCGGTGGAGCACCGGCCCATCCTTTGGTGATGCCATTGCTTCGCGGCGGCGCTGAGCAGCCAGCTGGAGACGGTTTCGCAGTCGAATATCAAATCGACGAGCCTGCGATTGAGAAGATCGCCCCGATCCTGGTTTCGGACGCGGACTCCTCGCAGCACAGCGCGATTGTCGATGCAATGAAGGGCCAAAACCTGGTCGTTGAGGGGCCGCCTGGCACCGGTAAGTCTCAGACCATCGCAAATCTCATCGCCAACGCTCTCTACAAGGGCCAGCGCGTGCTGTTCGTCTCCGAGAAGATGGCGGCACTGGACGTCGTGAAATCCCGGCTCAACAAAGCGGGCCTCGGACACTTCTGTCTGCCACTTCACGCCGCCGGCGCGAAACCAGCGGCCGTCATCGAGGCTCTTAAGGAACGGGCTGATCTGTGGGCTCCACGTCTCCCGGCGAGCGTCGTAGCTGCTCGCTCAGAAATTGCTCGCGCCCGAGACGCTCTTAGAGCCCATCTAGAGGCATTGCATGCAGAAGCAGGTCCGCTAGGCGAAACTGTCCACGCTTACATCGGGCGTTTGACCGACCTGACGCGCCTGCTTCCCAGCCTGCCAGCACTCCTGCGCAGCCGCGCCAGTGGCCTCCCAAGCTCCATCGAGCATAACGACAGTAGCGAGGCTCGAGACCACCTCGAAACTCTCGAAACGGCAGCACGCGCCGCCTCAAGCCTTGGCATCAACGTCGCCGCAAGCCCATTCCGAGTTCTTGGCCGAGCGGACCTTTTCCCGGATGAATGCGCTGCCTTGTTGTCTGGGCTTGAAGAGTTGCTGGAGGCCTGTCAACACCAGGAAGTAGTTGCCACAGAGCTCGGGCAGTGGCTCGGAAAAACGGAGGCGGCAACATCTCTGGAAGCAATCCTCCAACTGACCATCGAGGCGGACGGCCTTGCGGACCCGCCGCCGGATGCCGACCGGACATATATTGGCACGCTCACGTCTTCAGAGAATATTGAAGATGCCTTTTGGATGGCGGCCCAGGTTGAAGCTCTCGACCGCACTGCCGCCACTCTGCGTCGCGCCGGCGTCGAGGATCCAGCAAGCCTTCGGATCAACGCAGTCAGAGCTGCTGTTGATTTCGCCGCACCACTCGGAGTAGCTGGACTCACCATCAACCAGATACTTCGCTACTCAGAGGAACTCACCGGGTTAGAGGCGTCGTGGATTAAACCGTCGGAAACCCTAGCAGGGCTCTCCGCCTTGCTTCGTCTGCCAAGTGACCCTGAAGTAAGCCAGATCCGGCTTGCCTGCAAAGCAGCTGAACTTGCTACGCGAGTTGATACAAGCTGGCATGCTTACTGCTCCCTCGGTCTCGAGCGGCACACGTTCACCCTTGTAGCAGGCGCCGACAGGCAGGAGGCGCTGCATGCCAAGTTGGGTGAGGTGGGCACGCGTATTGATATGGAGGGCGTCTCGCACACTGCCCTACGTACGGCTGCGAGAACGCTCCGTGAAGCTGGCTTGTTCTCTTTCCTACGCTCCGATGTCCGTCAAGCGAAGACGATCTTCCTTCAACGCTGGAAAGGAGGCTCTCGCCCTAAGAAATCAGACTGGCCAAGCGAACTCGCTGCAGCCGCAGACATCTTGTCCGAGCTGGAGGCATTGGAGAACGACAGCGTCTTGCGTAGCGCGGTCGGAACTCACAGCACCATTCGGGATGCACCTCTTCGGAATTTGGCCAAGGCAGCCGAATGGCTTCGTGCCGTTGCTACAGCCTTGCCCGATGAGACGGCCATATCTGAACAGATCCGGGTTGCGTTGACTTCACTGAATACCAGCACGCTGAGCCGTCTGGCTGCACTTGCAGCGCCAGCACGTCACCTAATTAGTTTCCTGGATCAGCACGCCTTTGACGCCAGTGCGCGTTGGTCGACACTACGCAATAGTGCCGCAAGCCGGGCCTCTGCATTGGCGGCGCTCGCAGATGGCCTTCGTGCGACCGGTCTCAGCAAGGACCTGTTGCTATCCTCGTTCGAAGATCTCATCATTGTACATAAGGAGTGGCATTCGGCGCGAGAAGCTCTTGCCTCTGAACGTGCCCATGCAGCTCGCGCGGCAGCCCCCGATGACCTTCAGGTTCTTCGGTCGAGTGTGGGCTTTGCGAAGAACATCATCGACCGATATGGGCACCTTGGCTCATTCTATCTCGAAGACGGATGGGGCGGCCGGATTGCGACTCTTCGGGACCACGCAGCAAGTGCCCGGTCCGCAGCCGAACGAACCTACGTCGCGCTGAATCCTTTGGCAGAACTGGGGTTGCGGCGCTTCGTCGCGGAGGCCACCGGTCGGAGCGCACAAACGCTGCAGGCTGATGCTGCTTCGATGGTTGCGGCTGGCTCCGAACTGCCACCTTTCCTTGCCTACGCACTAGCTCGGGAAGCTTGCCTCTCTAATCCTCTCGCGGCAGCGGTACTGGCGGCCTTCGAAGAAGGACGGGAGCAGCTGCACCAGCTTCCGGAGGCGCTTGAGTGGCTCATTGCCTGGACGCTCGTTAAGAGACACGCAGACGCGAAACGGGCAATTTTCACGCGGACGGGAGAGCAACTCTCTTCGTTCCGCCAATCCTTCGCTGAAAATGACCGCACCCGAATCGCTTCCGATGCAAAGCTTGTGCAAAGTGCGGTGCTCGGGCGACAGGTTCCTCACGGACTAGCGTCAGGAAGCAAATCCACTTGGACGGATAACTGCTTGTTGCAAAACGAATACAGTAAGCAGAAGCGTCACATCGCGGTACGCGATCTGTTGAACCGAGCGGGCGGTGCCGTGACGACGCTGACGCCTTGCCTAATGATGTCGCCGCTCACGGTTGCGCAATACTTGAAGCCAGGAGGGCTCACCTTCGACCTAATTGTCATGGACGAGGCTTCACAGATCAAACCTGAAGACGCCATCGGCGCAATGTTGCGTGGCAAGCAGGTAGTCGTTGTAGGCGACCCGAAGCAGCTTCCGCCGACAAACTTCTTCGATCGCGCCGTCGGCGAAGGAGATGAAGAGGAGGAAGGTGCTGCCAGGGAAGACGGTCCCCGCCTGTCACAGGAAGACCGCATCGTTGCAGAATCCGTCCTCGACCTCGCGTTACGCGCTTTCCGCCCGGCTCGGCGCTTGCGCTGGCACTATCGATCACAGCACGAGAGCTTAATCGCGTTCTCAAACCGAGCATTCTACGACAACAACCTCGTCGTCTTCCCCTCCGCCCAAGCTCCTTCGGAGACGCTGGGCATCGAGATGGTACGCGTCAATGGCTCCTGGCAGGAGAGAATCAACGAAGCCGAGGCCAAGGCAGTGGCGGCATCTGCGGCCGACTTCATGCGACGTCATCCTGATTTGAGCCTTGGCATCGTGGCGATGAACCAGCCGCAGCGCGACCTCATCAGGGCAGAGATCGATGCCGCCGTCGGCAGTGATTCCAAGCTAGCTGAGTATATGGGGAAGTGGGAGGAGGCGCTCGAGGAGCCGTTTGTCAAAAACCTTGAGAACGTGCAGGGCGACGAACGAGACGTCATCTTCATCTCCCTCGGCTGGGGACGAACGCCACAAGGAGCGCTACACCAGCGCTTCTATCCCGTGAATCGCCGAGACGACGGCCATCGCCGCCTGAATGTCCTGTTCACTCGAGCCAAACGCAAAATCGTATTGTTCGCCTCGCTTCAGGCTGAAGATATCCTTCTCTCCGAGACGAGCGCGCCGGGGGTGCGCGTGCTCCGCGACTATCTTGCTTATGCGCGGGATGGGCGGCTCGAGCGCGGGAATGTCGGAGAAGAGGAGGCAGACAGCCCATTCGAAACGTCGGTGGCCGGCGCACTGCGGGCGCTCGGGAACGACGTGGCACTCCAAGTCGGCGTGGCCGGATACCGCATCGACATGGCGGTGCGACACCCCGAGGAGCCCGACCGATTTGTTCTCGGCATCGAGTGCGATGGAGCTACCTATCACCGAGCCAAAAGCGCCCGGGACCGCGATCGCCTTCGGCAAGAAGCGCTTGAGCGGCTTGGCTGGAAGCTGGCACGGGTGTGGTCAACGGACTGGTTCCGTGACCCAGTGAGCCAGACAGAGCGGTTGTCGCAAGAGATCAGCGCAGCACTGGCTCAGCAACCTAGTGGAACGCAAACCCGGCGGCGCCTTGTAGAAGAAGCCTTTGCGCCTGCGTCGTCTGAGGCCCTGTCTCAGACGACGCAGCGTGAGGCTGCCTCGCAGGCCGCTCAAGCTACGGGGCCGGTTTCGCAGCGTGCCTCCGAAACCGCGCCGCTGGCTGATGGTGCCGGAGCGTTAGATGGAACCATCAGGCCCACCACGCTGACTGAAGCCCTGGTTACCCTGCGCGAGGAGGTCATTATGCGAGATTTTCCGGGAAGCGAGCCTGGCCGGTGCATCCTCCGGGATCCGATGATCGAATTGATCATAAAGATGGGCCTCGACGATCCGGAGGACTTTCACTCAAAGATCCCAGAGTTCCAACGTACGCGTACTGACGGACGCCAAGTGGCCTACCTGACCCGGATCTGCGACCTTGTGGCGGAGTTCGGCGTCAAGGCCTGAGAAGGGCGCCTCTGCGCATCAGCGTCTCTGTGTCAAAGCGGCCTTCGAGGCTATGGGCGATGAAGCAGGTAGGATTGGCATCGCCTATGCTGGCTTCGGCATGGCTGCCCTACCACACAGGAGGACCTCAGAGACAATCTGCCAATGGGAAGGAGGCTCGGCCAAGCTGGTGATATCGTGAGCGGCCTCGACGTGAACCGACGCCAATCGGTATTTTCTCAGAGGAAATTTTACCTCGGAACCAGATAGTTCGCCGCGTCAATTCCACGTGCGCACGCGACATTGAACGCGGTTTTTTGAGCAAGGCTCAGCTGGAACATGTTCGCTTCAAATCTGTTTCTCTGGGCTTGTAACGGAAATCCCAAACGCTGATTGATTTCTCCCGCGCCAATATGAGCGCAAACCTCTTCAAGAAAATACTCGTCGCTATCTTGTTTTTCGGGTAGCTCCTCATGTCTTCCAAGAGCTACAGCGGTGGCATGTACTGCTTCATGAGCGACCGTATCAAAAAGGGTTGCGGCATCAAGCTCGTTGCATGAACTATTATTGTGCTTGAGTAAATTTATGTAAGCTAACGGCGGTCTGCCTGAGCAGAGTACTGTCAAGCCAAACCGTGGTTGCGAATACGAATCTTCCTGGCTCAGCACGTTGTCAGCTACAACGTTAATCCCGCGAATCTCGAGTTGCTGTAGAAGGTGCTCTAAAGGCCGTTCCGGCTGCCACTTGAACTCCGCCATTCTTTTACGAAGCGGTATGCTAAATCGAACAAGGTGTTCATAGCGCTCCGCCAATGGACTAACGTGAGTCGTCACTCGGCTGTTCTTCGATCTCACAAGCTGTCGAAGGAGACGCGACCACTTCTCAAGCATAGAGACTCCTCACCAAAACCAGCACACATCTAGACGTATATATGTTGAAGGATTAATGCTTGAACAAAAATGACACCGAAGGTTATTTATCAAATGTTGGAAAATGCACTTTTAGTCTCTCAACAGTAGTTCGCCATTTCGGCGTTGTCGGCCGGCAGACGGTATTCTGGTTACCGAAAAGGCCGATTTCTTTGACCGCCCTGTTCAGTGGAACCGTATCCATCCACTTCACAGGCACAAACCACTCACACTTGTCAGAGTCGTCAGCGTCGTGCTGATAATGTGCGCCCTTCATCTCCTCCAGGGCCGGCACCTCCTCTCCTGCCTCGTTCTTGACCCTGAAGGTCTTCGCCGGTTCGGCCGGACCGGTCACGCGGCCGACGCCGACAAATCCATGGTTGGGCGCGTTCACCCAGACACGATCGTTCGGTTTCAAAAGACCAAGGGTCTTGCTGTACCAGCTTGCGCCGCCGGCGCTGATGAAGCCGTAGCGGACTGCGTCATCCCATGAGCGGGTCGGCTCAATGCCGAAAGAGGCATAGAACTCCCCATTCCAGGGCTCCTTCGCCCCACCACCTACAGCAGCGGGCTCTGGCGGGGCCTCAATGACGCGATCTTTGAGCCAGGCACGACTCAGGAGCTGCTGACTTCCTTGCGTGAAGACTTGGAAACAAAGGATGTTGATGGCGATGCCGCGGTCAGCGAGGTAGCCGACGATCCGCTCAGAGTCATCGTCCAACTCACCGGCGACGATGACCACTTCATGAGTTTGGTTCAGTGTTTCCTCGTCGAGGTCGGCACCAAAGCGTGCCCGGAAGTCATCTGCGAGGTTCCGCCCTGGCGCGAAGCGATCGTAGATTCCAACGACGTCCTCTGGCTCTAGCTTTTCCACCCAGCTTGCATAGTCCAGGGCCTGAGCAACGACGTCGCGCGGTGTCCGATCGCGCTTGAGCTCAATGAGGACGAGCGCGCCGTCGGGAGCGATAGCAAGCAGGTCGATGATGCCGCCATGCGCCGTCTTCTCTTGTCGGCCGATTAGCATCCAAGAATCCGACAGGATCTGCGGCGCGGCGACAATCATATCTTCCAGCACCTTCTCGCTGGGCAGAATGGCGCGGGCGAGGGGCTCGGGTTTTTGGCCGACGGCCCAGATGGCGTGGTGGATTGTCATGCTGGCGGCTACTCGGCAGCCTGAAGAACCAGCATCTCCGTGGGCTGGAGGGTCTCGTGGAGAGTGGCTTCCAGTAGGCGGCTGCGCGCCGTAGTCGCTGCCGCCAAGCTACCCTCCAACGCGTCGCAGAGCGCCATCAGATCATTCACCTTGCTGTATCCCATCGCCGACATAGTGATTGTTGTCCTGCGCCTCAATGAGGGCGATCGGCAGATTAGGCTTGTAGTAGAGGACGTAGTCAGCGCGCTTGGCCTTGCCGCGCGTGACAAGCTTACCTCGGACGATAATGCCTCCCTTGGTGAAGCTGACCTCCTCGCGGATCTGCTGCATCTCGTTCCAGCCTGCCCCCGTGAAGGCCGGCGTGATGAACTTCGAGCAGATGTCCGCTCGGTAAGGCTCTTCTTATCCATTGAGATGCTTCTTCTCCGGCCTTGACCCGCTCGCCTGAGCTTTACTAACCCTCACCCGCGCTGAGTTGCTCAAGCGCGTTAGATAGGCCCAGAACCTGGGCGGGGAGGCCCTGACTACGCACCTTCGCGCGGAGGCGCTCGTCGGCTGTGACGAAGCTGCGTCCTGTCGACTGCGCAAGCGATAGGTACATGCAATCATATGCGGGGTGGTCCAGCGCGGTGGCGAGTTCTGCTGCTGACTCGAGCATCCGTCGCATCGGCACCAGGTCCACGTCGGCACGCTCCAGCAGGCGAGCTGCGAGGAGGGCTTCAGCCCTACCCAACTCTCCCCGCCGGACCTTCTTCCAAAGAATGTTCGCGCACTCTGCCACTAGGAGATCGGGGGCCGAGAGACGGAAACGCCGCAGGGCGAGCGCCTCAGCCGTGCCTGGCTCCTCGACTACCCACTTAATCGCCACGCTCGCGTCGATAACGACCGTTTTCACCGCTCGTCGCGTCCTTCCCGCTGCAGGACCTCGGCTGGGGTGTGCTGGCGGTCGACCGTCAGGTGACGCAACTCCGCCGCGAGGCGCTCAAAGTCGGTTTCTGCCTCACTTTCCAGGGCCTGGCGCAGGATGTCGCGGATCTCGGCTTCGGCGGACTGCCCGTGGCGGGCTGCTCGGCGCTTTAGTCGGGCAATTAACTCATTGTCGACGTTGCGTACGCTTAGATTGCCAGGCATGACAGGTGCCCCCATATGCTAGCAATGCTAGCATTTCCTTCTGAGTGGGCAAGTAGCTCGTCGCCTCTGAAACATGCAGTCCTCAGCGACCTTCCTGCCGAGCGAACAAAGCCATAGCTCGCTTGAGGATGTCCCCCAACCTTAGCCCGCTGAAGCAGAACAAACCTGACCTGGACACCGCGCAACCTTAACAGAGCTCAGCTCTGAGTCCGTAGAACTCGACCTTGCCCTCACCCAGTCCATCCCTGGCTCCAATCAAGAAGCAGTTCGGTAAGAGCTACAAGGAGTTATGCTTCTTTCGCCGAGACGTGCTGCCCTCGCTTGATCTGGCGATAGCAGGTTATCCGGAGACGAAGGTTCTCCTCGATGAGAGGCTGGACCTCACTCTCTACCTAGGTATCCTGCGTTTAGTTTCTGCGCTGATGACGGGACTTTGATGCAAAAGCCGCAGCTCCGCTGGGTTCCTTTCGGATCGGAGAACCTCTCACAGCCGGAGGTCCGAGCCAATGTGGCGCTCGGCCATGCCTTCAGCTCCCCTATACTCGGCCAGTGGCTGCGTAGCAGGCTTCGACTGCCTGAGTGTTCACTGGTCCTATCGGCGAGGTTCCTTGGCGTTCGTGAACGGCCTGACCTCTCCGTGTTCAACGAGGACAGCCTTCTCTCCGTCATCGAGTGCGAACTGGGAGCACGGAACCCAGCCCAGGGGGAAAAATTCAAGCGGCGATTCGGCGTTGATGTTCTTTGGGTTGTGGGCGCCAATCCTAATGAGGGGGATCTCACTTGGCAGGAGATTCGACACCAAGCGCTAGAAGCGATGGTGAGGACTGGCCCCGAGTCCCGTGGTAGTCTGCTAATGCTAGCAGCGACCATCGAGGCGGCACTGAGTGAAACAAAAGGGAGGCGTCAGGAAGCACCTGTCCCTCTTGAAGCCCGCTCTCCCGCTTGGTTCGGCGGAGCATTCGCTCTCCTGATTGATCTTGTTGACACAAAAAGGCTTGTCAACATTCCTTTTGACCCTGGAAGTATCTCTCTCCGTATTTTAGCGTCACCACCTCTCAAACCGGGTCTTAGCGATGGATTATCGCTACTGCATTCACAGGGTATGACAGGCTTTGTGAAAATCATCGGCCCCAAGAGGGTGAGAGACTACTTCCGAGGCGGGACGAACTGGGTCACTCTCTATGAACAAGCCCTCACTTCCATTGTTATAGACCCTATAAAGGTTGCGA
Source organism: Belnapia moabensis DSM 16746 (assembly GCF_000745835.1). Taxonomy (GTDB): domain Bacteria; phylum Pseudomonadota; class Alphaproteobacteria; order Acetobacterales; family Acetobacteraceae; genus Belnapia; species Belnapia moabensis. The sequence continues at coordinate 717 of NZ_JQKB01000067.1, read as the reverse complement.
CGAGTGAGTTCTTGAAACTTTCCTCCTTACAAGTGATTCCATACGCAATCGAACTTCGGCAGGCTTACGAGCTTTTGGCTAAGGAAATCTGGCCAGACGATCTCGGCTCTTAGCTGACGCGCCCTGGTTCGCCGAGCACAGGATTTAACCCATACTGTAAGAGCCCTGCACGGCCGCAACCCGGTAGACAGATCAGTGTTTAGCTCGGTGGTATGAGCCCACTGGGCTCCGATAAGCAGAAAATCGACACTGCCTTCGCTAGTCTGTCCGTACCTCAAGATGCAGATGTCCGACATTCGCCGCGTTGCTGGGAGATTGAGCGCAACTGAAGCGGCGGTTTCCTCGGCAATGCGGGCTTCTGGTGTCGCTCACCCCAACTCCAGACCTGCTGAACCAGGACAAGCTCAGGTTCAGCGCCACTCAGAGTCCATCCGGGATCATTCTGTTCTCTGACATAGCCTTCGAAGCATACGTCGGACGGAGGCCCATTGCAGGAAGGCAAGCGCGCGACGGTTCAGGCACTCCCAATCCTTGGCCAATCGTCGGCAGCGGTTGAGCCAGGCGATGGTGCGCTCGACGATCCAGCGCTTCGGCAGCACGACGAACTTGCGTAACTCGGATCGCTTGACGATCTCCAGGTTGATGTGGCGGCAGGTCGCGCGCAGCCCGGCCTGGAAGTTGGCGCCCTGGTACCCGCCATCGGCGTAGAGCTTCAGC
>NZ_JQKB01000066.1 GCF_000745835.1 Belnapia moabensis DSM 16746 | reverse complement strand
CTCAACCGCGATGCCTGGCCCAGCGCCTTACGGTCAATCAGCCCAGCCGGACCCTCGGCATTGAACCGCACCACCCAGTCCCGGACGATCTGCACCGTCACCCCGCCGATCCGGGCGGCCTCCGTGCGCAATGCGCCATCGTAAATGGCTGCCAAGGCCAACAGGCGACGTGCCTGGGCCGCATCCTTGGTCCGTCGAGCCGCACTACGGAGCCCAGCCGCGTTAAAGTCAGCTCGGAGTGGGATGGGCATGGCGAAGCTCCCCTGTTCGCCACGTTGAATCAGAGCGCCGTCCTCCTGGGAATCCCCAGCAAGTCACGCTCTCCGAGACTTGGTATAAGGATAGCCGAAGGAAAATCTGTTTCTGTTTCGTATCGGGGCCTCGCCTGGCCCGAGGCAGGCGCCGTGACCAGTACCAGCTCCCAGCCCGGACCAGGAGGTGCAGAGCGGGGCGGCGAGGACGGGGTGAGGCATCAGGGGAGGGCGAGGATTCCGACCCGAATGTGGTACAGAGTTGTGGCACAGCAGCACGCCCTCGCATCCGGGGTCCGTGCGGTCCTCTAAGCTGCTGATTTCTCTATAGATTTCTGAAGATGGCTGGGGGACCTGGATTCCCTCCAAGGTTGAATTCCCCTCAGCAAAACCCTCGCTTTCCAGCTAATCCAGCCGTCGAACTGGAGGACTGTGGAACAGTCGATGCGGACGGTCAATGCGAGCGGCTCTGCATGTCGTCTTCTGCTACTCGGACACCGCAGGCGTCGCCTGTGTCCAGTGAGAGGGCTTGGCGCTGGGCAGTGAGGTCCAGGAAGCGGCCAGTAGGTGACGGCCAAGGCCATGTATCCGCACGCTCGGGTCCCGTTCATTGGGCGCCTGCACAGGACCTGTCTCGCGGCGAGCGCCCTGGAAGCGTGCCCGGCTGTTCACGTCGAGAGCATCATCTTCGCTGGCAGCATGGTGTGAGCCGCCTTCTCGTGGCAGCCCTTGCTGCGGCCGCAGGCCTTCAGCGCGCGCAAGCCGCAGCTAGGGCACCTGCTGAGCTATGTGGCGACTGACGACCTCCTCGGCGCGCTCTTCCCCAGGCGGCATGCAGTGGCTGCGCTTCCCAGATCCCGGCAGGGCCGGGCACCACGGCTTCAAGTCGGACCCGCGGCCGGACGTGCGGAACATCCTTCACGTCCCGGGAGGTCACGACGCGACGCTGAAGGACCATCACTGGAGCGAGATGTCCAAAATCATCTCAGGTCGCGAGTTTCCGTCCCCCATTTTGAGTATCGTTCGCGATATCGCGGCCCCATTCGCTGGCGAGGTCGGCAGCGCTCCCAGGCTCGGGGTCCTCATTGTCGCAACCGACCCTCTTGGCCAAGCGCATCCTCGCTAGATTTTCAGGCGGCGGGTAGGTCGCTGACGACTTAACGCCGGTGCCGCGTTACCAGCCTGGGAAGAGCGGTCGCGTCCAGGTGGCCACATCCTCGAGGCGGCGGGCGACCGCCAGCACCGTATCGTCACCGCCGAAGCGCCCGACCACTTGGATGCCGAGGGGCAACCCGTCGGCATGCGGGCGTACAGGTATGCTCAGCCCCGGGTAACCGACGGCATTGACCCAGGTGGCGAAGGCGTTCTGTGCCGCCGCGTGCCCAGGCTGGCCGCCGATGGCGGCCGGGTACTCGTCGTTGATGGGCCAAGCTGGCGAGACCGCGCTGGGGCAGAGAAAGGCGTCGACGTCGCCCCAGGCATCTGCCACCGCACCTCGGATCTGGGCCAAACCATCCACGGCGCGCACGTAGTCGACCGCGGTCAGCGCCAAGCCTCGCTCGGCCGTAGCGGCTATGGGTCGGCTGGCCTGCGCGCGCCAAGTGTCGGGATGCATGCAGGCGGCCCGGGCGGCGCCTGCCGCGCTCAGCGTGCCCCAGACGCTGCGGACCTGGCGGACGTCGTAGGGCGCGGTACGACGGACCACCTCGCAGCCCGCCTTCGCCAGCAGGGCGGCGCACTCCTCGACAGCGGCCTTGACCTCCGGGTCCACCAACTCGCCCTCGCATTTCGCGAAAACGCCGATACGCAAGGGACGTCCCTCCGGGACACCACTCCCAAGGGGTGGCAGGCGCAGGGAGGACGGGTCCCGCTCGTCGGGCCCGGCCACGCACTCGTAGAGCAGGCGGAGGTCGCCCAGACTGCGAGCAAGGATGCCCACAGCCTGGAAGTCCAGGGCCATGGGCGGGAAGCCGTGGCGCCGGGCGATGCGGCCGTTGCTGGGGCGGAGGCCGTAGAGGCCGGTGTAGCTTGCTGGCAGGCGCGTAGAGCCTCCAGCGTCCGTCGCCAGAGACAGTGGCACCATTCCCGACGCAATGGCGGCCACGGAGCCGCCGCTCGAGCCGCCTGGCGTCAGGTTCGGATCCCAGGGGTTGCGGGCAGGGCCGTGCAGCGGGCTGTCGGTTCGGCCGGAGAGGGCGAACTCCGGGGTGTTGGTCTTGCCCACGATCACGGCGCCCGCCGCCCGCAATCGCTCGACCGGGATGTCGTCGAGCGGCGGGACGAACTCCGCCCACATGCGGCTGCCCCAACGCGCGGGCATGCCCACGACCCAGAGGTTGTCCTTGACCGCAACGGGCACGCCATCGAGGGGGCCGATGCGGCTGCCCTCGGCGTGCCGTCGGTCGGCGGCCTCGGCCGCCCGACGGGAGCCCGCCTCGTCGACGTGCACGAAGGCGCCCAGAACGGCGTTGGCGCGGGCGATGCGCGCTAGGCAGTCCTCCAGCAGTTCGGAGGGCCTGCACCGCCCCTCTGCCAGCGAGGAGGACATGGCGGCGGCGTCGAGGGGAGGCGGGGTCGTGTCTGTCACGCGGCTCGGCCCTTGTGCGTTGTGAGGGATCCGGAGATGGCGGCGCGCAGCGCGGCCTCCTCCCTGCGGAGAAGCGCGGCGACCGCCTCGATGCGGCGGACGTCGAGCCTCTCGGCTATAGCGATGACGGAGAGCGCCACGGGGACGCCGCCCACGCCGTTGCCAACGGCCACGGCCACACCGCGGTAGCGCGCCACGATGCGGCCAGTGGTGACCGCGAAACCGCGGGCGCGGGTGGCCTCAATCGCAGTGCGGACCTTGTCGGCGATGAGCCCGTGACGCCGGTAGCGCCCCTCATTCGCAGCGACGACGAGGTCGGCCTCGCCAGGGGGAAGGCTTGCCAGGACGGCGAGGGCACCAGCGCCGACGCCGAGCGGCCGCCGGTTACCGACCTCGACCGGCAGGGCGCGAATCTCGAAGCTGCCCTCGCGGCGGTCGAGGCAGAGCGCATCGGTGCCGCTCCGGCTGTTGAGGTAGGCGGTGTCCCCGGCCTCAGCGGCGATGCGGTCGAGCGTCGGCCCGCACATGCGCCGGACATCGACGCGCGGCGCTGCGGCGAGGCCGAACTCATAGAGCAGCGGGCCAAGCCGGTAGGCCCGGGAGGCGGAATCGCGCTCCAGCAATCCCTCCTTGAGGAGGACGGCCAGGAGGCGGTGCGCGGTCGGCTGCGTGAGGCCCGTGGCCTCGGCCAGACCACTGAGCTTCGCCCCCAGCCCCTTTGCCTTCGACGCCGAAACCTCCCGCAGCAGGGCCACCGCACGCCGGATGGCCTGTCCGCCGTCGCGTCCGACCGCCACCTCGGTGCCTGCGTCCTCCACCATGCGGTCCCTCGCTTCTGGGAAGCCTACGAAGGCGCGGCTTGCCGGGCAAACCCTCCCCACATCAACTTCCACATTGCGGAAGTTCCTGATTATCGGACTTCTCAAGTACCCCTTCCGACTGAGAGCATCCTGGCTAAGGCCGGGCCAACTGGCGCCACTTGCCGGGGCGGGGAGAACGACATCGGCAGCGTAGTCTCAACCCGCAGAGGACGCGACATGACCGTATTCCGCGATGGGCATTGTCCCACCACACTCATCCCGGGCCGCCGGACGCTCATCGCCGCGGGGATCGCCGCCGCCCTGGCGGGGAGAATCCCGGTAAGCGCGCAGGCCGCCGAGCCCGACTTCCCGTCGCGCCCCCTCCGCCTGATCGCGCCGTTCCCACCGGCCGGGGCCGCCGACGTCATCAGCCGCCTCCTCGCCGAGCCGCTTGGCCGGGCGCTGGGCCAGACCGTCTTGGTCGAGAACCGCTCCGGCGGCGGCGGCCGCATCGGTACCGAGGCCGCCGTACGCTCCCCCGCCGACGGCTACACGCTGCTCATGGGCAGCCAGGCCACCAACTCCATCAACCCCGAGCTCTACAGCGACCTCAACTACGACCCGGCCAAGGACTTGGCGCCGATCGCCATGGTAGGCGGCGTCGGTTCGGTCCTCTACGTCCGCAACAGCCTGGACGTAATCAGCTTTCAGCAACTCCTAGAGCGCGCCCGGCAGAAGCCGGGCGAGCTCACCTACGGCTCGGCGGGGAACGGCGGCGGCTCGCACTTGGCCATGGCGCTGCTGGAGCTCATGGCCAAGGTTCGGATGTCGCACGCGCCCTACCGCGGCACCGCGCCTGCCACCGCCGACGTGCTCGCCGGTCGGATCGACATGGTCTGCGACCCATTCACAACCGGCATGCCGCAGGTGGCCTCCGGCCGGGTGCGCGCGCTGGCGGTGACGACACCGCAGCGCTACCCGGGTCTGCCCGATGTCCCGACGATGGCTGAGGCGGGGGTACCGGGCTATGAGGCGGTCAGCTACTACGGCCTCTTCACCCCGGTGGGCGTGCCGGATTGGGTCCTCAAGAAGCTGCGGGACACCGCGGCGCGGGTCATCGCCGACCCGGGCGTCAGCGCCAAGCTGGCCGAGCAGGGCATGGTGAACCTTGGCCTCGGTCCCGAGGAGTTCGCCGAGTACGTCGCCAAGGATCGCAAGCGCTGGGGCGAGGTGATCCGCGAGGCGAAGATCACCGTCGGCTGACGTGCCGACCGGACCCAAGCAACCACCAAGGAACGGAAAGCAGGAGCTTCCCATGGAAATCGTCGATTTGAGCCGCGAGCTCTTCCACCGCACGCAGACGCACCCGTCCCACCCGCCCGTGGTCATGACGGTTTGGAACGACCACTCGGAAAAGAAGGTTGCCGGAGACACGGTCTTCACAAGCAAGGCGCTCTCAATCGCTTTCAGCGATCACGCAGGCACGCATGTCGACGCCCCCGTGCACTTCGACCCGCGCCCCGGGGCGCTGTCCATTGACCAAGTGCCGCTGGAGAATTTCATCACTTCGGCCTTCTGCGTGGACCTCCGGCACGTCCCGCTGAAGCATGCGGTGACGGTCGACGAACTCGCTGCGGCCGTGGAGGCGACGAGCCAGCAGATCCAGAAGGGCGACACCGTCCTCATCCTGCTCGGCACCAATGAACGGCTGCTCGGCAAGCCCGGCTATGGGCACGACTTCCCGGGTCTATCCATCGAAGCCATCCATTGGCTGGCTGACCGCGGGATCGGCATGTTCGGTGTCGAGGCGATCAGCCCGGCGCCCGAGGGCGAGCTCAATTTCAAGGCGCACATGGCGTGCGCGGAGCGGGGCATTACTCACATGGAGTGCCTGACCAACCTTGAGGCGGTGGTGGGGCGCGGCAGGTTCCGCTTCATCGGCCTGCCGCTGAAGATCCGCGGCGGCACCGCGAGCCCGATCCGGGCTGTGGCGCTGTTCGAGTAGGCGACTGCCGGAACCGAGCAGGCCCCCGGCCAGGGAGGGCTGCCAACACCACACCATCGGTGATGCCGAGAGGCGGCCGCGGGCGCTGCGAACGGACGCCTGCTTCCTTGCGGCGTGGAGAGGCCACCCGCCCTCGTGCCACGGCCGCCTTCCGGCCTTAACGTGGCGAAAGCTCACATCACATCCCGGATTATGGCACGTTGACATCTTGTCGGGATGCGACGACGGCTGCGGCGAGATTGATGGTGGCACGGAGGTGGTCGTCCGTCTCGTCGTAGTGGATGGCGACGGCACGAAACTCCTTGAGCTTAGCGAAGTATTTCTTAATCAGGTCCCGCCAGCGATACATCGCCTGTTCACAGGGGATGATAGCTTTGCGACTGGCCTCGGTCGGGATCACCGCAATAGCGCTGCGGGCATCAAGCTTGGCGCATAGCCAGTCGACATCGAAGCCCTTGTTGCCGAGTAGGGCGCCGAACTCGAGGCCGCTGAGGAGTGGCGCCACGCCGACGCTGTCGTGTCGCTGCCCAGGCAGCAGGACGAAGAGATCAGGTAGCGATCTGAGCCCGCCGCCGCAGATGCTCATGGAGCTTCATCAACACCGGCCCGCAGTACAGCCCGCGCCTCGCAAACTCCTCCGGTGTCTCCGCGATGGCACGCTCCCGGCTGCCATAACGTGGGTATCGGGGCTCCGGCAGCACATACTCCGGTCGAAAGCACCACGCCGGTGGCGCCGGATGCCCAGCCAAGCGCGCCAGGTGCTCCGCCAAGCTAGCGAGGTAAGTCCTGCGGATCGGGTCGGGCAGGGGAGGCGGCTCCCCCTCGATCGCAGACATCGGCACTGGCAGGAGGTCGCCCGGGCGGATCCCGGCATTCACCGCAAGTGCGAGCAGGTAATCGATGAACTCTTTCGTTGCGTTCGTCGCGTCACCCCCGTGATCTAGGATTTGGATGGCAACGTCTTGGAGGCTCACGGGCGGTGGAAGGAAGCGCATGCGGGCAGCTTATAGCGCGAGCAGATGCGCGCATCATTGCGCATCTGCGTTCCTGGCGCTCTGGTATATCGGGCAGCCGCAGCTAGCCACTTCGGTCAAGGGCCATGAGCCCGCCACCGTCCTGATGGCCATCGACAGGCTTTTACTTTCGAGTGCCCGCCGAACCGGCGCAGGACGCGATGACATCCAAGATGTCGGCCATGTCCATCCCGAGGCCCAAAGACGACATCATTGCCGCCTGCACCGCCACACGCAGCGAGGCTTCAGGCACCAAGCCCTGCGCGACGGCCTCCTGCACCGCTTGGTCGGTGGCAGACATTAATGCCCGGCGAACGGGCATCATCTCGCGGTCGGCGAATGCAAACTTGGCACGCTCGACGGCGGCCATGGCGCGCTTGAGGTTAGGGGCCGTGTCCTGGGGCGCGGTGGTCGCGGGCGGCTGTGCCGGTGTGCTGGTGGTCGGTGGCGCGGGATCCGGTTGCGGGGCAGGGGAGGGCGTCTGGGGTTGGCTCAGAGGCGGCAAGGGATCGGGGAGTGGCGCGCGGCCGAGGAGCATGTCCTCGGTCACTCCAAGGGCCCGTGTTACCCCTTGCAGGGTTTTGCCTCGTGGTAGCTTGGCACGTCCTCGTAACGCGTTGCGGAGCGTGTCCGGGTGGCAGCCCGAGGCTATCGAGGCCGCGCGAGGGGTCATACCGCGCGCCCTGAGGATCCTCTCCAACCTGTCGGCAACAGAGTCCGGCTCAGCCTCCGGGTACGGAATCTTTCGCGGTCTGGCCATCAGCCAAGGCCAGCATTTTTCGGAGGCAACGACAACATCACTAATCTCCTATTCCGACTTCATTGCTCTTTTGAGGATGTCCGCACCAGAATTGGGTATAGGAGGACCGCATCATGCTCGATGTCCACAAATCCGTTGTTGAAATCGTCGATAAGTTTTTGGTCGACACCGGCATGTCGCCGTCGCGCCTCGGCCGCGACGTAGCTGCCGACGGACATCTCGTCCGCGAGCTCCGAGCGGGCCGCATTACGCTCAATCGGATCCAGGCGGTGATGAGGTTCATCACCGACTACGACCAGCCGGGTCAGGCCCCTGCCGACTGATGGGATGGCGAGGGAAGCGGACATGCCTCCGATATGCCGCGCCCGCTGTCGTCAGCCAGGGATTCCTATCAACAATAAGGACAATGCAAGGGAGGGTAGAATGCGTTCACCCTTTAACCGGCTCGGCCTTAGCCGCCTTGGGGAGATCGATTACATCGGCCTCATCCTCGCGGCGCCTGAGACGGCCATCATCCGACAGCCTGACCCAATCTTCGAGTCCCTCGAAGAGATCCTCCGCCAGCGTGCCAGCCAACCCCGCCGCTCGACCAATAAGGAGGTCGTCGAGAGGGTGATGTCCCGCTTCCGTAATGCCATCGCCCGTCAGGATGCCCGTGAAGCGGAACGCCGTCGGCTCAAGGAAGAGCGGGAGCATTATCTTCGGACGGCACCCCTGGCCGAAGTCATCGCCGCCGCACGCCGCAAGCGCGATTTCATCGACATCGCCCGAGCTCGCGGTTTCAGCGACGCATGGGCCCACCACCGCATGCTCGACCTGCTCGAGGTAAATCGGTGCCGCATTCGCGCAGGCACCTGACCCAATCCAAAAACCAACCCCGAAGTTCGCCAACTATGTCAACTTTGAATTCCGTGCGCCGGTGTGCAGCCGTTCTGCCCTCCGTCGACGATGACGACGAGATCCTCCGCATCCTGGACGGCGCGTGCTCGTCCTTGGGGGGCGTTGCCCCTACTCCGGCTGCGGGCGGACCCTGGCCGCCGGTGAGCAGGCCCAAGTACGCCGCGCCCTGATTTCGGATAGCGACATCGGTTCTTGGACGTCCTGCTTTGAGTGCGTCGCTGTCGAGGCGGCGGGCGACGGCAGCCGTGACGGTCTCGCCGATGCCCTCGCGCAGATCCTAAAGGCCGAAGCGGAGCTCGACGGATTGCCGCTCAGGTTCTGGGAGGAAGCGGTCGGTGACGTGATCGCGCGGCTGAGTCCGGGCTGGCGTAACGCGGCCATGGCATTGACGAGGGCGGGCTGGCGGTTGGTCATCCCCTACCAGCGCAGGTTGGCTAGCGGGCGGTCTCTGGGCCGCCCGTTGTCCTCTCCGGTCACCGGCGACCGGAGATGAGGAGTAGACGGCATGGAAGGCAATTCACGGCAGCAGTAGTCCTTCCCAGCAACCGACTACTGCTCACTTGCCAGCCGCTGGCCGACCGTTGGGGGACTACTGCTCACCTCAGGAGGTCGCGATGGCCAAGCGCCAGCTACACCAATTCGTTCACGTCGCCGGATTCGGGCTCCAAGTCGCCGCGAGCCGCAAGAAGAACGCCCACTCGCTGCGCGGGATCATCGGCGAGATGATGCGGCAGCCCGGGCACTGCCCTCATGTCGCTACGCCCCGCAAGCCGGTCCAGGTCTACGGCACCGATCCTGCCGCCCTGCTCACTTGGATTGAGGAGCAGCACGCCACGCAGCGCCTACGCGGACGGCGCCTCCGTAAGGATGCCTGGGTCGCGTTGGTGGGGTGAGTTCATACCCGGTGCCCGCCGATGAGGTCCGGGATTCGATGAGGGGGGCCAAACGGCTCAAGATCTGGCAGCGCGCCGATGTCGAATGGCTCCAGCGCCGGTTTGGGGCTGCGTTGCGGTCCGTGATCATGCATACGGACGAGGGATTTTTTCACCATCACTGGATCGTGGCGCCGGACAGCCTTGCCCTGACCATGGACATGCATCCCGGGCACGTCGCCAAGCGGCTCGTCCGGGCAGCCGGTGGGGACACCACGAAGAGTAACAAGGCGTACTGTGCCGCCATGCGCGCGTGGCAGGATTCCTACCATGATGAGGTCGCCGGGCCGTTCGGCTTCGCGCGTGTCTCGTCGGCGCCCCGCAAGCATCTAACGACTGCTGCGGTACGGGCGGCGGTGGCGGCTGGAGACTGGATTCCGGGCGTCGGGCCGGTGCGCGCTGATACAAGGCTTGTCAACAAACACGAATAAAGATTTCAAGGGGTTAGTTCAAATTTACCGTACGGGCACATCTTTTAGCCGTTAGATTGCCGGTACGGGGCAGAGCCTTTGCTTCAGAAAACCCGTAACAGGCTAGCAGAAATAAGGTAAAATGTTACCACTGCCAAAGGGTCAACAATTTTGTCCTCACGAATTCGTTGAATTCTTGCTCCGAGACGTGTGATCATCCTCACTCCACCCCGGCCGGAGTTCATCGGTGAGGACGGACACTATTGCTATCTTGTATCCGGCGGACCGGGAGACAAAAGTTCGGAACGGCAAGCACCCGGGGAAGGTGCTCTGCCTAAACGGCTCCAAGGAATCTTTCGACATCCGCGGCAGCAAGTTCTTCCAGGGCGAGATGCGCTCCTGGAGCGACGCCAAGGAGATGTTCGTCATCATCTCCACCGTCGCCGCAGAGGGCCAGGCGCTGTTCTGCCGCTCGCACCTGGCGCACTCCGGCCACTACCTCCGCCGCATCAAAGATCCGAAGGGTAAGTGCCCGCCGGGCATCAAGCGCGCGAAGCTACACACTCTGCCGCTGGACCTGGACTCCTGGCCCAACGTGGCAGGCCACGATCCGCGCCGTGACCCTGCGGCCGCCCAGGCCTGGATGCTGTCCGTTCTTGGTTCCGAGGTCGCCGACGTCGAGGTTGTGTGGCAGTGGTCCTCCTCCTGCTGCTGGACTGTGCCCGTCGGACAGGCCCCGCGCACCCTGGACGCCCGGGTTTGGATGCTCCTGGATGAGGCCCTCGGCGAGACCGGTGCCAACGAGATGATGAAGCGCTTCGACCTGCGCGTACGGGCCTTCTACGAGAGCGAGCACGGCATCCGCATGCCGAAGATGGGCAACGGGCAGGTGAAGAAGTTGGTCGACCCGAAGATCAGCGATGCCATCCAGCCGATTTACGTCGCCGCGCCGCGCCTCGAGGACGGCGCGGAGGATCCCATGGCTGGCGTGCCGCGCATCACCCTGGTGCCGGGGAGCCGCGGCCGCGTCAGCCTCGCCGACCTGCGCCGCAACCTGCCGAGCCTCTACCAGGCCTGCGCCGCCGCGGCTGAGGCTGCCAATGCAGCCGGGGAGCCGGTGGCGCGCCGGATGCCCCGCAGCCGGACCAAGACCGTCCGCATCCCGACCCAGCCCATCCCCCTTGGCCCGGCCGCCCTCGAGATCGACGCGTTGCGCAAGCTGGCATCGACCAAGGAAGGCGCCGTGAAGTGGATGGAAGGGTGCCACAACGTCTACCAGATCCGCGTCGCCCTGGAGCAGGTGGCCCTCATTATCCATCGCGGCGGCCTGACCTTGGGCGAGCGGGACGAGTGCTGCCTTCGCATCGCCTCCTCCCTCGTGGCCGGGATGCCGCTCGGCCGAGATGTCGCCTGGGTCCGGGCACAGGTCAGGACGCTGCTGGTCCTGGTTGCCGGTGACGAGTGGGTGCGGACCGAGTGGGAGGCCCAGGGCTCCGACGCCTCCGTGGTCGATAACTATGTCCGGGCCAGCCGTGGCGAGCGCGGCCGGTCCTGGCACAAGGACCCACGGTACACCTACGGCAAGGCCCGGCTGCTGGACGAGTACCAGCCGACCCGCGAAGAGGTGAAAGGCCTCCGCCTGCGCAGCCTGTGTACCGACGCCATGCGCATCTCCGTGGAGCGTGAGATCGAGCGAGAGGAGGCAGAGGCTGCCGTTCAGGCGCCGCGGGACCGGATTTCTTACGAGTTCGAAGCGCGTCGTCGGGCTCCTGAAGTTCACCGGCTGCGCGCCGCTAACCTGAGCTACCGGGCCATCGCCGAGGCCATGCGGGAGGACCTGTCCAAGGTCATGCGGCTGGCGAAGCTGTCGGCCGACCAGGTCGCCGAAGTGGTGGAGATGCTGGCCGAGGAAGCCGCCTTCGCCGAAGCGAACGAGGGCAAAGGGGGCGCGATTGCGGACATCCCGGCCGACGAAGCGGAGGGCATGGTCATGGCGGTGTTGGACCGTGGCATCGTCGACCCGATTGAGGTGGTGGACGTGACCGGACTGCCAGAGAGCACCGTCACCGGCATCCTCGAGTTCCTGGGTTACCTGGAGGATGAGCGGTTGGCGGCTTGACCGTCACCAGACCAGCGGAGGTTGGATGCAGGCCGTCAGGGTTCGTCCCTGGCGGCTTTCTGCTGTTCGGGCGTGTCCGAGGACCCCATGTCATCAGTGCCCACCGTGACCCTCTTCAGCGGCATCTGGAAGGCATCTCCCGGGAACCGTCAGAAACGGGCGTAGGAGCTTTCCGTGCGTATCGGGGTCACGCATGGCCCAGGCCTCTGCCGTGCCTCCCAGCGTGCCCTCAGACAAAGCCAGCGGTATGCCATTCATGGCCGTTATGTGTCTCTCCAAGGTCTTCCGTGCGTGATGCCTACCGGGAGAGCCTGATATCCATCCCTGACGTCCTCCTTCTTCAGCCGTCCCATCCTTCACTTCCAGCCGTCTCCGCTCATTCCCAACCCTACTGAGATCAGATCCTGGCTGACTGTAGGAATCAGGGCTCCCCTCCCTCCGCGGCCTTCTCTCCTAGAGGTCGACAGAACCCGGATCACCATTCCTTCTCCTTCCAGCCCCACTGCGATCAGATCCTGGTTGACGTGAGGCAGGATAAGCTCGCGGCGGCTGGATGGCCTGCCAGCCTTGCCAAGCTCTCGGACTGCGACCTGCTCCATCCCTGCGACGATCACCAGCAAGCCGACCACGTGCTCGAGTGGGTCGGGGCGCCGGGTGACTGGCGCCGGGAGAGGGTCTTCGGGATGTACCGGTCCGTGCTGGCGGCCGTGCGGAGGGGAGAGACAGCGTGATGTCGACGCGGCCCCCACGCGCATAGATGCTGAAATCGCTGAGGAACTGGCTGTGACAATGCGGCGGCGCTTCGGCGTTGAGATGCGTCAGCCAGCCCAACTCCGGTGGCTGGCCTTCTGCATTCTCGAGATCCGGGCGGAGATGGGTAACATCGCGCCCGCTGCTCCGCGAGCCAGGGGGACAACCCCATGCTGAAGCTCACATGCAGCGCCTGCGCTGGCCGCTGCTGGGAGCCCGACGCCGAGGACTTCGACGGGACACCCGAGCCGTGCCGAGCCTGTGGTGGTTCTGGCAAGGCTCCAGCAGCCGGTGACCGGGGCGGCCATCTGGAGATCCTGCCGGGCTTTTGGGCCCGCCTTGGCCGCTCTCGGATCCGGGTGGAGGAGCCGGTTCTGGAGCTCGCGGACGGCTGAGCCATTGCCCGGTGCCGCTACAAGCCGAGCCTCGGCCTGAGGCGCCCACCTCCTGGGCAATCCGCGTCGCGAGGTTCGCGCTCACGGGCACCATGGGCAAACGCACCTCAGGGCTGTCGATCAGCCCGGCACGCCAGAGCCAGTGCTTGATCGGTGCGGGGCTCGGCTCGGTGAACAAGAGGCGTGGCAACTCGCAGATTGCGTGCCAGGCGGCTAGCGCCCCGGGAGCATCCCCATCCTGTAACAGGCGGCGCACGGTGGCGAAGGCGCCAACCCCAACATGCGCGGAAGCGGTGATGCCGCCGTCCGCTCCCCCGGCCAGCATGGTGTGAAATAGGGCGTCCTCTCCGGTCAGCACCGAGAAGCCGGGCGGCTTGCGGCGGAGCAGGTCGAGCGATTGCGCCATGTCGGCCGAGCAATCTTTCACGCCGACGATGTTCAGCACGGCAGCGAGTTCCAGCATCGCCGCGTTCCCGAGGTTCACGCCCGTCCGGTAGGGGATGTTGTAGATCATGAGCGGGCGCGCCGTGCTCTCGGCCAAGGCGGAGAAGTGGCGGACCATCCCCACTTGCGACGGGCGCGTGTAGTAGGGGCAGGTGACGAGATAGCCGTCGAGAGGCCACGCTGAGGTGCCCGCCAGGGCCTTCTGGACCTTGCGCGTGTCGCTGCCGGAAAGGCCGAGGAAGAGGGGCAGGTGCTTCCCCGCCGCGGTCAATTCCTCGGCGGTGAGGGCAACGAGGCGCTCGGCCTCGTCCTCAGTGAGGCCCTCGCCGGTCGTGGCGGCGAGGATCAAGCCGTCGATAGGCTCCGCAGAGTAGTGGCGTACAAGTCGTCGCAGCGACGCCTCGTCGAGCTCGTTGTCGCGGAATGGCGTGACGAGCGGCAGCCAGAGGCCGCTGGGTGTCGGGTGGTTCGCTTCCATAGGGTCCATTCTCTCCTGTGCCGGAGACGGGACCTGAAGGTGACCCCGTCCAACTGGCGGGGTCCAACCTGATCCTGTGGCGCTGTGGCTGGCTTACCGCGCGCGCGGACCGGAGGTGCCCCTTGCGGGGCACTTCTTCGATGTCGCGGGCTTGGCAAACCAGTGGATCATGCCGTCATCCTCCCTTGTGGAAGTGGCGGCCGTCAATGCGCCGGTTGCGGTTGGCTTCTCCCTGACGCCGGTGGCCCTGCTCACCGGCAGCCGGGGCTGGGCCCCCCTTGTCGCACTTGCCCTGGCCTGATGGTGACGGCCGATCTCGCGGATGGCGTCAGCGAGGTGCCGCGGAGTCTGGTAGCCGGTGGACCGTACCGGCTCGGCCGCCACATGCGCCACTGGCGCGCCGAACGCGGTCAGCACGCGTAACCAGGCGGTAGCGGGTGCGGCCCAGACCTGCGCAGGCTCACCATCGACCCACTCTGTCGACCTGCTCAGGTTGAGGCGGCGGAGGACCGGCCAAGTCGGTGGGGTCGGACTGGCCGTCGCGCGGGCGGATGATGAGGCGGCGGGTGTGGTCGTACCCGTCGACCAGGATCGACAGGGAGGCGCCCAGGTCCTGGCATCGCAGGATGCGGTATTCCGGGTTGGCGCCCGGCACCTGCTCGTGGACGGGCACGCCGTCGACGTCGATCGCGGCATCGAGGAACACGGCCGAGGCGGCCTGGACGAAGGCGGCGGCGTCGGCACCGGACATCGACCAGGTCTTGCTGGCGGCATCCCAGCGTGCGGCGGGCGCCACGGTTTTGCGGATGGCGACGAGGTCTTTGGAGTAGAAAAAGGACACGGTAGGCATTGGGCGGCTCCTCGGGGTGGTGAGGTGATCGGGAAATCCCAACCGATATGAGGATTGTCTCACGCCCGAATGCATGAAATCCAGAAAGCCGCACTTGCTTGCATAAGATAAATGCGGTAAAAAGATTGGTTAACCGGAGGCTAGGGATGCTGCGGGTCCACTCGATACGACGCTCTGCCGTCTGAGACCCGCCCCCGCGGTTCGCCGCGCCTGCTTGCCCGCCTGCCGGAGCCTTTCCCGTTGTCCCATATTCCCGTGGTCGCTGCTGGCGATCCCCATGGCGCCTACGCGCCAATCCTGGACTTCTGTCAGCGCCAGGAGCGCTCCGGCATCCTCGTCCTCCTCGGCGATCAGGATCTTGAGGAGCCGCTTTCTGACGCCTTGGAGCCACTCTACGCTAATCACTGGAACGTCTTTTGGCTGCTTGGCAACCATGATTGTGGCCGCAATCGCTACTACGACAATCTGGTCGGTAGCCTCGGACTGCATCCGGACGGGCACCTCGGCGGCCGGTGTATCGAGGCCGGTGGGCTGCGGGTCGGTGGTTTGAGCGGCATCTTCAAGGAAAAGGTCTGGTACCCGCGCGAGGGGACAGAGGCGCCGGTCTATTGCACCCGGGCCGACTATATGCGGCAGGTGCGGCCGCCGGAGCGCTGGAGGGCCACAACGACACAGCCCGAAATCCCAGAACTCCGTGGCATGCCGCTACGGATGCGCGATGCCATCTTCTCCGAGGACCTCGAGCGCGTGGCGGCGGCAGGACCCTGTGATGTCGTCGTGTCGCATGAGGCGCCCTCGTGCCACCGGCACGGCTTCCGGGCCTTGGACCTGCTCGCCGACCAAGTTGGATGCCGCCTCTGGCTGCATGGGCACCACCACCGCTCCTATGGTGACCGCCTGACTCTCCCCAGCGGTCGGGAGATGCGGGTGGTGGGGCTCGGCATCGGCGAGTGTCGTCGCATCGATGGCGAGGTCGCATGAGCGCGCATGGCAGCTACTTGGATCCCCGGCTGCCGTGGGTCCGCAGGGGCTGGCTCCTCGGCGCGGCAGAGGGCATGCGCGATGCGCTGCACCTGGAGCCCGGCGCAATCCGGAACGACCTGCCGCTGGACCTACCCCAGGAAGGCAGCACGGACCGCGCCCTTTGGGACCTCGGGCGCTTGCTCGGATACGGATGGGATTTGAGAGCATATACACGATGAGCCGCCAGCGCATCATCTTCTGCGGCCTCGAGGGCTGTCTCCACACCGGCCTCGCCCGGCTCCGGAGCACTGCGGATGGCATCGATGAGCAAGCAGCTTGGCTCCTCGGCCGTCTGCTGGAAGCCACCCAGGCGCGTCTGGTGCTGCTCGCGGCAACTGAGGAGCAGGCTGTCGCCGACAGACAGGACCTGCGGCGGCTGGATCTCGCCGAGTATCTGCACCCGGGCAAGTGGTGGGTGAGGGGCCTGGATGGCGTGATGCCGTGGATCCAGGAGCAGGGCACGGATGACCGCGATATCGAAGGATGGCATGTCATCCTCGCTGCTACCCCGGACGAGGTGCCGCCGATCGACTGCATTTACCTGTCGGACCTTACTGGCCTCGGACTGCGCGAGTACCGGCTCGCCGTCGGTGTGCTCAATGCCGTCGATGAGCGCCTGAGTGTCCACCCGGTCATCCAGGCGGACCACGGCCGGGTGCTCGATGCCTTCGGCTGGCGCTGGCTGGAGGCGGTGGCTTGGCTGCATGCCCCGGCCGAGGGCGGGACGATGAGTTCTCTGCTGGCGGACCCGGCCAGGCGCGCCGAGGCTTGGGCCCGGCTGCCGGAGCGCCGGTTTCGCGGAGAGCCGGATGAGTGAGATGTCCTCGCGTCATATGATACGAGGACGTGCCTATAAGCGGTGCCTCAGGAGGGGATGGGGGCCGCACCGAGCGGGGTTGCCGTAGGCTCTAGTAGCTTCCGCCGTGCGGCGGGATCCATCGCCTGGGTGGCATTGTAGCGGGCCAGCCACCTGTCGTTGGCGGCAAGGTCTGCTTGGATCTCCGGTGCGCTTGCGTCGTAGTACTCACCCGCGAGCATCTTTTCCTTTTCGCTGCGCATTGCGATTCCTGGTTGGCGTTAGTCGGTCTGCCTTGCGACTGGAGCCAGCATTCTGGGGACATCGCACATCATCTGTCGACGGCCCCCACCCCAGGAGTTTCCGATGTCGATCCTGTCCCGTATCGCCGCAGCCATCCAGGCCGTCGCGACCACGTTCCAGGCCACCATGCAGTGGGTCTGGAATGGCACCAAGATGACACTCCGAGTCGTCACCAGCCCCGTTCGGGTGCTGGCCGGACTAGGCTCCGGCGGCGGTGGCGCAGGCCCGTCGACCGTCGAGGCTGCCGCCATGGTGCAGATGCAGGCCCAGCAGCAGTCTCAGCAGGCCGAGCAGGCGATGTCGGTCGCCCAAACTGTCAGGCTGCTCCAGCGCGCTGCCAAGCTCCGCTCCGAGGGCCGAGATCTGGAGCCGCTGGCCGAGGCCCTGGCGCCCGGCTGGCTCAGGTATGTCGAGAGCTTGAGCACCGGCGAGGCGCACCGGTTGGCGGAAACCGATGTCAGGGCGGTCGGGGAGCTCGTGTCGGGCGCCAGGGACGGCCTGCCGGGCGTTCGCGGTCCGAAGGCAGTCGCCCTGGGCGACATGGCGCCTAGGACGATGCAAGACGCCGTGGAGGCAAAGATAGACGCGGAGCCGGAGCGGACGCCGGAGCAGCAGCAGGTGCTGGGCGGCCTCCGGGCACGTTTCCTCGCCGCGGGTTACAAGCCGCGGGACGAGCCCAAGGCGGACCGCGGCTACTACTACGATGGCCGTACGGCCTGACAGAGGCCGCCTGAGACGCAGAAGATAGGGCCGCTGACGATGACCCAGCAGCCCCTTAGCATTTCGTCGCCCGCGTGGAGGAAGCTCAGTGCGCCCGGGCACGCAGGACCTCAAGCTCATCCAGGAGATCGTGGGCGATGGCGACCGCCTCGTCGCGCTCGCTGGCCATCCGCTTGACCTCGGTCCGCAGGGTGTCGGCGAGCTCCTGGAGTCGATCGATCTCGGCCTCGGCGCCGATCAGGCGGACGCGGAGGTCAGAGGCCACGTGGGCATGCACCTGCCCGACAGCGGAGTGCACCATCGCGGCACCCTGAGCATCCTCGGCCGCGCGCTGGGCGGACCGGATGCGGGATCGCTCGATGCCCTGGTGCAGTGCGGCCCCGAGCGCCGCAACGCCGAGGCCGATGCCGAGCTCGAGGTCGCTGGAGATGCGGTGGGCGGTCGACATGATGGGCTCCTGGGGCTGGTGGTCGGGGGCGATCCGGTCATCCTCTAGAGACTGGATCGTAAACGTATCGGAAGTCAACGGAATTCCTTATCGTGTCCTTATGCAGCGCTAGAAACTCGCGCTAGGGTACGGTAAACGATGGCATGGGTTGCGTGTAGTGCTGAGATCGGCACGAATAGTTAGCGCCGATAGCCAGCTAGCGCTCTGACGCACTCTGCCGATTCACTTGGCATGTGGACCGTGCGAGTCTGGCTGCATGGCTCAGACCGTATGCGTGATCGTGAGTGCGTCCGACCGGCGGCGCTTGGAAACCATCGCGGCCGACCGGAACCGGCCGGGCAAGACCATTGAGCGGGCACGCGTGGTGCTGGCCTCCGCCGATCACCGGCCGGTGCAGCACGTCGCCGATGACGTCGGCGTCAGCCGCCCGATGGTGTGGCGCTGGCAGCAGCGCTTTGCTGAAGAGGGCGTGGACGGCCTGCTGCACGACAAGACGCGCCCGCCCGGCACGCCGCCGATCCCCTCCGACGTGGTCGCGCGGGTGGTGGCGATGACCTGTGGCCCTCCGCCTCATCAGGCAACGCACTGGACCGGGCGTGCCATGGCGAAGGCGACTGGCATCTCGCTACGCTCGGTGCAGCGTATCCGGGAAGCGCACCAGCTTCAGCCGCACCGCATCAGGACCTTCAAGCGCTCCCGTGACCATGCGTTCGAGGCCAAGCTGGTCGACGTGGTCAACCTCTATGTCGACCCACCCACCCATGCGGTCGTGCTATCCATCGACGAAAAGAGCCAGATACAGGCGCTCGATCGCACCCAGCCCGGCCTGCCGCTCAAGCCCGGCCGCTGCGGCACCATGACCCACGATTACGTCCGGCACGGCACGACCACGCTGTTCGCCGCGCTGAACGTGCTCGACGGCACGGTGATCGGCCGCTGCATGCAGCGCCACCGCCACGAGGAGTTCATCCGCTTCCTCAACACGGTCGAGCGTGAAATTCCGGTGGGGAAGCTGGTCCATGCTGTGGTCGACAACTACGCCACCCACAAGCATCCAAAGGTGAAGGCGTGGCTGGAGCGGCACCCGCGCTGGTCGTTCCACTTCACCCCCACCTCCGGGTCATGGCTGAACGCGGTCGAGACCTTCTACTCAGCTTTGACCCGCAAGCGCCTTCGGCGCGGCAGCTTCCACTCCCTGGTCGACCTGCAAGCCGCCATCAAGCGCTACCTCGCCGAGCACAACGCCGATCCAAAGCCCTTCGTCTGGACTGCCACTCCCGCCGCCATCATCGCCAAGCTCGATGCATGCTCCGTGTGAGTGGCTGCACTACCGCGGACTTACCGAGCCCTCACCCCTCGGTTACGCTGCATCTGCGAGCGCGCCCTCGATCACGTTTAAGGGCGTCGCCGTCGGCACAACCCTGGTGAGGCGGAAGCCTGCGGCTGCGAACAGCGCTGCAAACTCCGCGGGCGTTCGTTCCAGGCCGCCGGGCTCGACCAGCATGTTCAGGTCGGCGAACTTGGTGTCCGCCCCCTCATTAGGTGAATCGATCAGTCGTTCCAGTACCAATAGCCTCGCCCCCACCCTCATGGCGCGGCGGCATGCCTTCAAGATCGCTGTGGAAGCCGCGTCGTCCCAGTCATGCAGGATGAACTTGAGTACATAAGCGTCGCCGCCCTCTGGCACGGTCTCGAAGAAGCTACCCCCGACGACCTCACACCGGTTGATGACGCTTGCGGCTTCCAGCACCGACCTCGCCCGCGCGACCACATGCGGCTGGTCAAACAGCACGCCGCGCAGGAGCGGGTGGGCTTCGAGGATTTTGGCAAGCAGCGCGCCCGTGCCACCGCCCACGTCGACGACCCGGCGGAAAGGAGAAAAGTCGTAGGCCGCGAGCACCGCGGGAGCGAGCCTGCGCGAGATCGCCGACATCGCCCGATCGAAGATCGCCTGCTCCTCTGGATGCCGGGAGAGGTAATCGAAGTTGCCCGTGCCATGCACGTGGCGGAATGCGTTCTCGCCCGTGCGGACGCTGTGTAGGAGGTGCGCCCAAGCATTCCACTCGAAGGGACGCCCGATGAGGTTGGCCCAAGGCGCGACCGAGACCGGCGCGTCGGAGCGCAGGCACTCGCCCATCGGCGTCAGTGCAAAGCGCCGGTCCTGCCCTTCGCGGAACACCCCGGTTGTCGCAAGGGCTCGCAGCAGCCTGTAGAGGGTGCGCGGGTGGGAGCCCGTTGCGGCGGCGAGGTCGTCGCTGGTCCGTTCCTCGTCAGCGAGGTGGTCGGCGATACCGAGCGCAGCGGCAACGTGAATGGCCTGTGAAATCTGATAGCCATTCACCAGCCGGATCAAGTCGAGCGCTGGCGTCTGCTGTACCATGGTGGCCTCCCTGCTTGGGGCCGCTTTGATAATGGCACGGGTTTCGGTCGGCTGGGAGGGTATTCGGCAGGCAGGCCCCGACGGGGCACGGGTTATCGGACCCTCACCGCTGCCGACAAGTACCCGCCGTTGGCCTGTTCGTCGAGAGCACCCTCGCTGGGCTCACTCGATCGGTAATGAGCCAACGGCGGGCCGACTGACGCACCCGCCGGGGGCGCGGCAAGACCTCAGGAATGTACGTTTCGTCTGTGTCGCAGCACTAGCGCTCTCCGGCCCTGATCGCCGATGGCAAGCACCTGCTGACCGACGTGGCCACCTCGGGCGGCGTCCTGGTCGGCTTCGTCCTGGTGCCGCTGACGGGATGGCTCTGGCTCGACCCGGCGCTGGCGGCCCTGATGGCCGTGAACATCCTTTGGACAGGCTGGGGGGCTGGTCCGGGAGTTGGTCGGTGGTCTGATGGACGCCGCCCCGCCCGGGGAGGTGCTGGATCGGATCGGGGTCGTCATCTCGACTAGCGCCGAAGGCGCTATTGAGGCGCACGACCTCTGGGTCCGTCACGCGGGCCGGGTCACCTTCATCGAGTTCCACCTCGTCGTCCCCCGCGAGATGCCGGTTGACGAGGCGCACGACGTCTGCGATCGCGTCGAGCACGCGCTCCACGAGGAGACCGGGGACGCCGTTATCACCATCCACGTAGAGCCTCCGCACTAGGCCAAGCAGTTGGGCGTGCTCGCCCTACCTTGATCCCAGTCCGGGGCCGCGAGCAGAAGCGCGACCCCGTTCCGGCCTTTAACGAAGGGCGACTACCCGCTCAACGGTGCGCCGCTCTCTGGCGTGATCAAGGCTCCAAGGCCCACCCCCTGCGGCGGCCATGTAGAGGAAGACGAAGCAGTAGAGGATCGCCGCGTCGCCGCCATTCAGGGCGGGGAAGAAGTTTCGCGGCGCATGGCCAATGAAGTAGGCGAAGGCCATCTCGCCCGCGAGGAGGAAGGCCACCGGTCGGGTGAAAAGGCCGACGAGCAACAGCAGACCGCCGACAAGCTCAATCACGGCAGCAAACCAGAGCAGAGTGAAGACAGCCGGACCGATTGCGGCTCCTCCCATGCGCGGTGGGAAGCCGAATAGCTTCTGCGTGCCGTGTTCGAGGAAGATGAGCGCGGCGACGATGCGGAGCACGCTCAGCAAGCGCGGCGCCCATTCGGCAGTGAGAGTCTGGGTCTTCATGGTTTTTCCCTGCGGCTGTTGCGCACCGATGGGTTCGGGACATGGCAAATTCTCCCCCACCGCCGGTAGCGGCTCCACTCGACCACACCGCGATCCTTAGGAAAAGCGAAGCACCGAAGGTGCTCCAGTATAACCGCTCCCGGTGTGGCGAATGCGTCCATCGCCGCAGTCCGACTACACCTCCCCACGCAGCACCCGACGCCCAACTCTGTTTGGCCATTCTGTGGAGCGGCCGTCTCTGGTGTTCCACGCTCGGCCTGAGCCATCGCCGCGCACCCGTTCAGGGTCGCTCGGCGCAGGACATGTCAATGTTTGGGAATGGCGCCGAGCAGCCCTGGACGAGCGGCGTCGCCTATGCTCGCCGTCCCCCTGAGGGGCGGCCCAGACGTTCGGGACCTACCAAGTCGAGGTGGCCAGCAGACCTGAGCGAAGGCCGCGTGGGGTTCACGCTACTTTTAGTTGATTAGTCTATCCCAATTCATTAGGTTTCGGTTTCGATTGGCGACTGCCGAGCGGGGGTGCCTTGAGATGCTCATGGAGGGATTGATCATCTGCGCGGCCGTCGCGGCAGGTGGTGGTATTGTGCTTGCCCGGCCGCAAGCTCCGCAAGCATCTGGGACCGTGCCCGCTGCTGAGGCACTGCGACGCCGCTTCGATGGTATGACCGAAAGGCTGCACGAGACCTCCTTCGAAACCGACCGCCTGATGATTGGCTATGACGGCGCCGTAGGGGTTTTCATCGAGGCAGAAACAGGCCGCGTGTGCATCATCCAACCCGGCGAAGATGGCAGCTTGGTCGCCCACTATCGCAACCTGCGGCACCTGACGGCCGCTGAGGTAACCGAGCTCGTGGAGGTCGCGCCAGCCCCAGGCGTTATCGGCCGCCTAACCGGAGCCCCTAGGAAAGGCGCGCGCATCCAGATGGGCGCCGATCTCAAGCTCGCCTTCGAGAGCGACGGCCAGCATGGGGCGATCTCCATCGTGGTCAAGTTCGGCCCCGGCGAGGCTGCATCGGCACGCATGACATCCTCCGGCCTGCGCAGCGAGAGCACCTGTCTGAAGGTCGCCGACGCCAAGGCCGCAGAGCGGGCGAAGGCTCGAGACGAGGCCACGGAACGTCGGCGCGTGGCCGAAGCCGAGGCCGAGCGAGTCCGTCAGGAGAAGGCTCAGCAGGCTGCGGAGCAGCGCGCGCTGGAGGCACAGCGATTCGCCAGGCGTTCCGCCCGTGACCGGAGAGTGGCTTAGGACCGGCTGGCAAGCCTCCGAGGAGGGCGCCTGGGCGGCCAGGTACTGTCCTGACCAAATCTCTTGGTGCCGCGTGCTCGGCGGGCCGCCGGATTTCGAGACTTGTCGGATAAGCAAGCTTATGCGGACGCAACCAGCCATTCAACGGAGCCATGATCCGCTGGAGCCGGTCGGTACTCTCAATCACGAGAAAGCATTATTTTGCATATTACGACGGTAGGAGATGCCTGGATGAGTGCCTCGGCTACGCACCGCCTCGGACGGCATGAGGTTCGCACAATGAGGACTGCAACCGGATATCGAGGGCGGGTAATTCTCGGGCCGAAGGATTTCGTGGACGCCGATGCCGAGACAGTGGAGGGCGTGCTGGCGAAACTTAAGCTCACTCTGGCCGAGCGGATCTCAAGCGCACGGGCGGCGAGGGTGAACGGGATCCCGACTGCCGATGAGTATCTCGGCGCACTTCACCGGCTAGCGCGGCGGCGAGAGTTCGGCCTGCACAACCAAAGGATGCTCGCAGCACTCCATAAGGCTCCCGAACAGACCCTGAGCGCGGGCGAACTCGCTAGGGCTGCGGGATGGGACAGCTACGAGGGTGCGAACACCCATTTGGGCTCGTTTGCCAAGATGATGGCACTTGAAGTGTGCTACCAGCCCGCAGAGACCGGCTCCGACGGTTCGCCGACCTGGACGTTCACCCTGGCCACGGCGGCACCAGCCCGCAGCCCTGAGGGTCACTTCCGCTGGCAGATGCGACCCCAACTTGCCGAGGCCCTCGAGCGATGGTGGGGCAGCCACCCGACAGCTTGACAGTGACTTCCCTCTAACAACCTTCGCATCACCCCCAGGAACGGCTTCTGCGTTCTGAGCCGTCGCCGTACTCTGACGTCCAAACTGTGCAGTTCCTGCCTGTAGTGGTGCGTTCTCTCGTGAGCAAGAGGATGCCCTATGGCAGCACGTTCTCACGGCTCAGCCCGAACGACGCCGCGAGTTCGAACCGAGCTCCAAGCGTGGCAAGCGCCGACCCGTACCCTGGACGTCCAACAACACCTAAACCCCAAAACGGTGCGGAATGGCGACACCGAACTGGCACCACTCCGGCAGGTACGATAGGCCGCGTCCTTGGCCTGAGCGGCGACGTGGTCGAATGTCGCTCTGCACATCATGCCGAACACCAACACCAGGCGCGGCAGCAAGGCCAAGCTCGTTGAGCAGCAGGCCGGGCCGGTAGATCTGAAGGGCGGGATTGCACTTGAGAAGCCCCTCTCAAGCAGGACGACGTGCCTTGGCACCTGCGCCCCCAGTCCAAGCCTTCACTGCCGCGGTACGGATTCCAATGAAAGTGGCGGTAACGGAAAATGAAATCCTACTTCGCCTCTTGGGTGCCGAGAGAGTGTGCTCTAAGTGTCCATCCGGGAACAAATCGAGGCATCTGAATCGGTTGTGATTGGCTCCGAGCGGCGGGTGCGGGAAGAAGGGCGTCCATGTGGACGCCCGAGAGCCGGCCAAAATACGACCGCAGCAAACTGCGCTACCCGAGCGATCTGACCGACGAGGAATGGTCGATCATCGGTCCGCTGATCCCACTGGCGAAGAGCGGCGGCAACAAACGGACGGTGGACATACGAGCGGTGCTGAACGGGGTGATGTACATCCTGTCCACCGGCTGCCAGTGGGCCGCGCTGCCGAAGGACCTGCCGCCACGCAGCACGGTGAACGACTATCTGCGACGCTGGGACGAGGACCG
>NZ_JQKB01000065.1 GCF_000745835.1 Belnapia moabensis DSM 16746 | reverse complement strand
GCCAGTGCTTCGGCCGATGGTGCTAGGATCCAGCAGCGGGTGGCACCCATGACCTCGGATCCAATCGGCCTTCCTGTGCAGCAGCGCGACCAGCTCAACGAGCTACGGGGCGAGGTCCATGCCTTGAAGAGCATTTTAGCCATTCTGATTGCCCATATCTCGCTGCTCACGCGCGCTCCGCTCGCAAAGCGGGAGGAGATACTGGGTACCCTTCACTCGATGCTGCCTGCAGCACTGGCGCAGATTGAGCATGACGCCCCGCCGGCAGCTGCTGCTGGCTTCGAACGGGCCATTGAGACGGTAACGCACATGGCGCTCAACGCCGTTCGGATAGAGCCAACAGCACCGATGCAGCAGGACCCTCCTGGGCCTGGCCGCTAACTGAGCGTGGTGAGCTAGCGCTGGCTGCGACGTCGCCTCAACATCCGCGACATGAGCCTGCCGCCCGACCAGATACCGCCCGCCAAGCCGAAGATCTCGCCCGAGGAGCGTCGGCGCCGGGCTGCCGATCGGCTGACCATGATCCGGTTGAAGATGGCGATCGGCCGCGAGCTGGACGAACGGGGCATCACCACACCCGCCGAGATCGGCGCCGCCCTTGCGATGCCGCCGGCCGAGGCGACCAGGCTGCTGACTGGGCACCAATGGCGCGAGGGCGCCGTCGAGCGGCTTGAGGCTGCAGCGGCGCGGCTGGGGTTGCAGGTGCCGGAGGCAGCAAGCGAGGACTGACCCAGCTAAGCGGGCATTCTCGCAGGTGAGGTGGTCCCCGCTGCTCAGCATGTCTGATGCCTTTGGATGCTTGGCGATGGCGATCCCGGCACCTCCGCCGTATCGAGTGGCCGAAAAGGCAAGCCGCAGTCGGTAGACCTGCTAACCGTCCGCGCGCCGGCCGGCGGTCGAGTTGGGTGGAAAGCGGCGGTTCGAGGCCGTCTCCAAAGGCGATTGGTCGTGCGGCAAGAGTGGTCGCCCTTCTTGATCAGCCCAAGATGGAGTGCGGGGACAGTCGCTGCTGATGTAGGCTGCGGGCACTGCTTCCAGGGTCGCGGCACATGCCGGCCAGCCAACTCGATCTTTTCGCCCCGGCGCCTGCCTTGCCACCGGGCTTCCAGTATTGGGACGAGGCGATCCCGCGGGAGGAGGAGCGCGCGATCCTCAAAGCCTTCGCAACGCTGGACTTCGCCGCTTTTGCCTTCCACGGCCATGTCGGGCGGCGCCGCGTTGTCTCTTTTGGCTGGGCCTATGACTTTGAGCGTGAGGCCATCCGGGACGCGCCGCCGATCCCGCCCTTCCTGCTCGCGCTGCGCGAGCGCGCTGCGACCTTCGCCGGCCTTGCTCCGCAGACACTGAGCCAGGCCCTGGTCACCGAATACCCGCCCGGTGCGGCAATCGGCTGGCACCGTGACAAGGCTGTGTTCGGCGATGTCCTCGGCGTCTCGCTCGACGCTCCCTGCCTCTTCCGGCTGCGACGCCGGGCCGGTGCCTCCTGGCAGCGCACCTCGCTGCGCCTCGAGCCACGATCCGCCTACCTGCTGCAGGGGCCGGCAAGGACAGAGTGGGAGCACAGCATCCCACCCACGGACGGGCTACGGTGTTCGGTAACTTTCCGCACCCTGCGTGTCGCCTGACGCCGGTCCTCCTTGCCAGCTGCGTCGGGGCGGGAAGCAGACATCCGTCTGGCCGAAACCTAACCCAGTATAGAGCGGTCCTGGGCGCTTCCGCCTAGAAGCGGTGATGTTGGTGGCCCCGCGGAGCAGAAAGGGTGACGGGAACGGACAGGGTTTCCGCCCCGGCTGCGACGGGAAAGGCTTCGAGCTTCCACCGCTTCTGCCCTGAGGGAGGTCCTGCAATGCCGATCGGGGTAGAATGGCCCGCCATCGGGAGCGCTCCGGTATCGGCTGGGGCACCCCTCCTCCGGAACCGGCTGCTCGCCGCGCTGGCGCAGAGCGATTTCGACAACCTGCGGCCGCACCTCACCCTGGTGGGGCTGGTCGGTGATCAGACCCTGTTCGGGCCCGGCGAGGTGATCGAGCACGTCTATTTCGTCGAGCAAGGTGTGGTGTCGTTGGTGGCGGACACTGGAGCCGACGATGTGGGCATCGAGGTGGGCATGATCGGCCGGGAGGGCATGGCCGGCGTCGCTTCCGTGATCAGCGACCGCCCGATCGCCTTCCATCATACCAGGGTTCAGATGCCCGGCTCGGCCTTGCGGATGCCGGTCGCGTGCTTCCGACGCCTCCTGGGCAGCGTGCCGGCCCTGCGCGAGCGCTGCCTGTGCTACCTGGATGCATTCGTCATCCAGATCGCCCAGACCGGGGCCTGCAACGGCCGCCACCACCTGCCCGAACGTTGTGCTTGCTGGCTGCTGGCAGCGTGTGACCGGGCCGAAGGCCCCGAGATGCCGCTCACCCATGATACGCTGTCGGCGGCGTTGGGCGTTCGCCGCTCGGGCATCACAATCACCATCGGCGCGCTGCAGGAGGCCGGATTCATACGGTCTGGCAGGGGTAAGACGGTGGTGCTGGACCATGCCGGGCTCGAGCGGGCCGCCTGCGGCTGCTACCGGCTGGTCCGGAACCAGTTCGACCGTCTGCTGGCATGTCCATAGTGCGCGAGGATCGACTCACCCGGCCGCGCTCCCGGGCAGCCTCCGTTCCAGGAAACTGGTCGTTTGTGACCTCCGGGTCCGCTGCAAGGAAACCCGGCATGTCCACCCGAGAATCCACCCATTCCGACGACAGCGACCTCCGCGCCCGGATCGCTGCCCTGGAGGCGGAGAATACCGCTCTACGCGCCCAACTCAAAGGCCACCAAGCCGCGGCGTCGATCGTGGGAGCAGAACGCGACGCCGGTCGCGCACGGGCTCAGGACCGGGCCTCTGCCGGCACTGCCGATCGTCTTGCGCTTGGTACACTGGAGCAGGCGAACGCGGCGCTCCGCCTCGTCAATGCTGAGCTGACCGAAAGCCGTGCGGCGCACCACGCGGGTGAGCAGCGCCTGCGGCTCATTCTGGAGAGCGCCACCGACTTCGCCATCATCACCACCGGCCTGGACGGGCGCATTACCGGCTGGAATGCTGGCGCGCGCAACATCCTGGGTTGGGACGAGGCGGAGATCCTCGGCCGGAGCGCCGAGGTGATCTGGACACCCGAGGACCTGGCGGCCGAGGCGCCGGAGGCCGAGATGCGCAGCGCGCGGGAGCAGGGCCGCGCGGCGGATGAGCGCTGGCACCTCAGGCGGGACGGCTCCCGGTTCTGGGCCAGTGGGCTGATGACGCCGATGCGCGACGGCGCCGGCACGCTGCTCGGCTACCTCAAGATCCTGCGCGATCGCACCGGGCGCCGCGCCGTCGAGGCAGCCCTGCGCGAGAGCGAGAACCGCTTCCGGACTCTCGCCGAGAGCATCCCCAACTTCGTGTTCCGCTCGCGCACCTCGGGCGAGCGCACCTGGGGCAGTCCGCAATGGATCGCCTATAGTGGCCTGTCGGAGGAGGAGAGCCTGGGCCTTGGTTGGCTTGAGGCCGTCCACCCCGACGATCGCGCGACGACAATGGCGGCCTGGGCCACGGCAGAGGCGAGCGGGCTGTTCTCGGTTGAGCACCGCACGCGCCGTGCTGCGGACGGCACCTATCGTTGGTTCCAGAGCCGCGCCGTGCCGATGCGGGACGAGGTGGGCCGCATCATCGAGTGGTTCGGCACCTCGACCGACATCGACGACCAGGTATGCGCCCGCGAGGTGCTGGCCCGCGGCCACGAGGAGCTGGAGGCGCTTGTAGCGGAGCGCACGATTGAGTTGGCGCAAACGCTGGACGCCCTACGCACCGAGGCGGCTGAGCGCGCCCGTGCCGAGGAGACGCTGCGGCAAGCGCAGAAGATAGAGGCTGTGGGCCAGCTCACGGGCGGTATCGCGCACGACTTCAACAACATGCTCCAGGGCGTCGCAGGCGGCCTGGAGACGGCGCGGCGCCGGATCGCGCAAGGCCGCGCCGACGAGGCGGGGCGCTACCTGGAAATGGCGCGCGAGGCGGTGGGCCGGGCGGCGGGGCTGACACGGCGCCTGCTGGCCTTCGCGCGGCGGCAACGGCTCGACCCGAAGGCGATCGGCCCGGACGGGCTGGTCGCGGGCATGGCGGACCTGCTCCGCCGCACGGTGGGACCCGGGGTCAAGGTGGAGCTCGACCTGCACGGCGGCACCGGGAGCGTGTTGTGCGACGCCAACGAGCTTGAGAGCGCGCTGTTGAACCTCTGCATCAACGCGCGCGACGCCATGCCCGAGGGCGGGCGACTGACGATCGGCACGGCGGACACCGAGCTGTCCGCGGCGGACATCGCAGAACAGGAAGGTGCAGCGCCCGGCGGTTACGTGGTGATCTCGGTCACCGACACCGGGGAGGGGATGCGACCGGAGGTGCTGGTGCGCGTCTTCGAGCCGTTCTTCACCACCAAGCCGGTGGGCCAGGGAACCGGGCTGGGGCTGAGCCAAGTCTACGGCTTTGTGCGGCAGTCCGACGGACTCGTCCGGCTGGAGAGTGCGCCCGGGCAAGGTACGACCGTGCGCCTCTACTTGCCGAGGCAGGAACAAGCGGAGACGGTCGGGCCGCCGCCGCCGGCTCCGGTTCTCGAGCGGGCTGCCACGGGGCAAACGGTGCTGCTGGTGGATGACGAGGACGGAGTGCGCGGCCCGGCCGCCGAGCGGCTCCGCGAGTTGGGCTACCAGGTTCTGGCGGTGGCGGACGGGCCGGCGGCACTGCGGCTCCTGCAGGCCTCCTCACGCGTGGACCTGCTGGTCACCGACGTGGGCCTCCCGAACGGGATGAACGGTCGGCAGGTGGCCGAGGCGGCGCGCGAGCGGATGCCGGCGCTGCCAGTGCTGTTCATCACCGGCTATGCGGGCTCGGCGCTGCCGGCCGGGGTCGAGGTGATCGGCAAGCCGTTCGAACTCGACACCCTAGCGCGGCGGGTCCAGGCAATGCTCAGGACCGAGCGGTAGACAACAAATCGGTGGTGCCGCCGCTCCGAGCCGGTGCGGTCAGTTCTGGGGGCCGGCAATGGCCGAACCGGGCACTGCCGAGATACGCCAAATCTTGATCTCGCCATGCAGACGCTCGAAGCAGTGTGGCCGGCCGTTGGGCACGAACAGCACGTCACCGGCAGTGCACTCCAGGGCCGTGTCGCCCCAGCGGAGCGCGCCGTAGCCGGATGCGACGACGTAGACGGTGTCGGTGAGCCCGTCATTCGCGTGCCCGCCCCCTGCGCGGTCCAGCCCGCAGATTTCGAGTACGCTGCCTTCGGAAGCGCCGTGGACGCATAGCGCCTGCCCCACCTCGGACCAGGGTAGCCGCTCCGTGGCTGCGGTCAGGTTGATCGGCACTCGCTGTTCAGGAGACGACATGGGCCAACCTCGGGCAGGTGCCGGCGGGCACCGTTGGGGGTGCTTCAGATAAGGCCCTTGAGCCGCTTACCGGCTTCGCTGTCCGGCTCATCCTTCGCGCGGTCGAGGTGCAGGTAATTCGCCTCGAACTGGGCCGCCTTTCGCAAGCCGGCGGGGTCGAGCACTGTCCAGCGCTTGCCTTCGATGGCGATCAGCTTCTCTTCCCGGAGACGCTGCAACATGCGGTTGACGTGGACCGGCGTGAGGCCGGTGGCGTCCGCCAGGTCTGTCTGGGTAATCGGGAAGTCGAAACTCTCGTCATCCATGACGCCGACCGCTCGTAGACGGAGAAGGATCTCGTAGATCATGAAAGCGATCCGCGAGTAGGCGTCGCGGCGGCCCTCGTCGATGATACGTTCGCGCAACACGCCTTCGTCCTGCAGCGTGTTCCACCAAAAAGCGAGCGCAATGCCCGGCCGATTGAGCAGCAGGTCCTTCATGGTGTCGCCTGGGATCGAGGCGATCACGCTTGGTATCAGCGTGCCGATGCTGTGGTCCATTTCCTTGAGGATGAAAATCTCGGAATCGCAGGGATCACCTACCACCAGGAAGGCCATGATCTGCCGCCTGCCGTCCTGCAGGATCTTGTAGCGGCACGCTAGGCCGGAGATGACAACGTGGATGTCAGGTGAGTGCTCGCCCTCGCGGACGATGTCCTCGCGTGCCCCGTACTGCTGCTGGCGCTTGGAAGTGAGTTCGCTCAGCAGCCGCCGGTCCTCGTCGGAGAAGCGCCTGAACTGCTCCAGTTTCATGACGAATGGACTGTCCAAGGGGCCCCTCCTTGCCGTTGCTCCCCGGCTGCTGCTTTACCTCGTGGGACGGCAACGCAGGAAGCAGGGCTGGTTTGCTCCCGAGCCAGGATGAAACAGTCAGGGCAACTCGATCCTGGACCCACTGAGCCCTGCCCGTGTTCCGGGTCACGCAATCCGGACATACTCCGGACGTCCGAGCTCGAGCATGCGGTTCAGCACGTGGGCGGCGATGGCCACTTCGGTCGCTTGCCGCTTATCCATCTACGAGCGCAGCCCGCCGCCGATGACGCATTTCCTGCGCGCGATACCGGCCTCCACCAGAGCACGCCAGTTGTACCCTGATGCCTTCTGCCAACCCATGCGGCCGCGCTCGGCGATGAGCTGCAGATGCCGGTCCCGCCGTGTCGGCGCGGTTTCGGCGGCGTCACTCGGCACCGCGCTCGAGCGCGGCGGGACGAAGACGGCCGCATCGGGATGCCGCGCCGCGACCTCGGCATAGACCTCGTCCCGGTCGCAGGCGCCATCGCCGGTGAAGGACGCCACAGAACCATCGACCTGGTCGAGCAAGGGGCCGACCTGCGAGCCATCGTCAGTATCCTTGTCGGTCAGCACCGACGCGCTGATCCGCCCGGTGCCGGCGTCCGTGGCGAGGTGGAGCATCTTCCAGGCCCGGCGCCGCTTGGTGCCATGCTTCTCCATGAGCCACTCACCGGGACCGCAGAGCCGCTAACTTGGTCTGCGCGGGGCTTATCGCATGTGACGGAGTGTGTTCAAGCGACTAGGTGCAGCTCAGCGGCGGCTATTGACGGCGGTTTTGGGCGGAAAGCGGCGGTAGCCGACGAGCCGAGCAGAGGTCCGCTCTACCCTGCAAGTCATGGCGCCATAGCGGACGCTGACCCTTCAGCCGGAAAAGACCCTTCTCGGATCTTCAAGCCCAAGCCTGCCTTGTCCGTATGCGGATGCAAACCGGACAATGGCGGTGCTTGACGGTGGCCTCCGCACCGAGTGGGCCATAAAACATCCAGGCAGACTGAATTGCCGCATTGACCTCTAGTCTGGGTAGCCACAGCGAGCGACGATGCGCATCTCTCGGCGAGCGTCGCAACAGCCCATGAGGACGGCCGATGTATACCCGACACACCCGCTTTATCGCATCGTTGACTGCTTGCCGCCCCTAGTCGACATGATGCTGGGGTGACCCACACGAAGGTTCCCGATCTCTCCACCCGGCAACTTCTGGCCGTCATGACCGTCGCTGAGCAGGGCAGCTTCGTCGCCGCCGCAGCCGTGCTGAAATGCTCGCAGCCCGGGCTGACGCGAATCATACGCCGGGTCGAAGACGTGCTCGGCGCCGCGCTGTTCGAGCGCACGACCCGGCGGGTGCGCCTGACTCAGGCCGGCCGCGAGTTCCTGCCGATAGCCGAGCGTTTGCTCCACGAGATCCGCATGGCCGCCCGCAACATCCGCGAGATTGCTGCCGAGAGTCGCGGCCGGGTGGTGCTCGCGTGCATCATGTCGGCCGCAGCCGGCCCGCTACCTGCGATCTTGGCAGCTTGGTCGGCCGCCCGGCCGAGCGTCGAGATCCACTTGCGTGAGGGCGTGCACGGCGCGGTCCTCGCCGAGATCCACGGCGGGGTCGCGGATTTCGGCCTCACCTACGTGGACGATCTGCCGGACGATGTGTCCGCCCAGCCGCTCGGGCGCGAGCATTTCGTCGTCGTCGCCCCGCCCGGCCACGCCTTGGTGGGACGCGACGACGCCGTCTCGCTCGCCGACATCGCGAGCGAGCGGCTCGTGTCCTTCCCGCCAGAGTCCCGCACGCGTCGGATGCTTGATGCGGCGGCCGCCGAAGTGGGGCTGGCCTTCCAACACGTGCTCACCGTGACCCAGTTCGCCAGCATGCTGCGGCTGGTGCGGGCCGGCGCAGGGCTCGCCATCGTCCCTGCCGGCGCAGTGAACGGGCCAAGCGGCGAGGGTTTGGCGCGGCTGTCGCTTGCGCCGCCCGGGCTGAGCCGGCGCATCGGCCTTGTCACGCAGCGCGGGCGAGACCTTGGGCCGGCCGCTGCCGGCCTCCTCGCCACCCTTGCAGAGACCTGGCCGGCCGGGGTTATTGATGCATAGATTGGAATAATGATCGGAAAGCTAAATATCTTGGCATAGATGAGGCCGGCCAGCATTCTCCCGGGCAGAAGGACCGGAGGAACGCATGGCCACCACTCTGGAGATCACGGGCCACCACGCCGTGGCGCCGGGCACCAACCTGGTCGAGTATTACTACGAGCGTGGCTGGACCGACGGCCTGCCGGTGGTGCCGCCCACGCCGGAGGCGGTCGTCGCCTTCGTCGATGCCCTAGGCGGCGACCCGGATGCCGTCGAGGGTAAGGTAGCGCCGCGCTGGGGCGTGCTCACCCGAGAAATCCTGGCGATCAACGCTGTTATGGCCGGTTGCCTGCCGTCCTATGCCCCGGTGCTGCGGGCGGCGTTGGCCGCCCTGATGGATCAAGCCTTCAACCTGAACGGCGTGCAGGCGACGACGCACATGGCGGCGCCCCTGGTCATCGTGAACGGCCCGATCGCACGCGCCATCGGCATGAATGGCGGCGCAAATGCCTTCGGGCCGGGCAACCGCGCCAATGCGACGATCGGCCGGGCCATCCGCTTGGTGCTGCTGAATGTCGGCGGCGCGCATCCACCCGACCTTGACAAGTGCACGCTCGGAAATCCCGCGAAGTACAGCTACGCGGTCTGCGAGAATGAGGCGCAGAGCCCCTTCGCCCCCTACCATGTCGAGCAGGGCTGGAAGCCCGATGATAGCACAGTCTTCGCCATGGCCGCCGAGGCGCCGCACAGCGTCACCGACCACCAGTGCAACGACCCCGAGGGGATCCTCGACACCATCTGCTCGGCCATGAGCACCATCGCCTCGAACAACGCTGTGCTGTCCGGGCATTGCGCCGTGGCGCTCGGCCTCGAGCATGCGCGGACCATCGCCCGGCACGGCTGGACCCGCCGCGACATCCGTCACTATCTCTGGATGCACAGCGGTAACGCCTTCCGGCTGATCAGCCGCGACCATCGCTATGGCCAAGTTTACAACCGCAACCTGCCCAAGTGGTACCGGCGCGACCCGAACAGCCAGATCCCCATCGTGCCGAGCCCGGACAACATCCACCTCTTTGTCCTTGGCGGCGATGCCGGCCGGTTCTCCGCTTTCATCCCCGGCTGGGGACACATGAACACGCCGGTGATGAGGCCGGTCTCCGCCGAGGCGGCCGCACCCGAGGGGTCGGACTGCGCCGGCGACGTCTGCGCGATCTAAGGGAGGCTCGACCGATGCTGCAAAGAGTGGACGACACCCGCATCTTCGCCTTCGACCCGCGCGGGCGGGTCGAGAGCACCGAGACGCCGCTGGCTCCGCGGCCCGTCGCACTGGCGGGGCTGCGCCTCGGCATCCTCGACAACAGCAAGTGGAACGCCAACAAGCTGCTGCGCGGCGCTGCCGAGGCGCTGTCTGGCGAGGTCGCTTTCGCCGCGGTGAACTACTACGTCAAGCACAGTTTCTCGAAGGATGCCGCACCCGAGCTGCTCGCCCGGATCGCCGCCGAGTGCGACATCGTGCTGACCGCGATCGGCGATTGCGGGTCCTGCTGCTCTTGCTGCGTGCGGGACTCGATCGCGTTGGAGCGGCTCGGCCGGCCGGCTGCCTGCATCATCACGACGGAGTTCTTGAAGGAGACCCAGCTCACGCGCGTGGCGCTCGGCATGCCCAGGCTGCGGCCGGTCGTGATCGACCATCCGGTGAGCTCGATCACGGCGGAGGAGGTTGCCGTGCGGGTCGGACAGATCGTGCAACAGGCGCAGGTGGTCTGGGCCGCGTGAGGCTGCGGAATGGCCAGCCCGACCCGGCATCCGCCGCGCCGATTGAGGCGGCTGAGGATGCCGGCATCCGACGGCGAATCGCATCCAGCTTCTCTCGCCAGGGCCTCATGCGGACCCTCGGCGCCGTGCTGGGCCGCGTTGCTCCGGGCGACGTCGGGATCTGTCTTGACGACGGAGTTCAAGATTAACTTCCTGGCCCCCGCAGCGGGCGAGCGGATCTCAGGACGGGGCCGGGTGGTGGCGCCCGCACACGGGATGCTTCTGGCTGGCGCCCTCGCGTTGACCCGGCGACGAGCTCGCGGAGCCAAGCATGTTGCACGCTCCCGTCATGCCGGCGGTGCCAGTAGAGCGCCCATTCGAACTCGGCCTCCGGCAGCGGCAGGCTGCGTCGGACGAAGCCGTCGGCCGTCCGGGCCAGCACTTCCGCCAGGCGCTCCGGCATCACCGCCACGAGATCGGTGGCGCGCAGCACCTCAGGCACAACCAGCCAATGCGGCACGTTCACCGCCACCTGCCGCCTGTGACCCAGTCGACCGAGCGCATCGTCGACAAAGCGGCTGTCGACCGGGCTGATGGACACCCGCAGATGCCGCAGGCCCAGTAGGCGCTGCAGGTCGAAGTGCCCACGGGCGGCCGAATGCCCTTCGCGCATCACGCAGATCATCCGGTCCGGCAGCAGCGGCTGCCGGAGGATCGAGCCGCCATGAGCCAGGCCCATGCTGATCGCAAGGTCGCAGGAATCGGCCTCCAAAGCGTCCACCGTCTGTGCCGGCGACAGGTGAACCACTTCCAAGGCCACCAGCGGGGCCTCGCGCGACACCGCCTCCGCGATCCCGGGCAGGAACAGCAAGCTCAAGAGATCCGACATGCGCAGCACGAAGCGCTGCTCGCAGCGTGACGGCTCGAAGCCGGTATCGGGGGTGAGCACCCGCTCGACTTGGCGGAGGACCTGCCGAACCTCGCCCACCAATTCGAGGCCGCGAGCGGTCGGCTCCATGCCGTGAGGCGTCCGCACCAGAAGGGCATCGCCGAAAGTGGCGCGCAGGCGGGCCAGGGCATTGCTCATCGCCGGTTGGCTCAGGCCAACACGCAGGGCAGCCCGGCTCACGTGCCGTTCTTCCAGCAGGGCGTCGAGTGCGACCAACAGGTTCAGGTCAACGGTGCGCAGGCGCATAGGGTGATATTGATATGGTGAATAGCACTAGAGCAAGTATCCATTTCCTCCATGGGACCTCCGCTGCCACCCTCTGCCCAGGATGACGGAGGAGGACGCGGCCATGGCCGACGCTGAGGCACTCAAGCGCAAGATCAAAGTCTGCATGTTCGACCAGTACGGCACGGTCGTGGACATGCAGACCGGCCTCTGGGAGGTCGCCGTCGATTTCCTCAAGGCCAAGGGCTGGACCGGAAACGCCTACGAGTTCGTCACCTGGTGGCGTCGCACCCACTTCGAAAACTCGATGATCGACGCGCTGCTCCACCGCGAGCACATGCCCTATCGCGAGATCGGTCATCTCTCCGTTCGCCACGTCATGACGCGAGCGAAAATTCCGCACACCGAAGAAGAGGTGCGCTGGCTCGTCGCCTGCATCGAGCGGCTGAAATGCTTCCCGGAGGTGCCGGAGGCGCTCGCTCGCCTGCAGACGAAGTACAAGCTCGTCGTCCTCTCCAACGGCGACCCCGACATGCTGGAGGAGGCGAAGAAGCACCACGGCGTGCCCTTCGACGCAGTGATCAGCGTGGCTGAGGCCAACGCCTTCAAGCCGCACCGCGCGACCTATGAAATGGCTGCGCGCAAGATGGGCGTGGCGATGGACGAGGTGCTGTTCGTTGCCAACCACGAATTCGACTGCGTTGGCGCCAAGGCTGCCGGCATGCACACGGCTTTCATCGACCGCCGCAAGCGCCCCTTGGCCCAGTGGCCCCACCAGCCCGACCTGCTGCTTCCCAGCATGACGGCGCTCGCCGATGCCATGGTCTGACCCTGCCGTCGCATCCCGGCCTCTGGCCGGGGTGCGCATTCTCGACCTGACCCGCGTCGTCTCGGGGCCATTCTGCACCATGCTGCTCGGCGACTTCGGTGCCGACGTGGTGAAGGTGGAGGAACCGGACCGTGGCGACGAGAGCCGGACCTATGGCCCGCCCTTTCAGGGTGGCGAGAGCGCCTACTTCCTCTCGGTCAACCGCAACAAGCGCGGCATAGCCCTCGACCTGAAGTGGTCGGAGGGCCGGGAGACGGCGCTGGCACTTGCGGCCCAAGCGGATGTGGTGGTGGAGAACTTCCGCCCCGGCGCCCTGGATCGGCTCGGCCTGGGCTGGGAGGCGCTGCGTGCGGCAAACCCCAGCGTCGTACTCTGCTCCATCAGCGGCTTCGGCGGCGAAGGACCGGACGCCGGGCGCCCCGGCTACGATCTGATCGTACAGGGCGAGGCCGGCGTCATGGGCATCACCGGCCAGCCGGACGGACCGCCGACCAAGGTCGGAACCTCGATCGCCGACCTCGTCACCGGCCTCTACGCCAGCCAAGCGGTGCTCGCCGCACTGCGCCTCCGCGACACGACCGGCGAGGGCCAACGCGTCGAGGTCGCCATGCTCGATGCTCTGGCCTCCCTGCTGACCTTCAACGCCGGCATTTACTTCGCCACCGGCCGCGACCCGGTGCGGCGCGGCAACGCGCACGCGACGATCGTGCCCTACGAAACCTTCGAGGCCGCCGATGGCTGGGTGAACATCGGCGTCGCCAACGACAAGTTCTGGAGCCTGTTCTGCGAGGCGGCGGGCTGCCTCGAGATGCGGGATGACCCGCGCTTCGCCAAGGCGACGGCGCGCGTCGAGAACCGCGCTGCGCTGATGGAACTGTTGGTCCCTATCGTCCGTGAACGCAGGCGCGACGACTGGGTGGCGTCGCTCTCCGCCGTCGGCGTGCCCTGCGGCGCCATCCGCAGCGTGGGCGAGGTTTGCACCGCCCCACAACTCGTCACCCGTGGCATGGTCCTGGAAGCCGAGCACCCGACGGCCGGAGCGACCCGGAGCATCGCCTCACCGGCCCGCTTCGGCGCGATGCCGCCGCCCACTCCGCGGCCGGCGCCAACCTTGGGGCAACACCAGGCGGAGGTGCTGCAGGACTGGCTGGGGAAGCCGGCGTGACCCGGAAGGTCGACCTTGACCAGGCTCGCGCTGCCTTCGCCCGTG
Organism: Belnapia moabensis DSM 16746; assembly: GCF_000745835.1. Taxonomy (GTDB): domain Bacteria; phylum Pseudomonadota; class Alphaproteobacteria; order Acetobacterales; family Acetobacteraceae; genus Belnapia; species Belnapia moabensis. The sequence goes on along the minus strand of NZ_JQKB01000065.1, from coordinate 12,005 downwards.
CCGCCGGCGGTGAGCGCGAGGTCTTCGGGGACTTCTTCCTCGCCCGCCTTTTCGGCCTGGAGGTCACGTTCCCGGCCGAGGCCTGCGAGGTCGCTTTCGAGGTGCAGGACTTCATGTTCAACCCACAGGGCACGCTGCACGGCGGGGTGCTGGCGACGGCGCTCGACATTGCCATGGGCCACCTCATCCAGCGCCATGCCGGGCCAGGCACGACGCTGGAGATGAAGGTCCAGTACCTGGCGCCCATCCGCATCGGGCGTGTGACCTGCCGTGGCGAGGCACTGCGCCGCGGTGGAACCTGGTTCCTGCGCGCTGACGCCAGAGACGCGGGGGGCCAGTTGCTCGCCTATGCCACCTCCACCTGGAAGCTGCTCAAGACGGCCGCACAGGCCGCGCCAAAGGAGACGCCCGCATGATTCGACGCCTGTTGCTTGCCGCCGCGCTAGCTCTCGGCGCCGCCCCGGCGGTGGCCCAGACCGCGAGCTGGCCGGACCGGCCCATCCGCATTGTGGTCCCCTACGGCCCCGGTGGCGGGGTCGACAGCTTCACCCGGCCTGTCGCGGCGCAGCTCCAGGGGCAGCTTGGCCATCCCGTGGTGGTGGACAACCGCGCCGGCGCCGGCGGCACCATCGGCGTCCTGAACGCCGCGCGGTCGCTTGCTGATGGTTACACCCTGCTTTCGGGTGGCGTGCACCAGCCGATGGCCGAGGCCTTGTACCCCCAGCGCGGCTACCGCATCGACCAAGACTTCGTCCCCATCGCTATAACCGCAGTGGTCCCGAACGTCCTTGTGGTCAACCCGGCCGTGGGCCTGACCGACCTGCGCACCCTCATGGACCGGGCGCGCGCCAACCCCGGGAACCTCACCTACTGCTCGTCCGGCAGCGGGACCTCGCAGCACATTATCGCCGAGATGTTCTTGCGCGAAACCGGTTTGAAGATGGTGCACGTGCCCTATCGTGGCACCGCGCCGGCGATGAACGACCTGCTCGCGGGTACCTGTCCGATGATGTTCGACGGCATGGGCACCTCGGCGGCGCAGATCGCGGGCCAGCGGCTGCGGCCGCTAGCGCTGACGGTGCGTACGCGCTCGTCGTTGTTCCCCGAGGTTCCGACTATGGCCGAGGCCGGCGGACCGGATCTCGACGCCGGCACCTGGTACGCGCTTTGGGCTCCGGCCGGCACCCCGGCATCGATCATCGCGCGGCTGCGTGTCGAGGTGCGGAAAGCACTTGGCGCGCCAGAGCTGCAGCGCACCTGGCAGCAGCAGGGTGCCGAACGCTCCAGCATCCCGGACGACCAGCTCGACGCTTATGTGCGGGCGGAAACGCAGCGATGGACGTCGCTGGTCACCGTACTCGGCTTACGGGCGGAATAGGTCCTCTCCTTGACCGGCACCCTTAACGTTAACGAGACAGGCCCATGACCGACACGTCGTTCGACACGCTCTGCGCCCAAGCAAACCATCTTGTCGATCCCATGTACGGCGATGTGGTTCCCGCCGTACATATCTCGACAACCTTCGCAAGGAATGAGCAGGGCGAGTTGCCCGGTGGTCTTCGCTACTCACGTTACGGGAACCCGACTGTCCTGCAGGCGGAAGCGCTGATTGCCAAGCTGGACGGCGCTAAGGAAGCACGGCTCTTCGGCTCTGGTCTCGCGGCGGCGGCGGCGCTGATCGGGACGCTGCGCAACGGTGACCATGTTGTGGCGCCGCGCATTATGTATCACGGCGCACAGGACCTGATCCGCAAGGTCGCTTCCGAACACGGGGCTGAAGCGACCTTTTTCAATCAGGCGAATCCGCAGGCCCTGGCGAAAGCCCTCCGGCCGAACACGGCAATGGTGTGGATCGAATCCCCTATCAATCCGACCTGGGACATTATCGACATCGCCGCGGCAGCCGAGGCCGCTCATTCCGTCAACGCTTGCCTCTGCCTAGATGCGAGCGTCACACCCGCGGTGACAACACGGGCACTGGACCTCGGTGTCGATATCGTCTTTCAGTCTGCGACTAAGTACCTGAACGGACACAGCGACGTCCTGGCCGGCTGCCTATCTACGAATATGTTGGACGACCGTTGGGCGGAGATCGTCAACGACCGCAACCTAACCGGTGGCGTGCTGGGCGCCATGGAGGCCTGGCTGCTCATCCGCGGGCTGCGCACATTGCCGCTCCGCTACCGGGCCGCATCGGCGAATGCGTTGGCGATCGCCAGGCACTTCGAACATCACGCGGTGGTCGAGCGCGTGCTCTATCCCGGCCTGGAGAGCCATCCTGGCCACGCCATCGCGCGTGGGCAGATGATCGACGGCTTTAGTGGCATGCTGTCGCTGCTGGTGCGCGGGGACACGGAGTTCGCGCGCGCTGTAACGCGTAATCTTCGCATCTTCCTCGGTGCCGCGTCGCTCGGCGGCGTTGAAAGCCTCGCCGAACATCGCGCCTCGGTGGAGGGACCAAACAGCGTGGTTCCGGGCAATCTTATCCGCTTCTCTGTGGGTATCGAAGCGGCAGCCGATCTCATCCATGACATTGAGCAGGCCCTGCGCAAAACCGAAGCCGAATTGCGGTCATGATAATCGGAGCTGGAACACAGGCCCATGATGACTGAATCCTATGACTACGGCACTGCACGTGGTGTGTGGTCAGAGGCGATGCACGCGGCTCTCACAGCGCGCGACGTGCGGCTGCTCGCCCATGTCCCCGACGGCGGAAACGCGCCGCTGATTGCGCGCTGCGAGGCCGACCCGGCGATCACCGTTGTACCGTTGACCACCGAAGAAGAGGGCGTCGGCATCGTCGCCGGCGCCTGGCTGGGCGGCATGCGCTCGGTGTTGGCGATCCAGTCCTCGGGCGTCGGCAACTGCGGCAACCTATTCGCCATGCTGCGCAGCTGCACCCTACCGGCCCTGCTCATCGTTTCCATGCGGGGTGAGTGGGGCGAGTTCGTCCCCTGGCAAATCCCGATGGGCCAGGCGGCGCCGGACATGCTGCGCCTGTTCGGCTTCGACCTGTTCAGGTTGGAACGCGCAGAGGAGGCGCAGGAAGTGACTGACCACGCGCTGCGCCAAGCATTTCTCGGCGGGCGCGCGACGGCGTTGCTGGTGAGCCAGCGGCTCATCGGCTCCAAGAGCTTCGGCAAGTGAGGGAGCCCGACATGGAGAGCATGATCGACGGCCGTCTCTCACGGCGTTGGCTGGTGAACGAGTTGCTGCGTGACCGCGGCGATCTGCTGGTGGTCGCTGGCCTGGGCTCCACGGTGTGGGACTGCGCGGCGGCGGGCGACCACCCACTCACCTTCCCGGTCTGGGCCGCCATGGGTGCCGCGGCCACGGTGGGGCTGGGCCTGGCCCTGGCCCAGCCCGCGCGGCAGGTGCTGGTGGTGACCGGCGATGGCGAGATGCTCATGCAACTCGGGGCGCTGGCGACGGTCGCGGTGGCACGGCCATCGAACCTGGCGATCTGCGTACTGGACAACGAGCGCTGGGGCGAGACGGGCAATCAGGCCACCCATACCGCCCACGGCGTCAGCCTGGCTGGGGTGGCGCGCGAATGCGGCATCCCCCGGGTGTTGGAACTGCGCTCGGCGAACGAGGTGCCCCAGCTGGTGGAGGCGAGCCGCCAGGCAGCGGGGCCTCTGCTGGCAGTGTGCAAGATCGCCGCCGACAAGCCGCCGCTGGTCATGCCTCCACGGGACGGCTCGTACCTGAAGGATCGCTTCCGTACCGCCCTGCTCGGCGCCGAAGGAGCCCACGAATGACCGCTTCGCGCCTCGCTGTCGTCACCGGCGCTGCCACCGGCATCGGGCTGGCTGTGGCACGGCGGCTCGGAACGGCCGGGTTCAGGGTTGTCCTGCTCGACCGTGACACGACCGCCCTGGCCGCATTGCCGACCGAACCATGGATGGCGGAAGGCACCGTGCTGGACGTGGCTGACCCTGGAGCGATCGAGGGCGCCTTCGCGGCACTGGCGGCACGGCATGGCCCGGTCGGCGTTCTGGTAAACAATGCCGGCATCGCTGCGGTGCACCCATTCCTGGAGCATCCGCTCGACGCGTGGGAGCGGGTGATGGCAATCAACGTCACCGGCGCCTTTCTCTGTTCGCAGGCGGCGGCCCGGCAGATGGCGGAGGCAGGCTGGGGCCGCATCGTCAGCATCGCCTCCATCAGCGGCGTGCGCGCCAGCCTGGACCGCGCGGCCTACGGCACCTCCAAGGCGGCGGTCATTGGGCTGACCCGGCAGATGGCAGTGGAACTGGCGCGCTTCGGCATCACTGCCAACGCCGTTGCTCCGGGGGCGACGGAGACGGAGTTTGTGCGCCGACATCACCCCGCCGCAGTCCGCGCCGCCTTCGACGCGGCAACTCCCGATGGACGCTACGCCGCCCCGGAGGAGATCGCGGAGGTGGTGACCTTCCTTGCCTCGGAGGCGGCCGCGCACGTGAATGGTGTCGTCCTGCCCGTGGATGGCGGATTCCTGGCGGCGGGGGTCCTTGGCGAACGCAGCGGGGCATGATGGGACATGACGGCGACGGCGGGCGAGGCAGGTTGCCGGGGCTGCTGGCGGTGCTGCTCGGCGTCGCCGTCATCACGCTCGACATCTCGCTGACCAGCACCGCCCTGCCGGCCATCGCCAATGGCTTGGGCGCCAGCGCCGGGTCTACCATCTGGATCATCAACGTCTACTACCTCGCAGTGGTGGCAGCCCTGCTGCCAATGGGCGCGCTTGGCGAGATCCACGGGCATCGGCGCGTCTTCCTTGTGGGGTTGCTGACCTTCGCCGCGGGAGCCCTGGCCTGCGGCCTGGCGTGGTCGCTGCCCAGCCTCGCCGTTGCGCGGGCGGTGCTGGGGCTGGGCTCAGCCGCCGTTTCCGCCACCACCCCCGGCCTGATCCGCACGGTGTATCCGCCCGAGAGGCTCGGGCGCGGGCTTGGGCTGTACGCGCTGGTCGTCGGCGTCGCCTTCACCGTGGGGCCGACCACCGCCTCGGCCATTCTCTCAGTGCTGGACTGGCCATGGTTGTTCCTGAGCAACCTGCCGATCGCGCTGCTCGCCTTCGTCCTGTCGGTTCGCAATCTGCCGCCGACGGAGCGGCACCGGCGGCCGTTCGACGGCATGGCGGCTGCGCTCTGCGCAGGGATGTTCGCGCTGCTGCTGTTTGCGATCGCCGGGGCGGCGCATGGAACCGGTTGGCTGCCGATGGCACTGGCCGGGTTGGCTGCGGCGGGGTGCGGCTACGCGCTCTGGCGGCGAGAGGCCGGTAGCCCAACGCCGATTCTCGCCATCGACCTGTTCCAGAATCCGGTCTTCGCGCTGTCGGCCGCCACCTCGATCTGCGCTTTCGCCATCCAGGGGCTGGTGTTCGTCGCGCTGCCCATCCTGTTCCAGACCGAGCTGGGCTACAGCCAGGTGGAGGCGGGCTTCCTCATCACGCCCTGGCCGGTGACGCTGGCGGTGATGACGCTGGTGGCGGCGCCAATGGCGGACCGGGTCTCGCCCGGCCTGCTGGGCGGTGCCGGCCTGCTGCTGGTCGCTTTTGGGCTGGCGATGCTGGCCACGCTGACGCCCGCCGCCGGCGTCGCCGACATCGCTTGGCGGCTGGTGCTGTGCGGCATCGGCTTCGGGTTCTTCCAGTCGCCCAACATGAAGGCGATTATGACCAGCGCCCCGCGACACCGAAGCGGCGGGGCGGGAGGCATCCTGGCCACGTCGCGCCTGCTAGGGCAGTCGGTCGGCGCGGCGCTGGTGGCGCTGTGCCTGCACGCCTTCGCCGCCAACGGGTTGGTGGCCGTGCTGTGGCTCGGGGCCGGGCTGGCGCTGTGCGGCAGCGCCACCAGCTTCCTGCGCACCCTGCCCGCGGTGCGCGGCCATGGATGACCCACAGTGACCGTGCTGCTGATTCCCGGTTTCATGACGGACGCCGACCTTTGGCGCGACGTCGAGGGGGCGCTGGCGCCGTGGGGCCCGATCCGCCATGCGGACACGAGCCACGATGGCACCATCGCGGTTATGGCGAAGCGGGCGCTAGCCGAGGTGGCAGGTGCGTCCATCCTCATTGGCTTTTCCATGGGTGGCTACGTCGCCCGCGAGATGGCCCGGTTGGCGCCCGAGCGCGTGCAGGCGCTGGTGCTGGTGGCGACATCGGCGCGCGGCGACACGCCGGAGCAGGCCCGGCGCAAGGCATCCGCCGCCGGGCAGGTCGCCTCCCTCGGACAGTTCGCCGGTTTCGGACGGTCCGTCGTGGCCTCTGCGCTGCACCCTGATCGGGCTGGAGACGAGGCCCTGGTGGGCCGCATACAGGCTATGGCGCTCCGCCTCGGCGGCGAGGTGTTCCGCCGGCAATCACTGATGCCGCGCGAGGAAGACCTGGCCGAGCTGCACGGCATTCGCTGCCCAACCCTCGTGATCGCGGGGCGGCAGGACCGGCTGCGGTCGATCGCAGAGGCCGAGGAGCTTCACGCGGGTATCCCGTGCACGGAACTGCGCATCCTTGAGGGCGCCGGGCACATGCTGCCGATGGAGGTCCCGGCCGAATTGGCCGCAGCCGTCACTGCCTGGCTCGGGACCCGCCTGGGCCGTACCTGCGTGGGCTGATCACTTTGAACCAGGAAGGAACGACAGCGCCATGGCGCTCATGAACGATGGCTCCGACGCGTCCGAGTACGACTACGTCATCGTCGGCGCCGGTTCGGCCGGTTGCACGCTCGCGGCCCGGCTGAGCGAGGACGCCGGCGTGACCGTCCTGCTGCTGGAGGCGGGCGGACGGGACCGCAACCCGCTGATCCACATCCCCGCGGGCTACGTGAAGACGATCGACATGCCGGGGCTGAATTGGCGGTTCCAGACCGAGCCGGAACCCTACACCTATGACCGCCCCTTTCCGATTCCGCGCGGCCGCGTTCTAGGCGGCACCAGCGCACTGAATGCCATGCTGTATGTGCGCGGCGAGGCCCGCGACTATGATTGCTGGGCCCAGGCCGGGAACAGGGGATGGTCCTGGGACGATGTCTTGCCCTACTTCCGCAGAGCAGAACACTGGGAAGGCGACGCCGCCCCCTGGCGTGGCGAAGGCGGACCGCTGAACGTGCGCCCGCAGTACGAGGCCGCCGAGATCACCGACGCAGTGATCGCGGCGGCGGCCGAGTGTGGCTATCCGCGCAACCCCGACTACACCAGCGGGAAGCAGGACGGGTTCGCCTACTTCCAGCTGACCCAGAAGGATGGGGTCCGCTGGTCGACCAAGCGCGCCTATTTGGCGCCGGCGCTGAAGCGGCCCAACCTGCGGGTCGAGACCAACGCCCACACGACGAAGGTCCTGCTCATGGGGAAGCGGGCGACGGGTGTGGCCTACCTCAAGGGTTCGCAAGCGAGGACCGCGACGGCTCGCCGTGAGGTGCTGCTCTGCGCGGGAGCGGTGCAGTCGCCGCAGGTTCTGGAACTCTCGGGCATCGGTCGCCCGGATGTCCTGCAGGAGCATGGCATCGAGGTCAGGCACGCGCTACCTGGCGTCGGCGAGAACTACCAGGACCATTACATAATCCGGATGGTCTGGCGGGTCACGGGTGCGGCCACGCTGAACGAACGCTCGCACGGCCTGCCCCTGCTGCGCGAGATTGTCAGGTATGCCCTGACGAAGCGAGGGATGCTGACGACCTCGGCGGGGATTGTGAACGGCAATGTCCGCTCGCGCCCGGAACTCGAGACACCAGACATCCAGTACACCATCGCGCACGCCAGCTTCAGGGATCCGGTGAAGCGCATCTTAGACCGTGAGCCGGGTCTAACCATCGGGCCGACGCCGCTGCGGCCGGACAGCCGCGGCTCCATACACATCAGGTCAGGTGACCCGCTGCAGGCGCCTGCGATCCGGCCAAACTTTCTCGTCGCGGAGTCCGATCGGCGCTGTCTGCTGGAGGGCATGAAGATTGCGCGGCGGATCACCGAGGCACCGGCCCTGGCCCGCTACATCGTCAATGAGGTGGAACCGGGCGACGACGCGCAGAGCGATGACGAGTTGCTCGATTTCGCTCGCCGCAAGGGGGGCACGATCCACCACCCCGTCGGAACCGCCAAGATGGGACCGGACTCGATGTCGGTCGTCGATGACCGCCTCCGTGTTCACGGCATCGGAGGGCTCAGGGTGGTCGATGCGTCGATCATGCCGATGATTGTCTCCGGTAATACCAACGCGCCCGTAATCATGATCGCCGAGAAAGCCGCAGACATGATCCGGCAGGACGCCCGCGGGTAGGAGCGGCAGTAGGCCCGGCCGCGCCGATCCTGCCCGCCACGCCCGGCGATCCCGCACCGCCGTGGTGGCCTCGACGTCGACGATGACGGCGTGCTCGACGTCGGTCAGTTAGTTGTCGCAATAGGCGTAGCAGGCCGGACCACCGGCTGCCGCCGTCCAGCGCGCAGCCGGGTCGGTGGGCGAGATGAACTTCGGCGGCACCTCGGTCGCCGCACCGAAAGCGGCGTCGTCGAGCACGGCCAGGTACTCGTCCACGGCGCGGCTGGCGTCCTCTGTGTTCAGCTCCCCGCGGCGGCAACGCCCTTCTGCCGGTTAGCGTCCGTCCAGATCATGCTGGCGTCCACCACGAAGCCCTGGCCGTCGACGAGGCCCTCGGCCATGCAGCGGCGCACTGTCGCCTCGAACAGCTGCCGTAACAGGTTGCTGTCGCGGAAGCGGCCGTGCCGGTTCTTGGAAAAGGTGGAGTGGTCCGGGACGACGCCGTCCAGGCCGAGGCGGCAGAACCAGCGATAGGCGAGGTTCAGGTGGACCTCCTCGCACAGCCGCCGCTCGGACCGAGCGCCGCAGCAGTAGCCGATCAGCAGCATACGGACCATCAGTTCGGGGTCGACCGAGGGGCGCCCGATCGGACTGTAGAAGGGCTCAAGGTGTCGGCGGATGTCGCTCAGCTCGACGAAGCGGTCGATCGAGAACAGCAGGTGATCGGCGGGAACGTGCTCCTCCAGGCTGAAGCCGTAGAACAGTGCCTCCTGCCGGACCTGCCGCTCGCCCATCATGGCTGTGCCCTCCACCACCAGGAGGACTGAATCAGGGGCGGCGCAGCTCCTCAACAGACTTTCTCAACAGAATCCAGATGAAGCGGACGTCTGGACATCGAACCCTCTACAGCCGTTTCCCGCCCTTTTCAGTCAGCAAGGGGCGTTGGTGCATGGATGCGGGTGAGCAGACAGGACTGGCCGCACTCAATCCGGGATATCAGGCGACGCGAGTGGAAACCGGCTTCGCAACCCGGATCATGCGGTTCAACGCCTCGGCGGCCATGGCGACTTCGCCCTGCTGGGCAGGCAAGAGGCGGGCGCGCAGCTTCGGCCCGATGATCGCCTTGTATCTGCCGACGGTGGTCTCCGCGAGACTGCGCCGGCCGTAGCCGGTCGTCTTCTGCCAAGCCATGCGGCCCTTTTCAGCGATGAGCCGGATGTGGCAATCGCGTTGGTTCTGCGCCTCGGCGTCCTCCGTGCCCGGCACCGCCGGGGCCCGCGGCGGGATGACGACGTCCGGCGGTGGATCGGGCTGGTGACCAGCGATGGCCTGGTACACCGGGTCGCCGTCGTAGGCACCATCCGCCGTCACGGACGCGATCTCACCTTCAGTCGCCTCGAGTAGCGCCGGCAGCTGACCGGCATCATCGGCGGCATTGTCGGTCAGCAAGCAGGCGACGATCTCGCCGGTGCCGGCGTCCACCGCAAGGTGCAGCTTGCGCCAGGACCGGCGCGTTCGGCCGTGCTTCTCCTCGTCCCACTCGCCCTGGCCAAACAGCTTTAGGCCGGTGCTGTCGATCACCAGGTGCAGTGCGCCGTTCGGCACCATCCTGGGCTGCCGCCCGGCAAAGTTGCGGCTGCGCCGGCTCAAGGTGGTGTGGTCCGGAACGCGCAGCGCCTGCCCGAACAGCCGCAGCACACTCGTGGCGAAACCCTCAGCCTGGCGCAGGGCGAGGTGAAAGACGAGCCGCAGCACCCTGGTGCATGGATCGCGGCTGAGCTGGATCGGTGATAGGCTTCGGGCCGAGGGCACATCCTCGGTAGGGGGCGAGCATGCCGTTCAAGGCCAACCAGGATCGGCGGCATCGGATCCCTCGGCAGCGGCACCAGGTGACGAACTGGCCGGCTTACGATGCGGCGCTGCAGGCCCGCGGCAGCCTGACCGTCTGGTTCACCGCTGAGGCGATCGCGGCGTGGCGGGCGGAGCCACGCACTACCCGCGGTGGGCAGCCGCATTACTCCGACCTGGCGATCTCCACGGCGCTGACGCTGCGGGCGGTGTTCCGGCTCGCGCTGCGGCAGACCGAGGGCCTGATCCGCTCTATTCTGTGCTTGCTCGGCCTGGATCTGACCGTGCCGGACCACAGCACGATGAGCCGACGGGCGAGGTCGCTCGCGCTGCCGCGGATGCGAGCGAGTAGGCGGCCCCTGCACCTGCTGGTCGACAGCACCGGCCTGCGGCTGTGCGGGCCCAGCGAATGGCTGGTCGAGCGGCATGGAGCCAGGACGCGTCGGCTGTGGCGCAAGCTGCACCTCGCCACGGACGCCGACACTGGCGAGATCGTCGCGGCCGAGCTGACCGGGCACGACGCTGATGATGGTGGGCAGGTCGAGGCCTTGCTCGACAGCTACGGCGGTTCGATTGCCTCGTTGACCGCTGACGGCGCCTATGACCGCGGCGACGTCTATGCCGCCGTCGCGGCGCGAAGTCGACGAGCCGTCGTCATCATCCCGCCGCGCTCGAGTGCCGTGATCAGTACGGCAGATGACATGCCGCCGACGCAACGCGACGAGCACATCGCGGGCATCGCAGCGCATGGCCGCATGGGCTGGCAGCGGCGATCAGGCTACAACTGGCGTGCTCTGGTCGAGGCGGACGTGTCACGCTGGAAGCGGGTCATCGGCGACGGCCTCCGGTCGCGCACCGACGATCGTCGCTCGACGGAAGTCGCCATCGCGGCTCGCGCGCTCAACCGAATGCTGGAGCTGGGACGGCCGGAGTACATTCGTATCCCATGAGCGGCGTCAACGTAGGCAGCATGCGAGGGCACTGCCGATCCTTGCAACACGGTCACAGCACGCAACACCATCGTCAGCAGCGCCGGATCCACCCCAGGCGAGCCCCTTACCACCGCACCAGCTAGCGCCACGCCCCAGGCGCCTAGCTCTCAGATCGCCGCGTGAGGCCAAGCACGCACCCTCGTGCGGGCAAACTCAGCGTCACGTCCAATAAGTTGCCAATGCCGCCATCGAGGGTCAGCCCTCACGCCAGCCTACCCGAGGATGCCCAACCGGACGACCCATGCACCAAGGTCACCGCCTGACACACAGCAGCGGCGCGCACGCCACGAGTGGCGCTCCGTCGTTCCCAGCCGCGTCAGCCGCGAAATGCGGTTATCGAGATGGGTTTCTAGACCTCACTTCACGTCGTCATGTTTGACGCAAGCGCCGGCAGAAACAAATCAGCCACCCCCGGTTGGCCAGACAACGGCAATAAGCGGTATGCCAACAAGAATAACAACAATGGACAAGGGGAGACCCAGCCTCCAGTAGTCACCGAAGCGGTAGCCGCCGGGCCCCATGACCAGCGTGTTGCACTGATGGCCGATGGGCGTCAGGAAGTCGCAGGCTGCACCTATCGCCACCGCCATCAAGAACGGGTCCGGGTTGAGGCCGAGGCGCTGCGCTAGGCTTGCGGCGATGGGTCCTAGCATCAGCACGGTCGCCGCATTGTTGAGGAAGGGCGTCACTGCCATGGCGAAGATCATCATCAAGGCCAGTGCGCCGGTTGGTGGCAAGGCCTGCACCATGCCGGAAAGCCAGCCCGCGATCAGGTCGCTGCCGCCGGTCGTGCGGATTGCCTCGCTCACCGGAATCAGCGCGCCAAGCAGGATCAGCACCGGCCACTCGATGGCGTCATAAGCCTCCCGCATGCTCAAGGAGCGAAGCAGCAGCAGGACAACCGATGCGGCGAAGAAGACGATGCCCACCGGGGC
>NZ_JQKB01000064.1 GCF_000745835.1 Belnapia moabensis DSM 16746 | reverse complement strand
CACCTCCCGTATCCGCACCGCGGCGGAATCCAGCCCCTTGGCGACAACCCGGTAGAGGATATCGCGGTCGGTGACGATGCCCTGGAGCCTCTCTGCCGTGCCGACCGGCAGCGCGCCCACCTCGAGCTCGCCCATCATGACCGCCGCATCCGCCACCGTTGCCTCCCCGTCGATGAACTCGGCGTCGCGGCTCATCACCTCGGATACCTTCATCGCATTCCCCCTCAGGACGAGGCGGCCGGGTCGGCGCCGGCGCGGAGCTTCAGCGCGCTGTCGATCTGCGCAACAAGCCCGGAGAAATCCACCGGCTTCGCGTGATAGTCGTCGCAGCCCGCGCCGAGCGCCTTGTCCCGATGGTTCGCTGCGCAGCAGGCGGGTAACGGCGGCGAGCTTGCACCGGGCCGAGAAGCGGCGCTCCGGCCCGGCGCGGCCCGAGGGGTGCCGGGGGCAGCGTTCAAGGCGCACACGTGCCCCAGGCGTGCCGGTGGCCGAGCCGCACCACCCCGTCAGCGCCGATGGGAGGGGCACCGTGACGAGATGGGACGCCCCCTGTATAGGACGAGCCCACCCTCCGAGGAGCCTGTGCCTCCATGCAACACCTGCAGGACCCCTACTGGCTCGCGGGGCTGGCGGCTGCCATGGCGGCGACAGGCTTGGTGTCGGGCACGCTGGCTGGGCTGCTGGGGGTGGGCGGGGGCATCGTCATCGTGCCGCTCCTGTTTAACATCTTCCCCCTTTTCGGCGTGCCGGAAGCGGTGCAGATGAAGGTGGCGGTGGCGACCTCGCTGGCCACCATCGTGCCCACGTCCATACAGTCCGCGCGCAAGCACCATGCCAAGGGGGCGATGGATGTGACGCTGCTGCGTTCCATCTGGCCGGCCATGCTGGTGGGCGTGGTGCTCGGCACGCTGCTGGCTGTGCATGTGCGCGGGGAGGGGCTGACCGCGGTCTTCGCCCTGGTCTCCCTCCTAGTGGCGCTCAACATGGGCTTCACCGGGGTGAGCTTCTCCATTACCGACCGGGTACCGGACGGGCCGCCGCGCCAAGCGATGGGCATCGGCATCGGAGCGGTCAGCGCCATGATGGGCATCGGCGGCGGGACGCTCGGCGTGCCCATCCTCTCCATGTGCGGGGCGCCGATCCGCTCGGCGGTGGCCACCGCCTCGGCCTTCGGGCTGATCATCTCCGTCCCCGCTACGCTGGGCTTTATCCTCGGCGGCTGGGGCGACCCGCGCGTGCCTCCGATATCGCTGGGCTATGTCAACCTGGTGGGGCTCGCGCTCATCGCGCCGAGTTCCATTCTGGCCACGCCCTGGGGGGTGCACCTGGCGCACACCATCCCTCCGTTATGGCTGAAGCGGGCCTTCGCCGTGTTTCTGGCGGCGACCTCGGCACGAATGTTTTACAGCCTGTTCACCTGACCGCCGTCTTGGTCGGCACTCACGCCAGGAGCATCGCCGCGTCGTCGAGAGGTGGGACAGGGCGCCGAGAGCGCGGGCCGGGTGCCGCGAGCATCAGCCTTCCCCCACTCCTCTTAGTCCCTCACGGCCTCGATCCGGCCCATCACGTCGTCCTCGCGTCGACCTCGGCAACGGCGCGGGACCGGCGCCTGGCTTCCTCGGCGAAGCCCTCCACGTGCTGCACCGAGGGGCCCTGGCGCGCGTGCGGCCGCACTGACACCGGGGAGGTGCGCGAGCAGCGGATCGCGCTGGCCGGGGCGGCCGAACCATGGCGCCGCATCGAACTTACCTTGGACACACCGACCGAGGCGGGTGAGAGCACCATCCGGCTGTGGAGTAACCTGCCCGAACGGGTCGACGCACGGCAGATTGCCCGGCTGTACCGCCGGCGGTGGTGCGTGGAGTGCATGTTCCAGCGGCTCGAGGCAGTGCTTATACCAACCGCCGTTGTCACTGACTCGTATGTGATCCGCCGTTTGCTGCGTTCGTGATTCGCTGTCGCCCAGGGTTCGATTCGGGAGGCTTGGAATGGCGGTGGCGATCACGCGGCAGGACTTGTCTGCGGCTGCCCTGAGGCAGGCCGCCGTCCGCAGCCGGGACGCGAACGCAGCGCGACGCATGCTGGTTCTCGCCCTGGTACTGGAAGGGCAGTCGCGCACGGACGCGGCCGCAACCTGCGGCATGGACCGGCAGACCCTGCGCGATTGGGTGCACCGCTACAACGCCGAGGGCTTGGCAGGCCTGGTGAACCGGCGCGCACCGGGCCCCACGGCACGGCTACTGACCGAGCAGGAGGCCGCGGTGGAGCGCTGGGTCGAGCAAGGGCCCGATCTGGAGCGCGATGGTGTGGTGCGCTGGCGCTGCCGCGACCTGCAAGAGCGGATCAGGCGTGAGTTCAAGGTCAGCCTGCACGAGCGCACGGTGGGCAAGCTGCTCACCAAGCTCCGCTTCCGGCGCTTGTCGGTCCGCCCTTCCCATCCGCAGAGCGACCTGGCCGCGCAAGCGGCTTTTAGGGGGGCTTCAGCGAACTGGTAAAGGCGGCCATCGCTGAGGTAGCGCACGGCACGCCCATCGAGGTCTGATTTATGGATGAGGCCAGGGTGGGCCAGCAGGGCACGCTAACCCGCATCTGGGCCAAACGCGGCACGCGTCCGCGTGCGGTGCGCGATCGCCGCTACACCTGGGCTTGCAAACTGGCGACACCGCCCTCGTTATAGTTGCGTTAGCTCCCACTTGATCTGACATTCAGTGTTGGTTTCGGAAGGTTGGAGCCGGTGGGTGGGACGCGGTCCTTGCCCCGAGCTCGGACCGTGCCCCGCCCACCGGCGGGACGGAGACCCCGGAGATGACACAGGAACAGAAGATCATTCGTGCCAAGGCCGGGCTGCTGGAGCTGGCCCGCCAACTCGGCAATGTCAGCCAGGCCTGCAAGATGCTCGGCTACAGCCGGGACAGCTTCTACCGGTTCAAGGAGCTCTATGACAAAGGCGGCGAGGTCGCGCTGGCCTAGATCAGCCGCCGCAAGCCCATCCTAAAGAACCGCACGCCCGCCGACGTCGAGGAGGCGGTGGTGGCCATCGCCATCGAGCAGCCCGCCTGGGGCCAGGTGCGGGTGGCCGAGGCGGTGAAGCGCCGCGGCTTGTCCATCTCCCCCGCCGGGGGTGCGCTGCGTCTGGCAACGGCACGACCTCGAGACCATGAAGAAGCGGCTGAAGGCGCTCGAGGCCAAGAGCGCCCAGGATGGGCTGGTGCTCACCGACGCCCAGATCGCCGCCCTGGAGAAGGCCAGGCAGGACAACGAAGCCCACGGCGAGTTCGAAAGCGCTACGTCGGCACGATGAAAGGGGTTGGGCGGATCTACCAGCAGACCTTCATCGACACCTACGCCAAGGTGGCCTTCGCCAAGCTCTACGACCGCAAGACCCCGATCACCGCCGCCGACCTGCTGAACGACCGCGTGGTGCCCTTCTACGACGAGCACGAGGTCAAGCTGCAGCGGGTGCTGACCGACCGCGGCACCGAGTTCTGCGGCAGCCCAGAGCGACACGAGTACCAGCTCTACCTCGCGGTCGAGGACATCGACCACACCAGGACGAAGACCAAGAGCCCGCAAACGAACGGCATCTGCGAGCGCTTCCACCGCACCGTGCTCGACGAGTTCTACCGCACAGCCTTCCGCAAGAAGGTCTATCTCAGCATCGCGGAGCTGCAGGCCGACCTCGACAGCTGGGTGGCCAACTACAATACCAGCAGGCCTCATCAGGGCAGGTGGTGCTACGGCAAGACTCCGATGCAAACCTTCCTTGACGCCACCCCACTCGCCAGGGAGAAAATCATGCGCCACTGACCACGGCAGACACGCTCATCGGCTCACACAGCCAACGCCGTCTGTCAGATGAAGTCCTAGCTAATACAGAACCCAGTCCCGCAGGGTCTGCCGATCCATGCCGCACTGCTCGGCCGCCTGCTGCCGCGATACACCCTCCAAGACCAAGGCAACCGCCAGCAATCGCCGCACCTGGGCCGGATCCTCACTCGCACGAGCCGCCGCCCGCAGCTGCGGCGGCGTAAACTCGTCCCGGGTCACCGCCACTGCCGCACCCATGAGGCCCTCCCTGCCGAATCGACACAGGGCTCATCGAATCAGCCTGTCAGCAGCCCGAGAAGACACAGAAGAGTCAGTCCCAAATCGGGTTGGTATAATGCAGTCCGCTGACCCGCGTTGAGCGAGACTTATCGCACGTGATTCAGAGCTTGCCGTTATGGCGGACATCCGCCGAATTCCCGGCCTGACTGGGGCGGAGCGGGGGCATATAGGTCAGGCCGGGATGGTAGAGGACGCTGAGGCCGCCCTGTTGAAAGCGGTTCCCGCTGAGATAGGTGGCCAGCAGAGTGGTCAGGTTCCAGCTACACCCGGCTGAACATCCGCTCGACTGTGCTCAGGACCTCCTCGGTGATGTAGGGCCTGCACAGGATGGCGACGACGTTCACGCGATCGGACTCCCGCCTGGGCATGGAGCTCAGCACAATGACAGGGATCCCGGCTAAGCTCGGGTCGGCGACCATGGCCGCGAGCATCTGTGCACCGCCCATGACCGGCATCATCATGTCGGTCGTTGACCCCAATCTATTCGACGGCGGGGAACCGCTCGATAGGGCCTGATCCCGGCCTCGACAGAGCTGCTCTGCCGCATGGGTTCACGCCGGCGGGACTTGGTATCGGGGGAGTAGGACGGTAGCGATACGCGCTAAAAATTTCCTTCAGTCCTCTTGAAGAGCCCTTTGGTATGAATACTTCGCTGACCGTCGAGGCGAAGCCAGCTGATCGTCAGTGCGATACGCGCCTTCCGACAAAACTGGGAGTCCTGGGCCGCGGAGCTAAAAGATGAGCGAGCTTACGGAATCACACAGTCACTTCGCTGAATTTGGATCGCGTCTGCCTCATGGTCTGCAAAATGGACGGGCCACACGCAGCACCGTATTCACGCACCCTGATCAAGTGGTGAATGACCGGAAGCTAACCCATGCTGAAAAACGCGAGATCTTGGCGTCATGGGCGTCGGACACCCGCGCCGTGATAGACCAGCCTGCTTTGCGGCAGCTGGATAGCGGGGCTCTCGTATGGGTAGAGGAGATTTTCCAGGCACTCAGATCCCTGGACAGGGCAGAGCTAGGGCTGGATCGCGCAGGCTCCGAGAACACTGTTGCCCTGCGGCAGAACTCTGGGCACCGCAACCGGCGGGAACCTCCGGTGCAGCGTAACGGGCGCTTCCGGTGGGATAGTCCTGATGATGACAATGACCCTCCGCCCTGCCCGGCGAGGGCGCCTGTCCCAAATCAAGGCCCCCCACCGTGCCCGGCAGTCGCTGCCGCCTCAGCCCATCTAGCCGCAGCGGCATAGAGCGGTCTGAGGCTTCGCACGGGCACCGCAAGGCGACACCATAACTGACGCCGAAGGTGCGGCCTGCCTGCCCTTTGGACAGGGAGGCGTCTGTAAACGCCTCCCTCGCCGTTGGACACGATCACGGCGTCCTCGCCTCACGCTGCCTCGGCGAGGCGCGCGAGCCCGTCCGCCGCACCACCAGCCCATCCATGCCTGCAGAGACCTTGAGCGCCTCGCCGTCATGGATGCGGCCTTCCAGCAGCAGGTTGGCTAGCTGGTCCTGCAGGTTCCGCTGGATCACCCGCTTCAGTGGCCGAGCCGTCCTGTTGCATGGGTCAGCGGCCTGGACGTACTGGTTCCTGGTCGCATTCGGGATCAGGCGATGCGGACATACTCCGGCCGTCCGCGCTTGAGCATGTGGTTCAGCACCTTGGCAGCAATGGCCATCTCGGTCGCTTGCCGCCCGTCTGTTTGCGAGCGCAGCCCATCACCAATGACGCGCTTCCATCTTGAAATGTCGGCCTCCACCAGAGCACGCCAGTTGTAACCCGAGGCCCTCTGCCAACCCATGCGGCCGCGCCCGGCAATACATAGGAGATGCGTGTCCCGCTGCGTGGCCCATCCGTGCACCACGCTCCTCTCAGTGGCAACTTCACCCCAAACCGGGTCAGGTCTCAGTGGCAATTAACAGACGACTGCTCCACGTTGGCCCACAGACGTGGAGCCACCATGGACACCAAGCTATGCTGTTCATGGTGCGGCGCGAGGCTGCACAGCATCGACTTGCGGTGCCGGCGGCGGTTGAGGCATCAGCTACGTGGCCGCCTTTTGGCGGAGACAGCCCAGTCAAGCCGCTCACCCGCTCCGCCGTCTCAGCCCGCAGAAATGGTCAGAGACGAGCTTGGCTTTCAGAGCAGGAGTGCTTTTCGAGATCAGACTTGTTCGCCGCTGGTCGTGCCTTCAGACGGTGCGTCATTCCTTGATTCGCTATCTAGCGCAGTTTGGTTGTCCATCGAGGATGCTTCCGGCGCAGGCTTTTTCCGAGCGCTGGACCGGCGCGCGGCGGCCTTCCTAGGTTGCGGGGCTGCTACCGCAGTAGCTTTGGGTGCGACGCGGCGTGAAGCTGGACGCTTTGTGGCCTTCGGTGCAGAGACTTCAGGCGCCTTCGTCGAGCGTGCCGGTTTAGATGCGGTGGGCGGAGCCTTTCGGGCGTTTGCAGTGCGCGACGACGAGGCTGCTTTGCGGGGCGCGGGTGCTGCCCTACCGCGGGCAGACTTGGCCTTCTCCTTTTCTCGGGTGGCCTTCTCCTTGTCTTTACGGGCTGTCAGCTTTTCCCGGATCGCGGCCAGCGCCGCCTTTGCTACCTGTGACCGGCCAGCATCGGGCGTTGCGTCCAGGCTTTCGAAGAAGGCTTTGACGACCTTGTTTGTGCCGCGTGGAGCAGCTGTCTCTGACTTTGCCATTGAATTTTGTTCCCCTACATTGGCTGGCATAACACTCATCTGCCACGATCACACAATTTTTCGGTGCCCTTAAGGGGTTCTTTGCTTGCGTCTGCTTTTCGCGTTTGGGATCAGACTTGCGCCGCTGTCACTGTTGTTCGTATATTTTGACTTATGTTAGGTGCAGTTATACCTACGAATCTTCTCAATCCAGCTACTAGGGCAGAACCTTGATACCTCTGCTAGGCGACAGCAGAGGAAGGCCTGAACTGACTCAGGTGTGAAGCCCGAATACACCGGGTACCGGCGGAATAAGCGCATGAGCCAGATGGCGTCTTCCGATTCGAGGTAGATTTTCAGCAGCGTGGCGGGATGGTCGCCGGGCCGGCCAATTGTCTCGGGCACCATACCTTTGAAGCGGAACCCCGCTGTACTGCGGCAACGCAGGATCAAGCCGTCAGGGAGGCTTATCGAGGGTGAGACAACCTTCTCGACACGACGTGCTGCGCCGCAAAGATCCAGGCGCTCGACCGGACCCAGCCCGGGCTGCCGCTGAAGAAGGGCCGCTGCGGCACCTTAACGCATGATTACATCCGGATCGCCTGATCCCGAATGCGACCAGGAACCAGTACGTCTAGGCTGCTGACCCATGCAACAGGATGGCGCCGGGCGCGCATGCCGTGCTGCTGCTCGACCAAGCCGCATGGCACCTGTCGGATAGGCTCGAGGTGCCGTCGAACATCACCCTCATCCCGCTGCCGCGAAAATGCCCTGAACCTGCGGAGCAGTGCTCCGCAGCCGGTCGAGAACACCTGGCAGTTTATGCGGGACAACTGGCTCTCGAACCGCGTGTTCCGCTGCTACGACGACATCGTCGACCACTGCTGTCGCGCCTGGAATCGCCTCGTCGGGCAGCCCTAGACCATCATGTCCATCGGACTGTGCGATTGGGCCCATGGGTTCTGATCAGCAGGATTTGGCATCAGCCAAGGGTAGGTGGCGAGCTTGGGCATCATCAACCCAGCTTGGCCCAGCCGTTCCGTTTCGAATAGAAACCGACGACTTGGCGGTGCCCTGGGGCAGGGTTTTATTCCCAGCTAATGGCGGCACATTCGGTCGCCGTGAGCCCGTCGGCCCGGGCCGCCAGCTCGTCTGCTGAGACCGGCTTACGCAGTAAGGCGAACGGCCCTCCCTCCTCCGCCTCCCGCAGGGCCGGTATCGTGCCGTCCTCCACATAGCCGGTGAGCAGCAGGACCGGCAGCTCGGGCCGCCGACGCCTCACCTCACGCATGAGCGCCAGCCCGTCCATGCCCGGCATGGCGAAGTCGGTCACCAGCAGGTCGAATGGCTCCGCAGCCTCCAGTCGCACCAGCGCTCCCGCGGGACCTTCGGCCTCCTCAACGACCCAGCCCCGTCCCGACAACTCTGCCGCGAGGGTCCGGCGCACCAGGGGCTCGTCGTCTACCAGCAGCACGCGTCGTGGTTTAGCGGCACCCGTCGTGGCCATCGGCGTCGCGGCCGATGCAGCCGAGGCAGCGTCGCCCCTCTCGGTCCCGAGCTGCGGCGGCTCGCCCGCTGGGGCGGAGGGCAACCAGAGTGTGACTGTCGTGCCAAGGCTCGGCTTGCTGCTAACGGCGAGACCGCCGCCGGACTGCTCGGCAAAGCCCTTTGCCATGGCGAGGCCAAGCCCGGTGCCCTTGCCCAGCGGCTTGGTGGTGAAGAAGGGCTCCGCCGCCCGCGCCAGCGTCGCTGCGTCCATGCCGGTGCCTGTGTCGGTGACGGACACCCGGAGGTAGGTGCCAGGCTTCAGTCCTGCGGGATGGGTCAGCGGGTCCGAGACCGCCTCGCACACTGCTGATAAAGTGAGCTTGCCGCCGCCCGGCATCGCATCGCGGGCGTTGGTGGCCAGGTTGACAATCACCGTCTCGAGCTGCCCCCGGTCGGCGAGCACTGGCGGGAGGGGGGCGGCGGCCTCGACCCGCACCTCGATCCCGGCCCCGAGCATATGCGCGAGCACCTCGCCTAGGTCGGCGAGGAGCGCGCCGGTGTCAACCGGCTCGACTCGGAGGTCGCTGCGCCGGGCAAAGGCGAGCAGCCGCCGTGTGATGGAGGCACCGCGCTCGGCAGCTTCTGACGCCATGCCCGCGAGCTGGCGGACGCGGCTGGGGTCCTCCGCGTGGCGCGCGGTGAGGCGCAGGGCGCCGGCGACGGCCTGGAGGACGTTGTTGAAGTCGTGCGCGATGCCGCCTGCGAGCTGGCCTAGTGCCTCCATCTTCTGCGCCTGCGCAAGCCGAGTCTGTGCCACTTCGCGCGCCGACACCTCCTCGCGCAGCCTCGCGTTTGCCTCCTCCAACTCGCGCGTCCGCTCGGCCACGCGGCGCTCCAGCGCCTCCCTGGCACGGGTCGCATCTTGGAACAGGCGGGCGTTGTCCACCGCAATCGCCGCCTGGGCTGCGACGCCGGTCACCAACCGCTCGGCGCGTCCGGTGAATACGCCTGGCTCAGGGTGGCCAAAGAACAGCCCACCGATGACCTCGCCCGAGCGCGAGGTGACCGGCACGGCCAAGTAGGAGCGGACCGGGAGGTGGCCCTCGGGCATGCCCCGGAACGGGGCATTGCGCCCGAAGCGGGGATCTTGCATCACATCGGCGATACGCACCACGTCCTCGCCGCGGAAGGTTGGCCCGAAGAGCGCCGTGGCACGCGGGAGAGGAAAGCGCGAGAACGCTTCCCGCGGCGCACCCGAGAGGGTGTAGAGCGTGTAGTGGCCACCCTGAGGGTCGGGCGCGTTGTAGAAGAAGGCGCCAAACTGGGCCCCGCTTAGCTCGGTCGCGGCGTCTGTGACGGCTTGGAGCAGACGGTCTAGGTCGAGTTCCGCCGCGAGCAGGGCACCTATGCGGTTGAGTGTCTCAAGCGAGCGGGTCTCCTCGCGCAGCGCCTCCTCTGCTCGATCCCGCTCCTCCGCCCGGTCCCGGAGCCCCTGTGCCGCGACCTCGATTGCTTCGCCGACCAGATCAACCTCGCGGATCCGGGTGGGCTGCGCCGCCGGGGTATCGCCCCGCCCCAGCCGAAGAGCCGCATCTGCAAGCTGCCGGATTGGGCTGGCGACGCCCCGCCCGGTCCACCAAGCGAGCAGCGCCGACGTGATCAGGGCGGCGGCACCGACGGCGGCGAGCGCCCAAAGCGAGCGGTGGAGTGGCGCGCGCACTACCGCGACCGGAACCCCGACGGCAGCACGCCAGCCCGAGAGCTGGGACCGACTGTAAGCGGCGACCACGGGTTGCCCGGTGGCGGTGGTGCCCAGCCACGTGCCGGCCTCGCCGATCGCATTTCGGCGGAGATCCTCCGTCGCCAGCCTGCCCACGAATTCCGCGTTGCGCCCCGAGCGCGCGACGATCAGGCCGGCATTGTCGACATAGGAGGAGGTCCAGCCCTCGGGCAGCGCTTGTGGCCTGAGCACCTGCAGCGCCACCTCAGCTGGCAACACGAGGCTAAGCAGGCTCGCCTGGGCGGCGGCCTGGCGGACCGGCAGCACGATGGCGAACTCCGCCGAGCGCGTGGTGGTGTTCACCAGGAGGTCCGAGACGGTCGGCGTTCCCTTTTCGAGAGCGTGGCGGTCTGTGCCGGCAAGGGCCTCCGGCGTCGGTGGCAGCGGCGCCCCCCAGGCCAGACGCGTGTCGACGAGCGGCCGTCCGGTCGCGTCGCGCAGCACTACAGCGAAGCCCTCGAGCCGCCCCAGCTCGGCCGCCTCAGCGTGAAAGGCCGGCAGGTCGCCAGAGCGCAAGTGCGCCGATAGGGACAACATGCGCAGGGCGAGGTGGTGCGCCTCCAGCTTGCGGTCGAGCGTCTCCGCCCGATGCCGTGCGGCCTCTCGCACCTCCCCCTCGACCCTGGCGCGCTCGGACGCAGCAAACTGCCATAGCAGGACGCCGCCGAGGACAATGGCTGGCAGAAGAACGGCGAGGCCGAAGGCGAGCAGACGGGCAACGAGCGGCAGGCCGTATGGGCGCCGCTCCCCAGATCTGCCGTTTTGGGCCGCGTCTGGCGAACGGGGATGCATATCGCCTCTCTCCCGGCCAGGCGCGTCGTGGTCAAAACACGTTAGCGCGGCGGTACGCCATCGCCCCCACGGGACGCAATTGCGCGCGGCGTTCAAACGCCTACCCTTAGCTGGGAACTTCAGAAAAGCCATGGATGATTAATGGCTCGCACGCCTAGGCTGCTGAACGCAGCGCCGCGGGCTGCGTATAGCCCTCCATGGAGCAATCCCGTCCGGTTCCCCCCGCCCAAGTGCATGCCTTTGCTGTAACCGGGAGCGTTGACTCCCCAGACGCAACACTCCCGTCGGGGCTGACACTGCGCGACAGCGAGGCCTTCCTCCGCTCATTGTTTGACGCCAGCACCGACTGCCTCAAGGTGGTGGACCTGGAGGGCCGCCTCGAGTTCATGAATGCCAACGGCCGATGTCTGACGGAGGTCGACGACTTCGAGGCGGTTCGGGGGCGTGAATGGGCCGAGCTCTGGCCTGAGGCGATGCAGGGGAGTCTACGCCAGGCGCTAGCTGAGGCGCTTTCGGGCAAGCCTGCCCGGTTCGAAGGCTTCTGCCCTACCGCCAAGGGCACCCCGAAGTGGTGGGATGTCGCGGTCTCGCCGGTGCGGGATGCGGAGGGGCGGGTGGTGCGCGTCATTGCGTCCTCACGCGACATCACTGGGCGGCAAGCAACCGAGGCAGCCCTGGGGGCGAGTGAGGCACGCTGGCGTAGTCTGTTCGAGCGCATGGGCGAGGGCTTCTTCCTTGGCGAGGTGATCCGCGACCCTTTGACTGGCCACGCAACGGACTTCCGCTTCCTGGAGGCGAACCCGGCCCTTGAGGCGCATACGGGGCTTCGCACTGCGGAGATCCTCGGCCGCCCGGCGCGGGAGGTGGTTCCCGACCTCCCGGGCTGGCTGTTCGAGACCTATGCGCGGGTGGCCGAGACCGGTCAGCCCGAGCGATTTGATCTCCATATTCCTGCTCTCGGTGGTCGTTGGTTTGAGGCACGCGCGCACCGGGCCGAGGGCGAGGGGCGCTTTTCCGCACTGTTCATGGAGATCACCGACCGCAAGCGGACTGAGGAGGATCTGCGCCGGCAGCTCTGGCTGACCGAGGCGATCACCAATAACGCCGCCTCCAGCCTGTTCATCATGGACGAGCAGCAGCGATGCGTGTTCATGAACCCGGCGGCCGAGGCCATGACCGGCTACAGGCTGGAGGAGATCAAGGGGCGGACGTTGCATGAGGCGGTGCACCACACCCGGCCCGACGGCACCCACTTCCCGATCGAGGAATGCCCGATTGATCGGGCCTTCCCAGACCGCATGCGGGTGCAGGGTGAGGAGGTCTTCGTCCACAAGGACGGGCACTTCTACACCGTCGCCTTCACCGCCAGCCCGATGCTGGAGAACGGCCAGCCGGTCGGCACCGTGATCGAGGCGCGGGACGTCACCGAGCAACAGCGTGCTGAGGCAGCTGCGCGAGAGGGAGAGCTACGCCTGCGGCTGGCTGTCGAGGCGGCCGATATAGGCATCTGGGACTTCAACCTTTCCACAGGCGATCTGCGCTGGGACACCAGGTGTAAGGCGCTGTTCGGCCTGCCGCCCGAGGCCCCAGTCTCCTACGAGGGTACCTTCCTGGCAGGCCTGCACCCAGAGGACCGCGAGCCGGCCGACGCAGCGGTCCAGGCGGCGTTGGCTCCTGGGGGAGCAGGCGCCTTCAGTCTCGAGTACAGGACGGTCGGCCTCGAGGATGGGGTTAAGCGCTGGATCGCGGCCAGGGGGCGGGCCGTGCTCGAGGACCGGCGAGCGGTTCGTCTCATCGGCACGGTGCGCGACATCACAGGCGGCAAGCGGGCGGAGCTGGCGCTGCGGGAGGCGGAGGAGCGCTACCGGCTGGCGGCACGCGCCACCAACGACGCGATCTGGGATTGGGACCTGCCGACGGACCACATTCTCTGGAATGACGCGGTGTCCACGCTCTTCGGATACGGCCCGGAGGATGTCGGGCCGTCAGGAGCATGGTGGAAGGAACACATCCACCCAGCGGACCGGGAGCGGGTCGTGGCTGACATCCACGCCGTGATCGACAGCGGCGGGGCGCACTGGCAGGAGGAGTACCGGTTTCAGCGGGCGAATGGCAGCTATGCCGATATCCTCGACCGCGGCTTCCTGCTGCGCGACGCGGCCGGGCGGCCGCTGCGGATGATCGGCGCCATGCAGGACATCACCGCGCGCAAGCGCGCCGAGCAGGCCATAACCGCGGCTAAGGAGGCGGCCGAGGAGGCGAACATGGCCAAGAGCCAGTTCATCGCCAACATGTCGCACGAACTGCGCACGCCGCTCTCCGCAGTCATCGGCTATGCCGAAATGATGCAGGAGGAGGCGGCCGACCTCGGCGAGGCCGGCGAGTCCATGTTGAGCGACCTGCGCAAGATCGACGCCAATGCCCGACACCTGCTCTCGCTCATCAACGACGTGCTCGACCTCTCGAAGATCGAGGCGGGCAAGATGGAGGTGCAGCCGGAGGACTTCGATGCGGCGGAGCTCGCACGGGAGGTGGCGTGCACAGTGCAGGCGCTTGTGGAAAAGAAGGGCAACCGGCTGGAGATCGATCTCGCGCCCGACCTGGGCGCCATGCATTCGGACCCGCTGAAGCTGCGGCAGTGCCTCATCAACCTGCTCTCCAACGCCGCCAAGTTCACCGAAGGCGGGCGGATCACTCTGCGGTCGTGGCGGGCGAGCGACGAGGCTGGCTTGGACTGGCTGGAGTTCCGGGTCACCGATACCGGCATTGGCATGACGCCCGAGCAGCTGGAACGGCTCTTTCAGCGCTTCACCCAGGCGGACAACTCCACCACTCGTCGGTTTGGCGGCACCGGTCTTGGCCTGGCCATCACCCGGGCGTTCTGCTCCATGCTCGGCGGAGACATTGCCGTGGACAGCATCCCAAACCAGGGAACCACCTTTGTCATGCGTCTGCCGGCCGACCTGCGGCAGGTCCGGGTGTCAGAGGACGCGCCCGCAGTTGCCGCGGGTGAGGCGGCAGCCGAGGAAGCAATCCCAGAGGACGGCAGTGCCGGCCTGGTGCTCGTGGTGGACGACGATCCGGCGACGCGCGACCTGTTGGCGCGCTTTCTGCGCCGGGAGGGCTTCGCGGTGCGCAGTGCCGCTGATGGTGAGGCGGGCTTGGCCATGGCGCGCGAGCTCCGGCCCGCGGCGGTGCTGCTGGACGTGATGATGCCTCGGATGGATGGGTGGGCCGTGCTCTCGGCCCTGAAGGCGGATCCGGAGCTGTCCGAGACCCCGGTCGTGATGGTGACCATTGTGCAGGAGCGGGGACTGGCCTTCTCGCTTGGCGCCGCGGACTACCTGACCAAGCCTGTGCGCTGGGCGCGGCTGAAGGAGGTGCTCGGCCGCTACCGCTCGCAGCCTTCTGCCAACTGCGCGCTGGTGGTGGAAAACGATCCGGCTACCCGCGGCGAGCTGCGGCGCCTGCTGGAGGCAGAGGATTGGACGGTCGCCGAAGCCGCCGACACCGCGGCGGCGCTGCGGCAGATGGAGGCGCCGGGCCCGCCGCCACCCGGCTTGGTGCTGGCCGCCGTGCCGGGGGCGGGAGGCGAGGGCTTCGCATTGATCCAGGAGATGCGCTGCAGGCCCGAATGGCAGGCCATCCCCGTGATCGCGCTTGCCGAGGGTGAAATATCGGCTGAGGAGCGCGAGCGCCTTCGCGGCCAAGTGCGGCGCATCCTCCCGGCGCAGTCGGGGCTGCCGGCGGAACTGGTCGCGGAGCTCCGCCGCATAGCCGCTCGATGTCCAAATACGACCATTACCGCAGCAGCCCAGGTATAAGGACGCCCGCATGACCAAGATCCTCTTGGTGGAGGATACCGAGGACATCCGCGAGTTCCTGGCCCACCGCCTGCGCCGGCGCGGCTTCGAGGTCGAGCTGGCGGAGGATGGTGAGGCCGGGATGAGGGCTGCGCGCCAGCGTCGTCCGGACCTGGTGCTGCTCAAATGAGCATGCCGGTGAAGGACGGATGGACCACGGCGCGCGAGCTGCGGGCGGACCCAGCCACGGCCTCCATCCCGATCGTCGCGCTGACGGCGCATGCGCTGGCGGGTGACCGGGACAAGGCGCTCGAGGCGGGTTGCAATGACTACCACCCAAAGCCGGTGGAGTTCTCGCGGCTGCTCGAGCAGGTGGAGGCACTCCTGAGGGGTACAGGTCCGACCGGAGGCTGACGCAGCCGCCGGTCGGGGTGGGGTGAACTGGTGGGTGCCGCCGAGATGGACCTCGAGCCAGCCATCGAACAGGCGGACCCGCAAGCGATGGCCGATCAGACGCGAGGGGACACTGTAGAACACCTTGCGCAGCTGAAGCTGGTGGACGACGGACAGCAACGCCGTACGTCGCCGCGAGTAGTAGACCGCAGCGGCAGTGCCTACCCGCCCTCCCAGAAAGCCGGGTACAGCGTCATGCCACCATCAACGTAGAGCGTGGTGCCGACGACGTAGTCGGACTCGTCCGAGGCGAGCCAGACTACCGCCTTTGCGATATCCTCCGGCTCGCCGACACGGCCATAGGGGATCAGGCGCAACAGCTGCGCTTCCGCCTCAGGCGTCTCCCAGGCCTCGCGGTTGATCGGCGTGCGGATGGCACCGGGTGCAATGGCGTTCACCCGGATCCGCTCCGGCGCCACCTCCTGTGCCAAGCTCCGCATCATAAGCGACACGCCGCCCTTGGAGGCGGCGTAGTTCACATGCCCGGCCCAGGGGATCACGTCGTGCACGGAACTCATGCAGATAATCTTGCCGAGCGCGCGGGAGAGCTCCGGTCGCATGCCGCGGCACCGGAAGGCGCGTACCGCCTCCCGCGCGCAGAGGAACTGCCCGGTGAGGTTGGCATTCAGCACATCGTGCCACCGCTCCAACGTCATCTCGGCGAAGGCTGCGTCCCGCTGCCGCCCGGCATTGGCGACCAGGATGTCCGGCGGGCCGGAATGCCGCTCCGTTTGACAATAACAAAGCCTCGACCTGCGCCTCCTGCGAGACATCGGCTTGCACGGCCACGGCCCGGCCGCCAGCTGCGATGATCTCGGCTGCCAGTGCCTCGGCGGTCTCTGCGCCGGAGTGGTAGTTCACGACAACCGCGGCGCCGGCCATCGCCAGGGCTCGTGCAGCACCAGCGCCGATGCCGGAGCTGCCGCCAGTGATGATGGCGGTCTGCCCCGCGAGGGGCTGCGCCGCGCCGCTCATGCCTGGCCCTCCGTATCCGGCACCAGCACGGCAACAGGCAGGTCCGCCAGCACTTCCTCCGCCGTCAGCGCGCTGCCGCCGGCCCCGAGCCTCCGCCCGGTCAGCAGGTCGCGCCAGCCGACCATGCCTCCCATCTGCGGCGAAGGGATGGTCGTGTCAGCCCAGCCCTGATCCAAGGCCTGCCGGGCGGGAAAGCGGGACGCGGCTACCAGCAGCCGGTCGTCACCATGGCTGCGGAGGAAGACGCAGAGCTGGTCGGCCTTCGTACCGGTCGCGGCCAGCGGCTCGTAACCGCCCTCGGCGAAGAGCGTCGCGTGCTCTCGCCGGTACGCCAGCAGCTCGGCGGTGAGGGCGAGCTTGGCCCGTCCGTCGCGCCAGTTCTCCAGCATGCCCAGCATTGCCGCGCGCCGGTCCTGTGCCATGGCTGTGCCCACCTCTTCCAGCACCTGGCGTCGCAGCTCGTAGTCCACCGGCCGGCGATTATCGGGATCGACAAGGCTGAGGTCCCAGAGCTCGCAGCCCTGGTAGATGTCAGGCATGCCCGGCAGGGTCAGCTTCAGCGCCGTCTGTACCAAGCTATTGCGAAAACCAAGCCGTGCCACCTGATCCTGGAAGGGCAGGAAGGCGTCAAGGAAGGCGGTGGAGCGGGAGGGGTCGAGCGCCTCGCGGAGGAAGCCGAGCATTCCCTCCTCATAAGCCGTGTTTGGCGCGGCCCAGGTGGTGTGCCGCTTGGCCTCGCGCATGGACTTCACCATGGCGCCTTCCATACGCTCGGCGAAGCCGCGCAGTGCCTCCGCGTCCGGCATGCCGGTGCCAGTCAGCTCCGCCGGCCAGGCGCCGAGCAGGAGCTGGTAGAACAGATACTCGTCGTTGCGGTCCGGTGGAGCTGTGCCCTCCACATCGCCGCGACGGGCGCGCAGGATGCGGCTCCAGCTCCGTAACTGGCGCGCCCATTCCTCCGGCATCTCCGACAACACGGCGAGCCGCGCCCGCGTGTCCTCACCACGCTTGGTGTCGTGGGTGGATGTGCCGAGCATGGCATGCGGCCAGCGCATGGCGCGCTGCGCATTCGCCTTGTGGAAGGCAGGCAGGGAGACGCCGAAATGGTCAGGGTGCCCGCCCACCTCGTTCAGCGCGACGAAGCGGTTGTACCGGTAGAAGGCCGTGTCCTCGAGGCCCTTGGCCATCACCGGGCCGCTGTATTGCTGCACCCGCATGGCGAAGCGCACGACGCTGTGCCGGCTGAAGCCGCTGCGCGGCTCCGCCACCAGATCGGTGGTCAGCAAGCGGCACAGGAAGTCGAAGACGCTCGGATCAAGGTCGGTCTCATTCCGCCGCGCTTGGGCGATGGCCCAGTCGATATCGCGCCGGTCGGCCTCATTGGGCGAGGCTGCGCCATCCACATAGGTGCGGTAGACCGGGAAGCAGGCGACGATCTCCTTCAGCGCGCGCTGCAGGATGTTGCGCGTGAAGTCCGCCGTGCGCGGGTTCTGCCGCGCCACCCGTGCCGCGTCTCGAGCGAGCACATTCAGCTCGCTCGCCATCTCGTTCAGCATAATGCGGAGCTTGCAATCGCGCACCGTCTCGGCGAAGGGCTCGCTGCTGCGGATGAACTCTGCATAGATCTGGCTGAAGCTCTCCTCGGCCGCTGGGTCCACCAGCAGGCCGAGAACGAGGTTGGCGAACTCGTATCCGGTCGTACCCTGGACCTGCCAATCCTCACGAAGGACCTCGTGGCGCGACAGGATCTTTTCGACAACGAGGTAGAACGGGCGCGGCGCCGCCTCCCGCAAGCGGACTAGGTAGCCCTTAGGATCGAGCAAGCCGTCCACATGGTCGATCCGGAGCCCTTCCACCGTGCCGTCTTCCAGCAGGGAGAAGACGAAGCGGTGGGCGTGGTCGAAGAGCTCCGGCAGTTCCATGCGCAGCCCGGCGAGCTCGTTGATATTAAAAAAGCGGCGGTAATTGATGTCGTCAGCGGCGACGCGGAAATGGGCGGCGCGCCAGTGCTGGTCTTGGATCAGGGTGTCCAGCGCCCGCCAGGTCTCGAGTTTGCCGGGCTGGCCATTCAGCCGCCCGACAGCAGCCTCGACCGCCTCCCGCACATCGTCCCGTCCCCGCACCAGTTCGGCGAGTTCAGCCTGTAGGTCTCGGGCCCGGGCATGGACGCGTGGACGCCAGTTTGGCAGGCCGGAGAAGGCATCGCCGAGCCGCTCCAGCTCCGGGTGTTCGTCGCCCAGCACGCGCTCATAGTGGAGCGGGCAGATCGGCAGCTTGTGCGTGCCATAGGCCCAAACGGCGAAGCTGCCCGCCTCCGGCTCGAAGCGGAGCTCGAGCTGGCCGGACTCCAGCACCACGCCGTACTGGTCGCCAAGGAGTGGCACGAGCAGCTTATTGCGAAGGTAGCGCCGGTCCGGATCCCAATCGATATCGAACCAGCCCGCGTAATCGGAATCCTCGCCCCACTCCAGCACATCCAGCCACCAGGGATTGTCGGCACCGCCGACGCCCATGTGGTTCGGCACAAAATCGAGCACTTGACCGAGACCGTTCTCGCGAAACGATGCGGCCATGGCACGGAACTCCGCTTCGCTGCCCAGTTCAGGGTTCAGCATGCCGTGGTCCACGATGTCGTAGCCGTGCGAGGAGCCCGGTCGTGCCTTCAGGTAGGGCGAGGCATAGACATGGCTGACGCCGAGGCGCGCCAGGTATGGCGCCAGCGCTGCCGCATCCCGGAAGCCGAAGCCGGCATGGAATTGCAGACGGTAGGTCGCACGCGGAATCGGCGGTGAGCCGGTCTCAGGCATTGTCGAGGGGTCCTTCGGATTGGGCGACACCGCGCTCGGCGCGGAAGATCTCGGCGATGTCGATGAAGCGCGGGCGGGCGGCGAGTTCCTCCAGCGTCATGGAGAGGCGGCGGCGCCAGTTCGGGTGCTCGTCCGAGGTGGCCGGCACGTTCACTGGGTCGGCCTCGTCCGTCAGGTCGTCGATCTGCGCCATGGCCAGCATGGAGGGAGTGCGGGCAAGGAAGGCATGCGCCGCGCGGACCAGGGCCCGGATGTCGGGCTCTCCCCCTGGGAGCAGGTTCTCGCGTCGCAGAGCCCGCAGTAGAGCGGCGCGGTCGCGCTGCCGCGCTTGGCGCTGGCGGCCTGCCTCGTCCGGCTCGGGATAAAGGCCGAGGCGCTCCCTGAGATCGATGTCGCGCCCCTCCCACCAGCCGCGAAGCGTCGGCAGGTCGTGGCTGCCGACCACGGCGAGGGCCAGGGGTGGATAGGCCTCGGGCGGCAGGAAATCGCCGGTGCCGCCGTCCTGCTCGAAGAAGAGTACGCGGTAGGAGAGGATGTTCGCCTCCGCCATCCGCTCTCGGAACCCTTCGGGCACGGTGCCGAGGTCCTCACCGACCACCAAGCAGCGCTGCCGGTGGCTCTCCAGTGCGAGGATGCCCACCATGTCGTCCATGGGATAGCGGACATAGGCGCCGACTGAGGGCTTCTGCCCCTGCGGTACCCAGTAGAGGTGCTGCAGCCCCATAACGTGGTCGATCCGCAGGCCGCCGGCATGGCGCATATTGGCGCGAACCAGGTCGATAAAGCTGCGGTAACCCTCCTCCCGCAGCGCGCGGGGGTGGAAGGGAGGCAGCCCCCAGTCCTGGCCGGCTGGGTTGTAGATATCGGGCGGCGCCCCGACCTGCGCACCGGAGACAACCGCGGCCGCATCCGCCCAGGTCTCCGCGCCGGCACGGTCGGCGCCAACCGCTAGGTCGCGGTAGAGGCCGACCGCCATCCCTCGCTCGGCCGCAGCCGCCGCGGCAGCGCCAAGCTGCGTATCGGCGACCCATTGCAGCCAGAGGAGGAAGTCGAGACGCCGGCGTTTCTCCGCGGCGAAGGCTGCGACAGCAGGGGAGTTGGGGTCGCGGTACTCCTCCGGCCAGGCATGCCAGTCCGCATGCGCCGGGTCGCGGCCCGCGAAATGCTCGCGGAGCGCGAGGAAGAGGCAGTTGCGCTCCAGCACCTCTCCCCGCTCGCGCCGGAAGGCCTCAAAGGCCTGCCAACGTGCCTGATCGGTGGCGGTGCGGCAGCTGTCGAACAGTGTCTCCAGCACCGAGAGCTTGATGGCCGTGACCTCGACATAGTCCACCAGGGGCTTGGTGCGGCAGGCCTCGAGGTCGGCGCGGAAACCTTCTGAGACGATCAGCTCCCGCGTGTCTGGGCAGTCCAGCAGCTCCGGCACGGCCATGACGTCAATGTTGAGGATGTTCAGCAACAGCCGGCTGGACGGCGAGTAGGGGCTGGCGTGCTCCGGATTGTCGGTGAACAGGGCATGCAGCGGGTTGAGACCGATCACGTCTGCTCCGTGGGCGGCGGCCAGCTCCACCAAGCTACGCAGATCGCCGAAGTCACCGATGCCCCAGTCAGTGGCCGAGCGCAGCAGGTAGAGCTGCGCCGCAATGCCCCAGAGCTGCCGCCCCTCTGCCACTGCCGATGGTAGCCAGCAGTGGCCGGGCGAGACGACCAGGGTCGTGGCAGCTCCGCCCGGCTCGAGGCTCAGGCGATGGTAGCCCCAGGGGATGTCACCCCTGAGCGTTAAACGCCGGCGCTGCAGCGCCTGCCCGTCGAGATCGCCCTCGGCCAGCAGCGGCAGCTGCGCGAAATTCGCACAGCCTGCGTGCTCGCCGCCCTCCTCCAGCGTGAGGAGCCAGGCGAGCTCGCCAGTGCCTGCGGGAAGGGTGATCTCGATAGCAAGGGGAACAGCATCGGCGCGCAGCACCGCGACAGGCGGCAGCGGTTGCTCCCATTCCGCGCGCTCCAGCGCGCCCAATGCCGCACGTGCCGCCGCCTCGTCTGCCGCCTGCACGCCCATGGCGGCAAGCAGGCTGCGTTTCGTCTCCGTAGCTGCGCGCACTATCTCGCCGCGCGCGTTGCGGAATTCGGGCTCGATCCCCATGCGCTCGGCGAGTTCGTCTAGCGCGCCGTCGTCCGAACCCTCCTCGATGGACCAGCGCACAGCCCAGGGGCCGAGCTCGCCTCCCTCGTCCGGCTCGCCCTCTCGCCAGATCACCCGGCCCGACGCGGCGGGGAAGCCCTTCACCCGTGCACCGGAGAGATTGGCCGAGAGCGTTAGGGTGCCGCCGCCGTCGAGCGGCCAGCGCACCGCCACCGCACCCTCGCCGAGCACTTCGTAGCGCCCGCCGGCATCGATACCGGCGAGGCGCGGCACGATCTCGGCATGGCGCACGGCGATCGCCCGGCGGTACCAGTCGAGCCAGCCGGCATGCTCCGGCCGGGCGGCGTCCTCCCAGCGCAGCTTGGCGGCGGCGAAGGTCGCCTCCGCCGTCGGGTCGGGAATGCGCTCGCGCATCGCCGGGTCCTGGAACTCAGGGAAGCGCGCGAACTCCTCGCGCCGCCCCTTGCGCACCGCCTCGGCCAACTCCGGCCCAAAGTCGGCAAAGAAGGGAAATGGCTGCGCCGCCGCCCATTCCTCGCCCATGAACAGCATCGGCACCTGCGGCAACAGCAGGTAGACAGCGGCCACCGCGCGCACTGCCTCGGCCGGGGCGAAGTGGCTCAGCCGGTCGCCGAAGGCGCGGTTGCCGACCT
Source organism: Belnapia moabensis DSM 16746 (assembly GCF_000745835.1). GTDB lineage: Bacteria > Pseudomonadota > Alphaproteobacteria > Acetobacterales > Acetobacteraceae > Belnapia > Belnapia moabensis. Next base: position 3,765 of record NZ_JQKB01000064.1, on the reverse strand, counting down.
GGTCGTGGTTCTGGATGAAGGCGATAAAGGCGGTGGGCGGCAGCGCGGCGCTCGGCTCCCCGCGCGCATGGCCGCGATAGGGCATCGCTTCACCCTGAAAAGCGAAACCCTCGGCCAGGGCGCGGCCGAGCTTGTCCGTGTCGCCGTGGTAGTCTGCGTAGTAGGCCTTGGACTCGCCGCTGGCGGCCACGTGCAGCACATGGTGGACGTCGTCGTTCCACTGTGCCGTGTACCAGCAGGGCCGGCCCCCCTCGCCGCGCACCAGCCGGCTCGCCTGGTTCTCCTCATTCTCCAGCACCAGATGGACAGGGCGGTTCGGCACCGCGGCGCGCACGTGCTCCGCCAACTCTTCCAGCAAGTGCTTCGGGCTGTCGTCCAGGATGGCGTGCACTGCGTCCAGCCGCAGCCCGTCGAGGTGGAACTCCTCGATCCAGTAGAGGGCGTTGTGGATGAAGTACGCCCGGACCGGGCCGCTCTCGGACCCATCCATGTTGATGGCGGCGCCCCAGGGCGTCTTGTGCCGGTCGGTGAAGGCCTCGCAGGCGATGGCGTGGAGGTAGTTCCCCTCCGGCCCGAAGTGGTTGTAGACCACGTCGAGCATGACCATCAGACCGCGCTCGTGCGCCGCCTCCACCAGGGCTTTCAGGTCCTCAGGGCGGCCATAGCTGGCATCGGGCGCATAGGGCAGCACGCCGTCATAGCCCCAGTTCCGCCGGCCCGGGAAATCCGAGACCGGCATGATCTGGATGGCCGTGACGCCGAGCGAGACGAGATGGTCGAGCCTGTCGATGGCGGCGCGGAAGGTGCCCTCGGGCGTGAAAGCGCCGATGTGCAGCTCGTAAACGATCGCCTCCTCCCAAGGGCGGCCGCGCCAAGCTGTGTCGCGCCAGGCATGAGCCGCAGGATCGATCACCTCACTCGGACCATGTACGTCCTCGGGCTGGTGGCGGGAGGCCGGGTCAGGTACGCGCAACCCATCCGGCAGGACGAAGCGGTAGCGGGTGCCGGGACCTGCCCGGTCCGTCACCAGTTCATGCCAACCCTCACCGGCGGGCTGCATCGGCAGCGGCTCGCCGGCATCCAGCTCCAGGCCGATCTCTGGGTGCGACGGCGCCCAGAGCCGGAAGCGGACCTGCCCCTCTAGCAGGGTCTCGGCGCTGAAGGGCATGCGGTGCACGCGCGTTGTCGCAGCAGTGGCATTCACATCGAGCAGAGCGAGCACGCCCTTGAGCGGGATGGCGACCCAGTCCGGCCGGTTGGCGAGCTCGTAGGTCACCTCGTAGAGCGCCTTCTCCAGCATGAAGAAGCGCACTATGCGCTCGGCTGCCGCACGGTCATCCGGGAGGAAGGCGCCGCCGCGCGCTGCGTCCAGGTAGGCGTCGAGGTAGGCGCGCGAGGCCTCCACCTCCCAGGCCGTGAGGCGCCCCTGTGCCGCCGCCCGCTCCCCCTCCGGCAAGGCGCGCCCCGCCACCGCGGCGGCGTAGGCCAGCGAGCGCAGCATGCCGGCCACGTCGCGCAGCGCCGCGTGTTTGGCGCGGCGCTCGCTGAGCGGCCGCAGCGGCTCGCCCTCGAAGTCCACAATCACCGCATCGCCGTCAGCGACTAGCACCTGACCGAGGTGGTAGTCGCCATGGTGCCGGGCCTTGGCAAAGTCCGGCACCCCGGCGAGCGTCGCCCGCAGCCCCTCCTGCAATGCGCCACGGCGGACGAGCAGCCTCTCCGCCATCTCTCGCGCCTCCCGCACCAGCCGGTCCCGCGCCGCCACAAGCCCATCCAGCGCGCGGTGCGCCATTGCCTCCGCCGCGCCGACCCAGGCCTCTCGGTCCTCCGTCCGCACCGGCTCCGGCCGGAAGGCCGGGTCAGCCGTGTTGATGGCAAAGGCGCGGTGCATCTCCGCCGTCCGTCGGCCGAGCCGCCGCAGCCATTCTGTGGCCTCGCCCCCACCCTTGGGCTGCGACAGCCTGTCGAGCAGCCAGGACCAGCCATCCCCTTCATTGGGCACGAAGGCCTGCAGGACGGACAGGGTGACGGCGCCGGTGCCGGTCATGCCATCCAGCTCGGTCCAGCCGAGCATCGCCGGGGTTGCGGCGAAGCTTGCCTCGCCGGTGAGAAAGCGGCCGACCTCGAGCTCCGGATGGACGCCCTCCTCCAGCTTGCGGATCACCTTCAGGATCGCGCCCTCGCCGATACGGATCGAGGTGTTCGACTGCTCGGCGCTGCCCCGGCGAATGGCCCAGTCGCCGCTCGGCTCGAGCCCGGCCAGCGCGAGCTGCTCCGTCCGCCCCGTGCGGAGCCGCCCGGAGCTGGAGACCTCGCCGCCGCGCAGCAGAGCCTCCACCCAGGCACGGACGAAAGCGTCCACCGAGAAGGCCTCAACCAGCCGCAGTTCGCCGCCAACCCCACCGCCCTCCAGCCCGGGTGCTGCGATCACCTGCGCGGCTTCCGCCGCCGCGGCCGGAACCAGCGCGAGAGGCACAAAGAGATGCAGCGGCGCTTGCCCGGGCGGCGTGACCCGCCAAACGGCGGCCGCGGCCGGCTTGCCCGGCACCGGGAAGGGCAGTAGCGCCAAGAGCGTGACTGCCGGCCGGCCTGCATCCTTGGCTGGATACCAGCGCTGCCTCAGCAGGAAGTCCGGCAGGGCGGCCAGGGCTGCCGTATCCAACCCCTCAGGCCAGGCTGCACCTGGATTGGACACAGCGGGATCGTTCTCGGCAGGGCGATGGGGCGAGGATGACACGGCGGACCTTTGGAACTGGGGCGGAGCTGACGAAACAGCGAGCCACCTTCAGTGTTCCGGATGGGGGTCAGGAATAATCCTGACCCAGCCGCCATTGATCTCTTGGAGGAATTCACAACTGGCCGGAAACGGACGCGATCTCGCTCTGTTCTGCTGCGGCACACGCACAGCGGGACTGAGGTATGGACGCGCGAGTTTCGACACCGGCGCCACGAGTGGCGCAGCGGGTAAGGATGCGGGAAGGGCTGCCCTTTCCGCTGGGTGCGACCTGGGATGGGCTGGGGGTGAACTTCGCCCTGTTCTCGGCGCATGCGACCAAGGTGGAGCTCTGCCTGTTCGACGATGCGGGGGAGCAGGAACTCGAACGGCTGGAGCTGCCGGAATATACCGACGAGGTCTGGCACGGCTACCTGCCCGATGCGCGGCCCGGGACGATCTACGGCTTCCGGGTGCATGGCCCCTACGAGCCGGAGGCAGGCCATCGCTTCAACCCCAACAAGCTGCTGCTCGATCCCTACGCGCGGACCATCGTCGGCGAGTTGCAGTGGGGTCCTGAGATCTTCGGCTACCAGCTTGAATCGGAGGACGACCGAACCTTCGACGAACGCGACAGCGCTGCACTCATGCCGAAATGCCGCGTCATCGATCAGGCCTTCACCTGGGGCCGCGAGCGCAGCCCGGCCGTCCCCTGGGACCGCACCATTTTCTACGAAACCCATGTGAAGGGCTTCACCAAGCTCCGCACCGACCTGCCGGAGGAGATGCGCGGCACCTATGCCGGCCTCGCTGCGCCGGAGGTCGTTGCCTATCTGCGTGGCCTCGGCGTCACCTCGGTCGAGCTGCTGCCCGTCCACACCTTCGTCAATGACGGGCCGCTGGTGGACAAGGGGCTCACCAATTACTGGGGCTACAACACCATCAGCTTCTTCTCGCCGGCGCGGCGCTATGCCCGCAACCCGGCCTTCGCCTTCTCCGAGTTCAAGGAGATGGTTGCCCGGCTGCACGACGCCAATCTCGAGGTCATCCTC
>NZ_JQKB01000063.1:12339-27465 GCF_000745835.1 Belnapia moabensis DSM 16746 | reverse complement strand
GCGCCCGCGCCGGCTTGCAGGACCCGAACCGGCCGATCGGCAGCTTCCTCTTCCTCGGCCCCACGGGCGTCGGCAAGACGGAGCTGGTGAAGTCGCTCGCCGCCTTCCTCTTCGACGACGAGCGGGCGATGACGCGCATCGACATGTCCGAGTACATGGAGAAGCACGCCGTCTCCCGTCTGGTCGGCGCCCCTCCCGGCTATGTCGGCTATGACGAGGGTGGCGCGCTGACCGAGGCGATCCGGCGGCGCCCCTATCAGGTCATCCTCTTCGACGAGGTCGAGAAGGCGCATGAGGATGTCTTCAACATCCTGCTCCAGGTGCTCGACGACGGGCGGCTGACGGATGGCCAGGGACGGACGGTCGATTTCCGCAACACCATCATCGTGCTGACCAGCAATCTCGGCAGCCAGGCCATCGCCGAACTGCCCGGGACCGCCGATATCGAGGCGGCGCGGCCGGCGGTGATGCGTGCGGTGCGCGAGCGCTTCCGGCCGGAATTCCTCAACCGGCTGGACGAGATCGTGCTGTTCCGCCGCCTCGCGCGGAGCGACATGGCCTCCATCGTCGACATCCAGCTGGCTGGTCTCCGCCGGCTTCTGGAGGACCGCAAGATCGCCCTGCTGCTGGACGACAAGGCGCGCGAATGGCTGGCGGAAGCCGGCTACGACCCCGCCTATGGTGCCCGGCCTCTGAAGCGGGTGATCCAGCGCAACCTGCAGGACCAGCTGGCGAACCTACTGCTGGAAGGCCGCATCCATGACGGCGAGCAACTGCGGGTGACCGCTGGACCGGACGGGCTGGAGGTGCGGCGGACGGGCTCGCCGCGTCTCGCCGAGGCGGCGTGAGGCGAGGACGCCGTGACCGTGTCGAAGGGCGGAGGAGGCGTTCACAGACGCCTCCTTGTCCAGAGGGAGGACGGAGCGCGCTTTCGTTGCCGGCAATGGTGCCGTCCTGACGAGGCCGCTGCGAGCCAAGTGGGCGGACCAACCCAGGCACTGAAAGGAGGACAAATATGCCAAGCGATGCTCCCGAGGTCACGAGGGCGAAGCCGCCGGCGCAGTCGGGCACCGCTTGGCTGAACCGGGCTCGTGACTGGTTCTCGCAGGTGCTTCAGCTGCATCCAGACGGGCGTAAGCCGAACAAGCAGCAGTTGGGTGCGCATGCCGGTTACTGGATCGCAGCCTTCATCGTGATCACCTTTCTGCAGAGCTGGTGGGCCGCCAGCCAAGCCGTTCAGCAGATTCCCTACAGCGACTTTCGTCAGCTGGTTCGCGAGCACAAGGTCGCGTCCGTTCAGGTTTCTGGCTCTCACCTGTTCGGCGAGCTGAGGACGCCAACTTCAGACGGCCGAAGGCTGTTCGAGACTACTGCGGTGCCCGAGGACATCGCGAAGGACCTGGAAGCTGCGGGTGTCAAGTTCACCGGGGTGGTGCCAAGCACTTTCTGGTCGAACCTGTTGTCGTGGCTCCTCCCGACCGTCGGTTTCTTTCTCCTCTGGGCATACGGTTGGCGGCGAGCCGTCGCCAATCTCGGAATGGATGGCGGGCTGATGTCGATCGGCCGGTCCCGCGCGAAGATCTATGTTGAGACCGACACCAGGACCACCTTCGCCGACGTGGCCGGCGCCGACGAGGCGAAGGATGAGCTGAAGGAGATCGTCGCCTTCCTGAAAGATCCAGAGGGCTATGGACGTCTGGGCGCGCGCGTGCCCAAGGGCGTGCTCCTCGTGGGTCCACCCGGCACGGGCAAGACGCTGCTCGCACGTGCCGTGGCGGGCGAGGCTGGCGTTCCCTTCTTCTCCATCTCCGGCTCGGAGTTCGTGGAGATGTTTGTGGGTGTCGGCGCGGCCCGTGTCCGGGATCTCTTCGAGCAGGCGCGCGACAAGGCGCCGGCCATCATCTTCATCGATGAGCTGGATGCGCTCGGCCGAGCCCGCGGCGCCTATGGCCTCGGCGGCCATGACGAGAAGGAGCAGACCCTGAATCAGCTCCTGGTCGAACTAGATGGTTTCGATCCCCGCACCGGCGTCGTCCTGCTAGCCGCCACCAACCGTCCTGAGGTGCTGGATCCCGCGCTGATGCGGGCCGGCCGGTTCGACCGGCAGGTGCTGGTGGACCGCCCGGACAAGCCCGCTCGCGCTGCCATCCTCCAGCTCCACCTCAAGCGTATCAAGGCAGCACCCGTAGTAACCGCCGAGCGGCTGGCCGAGTTGACGCCCGGACTGACCGGGGCGGATCTGGCCAATGTCGTCAACGAGGCGGCGCTGCTCGCGACCCGGCGTAGTGCAGATCAGGTCGACATGTCCGACATCAACGAGGCCGTAGAACGGGTGGTGGCGGGTCTCGCCCGCAAGACCCGTGTGCTGAGTCCGCAGGAGCGGGAGACGGTCGCCTATCATGAGATGGGGCATGCCTTGGTCGCGCTCTCGTTGCCCGGCACGGACCCCGTCCACAAGGTCTCTATCATTCCCCGGGGCGTGGGTGCGCTGGGATACACGATCCAGCGCCCCACCGAGGACCGGTTCCTGATGAGCAGAGAGGAGTTGGAGAACAAGATGGCTGTACTCCTGGGCGGCCGCGCAGCGGAGGTGCTGGTATTCAGCCGCATTTCGACCGGCGCGGCGGACGACCTGCAGCGGGTCACCGACATCGCCCGCGCCATGGTCACGCGCTTCGGTATGGCCGAGGAACTGGGGCCGGTCACTTTCGAGCGCGAGCAGCGTAGCTTCCTTGGCGCGCCGCCGCCTGCCTTTGAGCAGCCGCAGCGGGTCTATAGCGAGGCGACAGCCCAGGCCATCGACCGGCTGGTCCAGAAGTTGGTTCAGAGGGCATTCGGGCAGGCCTCCGACATTCTGGAGGAGCGGATCGACATCCTGCACCGGAGTGCGAAGGAACTCCTGGCCAAGGAAACCTTGAGCGCCGAGGAACTGGCCGTCCTGACCGGAAAGGTGGAGACCCTGGCGGCCTAACGATGCCCGAGCCGTCGCGCCCTGGACGAGCTTGTCCTCCAGGGCGGCGATCGCGGTTCTGCCAGCGCTCACGCCGAACTTGACGTCATGAGTTCGACGGCGAGCTTTATCGGGACCGTCGCACAAGTTGGGGTCGCAACATCCTTGGCTGGGAGAGACTCCCATCAGCGGAAAAGCCTGGGGTATTTTTTCAACTCTGATTTCGAGTCAGATCAAAGCGATGCTGCTGGTTGCCGGCATTTTAGCGCGAATGCTGTCGCCAAGAGGACTGCCCGCGTGACGTCATTCAGCGCCATAACGGTCGAGCCCCAATCATGCGACGGTCTCCCGATGATGGTTCACAGCTTGGCCCCTCCCGACCACCGTTGAGCAGCCCTGCTCAGCCGCGTGCAAAATTTTTGAGTTCGCCCTCGGTCCAGGACATGGCCTCGTCGATGGTCTGTCCGCCCTGTGCTACGCGGGCGACCATCTTCGTGCTGATGGCCTGTACATAGGCCTGCACCGCGATGTCCGCCGGCGCAGGTGCGAAGGCGACGGTCAGCTGACTCTGTTGATGCGGCTTGTCAGGGTAGTTGTAAGCGAAGCCCTTCGGCGGCCCCTCGGTTTCCCAGATCTGGAAGTCGGACATGCTCTGGAAGGGTGGGATGTCGAAACCCGAGGTCGCCGTCGACTGCCGCTCCGCGCTCTGCCGGTCAGACAGGAATTCAACCAGCGACTTCGCCGCGGTCTTATTCCGCGCGAAGCTCCAAATGCCCCAGAAGAACGGCAAGAATGGGGCGAACCGGCCCTCAACTCCGCTCGGGAAGGGCGCGTACCAGCATTTCTCGGCAACCTGCGGCGCATCTCGCTTTGCCACCGCCCACGCGGAGGGCGGGTTGAAGATCAGAGCCGACTTGCCGGAGATCAGCGCGCGGTTGTTCGCTGCATCATCCCAGGCCCAGACGTCGTTCGGTAGGTGCTTCGAAAGCCGGACGAGATATTCGACGGCTTGTTTCAGCTTATTGTTGCCGCGCACCGTCACCCGCCCCTCGGCATCCATCATGCTGGCACCGAAGCTGCGGAACAGGGCGCCCACCCAATCAACCGCGTCAGAATACTGACCCATGGGCAGGCCGAAGGGATAGCCCGCGGCGTTGCACTTCTCCGCCGCCTTCAGGAAGGCATCCCAGTTCCAGGTTTCGGCGCCCGGGCCGCGCTCCGCTTTCGCCGGCCACATCGCGCGAATATCGATTCCGGCATGCTCCTGGAACAAGTCATAGCGAATGCAAGCGGACTTGATTTGGCTGCCGGCAACGGCGGGCACGGCGCGCCAGGCGCCGTCGCGCCGCGCCAGGTATTCGGCCGCCGGGTTGACGGGGCCATATTTCTGCTGAAGGCGACCGACCACGTCGTCGACCGGCTCTAGCAGCCGGGCGTGGGAGGAAGGCTCCCAGGTTGGCATGGCGATAATGTCGTGGCCGCTCCGCGATAGCGCCTGGGAGGCGATAGTCAGCAGGATTTGGTTGCCGGCAGAGACCAAGCGGTCGATCTTCACCTCGACCCGGTTCTTGGCGCCCCATTCCTCACAGAGTTCGCGGATGATGTCGTTGCCCGCGGGCACCCAGTGTTCCCAAAAAGCGCAGCGGAGTACCCCCGCTGAACCCTGACTATGAACGTTAAAAACGGGCAGCGCGGCCCCGGCTGCGCCCGCCACGCTTGCCCGCAGCGCCGCGCGCCGGGTCATGCCATATCGTTTCATGGTGCTTGCCTCCCGCGGGCGACTTAGTGCCGCCTCACGGAGGGAGCTTACGCAGCGGCCCAGCCCCAGTGATGGGCGGCGCTACGGCCGCTCGAAACTGTGATTGTGCGGCGGCGCTAAACCGGGTCGGGATTCCTGGCCCGCGACGACGCTGTTGCATGGATCGGGCCAGTGGCGCGGCAGTTTGCGCCAACCGTCGTCAACTGCTTCACCTCCGTCGTGCCATCACTGCGCTCGCCATTCTGCTGCGGCGTGAGGACTGCCAAGGCCTGATCTGGCAAAAGCCTGTTTTCCAGCTGAGGTCAGTTCGCCGGTGTCCCAGTGATTTTCAGTATCCGTTTCGACGAAGATGTCGGTGTCAGGCGGCGTGTGACAGAAGTATTTGATGCAGTCCGCTGACCCGCGCTGCGCGGGACTTATCGCATGTGAAGAGAAGTTCGTGCTCATCGCCCGCTGCCGATGCAACTACCGTACAGACAACTCGGACCGAACAGCATAGCGCCGATGCATCGTCCGTTCTTCCCTGCCCACGGATGACTGAGAGAGGCCCGTGCTCCCGCAATGTCCTGCGAGGAGCCGTGTCTCATGTCCGATCCTGCACCACCCAGCACCTGCAATCGCCTTCTCCAGGCTCTGCCGCCAGCGGACCTGGCCGAGCTGTGGCCGCAGCTAGAGCCGGTCGCGCTGAACTTCCGGGATGTGCTGCAGGTCCCTGAACAGCCAATGCAGGCGGTCTACTTCGTCGAGACCGGGATGGTCTCCATGATAGCCACGCTGGAGGATGGCGACGGCGCCGAAGTCGGCATCGTCGGGTATGAGGGCATCGTCGGGCTGCCGCTCCTCCTGGACGACGATCAGGATGACCTGGAGGGCCTCGTCCAGATGCCCGGTACGGCCCTTCGGATGTCGGCCTCCACCTTTCGGGAGATGCTGGAGCAGTTGCCATCGCTACGGCGCCTGCTGAACCGGTATGCCCTGGTCCACCACGGACAGGTGGCGCGCACCGGAGCCTGCAATGGGCGCCACCACACCGACGATCGCCTCGTCCGCTGGCTGCTGATGGCGCACGACCGGGCCGGGGTAGACACCTTCCCGATAACCCACGAGATCCTCGGCATGATGCTGGGGGTTCGCCGCGCCGGGGTCACGGTCGCGGCCGGCGTGCTGCAGAAAGCAGGGCTGATCCGCTACAGCGGCGGCCGCATCACCATCACCGACCGGGACGGCCTCGAGAACGCCTCCTGCGAGTGCTACGGCGTCACGCGCCGCGCTCATGACCGGCTGTTCGGGCTTGGCACGGGCGAGTTGCCTTACCGGCGCTGATGGCGGCCTGCCAGCGCTTTGAGAGTACGAAAGCGTACTATGAAGGGGCTGCCGGATGCTCTTCGCCACCTTCGCCCAAGCCCGCATCGCCGCCCTGCAGAGGGCCAGCGGCGAACTTGCGGGGCGCGGGGCTTACCGCATGTGATCGGCACAGGCATTTGCCTCTGGTCTCGGAAACCGAGTTCTGACAAGCCTGCTGTCACCCGTGGGAACGGCTGAAGTTGGCCGAAAGCGGACGGGCTGCTCTCAGGCGGTGGCTCGGTGGAAGCAGCCATTCGCCGTTCGCCCATCGAGTAGCTGATTTTCGGCATCAGCAGACGTCGCTCCTCGTCTGGCAGCACGGAGCCCAGCCGCAACAGCGTCGCGCTGGGCTAAAAACTAGGGTCGTGCCCGCAGGGCCTCGGCGCTCCGGCGGAGCTCCGGCAGAGCGCCCGCCGATCCGTGCGGGGGATCATTCCCCAACACTGAGCATCGCCGCGCCTTGCGTGCGCTTGGTAGTAACGGCCGCGGCCGCAATGACAGCGGCAATCAGCAGCATCCCAGCCCCGGCGACGAAGCCTATGGTGTAGCCGTGGCTCAGCGCCGCACTGGCCGTCGCCACGGCGCCCGGGTCGTTGCCTGCGAGGCCCTCCTGGAGGATCCTGCCTGCGTCGGGCAGCCGCTCATTGGCCGCCGATGTCGAGATGGTCGCCAGCACCGCAAGCCCGAGCGCCGCACCGATCTGCTGTGCCGTGTTGAGCAAAGCCGAGGCGACACCGGCCTGCTCCTCGGCGACGCTGTGGACGGCTGTGAGCGTCATCGGCATGAAGCCCATCCCCAGCCCGAAGTAGGTGACGAAGAGCGCGGGCAGAACGTGCCCGGCGTACGAGGATTCCGCCGTCAGCATCGAGAGCCAGTACAGGCCCACGGCCGCTACCAGCAGGCCCGGAACCGCTATGGCGCGCGGTGGGAAGCGCTCGACCAGCTTGGAGCTGATGCCCGCCGAGAGGACGATGCCGACGCTGACAGGCAGCGAGGCGAAACCCGCCATCACGGGGCTGAACTGCAGGACCTGCTGCATGTAGAGCGTCAGCAGGTAGTACGTGGCCATCAGTCCGCCGCCGATGAACAGCACGGCCACATAGGACCCCGACCGGTTCCGATCGCGGAGCAGCCCGAGCGGCAGCATCGGGTTCTGGCGGCCACTCTGGAGCCACAGGAACAGCGCCGCCAGCACGGCCGCGAGGACGAGGGCGCCCAGGGTTACGGCATCACCCCAGCCATGCTCCCCGCCCCGGGTGATGCCGTAGGCGAGCGCGACCATCGCGCCGGTGCCGCTGATCGCGCCAGGGGTATCGAGGCGTCCGGTGTTGCGCTTGCCCTCAGCGAGGGTCCCAGTGCCGGCGAGCACCGCCAGGCCGATAGGGATGTTGATGAAGAAGACCCAACGCCAGTTCAGCATTCCGGTCAGGACGCCGCCGAGCAGGACCCCGGCGGTGATGCCCACCGCGGACATGGCCGCATAGACCGCCATGGCGGAGTTGCGGGGCTTGCCCACCGGGAAGGTGGTGGCGATCGAGGCCAGCACGTTCGGTGCGACCAGTGCCGCCCCGAGGCCCTGCAGGCCGCGGGCGCCGATCAGCATCTCCGGGCTCGTGCCCAGGCCGCCAAGCAGGGAGGCGAGCGTGAACACCCCGAGACCCACCCGCAGCACCCGGCGTCGCCCGAAAAGGTCGCCGACCCGGCCGCCGAACAGCAGCAGGCTGCCGAAGGCGAGGACGTAGGCGTTGACGATCCACGGCAGCGTCGTCGCCGTGACAGCCAGCTCACGCTGGATGCTCGGCAGGGCGATGTTCGCGATGGTGTCGTCCAGCACGAGCATCAGCTGCGCCGTCGCTATTACGAGGAGAGATAGGCCAAACTCGCGGCCGCCCGGAGAGACCCCAGGCTGGCCCGTCTGTTCGGAAGGCATGTGAACTCCTGAAAGCTGAGCGAGGCGCAGGGCGCCGGGTTACATCGCGTGGCCCGCACCGACCGGCAGGCCGAACGCGGCAAGCGCCATCCACACCGCCATGGCGATCATCATCAGGTTCTCGGTAAGCGAGATGACGCCGAGGGGGACATTGCTGGAGCCGCCGACGCAGGCGCACTTGAGCTCGCGTCGGTCGATGTAGACAGCCTTGAACACCGAGACGGCACCTACCGTGCCAACGAACAGGGCTATCGGCACCGATAGCCAGGTGAGCGCGCCCGCGACCATCAGCACGCCCGCCAGCCCTTCGGCAAAGGGGTAGATGTAGCTGTAGGGCACCCACCGCTTGGCAAGCATGTCGTAGTTCAGGAACATCGTTGAGAAGCCCTCGATATTCTGGAGCTTCAGCAGCGCCAGCACGACCATCGAGAAGCCGATGAACCACTCGGCCGCGCGGACGGTGAACGCGCTCCCTGTCACGGCGTGGCTCGCCGCCATGGCCATTAGCGCGGTCATGGCGAATAGCGCGACGACTGGGCGGTAAGTCGTCGCCTTCGGATCCGCGACGGGCTTGCCCAGGAACCTGCGCAGGTCGTCGTAGCCGCCGATGCGCTCGCCACCGATGAAGACCTGGGGTGTCGTTGCGACCCCATGTTCAGCCTTGAAGGCGTCGGTCCCCTCGCGCGTGGAGAGATGGTGGTCCTCGACCTCGTAGCCGGAGCGCTCCAGCAGGTCCTTGGCCTTGAGGCCGTAGGGGCAGGTGTGGTGCGGCATCACCATGCGGTGGATGACCGCCTTTTTGGCCACCGCGGGGCGGCTTGGTGCAGGTGAGAGGGTGGTTGTCGCCGACATGTTCGGTCTCCTTGAGATCCAGTCGGCGCTGATATAGGGTGCGTACTATGGTACGGAGTCAAGGGGTTCGATTACCGCCTGTCAGTGAGCCTCACGGAGGCCAATCGCTGACCATCGGCGAGCTTGCCGCCGCCGGTGGCGTAGGCGTCGAGACGATCCGGTTCTACCAGCGCAAGGGCCTGCTCAGGACGCCTGCGCGAGGGGACGGGATCCGGCACTACGGCCGGGAAGACGTGCGCCGCCTGCGGTTCGTCCGGCAGGCGCAGACAGCGGGGTTTACGCTCGAGGAGATCAGGGAACTCCTCGATCTGGATGCTAGTGAAGACCGCAGCCGTGCCCGTGAGCTTGCGAAGGCCCGCATCGAGGCGCTCGACGCCAAGATTGCCGACCTTCATCGGGCCCGAGATGCCCTCCGCCGGCTGGCAAGGAAGTGCGGCGAGGGCAGCATCGGGCCCTGCCCCATCCTGACCTCCTTTGACGTTTGACGCGGGCGGGACCTCAATGACGGTTTCCACCCCAAGCGGGGGCGGCTGATAGAATTGGCCACCAAAACGGTCCTTGAATTATGAAGGCGTGCCGCGGCCGCTGATGGCTCAGGCCTCGACTGATCTCGGCAGAGCGGCGGCTTGCCTCTGCCGAATGGCCTGGAACAGCATGTAGAGCGGCAACATCGCTGCCACCAGCACAGCAGTGAGAAACAACGGAGTCGCGGCGCTGCTGGTCCCGTCCTGCAGCCATCCAGCCGCGGGCGGCAGGGCACCGTTGCCGATGTAGAGCCAAGTATAGAACAGCCCCATGCCAATCGCCCGGCTCTCAGGGCGAAGTGCCTGGGCGGGTATGGCCAGGATGACCCCGACGGGCAGGCCGAGGACCAGACCGGCCCCGATGATGGCCGCACCGGACACTCCGGTTCCCGAAGCGAGCAGCGCGAGGCAGCCGGCCCAACCCAAGGCTCCGGCCGCCATGAGGGCAGTGTGTCGCCCCCGAGCCTGACCGAGCAGGCCCCCTGCCTGGACCGACGCCGCGGATAACCAGATCGCGGTGCCTACGAGCAGCCCGGCCTCGGCGGTGCTGCGCCCCTCGCCGACTAGGAAGATCGGCGCGAAGCCGATCATCACGGACACGGAGCCGTTGAAGATGCCCCAGATCCCGCCCGCGAGGCAGACCAGCAGGGCTTCCTCGGCGGAGATCCGTCCCATGGCGACGGTCCCCGCTCCGTCGTTCGGGTGCTTGCCATAGGCGATGAGGACGACGAGGAGGGTTGTGTTGCAAAGTTTGCGGCAGGTTGTGAATGGGCGCGACAGGCTCCAGATCAGGCGGCGACATCGAACAGGTCGGCGATGAAGTTGGCCTGTGCCCGCATGTCGCGCCCGCCAACCCTCCGCACCTGGCCCTTTCTCATCATCGCCATCACCTCGTAGCCCGCCAGTGTTCGTCGTGCCGTCCAGAAGCCACCGAAGCCGAGCCCCGGTCTGACCAGGCGTTTAACGCGCCGATGGTCTTGTTCCACAATGTTATTGAGGAACTTGCATTGTCGTAGCCGGCTGAAGCGCCACAGCTCGTCGTCTGCCTTCATCTCCGCCGTGGCGCACGGGTAAGCTGGGTTCTTGTCCACCGTGATCGTGCGCGGGTTCACCGTATGCGGCTGCCCGAGTGCCTTGCGAAAGAAGCGCTTGGCAGCCTCCGCGTCGCGCTTGGCCGAGAGCAGGAAGTCGATCGTCTGCCCACGACTGTCGACCGCGCGATACAGGTACATCCAGCGGCCTTTCACCCGAACATAGGTCTCATCGACTCTCCACGGTCCGTTGGACATACACAGATGGGGCCGGAGCCGCCGCTCCAGCTCCGGTGCATAGGCTTGGATCCGGCGAAAGATGGTGGTGTGTGCGAGGTCAACACCGCGGTCCTGCAGCATGAGCTCGAGATCACGATAGCTGATCGGGAACATGAGGTACCAGCGAACTGCCCAGAGGGCACCGTCAACTTGTCGCCTTCAGGCCGAGCGAGCTGGCAAGCTGAGGACGATGCGGGCAGGGACTTTAGGCTGCTACAGCAACCCTGCTGATCTCCGCCCACATCTCGAACGCCCGCACCCTTGCGGCTCGGTGTTCACTGGCGGAGACGTGGTCGCGGCGAAGATGGGAGAGGTTGGCGATCTGATCGTGGGCGGAGAGAAAGCGTTGTGGCTGCCGCGCTGACTTGAAGCGCTTCATCTGCCGCTCTCGTCGGCGCGTCGGCTGGTGTGAATTCTGGGCCCGGTTGTTCAGGCCTTTATGCTGGCGGTGCTCGACACCGGGCATCACCTCCCGCTTGGCCGCCCCATAACTCGGGAGCTTGTCGGTGATCATGATGCGGGGCGCCCGGCATTGCTGCTTCAACAACTTCCGCAGCAGGCGCTTCGCCGCCCTCTTGTCGCGCCGGCTCTGGACCAGCACGTCGAGCACCATCCCGGCCTGATCTACGGCACGCCACAGCCAGTGCTTTACCCCGGCGATCTTGATAGCCACCTCGTCGAGATGCCACTTGTCACCAGCACAGGGGAGTCTCCGCCGGATCTGGTTGGCGAACTCCTGGCCGAACTTAAGCGCCCACTGTCGCACCGTCTCGTGGCTGACCAAGATGCCACGTGCCGCCAGCATCGCCTCGACCATGCGCAGGCTGAGGGGGAAGCGAAAATACAACCAAACCGCGTGGCTGATGACCTCAGCGGGAAAGCGGAACCCGGCATAGAGGGGGCTGGCGGCTGACGATTTCATTCCGAATATCTACCGGACCCGGGGGCAAGCGGGTAACCCCTGCCAAGTTGACGGTGCCCGCGCAGCTTCTTCCAGAACCTAACGTTCCGTCACGCTGCCTGACGCAAAGCCACCCAGAGCGGGCCGATAAGGGACTGTCTGTGGGCGATGTGTTGCTGGCGACGGTCGCCCTACCTAGGTGTGGTGGACTGATTCGCGCATCCAGGAGCCCTTTATGGCGCCGTCAACCTCTCCTGACATCCACCAGGCACTGGCGTTGGTTGCCAAGGCAGTCGCAGACGGCAGCCTACCGATTCTGCTGGATGGCAGTGAGGAGACGCCCTGGGGAGACAAAGAGGCGACGCCGCTCGCCCGGATGGATGCAGAGAGCGGGGAGGTGCTCGGCGAGGCCGCCCTGGCGGTGGCATTCGGCGCCTTCGCCGCAAGGGGCGGGGATGGAGGTCCAATTCACACGCTGGTTGCCTCAATCGGTCTGATGGCGATGCTGGCTGGGGAGGAGCCGGACCCGCCGAAGGAGATCGCCTCGGTACTCACAGACGGAGACAAGGTGGAGGTTGAGATCGACCGGGCCGGGAATCTGGCAGACGAAGAGTTTCATAAGACACAGTCCAGCGATGACGCGATCGCGGCGCTTGAGGCGCGCATTGTCGGTACCGCCATCACCCTCGCAGGCTGTACGCTTCCAAAGGATGAGGATGGACAGGAGGCAGTGCGGGTGCGGGCCGCACGCTACTTGGCGAGGCTCTCCGCGGGACTGCTGGTGATGAACCAGGCGATCCGTGCCAAAGCCGAGGCTAGCCAGCCTGGACTGAAGGCCGCGAACAGCGGACAGGACACTACGCTCGCTTCCAAGTGATCCGGCCTGGGTGGCCTTGAGCTACGCGGCGTACCGGAATGTCTTGTGCTCGAAGAAGCGGGTGCCCGGCCGGGTACTTTTGCCAGCTTGCGCATGTGCCCGACCGCGGCGCTTGAGCATGCTGTACGGGATTAATGTTGAGGCTCTTGTCGGGATCCGGGGTGATGGGGCCCATCACCCCGGATCCCGACAAGAGCCTTGATCCTTTCGGCTACGGCGAGTTCATTGATGGTGCCGTAGCGCCCCGCCTCCAGCATTGCCGCCGCCAGAACGCCCGGGCCCAGCGCCTTCACCAGCGTGCTGTCAGCCTGCGCCCGCGACAAGGCACCCCGCGTGGAACCGGTGTCACTGGCTGGCGCTGACCACCTTGGTCGCCCCGGTCGTCTGGGTCATCTAGAACCGAAAGAGAGATGGCATGAGCGAGCACGAGCGACGCCCCGCCCCGCAGGCGCTGGCCGTTGACCATGACCAAGCCGCGCCGGGCGACCAAGCCCGCATGCGCCTCCAGCCCGATACCGACCTCTCGAACTATCGGGCGGCAGGCAAGCTCTCGGGCAAGGCCGCGTTGATCACCGGAGCTGATTCCGGCATCGGCCGCGCCGTTGCGATCGCCTTTGCGTTGGAAGGCGCCGACATAGCCTTTGCCTTCAACCATAGCGAGGGCGACGCGGCCGAGACCCGGCGCCTTGTGGAGCAGACGGGACGGCGATGCCTGCCGATGATGGTCGATGTGACGGTGGAAGCGGACCGCAGGCGCTTGGTGGCGGAAGCGGCTGGCGCCTTCGGGCGCCTCGACGTGCTGGTGAACAACGCCGCCTATTTCGACGGCGACGGAACGCTGGAGCAGATCGAGGCCGACGGGCTACGCTTGGTCTTCGAGACTAATATCATCGCCTACATGCTGATGGCCAAGGCAGCCCTGCCCCATCTGGAGAAGGTCGGCGGCTGCATCATCAACACCTCGTCCACTACCTCGATCCTCGGCAAGAAGGGGTCCCTCGCCTATTCCAGCAGCAAGGGCGCGGTGAATGTGTTCACCAAGTCCCTCGCGTTGGAATTGGCGGAGCGTGGCGTGCGGGTCAATGCCGTCCTGCCGGGCCCCTTCTGGACGCCGGCGATCGCCACCTCCTCCCCGGAAACGGTCGGACAATTCGGCACCTTCACCATGCTCGGCCGCGCCGGGCAGCCGGAGGAGATCGCGCCGGCCTATGTGTTCCTGGCCGCCGACGGCAGCTTCGTCACTGGCGCCCTCCTGGAGGTGAGCGGAGGCTTCAAGTCGGTGGATTGAACCTTCAGGACGCTTCGCGGCGGCCGCGAGCCTGCCTGCCGCACAGGGAATGCATCAATGCCGCGACCGGGGCCGCTCTCGCTCAACACTGCCACCGTCCGGGAGCGATGGGGGCTCGCCGAGTGCGCAGACGGCTGCTCCCGCCGCGGCATCTCTGCCATCTCTCCCTGGCGGGATGCGCTGGCGGATGCGGGCGGGGCGGAGCGCGCAGCTCGGCGGATCCGCGAGGCGGGCCTGGCGGTCAGCAGTCTTTGTCGCGGCGGCATGTTCACCGCTGCCGATGCAGCTGGCCGCCGTGCCGCGATCAAGGACAACCGGCGCGCTATTGCGGAGGCGCATGCGCTGCGTGCTGCCAGCCTCGTCATCGTGTCCGGCGGCCTTCCGCCGGGTTCCAGGGACCTGGAAGGCGCGCGGGACATGGTGCGGGACGGGCTGGCCGAGATTCTGGACGAGGCGCGTGCCGCTGGCGTGATGCTTGCGCTCGAGCCACAACACCCGGTGGCCTGCGCCGACCGCTCGGTGCTTTCCACCCTGGCCCAGGCGATTGACTTATGTGACGAACTGGGCTGGGGCTTGGGCGTGGTCATGGATGTGTGGCAGGTCTGGTGGGATCCAGACCTCGCGCGTCAGATTGCGCGGGCGCAGGGCCGCATTGCCATGTTCCAGGCCAGCGACTGGCTGGTGCCCACGACCGATCTCGCCCCTGATCGCGGTATGCCGGGTGACGGCGTGATCGATATTCCGCGCCTGCGCGCCATGGCTGAGGCCGCAGGCTACCGGGGTCCGGTCGAGATTGAGGTTCTGTCCCGGCGGTGGTGGTCACGTGACCCCAGCGAGGTGCTCGGCGTCGTGCAGGAACGCCACGCTACTGCCTGCTGACCGCCGGGTTCTGCGGGTGCGATGGCATCGCTTGGGTTGCGCATAGGCACTGCGTCCTCATCGGTCGTTGCAGGGCAGTGCAGTCGCGCTTGCCTGGGTCCGGCGCAGCCCACAGTCGCGGCTGCGGCCGAGCCAACCCTCCGGCCGGCGACGCGTTCCTATCTGCTCGCCGGGTGTTGCTTAACTAGCCAGCCCATCTGTCAGGAGGAGCATGATAACCGTTCCACGAAGCTCCCTTTTGCCTCGCCGAACGGCGCTCAGCATCACAGCTGCGACCGGGCTGACGGCTTGTGCGCAACCTGCCAGTACCCAGTCCGTGGGAACGCAGGCGCCGGGACACGTCATCCTTCTCGGTGACTCCGTTCTTGACAATGCGGGCTACCTGCGGGGAGGAGGGCCCGATGTCGTCGCCCAACTCGGCATGCGCTTCGCCGTGTTGCATAGGTCAGCTGCACCGACGTACTGGTCCCTGCTTGCGTTCGGCGTCATGCGACGCGGACGTACTCCGGCCG
>NZ_JQKB01000063.1:5091-12328 GCF_000745835.1 Belnapia moabensis DSM 16746 | reverse complement strand
GCAGCCGGCAGACTCCACTAAGGGCAGAGGGAGCGATCCGGCTTCGCTTGGCCTCAGTGAAGGTAAGCATAGCGATACCAGGAAAGCCGCCCCGACGCCTTACGCTCAGGGTGAGGCTGACGCGTTGGCGGGCCGTCCCTGCCTTTACGAGAGCCCTGCACCAGACTGCTCGCCATCTGAACAGCTCTACTACAGCGGGTACCACAATACCTTGAACCGCATCCGGCGTGAGGCGCGAGAAGCCGAAGGCTTGCGATAAAGACCCTTATCGTAATCGGTATGGGGCTTGCCACAATTCGAAGGGCAAGCGCCTATGAAATGGTGACACGGGGAAAACGTCATGCCCCTGGCGCGGCGCGTTTCCATATCCCGCCTTATCCAACAACCGAGACCAACCAAAGCGGGAAGAAGGTGTTACAAAAGTCAAAGCTGAATCGCTCGCCCCTTCGGTCGCTGTAGTCATTACCCTAACTTGACGATTGACATTCTTTGAAGCCGGTTGGGGGTAGACGGCACTCGGGTTATGATGTCCTATATGATATCATGGTGGTGCGCGTAGTCTTGGACACTGATGTGATGGTCGCAGGCTTCGCCAGCGCCGCTGGCGCGTCCCGCCGCCTTTTACTTGCAGCGCTCGATGGGGAATTACGTCTCCTACTGTCGACGCCGCTAATCCTCGAGTACGAGGCTGTGCTCACGCGTGTATCCGTCCTCGAGATGACTGGCATCTCGGCGGAGGAAGTACTGGCGGTACTCGACGAGGTCGCCAGCATCTGCGTGCCCGTAGCATTTGACTTCCGTGTCCGCCCAGGTGCGCGTGACCCGGACGATGACTTGGTGCTTGAGACGGCGGTGAACGGCGGCGCTGATGTCATCGCCACGTTCAATCTAGCTGACTTACGCGATGGCGCGGCGCGATTTGGAATCCCGGTCGAGCGGCCGGCCGACGTGCTGAGAAGGATGAGAGGATGAGCAGTTTCCCACTGCGGCTGCCCGACGACCTAAAGGAGCGTGCGGCCGCACAGGCTGAGGCCGCAGGTGTCAGCCTAAACCAGTACATCGCCACTGCAATCGCCGCGCGTGTTGGCGCGCAGGCAGAAGCGGAGCGCTACTTCGCCGCACGCGCAGCGCGGACGAAGCCCGGTCGCGCCCGCGAAATTCTGGCACGGGCGGGGCAAGGAAGAGCACCGGTCGCTGGAGATGAGGTCGGCAATTGATCGGCGTTGGTGCACGGAGGCGGACGGGCTAACGAAGGCGGCCCCGCCCAGATGACTTCAGGCCACGCGAATGGACATCGGCTTTGCAGCCCGGACCATGCGGTTGAGCACCTCGACGGCCATGGCGGCTTCGCCTTGCTGGGCCGCCAAGACGCGGGCGCGCAGCTTCGGCCCGATGATCCCCTTGTATCTGCCGACTGCGGCTTCCGCGAGACTGCGCCGGCCGTAGCCTGTCGCCTTCTGCCAGGCCATGCGGTCCTTCCCGGTGATGAGTCGGATGTGGCGGTCGCGTTCGGCGCGGGCGCAGGGCCGCATGGCCATGTTCCAGGCTAGCGACTGGCTGGTGCCCACGACCGATCTCGCCCCTGATCGCGGTATGCCGGTTGACGGCGTGATCGACATTTCGCGCCTGTGCGCCATGGCCGAGGCCGCAGGCTACCGGGCCCCGGTCGAGATCGAGGTTCTGTCCCGGCGGTGGTGGGCACGTGACCCTATCGAGGTGCTCGGCGTCGTGCTGGAACGCCACGCTACTGCCTGCTGACCGCCGGGTTCATGCGGGTGGGATGGCATCGCTTGGGTTGCGCATAGGCACTGCGTCCTCATCGGTCGTTGCAGGGCAGTGCAGCCGCGCTTGCCTGGGTCCGGCGCAGCCCACAGTCGCGGCTGCGGCCGAGCCAACCCTCCGGCCGGCGACGCGTTCCTATCTGCTCGCCGGGTGTTGCTTAACTAGCCAGCCCATCTGTCAGGAGGAGCATGATAACCGTTCCACGAAGCTCCTTTTTGCCTCGCCGAACGGCGCTCAGCATCACAGCTGCGACCGGGCTGACGGCTTGTGCGCGACCTGCCAGTACCCAGTCCGTGGGAACGCAGGCGCCGGGACACGTCATCCTTCTCGGTGACTCCGTTCTCGACAATGCGGGCTACCTGCGGGGAGGAGGGCCCGACGTCGTCGCCCAACTCGGCATGCGCTTGCCATCGGGCTGGCAGGCAACTCTTCTGGCCAGAGGCGGCTCCGTCGCCGCCGACGTGCCGGGCCAGCTTCGCCGGTTGCCACTCGATGCCACACACCTCGTGATCAGTGCCGGCGGAAACGATGCTGGCCGGCGCGAGGGCGTGCTTGGCGAGCCAGCGCGGAGCGTGGCCGACGGACTGGCCCGCATCGCGGCCATCCGGGAGGCCTTCGCACGCGACTACCGAGTGATGCTCGATGCGGCACTCCAACCTGGTCTGCCCGTTGCGGTCTGTACAATCTACGACCCGCGCTTCCCAGACCCTGGACGCCGCGAGCTGGCTGTTGTGGCTCTTACCGCGTTCAACGACATCATCACTCGCGAGGCTTTTGCGCGCGCCATTCCACTTATCGACCTGCGTCTGGTCTGCAGCGATGACCAGGACTTCGCCGCGCCGACTGGGCCAGCGGTACAGGGTGGCACAAAAATCGTGAAGGAGATTGTTAGCTGGGCTGTCGGGCCTGATCCAGCGGGGCGCCGTTCCGAGGTGTTCGCCGGTAGTGTACGAGGAGGAGCCCCTAGATAGGTGACAATGTATCGCGTCCTGCGGCCGTGGCGACTTCCGCAAGCAGCTGAGCCTCTTGCCCGAGGTAGCGTGGCGAAAAGTGGAATGGCTCGATACGTCGGACGCCGGCCTCACGTGCGATTTCGCCCGCGGCGCGGGTCGTGAGGTGCCGGCGGTCCAGGGCCAAAGCGGCATCCGCGGCAGCGAAAGGTGCCTCGATAAACAGGATATCGGCGCCGCGCGCCAAAGCGACGGCAGCGGTGCGGTTCGCGGGCGTGTCAGCAAAGTCCGTGAGATAGGCCAGACGTTGCCCGGGCGTCACGCTGATGAGGTCCCGCAGAGCACCGAGTGGCAGCATTGGGGCATTCTGTGCTTCAGATGCGCGCGCATAGATCGGGATCGGGTAGTCGTCCGGCCGTCCCTCTACCACAGCCGCTTTGAGAGCGGTGAGCCAAGGGCCGGTTTGCAGGCGGCGCTCCTCCAGCCTAGTTCGCCAGACATTGAAGTGCATCGCTTCCTCCACCGCGAAACCAAGGCAAGGGGTGCCATGATCCAGCACCGCGGCGTGCAGCCGCAGCGGTCCCTGCTGTAGCACAGTGCCGTCTGGCGTGGCTGGGAAAGGCGGCAGTGCTTCGATCTGGAAGCCACCATGCAACCGCAGACTGGCACGTGGCCAAAACGCAGCCATGGTCACCTCTGTCACCTCAAACACCAGATCGGTCGTGATGCGGTCGGCCAGATTCCATGTATAGGCTTGGAGCCGGTGGAACAGGCGTTGCGTAAAACCCTCGGGCCCGATGACGGGCAGGCGCTTGTTCCGCCCAATCAGAAGCCGCAACAAGCGGTCGAAGCCGGCCCAGTGGTCCATATGGGCATGCGAAACCGCCAGTACGCCCAACCGCAGAAGGTGGCGTGGCGTGAGGGCGGAGAGATCGCCGCAGTCCAGCAGGATCGTCTCGGGCAGGTGCAAGGCTTCCACATAGACGCCCGGATCGCCGGTCCGGCCGGTCAGCAGGCGCGGATGCAGGGTTGCTCGCATGCCCGCAGAGGTGCCACGCTTGGCCGCTGGCGTCGAGGCGAGTCGGCATTGTCAACTTCAGCCGCACCTTGTTCCGAGGCGCGATACTCTGCGCGCGGCGTGACTCCGCCCCAAACTGCTACTCACCTCGAGTGCCCGATGCAGCAAAACTGCGGAAGTTTGTTGAATCTTCGACCGAATTGGCAATGCCGATTTGGCTGCCCCTAACCACCGGACCGAGGGCCGTGCCCCTGTTGGTGTAGTGGGCGGCTGCCCCCGTTTGAGGCGGCCGTTGCAGTGAAGTGCCTGTCCCGCTTCGGCGGCTCTTCCGCAGGAAAGGTGGTTTATGCAGCGAGGAGCACACGGGTCGGAGGAGGCCAGAGCTCCCGCATCGCGGAAAGAAAAAGAGGATTGGCGCCAGTGACACAACGAGATCAAGAGGCATTGCCGATCTACGATCCTGACCTCTGGCCCGCCCTGTTCCTCGCGATCGCGCTCATGGCGCTCGGCTGTGTCTTCGTCTTCGCCCCGAGGCTGGGCGCCGCAGTCTTCGGGCTCCCGGCTCCGGAGGGCAGTAGCGCGGCTTGGGTTGCGGTGGTGGGTGTGCGAGACCTCGTTTTCGGCAGCTACGTCCTTGTGCTTGCGTCATGTTCGACCCGGCGCGCGGTGGGGCTGGTGCTTGGCATGACGGCGCTGATTCCCCTCGGGGATATCCTCATCGTCTTTGCCATCCAGGGTTTCACCTCGCCGGGGCACCTGCTGCTGCATCTGGCCAGCTTGTGTGCGATGGCCATTGCTGCGGTCTGGACGCTTCGCCACAGGCCGCCCTCGGCAGGTTGAGACCGATAGGCGTCCGTGACGCAGGTTCTGGCATCAGCGTGTTGCATGGGTCAGGGGCCTGGACGCATTCGTCCCTGCCCGCGCTTGCGATCAAGCAACGCGGACGTATTCGGGCCGCCCAAGCTCAAGCATGTGGTTCAGCGCGTCGGCGGCGATGGCCACCTCAGTCGCCTGTCGCCCATCCGTTCGCGATCAAAGCCCGTCGCCGATGACGCGTTTCCACCGGGAGATGTCGGCCTCTACCAGGGCGCGCCAGTTATAGCCCGACGCGCGCTGCCAACCCATACGGCCACGTTCGGCAATACAACGCAAGTGCGCATCCCGCTGCGTCGGCGCGGTTACGGCCGCGTCGGGATGGTGCGTCGCAACCTCTGTATAGACATCGTCCCGATCGTACGCACCATCGCCAATGAGGGCCGCCACCGAACCATCGACGCGGTCGAGCAAGGGGCAGACTTGCGAGCCGTCGGCAGCATCCCTGTCGGTCAGCACCGAGGCGACGATCTGGCCCGTGTCGGCGTCGGTGGCGATCGCCAGCGCGGAGTAGGTGGGCTGCCCGCCCCGGCCAGTGCGCGGCTTGGCCCTCCAGGCATCAATCGCCTCCGGCGTGAACCAGACGGTGAGGCTGCCGCGGGCGCGCAGGCCGGCATCGTACTCGGTCCAGTTGGTGACCCGGTGCTTCTGCTTGGAAATATGGTGGCGCCGATCTGCGTTCGTTTTGAAAGGCAAGACGGCGGTCACTGAAGGGTTAAAGGGGACTCGCCCCGACCTCACCCTACCGGAGCAGCTCAAGCCGCCGATCCCTGCAACAAAGTGGATGCCCGATAGTCACCCGACCAACATCTGCTTTGGCGGGCCGGATATGCGGACCGCCTACATCACCCTGTCTGGCAATGGTGAACTCGCTACCATGGAGTGGTCAGAGCCTGGCCTTCGGCTTAACTTCCAGACGGCCGCTGAGCTATGACATTGCTACCTGCGAACTGCATGTCAGGGTGCGCCGAGGTGGCTTTGGCAACACGGCTCTACTCAACAGCGACCACTACGCTGCAGGCTCTCAGCGTCAGTCCTCAACCAGCAGGCCGCGTTGCCTAGACTTCAGCCCGCCCGCGCGCCAGAGCGGGCGATCAAGCTGGCGATCCGGGGCACTTCCTCCATGAGAAAAGCACGGAGCTGCTCTGTGCCCATTGTTGGCCACAACACCGTTGCAGTGCCGTCGAAGAACTCTTGCACCTTGGGGTCGCCCATCGCCTCCCGTAGCGCGGCAGCCAGGCGGCCAATAACATCGGACGGTGTGCGGGCCGGCACAAAGAGCCCGGCCCAGGGCACCAACTCGGCGCCGGGCAGACCGGCTTCAGCAACTGTCGGCACCTCCCGCGCCAGTGCAACCCTTTGCGTATCGGTAACCGCCAATGCTCGAAGCCGGCCTTCGCGCACATGCGGCAGGCTGGTTAACGGGTAGTCCCACATGGCGTCGAGCCGCCCACCGATGACGTCGTTCAAGCCTTGAGTCCCATTCGAGTAGGGCGCATGGACCATGCGCACGCCGGTCGCCTGTTGCAGAGTTTCAGCTGCCAGATGCGGCGAAGTTCCAACACCGACGGAGCCATAGGTCAGACCCTCCGGTCGAGCACGAGCGGCCGCGACCAACTCGGTCAGGGTTCGCCAAGGACGGCCGGGCGGAGTGACGATGAGGTGCGGCGATGCGCCAATGCCATGCACCGGCGCGAGGTCCCGCTGCGGATCATAGCGTAGGTTGGGGAACATGGCAGGCGCCGCTGCCATCGGCCCCTGGCTGCCGTAGAGCATGATATACCCATCCGCCGCGCTGCGGGCGACCAACTCAGCTCCGAGTGTACCGCCCGCACCAGGACGGTTCTCCACTACGACAGGCTGATTAAGACTTTGGCTCATGCGCTGGGCCAGGGTTCGGGCACTGGTATCAGTGATGCCGCCTGCGGCGAAGGGAACCACCCAGGTAATGGGGCGCGCTGGGAAGCCCTGCGCGGCCGCCAAGCCCGGCAGCAGTGCCGGTGCAACAAGCAGGGCGCGGCGGGTAGGTTGGGTCATGCGCAGCCTCCCAATATTGTTGCAGGAGAACCTAGGCGCTCCTTGTCAAAGTCGACAAGGGGCTGGCACGCTCAGCTCTATGCATGCCGGCAAGCCGCTAGAGGCGCGGAACCTGACGCGATAACAGCTGCATATCCTGTATGTCTGGCGTGATGTGGGTGCTACTCGCCCTGAACGAGGCAGGGCCGCGCCCGTTACATCTTCTATTCCACTCCGCTCTGATCCGGAGCCCACCTATGCAGCAGCGGGGCGCTGAGCGCGCACTGGACGCCCTGAGTTTCTTCGTCTCCGATGCCCGGTATGGGCTCGGCGCCTATCTCGGCATCTATCTTCTTGCCGAACACGGCTGGGATCCGGCGAGCATCGGTGCCGCGCTCTCGGTCGGCATGCTGACCGGGCTGCTGTCGCAGGCGCCCCTCGGCGCACTCGTCGATGCGGTGCAAGCCAAGCGCGCGCTGATCGCGGGCGCGGTCTTGGTGATGACCGCAACCTGTCTTGTCATCCCGCTCGCGCCTCAGTTCTGGTCGGTAGCGCTGGCGGGGCTGGTCGGAGCCATGGCCGGCGTCACAATCGGGCC
>NZ_JQKB01000063.1:0-5081 GCF_000745835.1 Belnapia moabensis DSM 16746 | reverse complement strand
ATCAGCCTGGGCGTAAGCAAAGGAGCCCATGCTGTCCTCGTCCTCGACGGCGCGGGCTGGCACACCTCACCCAAGCTGCAACTGCCCGCAAACATCAGCCTGCTGCCGCTGCCTCGCTATGCGCCCGACCTGAACCCGGTCGAGAACCTGTGGGAGTTCCTGCGGGCCAACTTTCTCAGTCATCGCGTGTGGGAGAGCTACGACGCTATCGTGGACGCCTGCTGCTCAGCCTGGAACGCGCTGATGCGCAGACCAGAGCAGGTCACCTCCATCACCACCCGTGCCTGGGCTCAGGTCAAGCTCTAGGGCGGCTGGTATAACACCGTCCGACGCGGGCTGACCAAGCGCTGGTGAAGACATCGGCGCGGGCGTTCCGGTATCAGCGGCTGCTGGACGGGGGGCTACACCTTGATCAGCGAGATGGCGAGAAGGGAGCGGATTGTGCGGGGCTACCACGGAGCGCTGTTGTGGCTGACGCTGCTGGCACCGAACCTGGTGGGGCTCATCCTGGATGGGCGAGCGTCTAGAGCGTGTTGCGGACCACTGGTCATCCCAAATGACGGGGTATGTCTGTTGAGCCCGTCGGTATTGCTACCCCACTGATACGACAGAGGAGGAGTGGGCCTTTGCTGCGCCCTATCTGACGCTGCTGCCGGGGGACGCGGGGCAACGGCGATACCCGTTGCCGGCCTCCTATGATGCGCTGCGCTGGATTGTCCGGGCTGGGGCCGCCTGGCGGCTGCTGCCGGGCGACTTCCCGCCCTGGCATGTGGTCTACGACCAAGCCCGGCGCTGGCTGGCGGCGGGCTGCTTCGAAGCTATGGCGCACGACCTCCGCGTCGTGCTGCGGCTGGTTGAGCGGCGCGCTGCCGAGCCGAGTGCGGCCATCCTCGACAGTCGCACCCTGCGATCCACGCCCGAGAGCGGCGCCCGCGCTGGCTACGATGGGGCCAAGCGGCAGAAGGGCTCCAAGCTGCACGCCGCGGTCGACACCCTCGGCCACCTTCTGGCCCTGCACGTGACGCCGGCCGATGAGCAGGATCGTGCCCAGGTCGGCCAACTCGCCGCTGCCGTGCAAGAAGCAACCGGCGAGGCAGTGGACCTCGCCTATGCCGACCAGGGCTACACGGGCGAGGTGCCGGCCAAGGCCGCCGAGGCCAACGGCATGGCGCTCCAGATTATCCGCGCCCCAGAGTCAAAGCGCGGGTTCGTCCTACTGCCTCGCAGGTGGGTGGTGGAGCGTAGCTTCGCCTGGGCCGCCCGCTTCCGACGCCTCGCCCGCGACTACGAGCGACTGCCCCAGACCGTCGCCGGCCTGCACGTCGTCGCCTTCGTCACCTTCATGCTCGCCAAGGCAACCGCCGCCTTCGACTTGGTCCACAACACGCTCTAGAGCCGTCACGTTGCCGGCCCTGCTAGACATCTTCCTATTCGAGCGGTCTGAACAAGCTACCGTGGTTTCTTTGCTTGACCCGTAGCCAAGGCCCGGCCTGCCGGGACCGCCGAGCCTGCTCAGTTGACGGCGCCGTGCCGAAGCATACCGTCTACTTGAAGGCCGAAATGGAGGTGACGAACGTTTAGGTGCTGCCGACGCAACGCACTCGCACAAAGGTTATCGGTTGCCGCGGTGGTGGGCACCGCCATCCAGGACCGACTCTACTGGACGCTGTAGCTGCAGCTCACGCTTTTCGTTGCCGAGCCGAGCCACCGACGCGCGGGGAAGTAGTTATGATTGGGGACACGATCAACGTCGACCGAAACTGGTACGCACCGGGTTGCGGAACGCGCCGTGCCTGGCTGGGCATTGTGGGTGCGGCCTGCGCCGCAGCGACCGCGCGTGCCCAGTGCCTGGCCTGGCCCACGCAACCAATCCGCTTTATCGGGATCTTTCCGCCCGGCGGTGGGACAGACATCCTCTCGCGCATCTGCTGCAATCGGATGGCCGAGATCACGGGCCAGTCTTTCGTTGTCGAGAACCGCTCAGGTTCGGGCGGGAATGTAGGCACGGAGGCGATCGCGCGTGCCACACCGGATGGCAACACGATTGGGCTCGCCTCAGTCTCCTCCCTCTCGATCGCGCCTACTCTCTACCCTCGGCTGCCCTACGACGTCGAGCGCGACTTCTCCTATATCTGCGGCCTGTGGCAGTTGCCGAACCTGCTTATCGTGCGCCCCGGCGTTCCAGCCCATAGCGTCCCTGAGCTCATCGCGCTCTGCCGCCGCGAGCCCGGCAGCTTCAGCTTTGGGAGCTCGGGCGCCGGCACCACGCTCCACATTGCGGGCGAGATGTTCAAGCATATGGGCCAAGTGAACATGTTGCACGTGCCCTACCGCGGAGGCGCGCAGGCCTACAACGACCTCTTGGGCGGCCGCGTCGACATGATCTTCGGCAACATCCCCGAGGCGCTGCGCCTCTCGCGCGAGGGTCAAGTGCGGCCGCTCGCCGTGACCGGCGCTAGGCGCAGCCCGCAGGCGCCAGACGTGCCGGCGATGTCGGAGTTCCTGCCAGGCTACGAGATCAACTCCTGGGGCGGGGTGCTCGGCCCCGCCGGCATCGAGCCCGCAATCATTGAGCGGATCGCCGAGGTCGGGCGCGAAGCGGTTGAGAGCGCCGAAGTTCGCCGTCGCTTCGAAGAGGCGGGTGCCACGGTGTGGCGGACACTACCCGCGGGCCTTGCAAAGTTCCGCCGCGAGAACGAGACGCGCTTCGCGCCGCTGGTCCGGGCCTCGGGCGCGCGGGTGGAGTGAACAGCTGGAGGAACGGCGCCTCCAGATGACGTGGGGGCTCCCGCGCCCCCGCGGTCCGTCGGGCCTTTAGTAGATCGTGAGCGCGCTCTCAGACTGAGCGGTGGTCGCGCCCACGGGCCCTCGGCGTGGAGAGATTGGAGCCGTCTGATGTGCCGACCGAGGTAAACCTAGGCGGTTCGGCGCTGCTCTTCCGGTGTAGTGTGAGTGTTCCTGCCCTTGGAACGAGGCAAAACCGCGCCCGTTTCATTGGCTGTTCCACTCCGCCGTCCTGATCCGGAGCCCTCCCATGAAGCAGCGGGGCGCTGAGCGCGCATTGGACGCCCTGAGTTTCTTCGTCTCCGACGCCCGGTATGGGCTCGGCGCCTATCTCGGCATCTATCTTCTTGCCGAACACGGCTGGGATCCGGCGAGCATCGGTGCCGCGCTGTCGGTCGGCATGCTGACCGGGCTGCTGTCGCAGGCGCCCCTCGGCGCACTCGTCGATGCGGTGCAAGCCAAGCGCGCGCTGATCGCGGGGGCGGTCTTGGTGATGACCGCAACCTGTCTTGTCATACCGTTCGCGCCTCAGTTCTGGTCGGTAGCGCTGGCGGGGCTGGTCGGAGCCATGGCCGGCGTCACAATCGGGCCGACGCTCGCCGCCATCTCACTCGGAGTAGTTGGCCCGGCACGCTTTGCCCGCCGCGCTGGGCGGAACGAGGCGCTGTTCCACCTTGGCGACGGCACGATCAGCCTGGCGATCCTGGTCACCGCGCCCTTCTTCGGCAACTCGGTGTTGTTCTGGTCCATGGGTTTTACGGCTGTTGCCAGCATAGCGGCTGCCGCGGCAGTTCCTGCGAGCGCGATCGATCACGCTGTCGCCCGGGGCCTGCTACCCGGCGAGGTGGCGAATGCGGCACAGCCCACGGCTTGGCGCGTGCTGCTGGGCTCCCGGCCCCTGTTGATCTTCGCGGTTTGTGGCGCCCTGTTCCACCTGGCCAATGCCAGTATGCTGGGGCTGGTGTCGCAGAAGCTGGCGCTGGGCAATCTCGGCCAGGGCATCGCGCTCACAGCGGCCTCCGCCATCGTCGCACAGGCGGTCATGGTACCAGTCGCAGCACTGGTCGCGGCGCGGGTGGATGCCTGGGGGCGCAAGCCGCTGCTGTTGGCCGCCTTCGTCGCCCTGGTGCTGCGGGGGACGCTCTATACCCTCTCCGATGAGCGAGCCTGGCTGATCGGGGTCCAGCTCCTCGATGGGGTTGGTGCGGGCCTGATCGGCGCGCTCTTCCCGATTGTGGTCGCTGACCTGACGCGTGGCAGCGGGCACTTCGCCGCCGCACAAGGCGTGGTGGGCACATTGCATGGGATTGGCAGCATGATGAGTATGGTTCTCGGTGGGGTGCTGGTGGTGTGGGCCGGGTATGACACCGCCTTCCTGGTGCTCGCCTCGACTGCCGCCCTGGGTGGCATCCTGGTCTGGTCGGCTATGCCCGAAACTCGAGGGGTGGCGGCGATGGGCAGGACCGGCAGGACGGAAGCGAAATCTATTGCCTGAGCCCCTCGGTTCGTCGATGACGCAGCCCTGCTTGGGGGTGGTCAGCGACGCGCTTGGCCCGCATCATGGCGTAGCAGGGTCAACGTCCGCCCGGGAGAGAAAGCATCCCCTATGCTCCGCCGTCATGCGCTCACACTCGGTGCCGCGGTCGCGGCCGGTCCCCTGGCTGCACAGACGCAGCAGGGTGGGGCCGAAGCCTGGCCCAGCCGGCCGGTCACCATCCTCGTCCCCTTTGTCGCCGGCGGCCCGTCGGACATCGTCGCACGCGTCATTGCCCAGTACGGCGGCCAGTCGCTTAGCCAGCCGATGGTGGTCGAGAACCGCGCTGGTGCGAATGGCGAGGTCGCGTCACGCCTGCTGGCCCGGGCACAGCCGGACGGGCACACCCTGCTCGTGGGCTCGATCGGCGTCTTCGCCATCAACGCCGCGCTGCGCCCGAACCTCGGCTACGACCCGTTGGCCTTCACCCCCATCACGCTGGCGGTCACCACGCCGAACGTGCTGGTGGTGAACCCGGACAAGGTGCCCGCGACCGACTTGCGCGGCGTCATCGACTGGCTGCGGCGCAATCGTGGCCGCACCAGCTACTCGACCAGCGGCGTCGGGTCCTCGGACCAGATGACCATGGAGCTCTTCAAGCAGCTCACAGGGACTGAACCGACCCATGTGCCCTATGCGGGCGGAGCGGCGGCGGCCACTGACCTGATTGCCGGCAACGTGGAGCTAAGCTTCCAGAACCTCGGCACGGTGGCAGGCCATATCCAGGGCGGGCGACTGCGCCCGATCGTGGTCACCAGCGCCG
>NZ_JQKB01000062.1 GCF_000745835.1 Belnapia moabensis DSM 16746 | reverse complement strand
CACCGCAGCCATGAGCCTGCATCTCGCCGAGATCGCTGCCGCTGTGGCGCCGAACGCGCATGCCGTGCTGCTGCTCGACCAAGCCGGATGGCACCTATCGGACAGGCTCGAGGTACCGCCGAACATCACCCTCATCCCGCTGCCGCCCAAGTGTCCAGAATTGAACCCGGTCGAGAACACCTGGCAGTTCCTGCGGGACAACTGGCTCTCCAACCGCATCTTCCGCTGCTACGACGACATCGTCGACCATTGCTGTCGCGCCTGGAACCGCCTCGTCGAGCAGCCCTGGACTATCATGTCCATCGGACTGCGCGATTGGGCGCATCGGTTCTGATCAGTGGGATTTGGTATAAGTCCCGGCATCCGCCCCGCCGCCATCCGCCCGGCCGAACCAGGCATTGCTGATGCGCAACCGGTCGCCCTCCGCCCGGCTGAAGCCGATGACGGTGTCCATCGCCTCGAGGGAAGACCAGCTCGCCTGCGCCATGCCCTGGAGCAGCAGCGTATCGGACCCTGGCCCGGCCTCCAGCCGATCGGCGCCATCGCCACCCTGCAGGCTGTCATCCCCGTCGCCGCCCCGCAGCCAGTCGTCGCCGGCGCCGCCGATCAGCAGGTCGTTTCCCGCGCCGCCGATCAGCCCGTCATTGCCGCTTCCGCCATCGAGCACATCGATCCCGTCGTCGCCACCGAGCGAATCGTCGCCCTCGCCGCCGACCAGGCTGTCGAAGCCGGTGCCGCCGATGAGGCTGTCATTCCCCTCGCCGCCGAGGAGGGTGTCGTCCCCGTCGAGCCCCGCCAGCACGTCCGCGCCAGCGAAGCCGTGGATACGATCCGCCCCGGCCGTGCCCGTCAGGCTGTCCGCCCCCGGGGTCCCGAGGATGGAGAAGGTCCCGGCGACGAAGCTCCCGGCCCCGATCGCCTGCCCCGTCGACAGGTCGAACCGCACCACGAGGTCGGCATTGCCGAGTAGCCCGTCGCCGTCGAGGTCGAGCAGCAGCCAGCCGCCTGCCGAAAGCCCCGGCTGCCAATAGAGCGTGAGGCCCTTTCCCCCCGTCGCATCCGGCAGCGCCATGCCGGCCACCGGCGCCACCCGCGCCGCCAGCGCCCCGCCGAAGCCGACCGGCAGGCTCGCCCCGCCCGAGAGGCCGAAGCTGCCCGTTGCCAGCGGCAGCAGCCCGGTGCCGATCGCCTCGCCCCGCAGCACCAGCAGGTCGCCGTCATCGGCGCTGAAATCGGTGATGCGGTCGGGGGCGGCGAGGCTGCTGTCGAGCCCGCCGCTGCCTTGCAGGATGAAGCGGTCCGCCCCCGCCCCACCGGTCAGCCGGTCGGCCCCGGCCCCGCCGAGCAGCGTATCAGCGCCATCGCCGCCGAGCAGCGTATCCGCCCCGGCCAGGCCTTGCAGCGCATCCTTCCCCGCCCCGCCGGCAAGGCTGTCATCTCCCGCGCCGCCGACCAGCCCGTCATTCCCGCTGCCCGCGGTGAAGCCCAGATGCTCCACCCCCGTCACGCTGGTCCCGGCGATCTGGCTGACCAGCCCCGGCGCCAGCATGTAGAAGGTGATCGCCGCCGTGCTGGCCGAGCGGTCGATCACCGCCCGGTCATTGCCCGCCCCACCGTCGAGCGTATCGTTCCCCGCGCCGCCGACCAGCAAATCGTCGCCGCCGAGGCCGGCGAGGCTGTCCGCCCCATCCGTCCCCTGCAACAGGTCGGCGCCCGCGGTACCGGTGAGCGTGGCCATGGAACCCCTCGCCGGCCCGCCGCGGATCGGCGCGGCCGGTTACAGGGCTCTACCCGCCTTCCGATTAAGAAACCCCCTACCGCAGCGGAAAGCCGAGCTCCCGCAGCGCCGCCACCAGCCGGTCGCGCCCCGCCATCGCGCGCAGCGTCGCCAAGCGGCCGATGACGCGCCGTGTCCAGCCATCGGGCCCCATGCCGTTGCGGGCGGAGAATTCGCCGAGCACCGCGTCATACCCCGCCCGCCGCGCCGCCTCGCCCTCGCTTGCGTAGCGCTCGCGATGCAACACCACCGCCTGCGGCAGCCGCGGCTTCACCTCGCCCGGGTCGGCCGCGTATCCGACGCAAAGCCCGAAGACGCCGACTGCCCCCGGCGGCAGGCCGAGCAGCCCCGCCACGCGCTGCACGTCGTTCCGCAGCGCCCCGATATAGACGGTCGAGAGGCCCAGCGATTCGGCCGCCACCACCGCATTCTGCGCCGCCAGCGCCGCATCGACGGCGGCGACGAGAAAGCTCTCGAGATAGGGCAGCCCCTCCAGCGTCACGCCCTCGGCCTCGGCGAGCCTGGCGTTGCGCGAGAGATCGGCGATCCAGACGAGGAAGAGCGGGCATTCCCGCACATGCTTCTGCCCGCTGGCCACCTCGGCCATCGCCGCGCGCACCTCCGGGTCCTGCACCGCGACCACCGACCAGGTCTGCAGGTTGGAGGAGGTCGCGGCCGAGGAGGCGGCGGCCACCAGCGTCTCCAGCGTCCCCTCCGGCAGCGGGTCCGGCCGGTAGGCGCGCACCGAGCGATGGCCGAGCATCCCGGCGATGGTCTCGTTCCACGGCCCGGCCGGCAGGATGGCATCGCGGCCATAGCGGGCGGCGAGCGCCTCCGCCTTGCCGGTGGTGGCGGGGGTCAGGCTGTCCATGCGCGGTCTCCGTTTCGCCGCCAAGGTAGTCCGGCGAGGCGGTCCCGCAACCCGCTCAGATCAGCCCCAGCCGCTTCGCCAGCTCTCGGTACAGCGTCACCTGCGCCCACACGTAATCCCGCGTCTCCTCCGGCGAAAGCATCCGGGGGATTGAGCCGACACGCCGGGTCGCTCCAATCCAGCCCTGGTCCTGCCGCAGCCGGGCGAGGGCGGAGGTCCAGGCGCCCACCACCCCGTCCGGCAGGCCGCGCGGGCCGAAGAGCGCGTTCCACCCGGCGATGCGCGCCAGCGGCTCCACCTCCGCCTCGCGCGCCGTCGGCACGCCGGGGAGGGAGGGCAGCCGCTCCGCCGTGCCGACCACGAGCGCGCGCAACTGCTTGTCGGCGATCGCCCCCGCCATGTCGCTGAGGTTGTTGCCGATGAACTGCGCCTGCCCGCCGAGCACCGACGCCACCGCCTCCGCCCCGCCGCGGAAGGGGATGGCGACCCCCGCATCGATCGGCAGGCCGAGGCTGGCGAAGAGATGCCGCACCCCGAGGTCGAGCAGCGTCGCCGGCCCGGTCGTGGCGAAATTCAGCCGCCCCGGCGCCTCACGCAGCGCCCCCGCCAGCTCGCCGAGCGTCCGCCACGGCGCATCGGCCCGCACGCAGAGGACGAAGGGATTTTCGTCCAGCAGGCCGAGCATGGTGAACTCGTCCCAGGCATAGGGCGTACGCGGGTCGGTCGCGGGCAGGATGGCGGAGGAGCCGATGCGCGCCAGCAGCAGCGTCTGCCCGTCCGGCTTGGCCCGCGCCACGGCGCTGGTGCCGACCGCGCCCGAGGCGCCGGTGCGGTTCTCCACCACCAACCCGGCCTGCGGGTTCGGCAGGTAGCGCCCGACATGCGCGGCCAGCGTCCGGCCCGCGATATCGGCCGCGCCGCCGGCGGAGAAGGGCACAACCAGCACCACCGGCCGCTCCGGATAGGTGGTCTCCGCCCATGCTGGCGGAGCGAGCAGGGCGATGCCCGCGGCAAGGCTGCGGCGCGTGAGCTGCGGCATGATGGATCCTCCCGGCGGCAGGAGATTGCAGGCCAAATGGGGCAGCCTCGGGGCCGTGACAGCCCGGGCTTCGATCACGCCGTGTTGCGTGATCCTTCAGGCCCGTGCTAACGCCCACGTATGACGTCCGCGAACGGCACGCCGGCAGGCAACTCCCGGCGACCCTCAGCGGCGTTCCCGCGTGGTGCGCGGGGCGCCCTCCCTTCGGGGGAAAACCGCATGGCAGGAGCCTGGCGGCGGGCGAGTATTGCCCTGGCGATGCTGCTGGCGGCCGCGCCGCTCGCCACCGCCGCCGCCCGGCCTTCTCACAAGCATGCCGCCCATCCCACGGCGGCCGCGCCGCGCCTGCCGGATGCCCCGCAGGAACTCCTGCCTCCCGCCATGGCGACCTCCCTGCCGGGCTCGCCCCGCGCCGCCTGCCTTGCCGCCGCCCGCCGGGCCGAGCGGGTGCATGGCCTGCCGCAGGGCCTGCTCGTGGCCGTCGCCCTCTCCGAGAGCGGGCTGCACGCCCATGCGCTCAATATTGCCGGCCGCTCCTATTTCCCGGAGGACCTGCCGGCCGCCCGCCGCCTTCTGGCCCAGGCGTCAGCCCGGCACAGCGTCATGGCCGGCTGCGTGCAGGTGAATGCCCGGGTGCATGCTCGCGGCTCCGACTGGCCGCTCGACCCGGTGCGTGCGACCGACTGGGCCGGCGGCCTGCTGCGCCGCTGGTACACCGAGACCGGCACCTGGGAGGAGGCGATCCGCCGCTGGCACGGAGGCTCTTCCCCTTCCTCGCAGCGCGTCGTCTGCCGCGTGCGCGCCAAGCTGGAGGTGACGGCCCCCGGTTCCGCCTTACTGCAAGGCCAGCCCTGCCGGGAGACGGAGACGCTGCAGGCCCGCCGCAACGGCGCCACCCTGCTTGAGGTCGCCGAGATG
The DNA here is from genome assembly GCF_000745835.1 of Belnapia moabensis DSM 16746. Classification (GTDB taxonomy): domain Bacteria; phylum Pseudomonadota; class Alphaproteobacteria; order Acetobacterales; family Acetobacteraceae; genus Belnapia; species Belnapia moabensis. The sequence continues at coordinate 23,422 of NZ_JQKB01000062.1, read as the reverse complement.
CAGGACCGCGCCGACTAAAACTCCACCATGCGTTACTTCGCTAGACCGAGAAGAAGCTTTGCCGGCGATGTTGTCGCAGGCGAATCATTCACATCCGGCGTCTGTGAAGAAATCAGATAACGCCCAGGCATTGGCGCGATGCCGTTACTTGTGAACCATGATGCAATGTTTACAACCCATGAGGGTGGTGCCAGGGTTTCCTTTGTTCCGTACCAATGCGACTTCAGGGTGACGTGCGCAGTTTCGTGTGCCCTGTAACGCGCTCGTCACAGCGGCACCGGGCAACGGAGCTATCGGTCGGGTCTTCGGTTAATCGGGGGCAAGGAATCCACCGATGCATAGTGACCGATCTGTTTTGTTAATTGTCGAAGATGATTTCCTGGTTCGTCTCACCCTCGTCGATGCCCTGGGCGATATGGGCTTCGAGGTGATCGAAGCAGAGGACGCACGCGCCGCGCTGTCGCTGCTCTGCGACCATCCCGAAATCGACCTCATGCTGACCGACATCAATCTTCCTGGCGGATCGGATGGTTTCGCCCTGGCCCGCGCTGCGCGGGTGATCCGTGCCGGGCTGCCGGTCATCTACGCCTCGGGCCGCTACAACCGGGCGGAGCCGCATCAGCAGGTCGCCGGCTCGCGCTTCATCGCCAAGCCCTTCACGCCGACTTTGGCGGTCGCCGTGATCACCGACCTGCTGCATGGCCAGATGGCGCGCGACCAGCCCCGGCCGGAGCCGGTCGGCCTGGACCGCCGCATGTAAAGAGCTGGATGTGCGATCACTGAAGCGGCCGACTTGCCGCATCGTGGTGATCGTCGCGCGAAGGCCTTCGGTCGGCCTTGGCCTGTTCCCGAAGAAGCGAAGCACCTCTGCGGACTTATCCTGCCCGCGCGGGGTTCGCTGCCCCCTTCCGTCCCATGGGCGGAAGGGGGCAGGGCATCAGTTGACGGCCCGGTCCACCGAGCGACCCAGACGCTCCACCGGCCCACGCGGCGGGTCCACCGTGTCGCGCACGCGCTCCCCGGCCCGGTCGAGGCTCCGCCCGGCACGCTCAGCCGGCCCCTCGCGGTCGCATGCGGCCAGGGTCATGGTCAGCAGGGCGGGAATCAGCAGCAGGCGAAGGGCGGCAATCATGCAATCCTCTGTCTCGGTTACGATCGTGGCTTCATCGCCTGAACGGCACGAAAGTTCATCGAGGAGGAAGGATGCTGGACCTCACGGGTAAGGTGGCCATCGTCACAGGCGCTGGCTCGGTCGGGCCGGGCTGGGGCAACGGCAAGGCGACGGCGGTGCTGCTCGCGCGCCGGGGCGCGCAGGTCTTCGCCATCGACATCGCACCGGAGGCCGTCGCCGAGACGGCGGCGATCATCGCGGGCGAGGGTGGCGCCTGCACCACCCATGTCTGCGACATGCTCGACGCCGCCGCGGTGGAAGCCGCCATCGCCGCATGCCTCGCGCAATACGGCCGCATCGACATCCTGGTGAACAATGTCGGCGGTTCGGCGCCCGGCGGCCCGGTCGACATGCCGGAGGAGGTCTGGGACCGTCAGATCGACTTCAACCTGAAAACACCCTTCCTCGGCTGCAAATACGTGTTGCCCGTGATGGAAGGGCAGGGCGGCGGCGCGATCGTCAACATCTCCTCCGTCGCCGCGCTGCGCATGTCGGCCGGGCGACCGCATGTGGCTTATTCTGCGAGCAAGGCAGGCGTCCTCGCTTTCTCGAAATCCGTCGCCATGGCCTATGCGCGCCGAGGCATTCGCTGCAACACGGTGATCCCCGGGCTGATGCACACGCCGCTGGTCGAGCATCGCCTGGTGCGCCAGCTCGGCGCCAATGACGCGGAGGCGCTGATCGCCCGCCGCCATGCCAGCGTGCCGGTCGGACAGATGGGCAGCGGCTGGGATGTTGCCCATGCCGTGCTCTTCCTCGTCTCCGAGGAGGCGAAATACATCACCGGCGCCGAGTTGGCAGTCGACGGCGGCTTTACCGCCGCCGGACCGGTTTAGGGCCGCAGCGCCTCTGCCGGCGACCAGCCACGCTCCAACCGCTTGCAGAGCCGGCGGTAGTCGATGCCGGTCGCGGCGGCGGCCGCCGCGAGGCTCACCATCCGCCCGCGATAGGGGATGAAATGCCGCGGTGTCCCGCGCCGTGGCGGCGAGTGCTCCCAGGCGCAATTGGCCGGCGAGAAGCCGCGCTGCTCGTTGATCCGCACCAGCCGGTGGTCCGGGCTCGGCCGCTTGCCGAGATCCTCAAGGAAGGCCGCATAGCCGCGCCCGCCGCCGGCCCGCCAGCGGCGGCAGACCGAGGCCTCCTGCTGCCGATGCAGCAGCGCCTGCCAGACATGATATTCTGGCGCCACTCGGCCGCCCGCCTTGCCGCCATGGCGGAACTGCCGCTCGCGCGAGGCATCGTCGCGCAGGCAGCCGCAGCTCAACGTCGTGCCGGCCTTCAACCTGTCTTCCCGCACCGTGGCGCCGCCGCCGCATTCGCAATCGCAGAACCAGCGCCGCCGCGCGAAGCGGCCACGCCAAAAATAGGGGCTGTCCTCATGCGATACCACGAGCCGGCCAAAGCGGAGACCGCTGCGGATCGTACCAGTCGCCATGCCTGCGTTCCCTGCCAAGCTTACTTGTGACGATCTTGGGACACGAGCGGCGAAATCACCCTTCACATGCCACGAAGCGAGCCTGGCTCAAGGAGGGTTGATGTCGGGTTAAGAACGGCTCGGCCGGCGGACCGGACTTGGTAGGGGCGGCCGGACTCGAACCGGCATAGCCTTGCGGCCGGGGGATTTTGAGTCCCCTGTGTCTACCATTCCACCACGCCCCCATAGGGCGCCCATCGGGCACTGGGCCCATAGCACGGGCGCCGCCGCCCCGCTACCGCCGGACGAGTGGGCACTCGCTCTCGGCCAGCGGCCGCGCCGCCACCTCGGCCGGGATGGTGGCGACCGGCTGGTAGTAGTCCCACGGCCCGCGGCTCTCGGCCGGCGACTTCACACGGAACAGGGTGAAGTCCCGCAGCACCCGCCCATCCTCGCGGATGCGTCCCTCCCGCGTCATGAAGTCGTTGATCGGCATGGCGCGCATCTGCGCCGCCACTCTGTCGGCATCGTCCGTCCCCGCCGCCTGGATGGCGCGCAGGTAGTGCAACATCGCGGTATAGACGCCCGCCTGCGGCATGGTCGGCATCTGCCGCATCCGCTCGAGGAAACGCCGCGACCAGGCCCGCGCCTCGTCATTCATGTCCCAGTAGAAGCTCTCCGTCAGCATCAGCCCCTGCGCATCCCGCAAGCCGATCGCATGGATGTCGGTGAGGAAGACCATGATGCCAACCGGCGTCATGCCGCGGAACAGCCCGAAGCTCGCCGCCTGCTTGATCGAGTTCGACAGGTCGCCCCCCGCATTGGCGAAGGCGATCACCTTGGCCCGCGAGGCCTGCGCCTGCAGCAGGAAGGAGGAGAAGTCGGCCGTATTGAGCGGGTGCCGCACCTGCCCGGCCACCCGCCCGCCATTGGCCCGCACCACCGCCCCGGTGTCCCGCTCGAAGGCATGCCCCACCGCATAATCGACGGTGAGGAAGAACCAGCTGTCGCCTCCCTGCCGCAGCACCGCATTGCCGGTGCTCGTCGCCAGCGCATAGCTGTCGAAGGCCCAGTGGATGCCATAGGGCGAGCAGGCTTTGCCCGTCAGGTCGGAGACGGCGGCGGAGCTGAACACCACCAGCCGCTGCTTCTCCCGCGCCACCTGCTGCACGGCGAGCGCTACGCCCGAATTCGGCAGGTCCATGATGACGTCGATGCGGTCCTGGTCGTACCAGCGCCGCGCCAGCGCCGTCCCCACATCAGGCTTGTTCTGGTGGTCGCCGGCCACGACCTCGACCGGCCGCCCCAGCACCTGCCCGCCGAAATCCGCCACCGCCATCCGCGCCGCCTCGACCGAGCCCGGCCCCGCCAGGTCTGCGAAGAGCCAGGTCTGGTCGTTCAGCACGCCGATGCGCACCACATTGTCGCTGAGCTGCGCCCGCGCCGGCAGGGCCGCGGCCAGCGTGGCCGCCAGCAGCCAGAACCCCATCCGCATCGCCCGAACCCCCACTTTCCAGAGAAGCCCGCCGTGTCCGTCGTTCTTGCTTGGGGCGCGGCTATTCCGCCGCCGCCCGAACCTCCGGCCCTTCGCCGGACAGCATCCCCTCCACCATGCCCGCCGCCCGCGCCCAGTCATAGGTGCGGAAGGAATGCCCCTTCGGCACGAAAGGCGCCCCGGCATAGAACAGCTCGTACTGCGCATGGCGCGAGGCGAACTCGCTCCCCACCGCATCCCAGGCGAGGCGGAAGAAGCGCACCCGCTCCTCCGGCCCGACCACCGGCGAGCGCTGCGTCCTGCTGATGATCGCCCGCAGCTCCGGATCGGCGAAATCCTCAAGGCCCGAGGGCAGCATGATCATCCCGCCGCCGGCCAGCTCGCGCAACGTGCTGATGACCTTGCCGTAGAACTGCTGCGTCAGCACCTGCGTCGCATAGAGCAGGTGCCGGTCGGGGATGAAGTAGCGCCCATGGAAGCTGCCCTTCGCCTCCATCCCGGCGACCATGCCCTCGACCATCGCCGCCTCGGCCGCGAGCTGCCCCAGCGCCTCCCGCACCTGCGGGAACCCAAGGGTGCCGTTCACCTCGGCGATCCGCCGCCCGAGCCCGGCGAGGAAGCGCAGCTTCACCATCAGCCGCACCTGCGACTGGTAGTTCTGGTAGACATGCGCCGGCGTCGCATGGAACTGCCTCGCGCACATGGTCGTGTCGCCCGCGACGAAGACGCGCTCCCACGGCACCCGCACATCCTCGAACCACAGCACGGCATCGTTCTCGTCGAAGCGGCTGGCAAGCGGGTTGTCGAAGCCGCTCGGCGCCTCCGCCTCGTAGGATTTACGCGAGAGGATCTTCAGCCCCGGCTGGTTCATCGGAATGGCGAAGGACAGCGCGAAGGCCTCCTCCGCCCCCGCCTGCAAGGGCTGGATGCAGGAGACGAAGACCTCGTTCGCCATGATGGCGCTGGTCGCCAGCATCTTCGCCCCGCGCACGGTGATGCCGCTCGCATCCTGCTCCACCAGCCGCAGCACCAGATCCTCGGCCTGTCCCGCCGCGCCCTGCCCGCGATCGGCCTGCGGGTTGATGATGGCATAGGTCAGGTAAAGATCGTTGTCCCGCGCATAGCGGTAGTAGTCCCGCAGCGCCCCTGCCGCCCGCTCTTCGAAAACCTCCGCCCCCATCACCATGCCGGAGATGCAAGAGGCGACATGGTCCGGCGAGCGGCCGAGGAAGCCGCAATGGCTCTCCGCCCAGCGCTCCAACGCTGCGCGCCGCCCGACCAGCGCCTCCCGGCTCTCCGGCAGCTGCCACATGCGCGAGACCGGCCGCCCGGTATCGGGGCTCTCATAGGTAAGCAACCCGCACAGCGTCGGATCGGCATTGAGGTCGTAGAGCCCCGCCGCCGTTGCCACCGCCTGGCGGAAGGCGGGATGCGCGGTGACATCCGCCACCCGCTCCCCGCGATAGAACAGCGCTCGTCCGTCGCGCAGGCTCTCCAGATGGTCGCGGCCGGTCTTCGGGGTCATGCGGCATCCTCCCGCTCGAGCAAACCCAGCGCCGCATCGCCATCCGCCACCATTCGGGGCAGCAGCGCAGCGAGGCAGCGGAAATCATCGGCCGAGAGGGCGGCGAAGAGCGCATCGTTCACCGGTGCCTGGATCGGCGCCAGCCGCGCCAGCGCCGCCCGCCCTGCCGGGGTAATGGAAAGCACCACGCGCCGCCCGTCGCTCGGATGCGGCCGCTTGCGCACGAAGCCGCCGCGCTGCAGCCGCGCCATCTCGGCGGTGACATGTGCAGTCGAGACATGTAGATGCGCCGCCAGCGCCGCGACCCCCGGCGCCTCCGCCTCCAGCCGGGCGAGGGCGATCAGCAGCGTATAACCCGCCCCCGGCAGCCCGATCCGCGCGGCGAACGCCGCCCGCACCGCCGTCAGCCGGTCGGCGAAGGCGAGGAATTCATGCACGAAGACCCGGAATTCCCGGTCCGTGCCATCAGGCATCAGGGCCTGGCGGGTGACGGTCTGCGCCATGGCGGCTCCGCGAGGTCGCTAATACCAAGTCCCAGTGAGCCCAACCTATTGGCGGCGGCGGGGCGCCCCGCAGCAGCACGCTCCGTCCTTAACCGGGCCGCTTTACTGTATGGGTTCTGATTAACGGGATTTGGTATAAGTAGCTTGGCGACCTCGCGCGCGCTCCAGCAAGCCTTGCCAGGGGCGGGCCCGCATTGTTCAGTCAGCGGTAAGAACGATCGGAGGAAACCCCTTGCCAATCTCACGCCGGGCCTTGCTCACCGCGCCCGCCCTGCTGCCCACCTTGGCCCGCGCCCAGGCACCCTGGCCCGACCGCCCCGTCCGCATCGTTGTCGCCTTCCCCGCCGGCACCGTGACCGACACGCTGATCCGCCATTTGTCGGAGCCGCTGTCGCGCGAGCTCGGCCAGCCCGTCATCGTCGACAACCGCCCGGGCGGCAGCGGCGTCGTCGGCACGGAGAGCGTCGCCCGCTCGGCGCCCGACGGCCTCACTTGGTGCGTGCTGAGCGTCACCAACGGGGCGCTGAACACCTATCTCGTCCCGCGCCTCTCCTACGATCCGCTGAAGGACTTCGCCCCCGTCGGCTACGTCGCCGATACGGCCTATATCCTGGTCGTGCCTGCCGCCAGCCCGGCGCGGGACCTCAAGGGCTTCATCGAGCTGGCGAAGCGCCAGCCGCTCACCTTCAGCTACGGCAATGCCAGCGCCCGCATCGCCTCGGCGATGCTCGCCCGCATGGGCGGTGCGGAGATGACGGCAGTGCCCTATCGCGGTGGGCCGGAGGCGCTGACCGATGTCATCGCCGGCCGCATCGACAGCACCTTCACCGATTTCGCCGCCGGCATGCCGCAGGTGAAGGAGGGGAAGGTGAGGGCGCTCGCCGTTACCTCGCCCCAGGCCTTCGCCCTCGCGCCGGATATTCCCCCGGTGGCGAGCCTGCTGCCGGGCTATGCCGTCTCCGCCTGGTTCGGCATGGGCCTGCCCGCCGCGACGCCGGCGCCGATCGTGACGCGCGCCAACGCGGCGATGAACGCCGCCCTGGCCGATCCTGGCTTCATCGAGAAGGTCGGCCGCCTCGGCTATGTCCCGCGCGGCTCGACGCCTGGGGAATTCCACGCTTTCCTCCGCGGCCAGATCGAGGAAATGACCGTGCGGGCGAAGGAAGCCGGGCTGGAGCCCGGCTGAGAACGCCCCGCGAAGCCGCTGCGCGGCTTCGCGGTGGCCCCGGATGGCCGCTCGGTGAAGGCCAGCCCCAACCGATCGTCCAATCAGTCCGCCCGCCGCGGTGCCGCCCTGAGCACCGCCGCCCCGAGCAGCCCCGCCAGCACTGAGCCGGTGAGGATGCCGATCTTCACCTCCGCCTGCAGCAGCGGCTCGCCCTCGAAGGCGAGCATGCCGATGAAGAGGCTCATGGTGAAGCCGATGCCGCAGAGCAGCGCCGTCCCGAGCAGGTGCCACCAGTTCGCGTCCACCGGCATATCCGCCCAGCCGAGCCGGATCGCCGCCCCCGCCGCGCCGAAGACGCCGATCAGCTTCCCCACCAGCAGGCCGAGCGCGACGCCGAGGGTCAGCGGGTCGAGCAAGGCCTCCATCGTCAGCCCGGCGAAGGAAACGCCGGCATTGGCGAAGCCGAAGACCGGCACGATGAGGAAGGCAACCGGCAGGTGCAGCGCATGTTCCAGCCGGTGCAGCGGCGACGCGGCCAGGTCGTCCGCCCCGCCCGGCCGGTTCCGCAGCGGGATGGTGAGGGCGAGCACCACGCCGGCCACCGTCGCATGCACGCCCGAGCGCAGCGTCAGCCACCACAGCACCGCGCCGAGCAGGAGATAGGGCAGGAGCCGGCACACCCCCGCCCGATTCAGTCCGACCAGCACGAGCGAGACGAGCCCGGCGAGGCCCAGATAAGGGAGGGCGATCTCGCCCGTGTAGAAGACTGCGATGATGGCGACCGCCCCGAGGTCGTCGAGGATGGCGAGCGCGGTGAGGAAGATGCGCAGCGAGGCCGGTACCCGGCTGCCGAGCAGCGCCAGCACCCCGAGCGCGAAGGCGATGTCGGTCGCCGCCGGGATGGCCCAGCCCCGCAGCGTCGTCGCATTCCCCGCATTGAAGGCGACATAGATCAATGCCGGCACCGCCATCCCGCCCGCCGCCGCGATGCCGGGCAGGATGCGCCTGCCCCAGCCGGCGAGCTGCCCGTCCAGCATCTCCCGCTTGATCTCGAGCCCGACCAGCAGGAAGAACACCGCCATCAGCGCGTCGTTGATCCAGTGCAGCAGGCTGAGCGGCCCGACATAGCTCTCCAGCGCACCGAAATAGACCGGCGCCGCCGCCGAATTGGCGAGGATGAGGGCGAGCACCGCCGCCGCCATCAGCACCAGCCCGCCCGAGGCGCTGTTGTGCAGGAAGTCCCGCAGCAGCGAGCGGGCGCGGCGCGAGGCGGGCCTCACGGGCATGTCCGGCATGGCAGGGCTCCTTCCGCTTCAGCGATGCGGGGCCGTGCTGCCGAATTCATGGAGAAAAGGCAATGCAGCCCGGCTGACATCCCCGCCAGCCGCAGGGGTGGCACCGCCATTGCATCGCCGATGGCCAGGCACAGCGTATGGCCCCGGCGACACAAGCACGGGCCTGCGCGCAGGGCCGTCTTGCTGTAAGCGGTCCCCAGCCGTCCCACCCAGGACCCGGATATCCCCCATGCCGCTGCACGTCGCCCTGAACCACCGGACCAGCTACCGCTACGAGCGCGCCATCACGTTGGGTCCGCAGACCATCCGCCTGCGCCCGGCGCCGCATGCCCGCACGCCGGTCGTCAGCTATGCCCTCACCATCGAGCCGAAGCCGCATTTCCTCAACTGGATGCAGGACCCGCAGGGCAACCACTTGGCGCGCGTGGTCTTCCCCGAGCGCGTCACCCATTTCGACGTGACGGTGGACCTCGTCGCCGACATGGCGACGATCAACCCCTTCGACTTCTTCCTCGAGCCCGAGGCCGAGACCTGGCCCTTCCAGTACGACCCAGTGCTGGAGCAGGAGCTCGCCCCCTTCCGCCGGACGGAGCCCGCCGGGCCGCTGCTGCAGGCCTTCCTTGCCGAGATCCCCCGCGGCGAGCAGCCGACCGTCGACATGCTGGTCGGGCTGAACCGCCGCATCCAGGAGCGCACCGCCTATGTCGTGCGCATGGAGCCTGGCGTCTGGACGCCGGAGGAGACGCTCGGCAATGCGCGGGGGTCCTGCCGCGACAGCGCTTGGCTGCTGGTGCAGGTGCTGCGGCACCTGGGCTACGCGGCCCGCTTCGTCTCCGGCTACCTGATCCAACTCGTCGCCGATCAGAAGCCCGTCACCGGCCCCGAGGGTCCGGCCTCCGACTTCACCGACCTCCACGCCTGGGCCGAGGTCTACCTGCCCGGCGCCGGCTGGGTCGGGCTCGACGCCACCTCCGGCCTGATGACGGGGGAGGGGCATATCCCGCTCGCCGCCAGCCCGGAGCCCGCCTCGGCGGCGGCCATCAGCGGCCTCGCCGAGAAGGCGGAGACGACGTTCGATTTCGCCATGTCGGTGACGCGCATCCGCGAGACGCCGCGGGTGACGAAGCCCTATACCGACCGCCAGTGGCAGGACATCCTCGCCCAGGGCGAGCGGGTGGAGCGCGCGCTGAAGGCGGGCCATGTCCGCCTGACCATGGGCGGCGAGCCCACCTTCATCGCCGCCGACGACATGGACGCGCCGGAATGGAACACCGACGCGATGGGCCCCACCAAGCGCCGCTATGCCGGCCGCCTGCTGCGCCGCCTGGCCGAGCTCTGGGCCCCCGGCGCCGCCCTGCAATACTCGATGGGCAAGCAGTACCCCGGCGAGCAACTCCCGCGCTGGGCGCTGCACGCCCATTGGCGCCGCGACGGCGAGCCGGTCTGGAAGGACCCAGCGCTGCTCGCCTCCGACGACGACACCGACACCGCGACGGCGGCGGACGCCGCCCGCTTCGCCGGCATGCTCGCCGAGCGCCTCCAGGTCGATCCCTCGCTGGTCAACCCGGCGTATGAGGACATCCACTACTACCTGTGGAAGGAGAAGCGCCTCCCCGCCAATGTCGTCGCCGAGGACGCGAAGCTGCGCGACCCGTTGGAGCGCGCCCGCCTCGCCCGCGTCTTCGGCCAGGGCCTCGCCGCCCCGGTCGGCAGCGTCCTGCCCCTGCGCAGGGTGATGCAGGACGGCCAGCGCCGCTGGCAGTCCGGCCGCTGGTTCTTCCGCGACGGCACCCTCTTCCTCATCCCCGGGGACAGCCCGATCGGCTTCCGCCTGCCGCTGGAGAGCCTGCCCTGGGTCGATCCGGCGACCATCGAGGGCGAATTCGAGGCCGACCCGATGGCGCCGAAGGAGCGCCTGCCGCCGCATGACGATTTCGCGCGGCGTGCGCCGCGGGGGGCCTTCGAACGCCCGCGTGGCAGCAACACCATGGGCGCCGGCGCCGAGGACTTCCGCCCGGTGCCGCAGGAGCTGCCGGTGGCCGGCCGGGGCGAACCCGGCCTGGTCCGCACCGCCCTCGCCGTCGAGGCGCGTGACGGCAGGATTCACGTCTTTTACCCGCCGCTGATGGCCGCCGAGGATTGGCTCGACCTCACCGCCGCCGTCGAGGCGACCGCCGCCGAGACCGGCCGCAAGGTGGTGCTGGAGGGCTATCTCCCGCCCCGCGACGAGCGCATCCAGAGCTTCTCCGTCACCCCGGACCCGGGCGTGATCGAGGTCAACATCCACCCGAGCGCCTCCTGGGCCGAGCATGTCGAGCGCACCGAGGTGCTCTACGAGGAGGCCCGCCAGCTCGGCCTGTCGGCCGAGAAATTCATGCTCGACGGCCGCCATGTCGGCACTGGGGGCGGCAACCATGTGGTGATGGGCGCCGCCTCGCCCGCCGACAGCCCCTTTCTCCGCCGGCCCGACCTGCTGAAGAGCCTGCTCGGCTTCTGGCACAACCATCCGAGCCTCTCCTACCTGTTCAGCGGCCTCTTCATCGGCCCGACCAGCCAGCACCCGCGCGTCGACGAGGCCCGGCAGGACGCCATCGCCGAGCTGGAGGTCGCCTTCAGCAAGATCGAGCCAGGGAAGGAAACGCCGCCCTGGCTGGTCGACCGCCTGTTCCGCAACCTGCTGGCCGACATGACCGGCAACACCCACCGCACCGAATTCTGCATCGACAAGCTCTTCGCGCCCGAGACCAGCTCCGGCCGGCTCGGCCTCGTCGAGTACCGCGCGCTCGAGATGCCGCCCCATGCCCGCATGTCGGCGGCGCAGACGCTGCTGATGCGGAGCGCCATCGCCGCCTTCTGGCAGCACCCCTATGAGCGCCGCCTCATCCGCTGGGGCACGCGGCTGCATGACGGGTTCATGCTGCCACACTACGTCGAGCAGGATTTTGGCGATGCGCTCGACGAGCTGCGCGGCCTTGGCTTCCCGCTCGATGCGGCCTGGTTCGCCCCCCACCTCGAATTCCGCTTCCCCCGGATCGGCGAGGTCACGCTGCGCGGCACCACCATCGAGCTGCGCCATGCCCTCGAGCCCTGGCATGTGCTGGGCGAGGAGCCGGCCGCCGGCGGCACCGCCCGCTATGTCGACAGCAGCACGGAGCGGCTGCAGGCCCGCGTGGCGGGCTGGGTCGCGGAACGCTATACCCTCGCCTGCAACGGATACGAGGTTCCGCTGGTGCCGACCGAGACCCAGGGCGAATACGTCGGCGGCATCCGCTTCAAGGCCTGGGACCCGCCCTCCGCCCTGCACCCGACCGTCCGCGCCCAGGGCCCGCTGGTCTTCGATCTCTATGACCGCTGGACCGGCCGCAGCCTCGGCGGCCTCTCCCACCATGTCGTGCATCCGGGCGGCCGCAGCTACGACACCCTGCCGGTGAACGCCAACGAGGCGGAGGCCCGCCGCCGCACCCGCTTCCAGCCCTTCGGCCACACGCCTGGGCCGATGGCGCCGCCCGTCGCCGTCCCGGCCAAGGAGGCCCCGCGCAGCCTCGACCTGCGGCGGGTCGGGTAGGGTGGAGGCCGGCGCCCTGATCGACGAGATGGTGGACGGCGCCGGCGGCTTCCGCCCGCATTGGCGCCCGCTGCTCGGCGCGCTGGCCGATCTGGGGCGGGAGGTGCTGGCCGAGCGCGCCCTGCTCATCGACCGCTTCCTCGCCGATGAGGGGGTGACGAGCCTGCTTGCCCCGCAGGAGGGCAGCCCCGCCGCCGCCTGGCGCTGCGACCCGGTGCCGCTGATCCTGCCGCCTGCCGAGTTCGACGCGCTGGAGGCCGGCCTCGCCCAGCGCGCCACGCTGCTGGAGGCCGTGCTCCAAGACGTCTACGGTCCGCAGCGCCTGCTGGCCGAGGGCGCCCTGCCCCCCGCCCTGGTCCACGCCAACCCCGCCTTCCTCCGCCCCTGCCGCGCGCCGGAAGGCGGCCGCGACGGTCCCCTCCTGCATCTCTACGCCGCCGACCTGGTCCGCGCCCCGGATGGCGGCTGGCGCGTCGTCGCCGACCGCACCGCGAGCCCGACGGGCCTCGCCCATGTGCTGGAGAACCGCCGCGCCCTCACCCGCCACATGCCGGAATTCCTCCGCTCGCGGGAGCTGCGCCAGGCCGGCCCCTTCTTCGACATCTGGCAGGAGGCGCTGCGCAGCCTCGCCCCGGGCGGCAACCCGGGGATCGCGCTGCTGGCCACCGGCCATGCCAGCCCGCTCTGGTTCGAGCAGGTGATCCTCTCCCGCGAGCTGTCCTGCGCCCTGGTCGAGGGCGGCGACCTCACCGTGCGCGACGGCGTGCTCTACCTGAAGACGCTGCGCGGCCTGCAACGCGTCGATGTTCTGCTGCGCCGCCAGGACGGCCGCACCATCGACCCGCTGGAGCTGGAATCCAGCATGGCGCACGGCATCGCCGGCCTGCTGGACGCGGCGCGCGGCGGCGCGGTGAAGATCGTCAACGACCCGGGCACCGGCTGCGTCGAGGCGCCCGGCCTCGCCGCCTTCCTCCCCCGCCTCGCGCCACGGCTGATCGGCGAGGAGCTGCGCCTCGCCGGCGCCCGCACCCTCTGGCTCGGCGAGGCCGCGTCCCGCGCCGAGGCGGAGCGGAGCCTCGATTCCTGGCTGGTCCGCAGCGCCGTCGATGGCACCGTCCGCTCCATCCGCCCCGCCGCGCTCGACGCCGGGGCTCGCGCCGCGCTGCTCGCCCGCCTCGCCGCCGCGCCGCAGGAGCATGCCCTGTCGGAAGTGCTGGCCCCCTCCGTCACGCCCTGCGTCGGGCCGCAGGGGCTGACGCCGCGCCCGGTGATGCTGCGCCTCTTCCTCGTCTTCGACGGCCGCGGCTGGCGCGCCTTGCAGGGCGGCCTCGCCCGGGTGCTGGACGAGGCGCGGCCGGGTCCGGCCATCGCCAAGGATGTCTGGATTCCGGCCGAGGAGGGCACCGCCATCCAGGGCCCGCACGGGGGCGCCTTCGTGCCGCTCGCCATCCGGCGGACCTCGGGCGACCTGCCGAGCCGGGTCGCCGACAACTTCTTCTGGCTCGGCCGCTACCTGGAGCGGCTGGAAAGCGCCGCCCGCCTGCTGCGCGCCGGGGCCAGCCGCCTCGGCCGCGCCACGCCGACGCCGCGCGAGCTGGCCGAATTGCGCAGCCTCTCCGCCTGCCTGGTCCGCGCCGAGCTGCTCGATGCCGAGACGGCGCAGGGCGGCGCCCATGGCCTCGGCACCCGTGCGCTGACCCGCGCCCTGCTGCACGCCACGCGCGAGGGCGGCGCGGTGCCCGCCCTGCTCGCCCGCGTCTCCTACCTCGCTCAGCTGCTGCGCGACCGGCTGACCGGCGAGATGCAGCAGGCACTGCATCGCGGCCTCCGGCAACTCTCCGCCCAGCTCGGCCACGGGGCAGGGGTCGAGGAAGCGCTCGACCTCGACCGCCTCATCGAGGCGAGCGACGCCATCCTCGCCTTCGCCGCGACGGTCGCCGGCCTCGCCGCCGAGAACATGGTGCGCGGCGGCGGCCGGCTCTTCCTCGATCTCGGCCGCCGCGTGGAGCGCGCCCAGGCGATCGCCGCCGAGATCGCCCGCGCCCTCGACCAGCCCGGCGCCGCCGCCCAGCCGGCGCGGCTGGAGCCCGGCCTGCGCCTCGCCCTCGAGCTCCGCGACTCCGTCATCACCTATCGCAGCCGCTACCTGACGGCGTTGCAGGCCGGGCCGGTGCTCGACCTCGTGCTCGCGGATGAGGGTAATCCGCGCGGTCTGGCCTTCCAGCTCGCCGCCGCGCGCGACATGCTGGTGGACCTCGATGGCAACGCCTCATCGCCCCTCGGCCTCGCCGCCGGGCAATTGCTGGAGGAGGCGCGGTCCATGGTGCGGGATGTCGTGGCGGCCCCGGCGCAGGCGGAGGCGGCGTTGCGCCTGCCGCCCCGGCTCCGCGCGATGGAGGGCGCGGTCGCCGCCCTCTCCAACCGCATCGCCCGGCGGTACTTCACCCTGCTGCCGGCGGCGCACAGCCTCGGCCCCACCGCCCCGGGCCTCGGCCGGCTGCGCGGCGCCGCGTGATCTACCGGGTCCGCCACAGCACGCGCTACGCCTATGGCAACACGGTCGACCTCGCCGCGCATCTGCTGCACCTGCGGCCCCGCGCGTTGCCCGGCCAGCGGGTGATCTCGGCGGAGATCACGACGACGCCCGCCGCCTCGCGCCGGCGGGACGCGCTCGACCATTTCGGCAACCATGTCACCTGGCTCTTCCTCGACCAGCCGCATGCCAGCTTCGAGGTGGTGGGGGAGGCGGTGGTCGAGGTCGGCTTCCCCGCCCCGCCGCCCGCCGCAGCGACCCCGCCCTGGGAAGCCGTCGCCGATCTCGCCCGCGCCGGCGGCCGCGCCGCCTGGCAGGCGGCCGAGTTCACCTTCGACAGCCCCATGGTCCCGGTCGAGCCCGCCGCCGGCGCCTATGCCGCGCCGAGCTTCTCCGCCCGCCGGCCGGTGCTGGAGGGGCTGCTCGACCTCAACGCCCGCATCCGGCGCGAATTCGCCTACCGCCCCGGCACCACCAGCCTGGCAACGCCGGTGGCCGAGGTGCTGGAGCGGCGCCAGGGCGTCTGCCAGGACTTCTCGCATGTGATGATCAGCGCGCTCCGGGCCCTCGGCCTGCCGGCACGCTACGTCTCCGGCTACATCCGCACCCTGCCGCCCGCCGGCACGCCGCCGGGCACGCCGCGCCGCCGCGGCATCGACCAGTCGCACGCCTGGGTCGGCTGCTGGCTCGGTCCCGAGCATGGCTGGGTCGATCTCGACCCGACCAACGGCGTGGTGGTGCAGGAGGAGCACCTGGTCGTCGGCTGGGGCCGCGACTACACCGATGTCAGCCCGGTCAGCGGCGTGGTGCTCGGCGGCGGCGACCACAGCCTCGCCATCGCGGTCGACCTGGACCCGGTCGCGCTCGAAGCAGCGGGATAGCACCGGAACCATTCGGATCATGGCGCGTCTCGCCCGCGCCTTCGAGCAATTCCCCGGCTCAGCCGGAACCGCCTGAGCCGGGGAGTCGCTTGCCCTGATGCAAGGCCGCCCGACGCCCCCGACGAGGTCCCGATGAAGCTCTTCCACTGCCAGGCCTGCGCCCAGGTCCTCTATTTCGAGAATATCCGCTGCGAGCGCTCGGGCCATGCGCTCGGCTACCTGGCCGACGAGGCCGAGCTCTCCGCCCTCGAGCCGCTCGACCCGGCCGAGGACGGCACCTCGCTCTGGCGCCCGCTCGCCGCACCAAACCAGCCCGCGCGGCTCTGCGCCAACGCGCAATATGAGGCCTGCAACTGGCTGGTGCCCGCCGATTCGACGGAAATCTTCTGCACCACCTGCCGGCACAACCGCACCGTCCCGGACCTCACCGACACGGCCAACCTCTTCGCCTGGCAGCGCTGGCAGAGCGCCCTGCACCGGCTGTTCTATACCCTGCAGCGGCTCGGCCTGCCGCTCGCCAACCGCACCGACGACCCGAATCACGGCCTCGCCTTCGACGTGCTGGCCGACCCGCCGGAAGGCGGCGGGCCGAAGGTGATGACAGGGCATGACGAGGGCATCATCACCCTTGCCCTCTCGGAGGCGGACGATGCCGAGCGCGAGCGCCGCCGCACCGCCATGGGCGAGCCCTACCGCACCCTGCTCGGCCATGTGCGGCACGAGACCGGGCATCATTACTGGGATCTGCTGGTGCGCGATGCCGGCCGGCTGGAGGAATGCCGCGCCGTCTTCGGCGACGACAGCCAGGATTACGGCGAGGCGCTGAAGGCCCACTACGCCAACGGCGCCCCGGCCGACTGGCAGGACGCTTATGTCAGCACCTATGCCACCGCCCATCCCTGGGAGGATTTCGCCGAGACCTGGGCGCATTACCTGCACATCGTCGACACCTTGGAAATGGCCTCCGCCTTCGGCCTCCGCCTCCGCCCGCAACTGCCCCAGGCCGAGGCCGAGGCCGCCGCCGTGCTGGCGGCGAAGATCGACTTCGACCCTTACGGCCCCATCTCCATCGAGGACATGATCGAGGCGTGGCTGCCGCTCACCTATGCGGCGAACAGCCTCAACCGGTGCATGGGCGCACCCGATCTTTATCCCTTCGTGCTATCCGCCCCAGCCATCGCCAAGCTTGGCTACATCCACAGGCTGGTGCGCGGGGATAATGCCGCTTGAACAGGCATCCCTGAGATGTCACGGTTGCGGAATGGGAAAGCAATGCCGCTTCTTGGCGGAAGCGGATACCATAGGTTGTGCCGCAAGCGTCCGAACGGCAGCCATTACGACCCGAGAGAGCGATGACAAAGATTGATACAGTATTAAGCGGCGGTTACGCGCCGGCTTCTGAGCCGGGCCTTACCGAGCCCCAGGCCGGACTCAGCCGGGCCAGGGATGCCGCCCCCATGATGACGATCTGGGCGGAATGCACCGTCTCCGCCGCCCATCGCTTCGCCCAGTACGAGATGCATGGCCATACCTATTTCATCCGGGTCTCCGTCCGCGAGGGACAGGATGGCTTCCTCAACGCCGAGAGCTTCCGTGACGAGCTGATGCGGATCCGCGCCGGTGTCGACCACCGCTGCCTCAACGACGTGCTCGAAACCCCTACCATGGAGGAACTGGCGCGTTGGTTCGCCCGCGAGGTCGGGAAAGAGGGCTTTGACGTCACCGAAGTGCAGGTCATCCGTCCTGAAGGCCTCGGCTGCCGCCTGACCCTCGCCGGGTAATAGGCCGTTCGATTCTCTGCCACGGTAGCCGCACCTGACGCGGCTTCCGCCTGTGGTTTGGCAGAACAAGTGCATTGGCGGAACAAATTGATGCTTTTCGGCCGTCCGGGCTTCGGGCGAAGCCATACGCCCTGCCGGTTCGAGCCGATAATTCGTCGCCTAACCCCGTTTCGTGCCGGTTCCGTCAAATAGGCCGCTGCCAATGCACACCTTCTCGTTTATATGGGATGCGGCTTGTGCCCGGCGCCCGGATCGCGCCGGCGTCCGGGCCTGTCCGTGCGGATGAGGGGTGAGGATGCAGCTGATCGAGCGGCGCCGACTGATATTGGGGGGCAGCCTCCTGCCGCTATCCCTCGCCAGGGCCGAAGCGCCGGCCCTGCCGGCTCCGGCTGGCCGCGTCATCCTCACCGTCTCCGGCAGGATCGCCGTGACCAACGAAGCCGATACGGCCCGCTTCGACCGCGCCATGCTGGAGGGGCTCGGCCTCGCCTCCTTCACCACCGTTACCCCCTGGTATGATGGCCCGGTGGCCTTCGAGGGCGTGCCGATGGCGAAGCTGCTGCAACGCCTCGGCGCCCAGGGCGAGACGGTGCGGGCCATCGCCCTCAACGACTACTCCACCGAGATCCCGATCGCCGACTTCGCCCAGCACGGCGTGCTGCTGGCGCTGAAGCGCGACGGGAACTACCTGACGGTGCGGGACAAGGGGCCGCTCTTCATCGTTTACCCCTACGATTCCGACCCTGCGCTGAAATCGCCCCGCTACTACGGCCGCTCCGCGTGGCAGGTGGCGCGGCTGGTCGTGCTTTAGCCGATGCCGGAGCCGGAGGCTCGCCACCGGCCGCAGCCGCCCGCCGGACTGCCGCGCCTCCAGCGTTTCGGCTTTGTCGCCATCATCGGCGTCCTGGTCCTTGTCGCGGCCTATGTCTCCGTCCTCATCAACCAGCGCCAGCAGTCGCTGACCGCGGCCGCGCGCTACAACGTCACCTGGCTGGTCAGCCAGGGCGTGATCGAGGTGGCGCGGCTGCAGGCGGCCATCGCCACCTATCGCGCCCAGCCGGGGGAGGAAAACCAGGAGGCCGTCCAGCTCTGGCTCGACATCGTCGTCAGCCGCACCCAGCTCCTCGGCGGCGGCGAGGTGGCGCATTTCATCCGCGAGGATCCGGAGCGGGTGGCGGCCGTCGCCCAGCTCCAGCGCACCGTCGCCGCAGCCCAGCCGCTGGCCGACCGGCTCGACGAGCCAGGCGTCGCCGACCGCATGCTGGCCTCCTTCGCCGAGCTCAGCCCCCGCCTCACCCGGCTGGTCTCCGCCGCCTATACCCATGGCAACGATCTCGTCTCGGGCGACATCCATCAGCTCGGCGAGCTGTACTGGACCTTCATCGCCGTCCTGGTCGCCCTGCTGCTCTGCTGTGGCGGGCTGATCGCCACGCTGGCGGTACACAACCGGCTGATTCGTAACGCCCATGCCGAGGTCCAGGCGCTGGTCCAGGACCTGACGCGCACCGGCCACCAGCTCGCCATCGCCAAGGAGCAGGCGCAGGAGGCGATGGCCGAGGTGCAGCAGCAGTACCGCGCGCTGCGCCTGCGCGATGCCGAGCTGAACCTGCAGAACAACCGCTTCGACGCGGCGCTGAACAACATGTCCCAGGCGCTCTGCATGGCCGGCCCGGACAGCCGGCTGATCGTCTGCAACCGCCGTTTTCTCGAACTCTTCGGCTTGGCCGAGGCGGATGCCGTGGCGGGGACCAAGATGGCCGTACTGATGCGGTCGGTGCAGGGTGCGGGGCGGATCGACCCGGCGCTGATCGCCGCGCTCAGCGAGGCCCAGGCCGCGATGATCTCCGAAGGCCAGGCCGGCACCTTCTGGCGCGAGGGGCTCGATGGCCGCGCCATCGCCGTCTCCCACCGGCCCATGGCCGATGGCGGCTGGCTCGCCACCTATGAGGAGATCACCGAGCGTCGCCGCGTCGAGGCGCGCATCAGCTACATGGCGCATCACGACGAGCTGACCGACCTGCCCAACCGGGCGCTCTTCCGCGAACAGATGGAGGCGGCGCTGGCGGCCGGGCCGGAGCGCGGGCTCGCCCTCCTCTTCCTCGACCTCGACCACTTCAAGAACGTCAACGACACGCTCGGCCACCCGCTCGGCGACGCGCTGCTGCGCGACGTGGCGCGACGGCTGCGCAGCTGCGTCCGCACAGGCGACCTTGTGGCGCGGCTCGGCGGCGACGAATTCGCCATCCTCCAGGCGCCCGGCCGTTCCGCCGATGAGGCCGCCGACCTCGCCCAGCGCGTGGTCGACGTGATCTGCGCACCCTACGAGCTGCTCGGCTACCGCGCCCAGGTCGGCGCCAGCATCGGCATCGCGCTGGCCGAGCATGTCTCGGGCGATGCCGCCACCGCCGCCGACCAGATGCTGCAGCATGCCGACCTCGCCCTCTACCGTGCCAAGGCCGCCGGCCGCCGCACCTGGCGCTTCTTCGAGGCCGGCATGGCGGCCGAGCTGGCGGCCCGCCTCTCGATGGAGGCGGACCTGCGCGAAGCCCTGCCGCGCAACCAGCTCGAGGTGATGTACCAGCCGATCTTCGGCCTTCAGGCCAACCGCCTCTCCGGCTTCGAAGCGCTGCTACGCTGGCGCCACCCGACCCGTGGCATGGTCTCGCCGGCCGTGTTCATCCCCATCATGGAGGAGACCGGGCTGATCGAGGCGGTCGGCCGCTGGGTGCTGGAGCAGGCGACGCGCGAGGCCGCCACCTGGCCTGCGCCGCTGAAGGTCGCCGTCAACCTCTCGCCGCTGCAATTCCGCGCCGCCGACATCGCCACCAGCATGCTGCATGTGCTCGGCCAGTCCGGCCTCGCCCCGCAGCGGCTGGAGCTGGAAATCACCGAATCGGCCCTGCTGCAATCCGATGGCGGCGTCGCCGAGGTGCTGCAGGCCTTCCGCGGCACCGGCATCCGCACCTCGCTCGACGATTTCGGCACACGCTATTCCTCGCTGAGCTACCTGCTCAGCTTCCCTTTCGACAAGATCAAGATCGACCAGTCTTTCGTGCGGGAGATGGCGACGCGGCCGGAATGCGTCGCCATCGTCACCTCCGTCGCGCATCTGGCGAACCAGCTCGGCATGGCGACGACGGCCGAGGGGGTGGAGACGGCCGAACAGCTCCGCCGCGTGCGCGAGGCCGGTTGCACCGAGGCGCAGGGCTATCTGTTCGGCCCGCCCGAATCGGCTGCGGATCTCCGCCGCTGGTTCGACGAGCCGAGCCGCTCGGAGCGCATCCTGCAGGCGGCCTTGTAATCACCGTCCCCTGGTTGGCCTCGGCGCCTGCGGCGGGCAGATAGGGTAGGCATGCCGCATCATATGCCCCTGATCACGACGCTGGCTGCGGCCCTCGCGGCTGCCCTGCTGCTCGGGGTGCTGGCGCGCAAGCTTCGCCTGCCGCCGCTGGCCGGCTACCTCCTCGCCGGCATCCTGATCGGGCCGCACACGCCGGGCTTCGTCGGCGACCTGGCGCTGGCCGGGGAGCTCTCCGAGATCGGCATCATCCTGCTGATGTTCGGCGTCGGCCTGCACTTCTCCCCGAAGGAACTGGCCGAGGCACGCGGCGTCGCCGTGCCGGGGGCGTTGGTGGGAATGAGCGTCGCCACGCTGCTTGGCTGGGGGCTGGCGCGGCTCTGGGGCTGGACGGACGGGCAGGGGCTGGTCTTCGGCATCTGCCTCTCCGTCGCCAGCACGGTGGTGCTACTGCGCGCCTTGCAGGAACGCGGCAGCATCGGGAGCCGGGCCGGTCAGGTCTCGGTCGGCTGGCTGGTGGTCGAGGATCTGGCGATGGTCATCGCCCTGGTGCTGGTGCCGGTCGGCGCCGCGCTGCTCGACGGCCGCGTGCCGGCGGGCATGCTGACCGGCATGGGCGTCGGGCCGCAGGCGATCCTGCTCTCCCTGCTCATCACCCTCGGCAAGGTCGCGGTCTTCGTCGCGCTGATGCTGGTGGTCGGCAGCCGGGTAATGCCCTGGGTGCTCTCGCTGGTGGGCGGGCTGCGCTCGCGCGAGCTGTTCTCGCTCGCCGCCCTGGTCGCGGCGCTCGGCGTCGCCTACATCGCCTATGTCGCCTTCGGCGTCTCCTTCGCGCTCGGCGCCTTCCTCTCGGGCCTGGTGCTCGGCCAGTCGCCGCTCAGCCAGAAGGCGGCGGAGCAGACACTCCCGCTGCGCGATGCCTTCGCCGTGCTGTTCTTCGTCTCGGTCGGGATGCTGTTCGACCCGCGCATCCTGGTGGAGCAGCCCTTCGCCGTCATCGCCGCGACGCTGGTGGTGATGCTGGGCAAGTCCGTCGCAGCTTGGGTCATCGCCCGGCTGCGCGGGATGAGCGAGGCGGAGGCGCTGACGATCGCCGCCTCGCTCGCCCAGATCGGCGAGTTCAGTTTCATCCTCGCCAGCCTCGGCGTGGCGGAGCGGGTGATGCCGGCGATCGGGCGGGACCTGGTGCTGGCGGTCGCGCTGCTGACCATCGCGCTGAACCCGGCCGTCTTCTGGCTGGCGGACCGGGCGGCCGCACGCCTCACACCTCGCCCAGCACCTCTGTGACGGCGCCATCCTGTGCGATGCGTCCGGCGTCGAGCCGGATGACGCGGGTGCACCACTCGCGGACGATGGCCATGTCGTGGGTGGCGAGCACCAGGATCTCCGCCTTGCTGACCAGCGCCTCGAGCTTGGCCCTTGCCCGCTGCATGAAGTCCGCGTCGCCCGCGAGGAACCACTCGTCCATCAGCAGCACCTCGGGGTCCATCACGGTGGCCATGGCGAAGGACAGCCGGACCGACATTCCCGCCGAGTAGGTCCTGACCGGCACGTCGAGGAACTCGGCGAGGCCCGAGAAGGCCCCCACCTCCTCGGCGAGGCTGGCGCTCTCCGCCTCGCCGAGGCCGCGGAACAGCCCGCGGAGGACGATGTTCTCCCGCCCCGTCGCATGCGGGTCCATCCCCGCCGCCGGGTCGATCAGCGCGCCCACCGAGCCCGCCACCTCCAGCCTGCCGCCGACCGGCTCATAGACCCCGGCCAGCGTCCTGAGCAGCGTCGTCTTCCCCGCCCCGTTGTGCCCGACGAGTGCCACCCGCTCGCCGGGGGCGATGCGGAAGCTCAGCTCGCGCAGCGCCGAGACCACGATGCGGCTGGCCTCGTCCTGGCGCAGCCGCAAGGGCGAGTTGGCGAGGATGCGCTTCTTCAGCGAGCGCGCGCCCAGATGGTAGAGCGGGAACTCGATGGTCACCGCCTCGGCATGAATGTGCGGCATGATCAAACCCAGAAGGCGATACGGCCGCGGAAGCGGATGAAGAAGCCGAGCGCGAGGCCGGCCGTGGCGGCGGTGAAGAGGCAGGCCGAGACCCAGACCGCCGCCGAGGCGCCGCCCTCGACCAGCGGCCCGCGCACCGTCTCCATCACCACGTAGAAGGGGTTGAGCACCAGCCACTCCGCCTTGCCCGGCCCCAGCAGCTCGGGCTTCCACAGCACCGGCGAGAGGAAGAAGGCAAGCTGCATGACGCTGCCGACGATGGGGGGGATGTCGCGGAAGCGGGCACAGAGCATGCCGAGGAACAGCGCCAGCGCGCAGGCATTGATGCCGATCAGCGCCAGCCCGGGCAGCGCCCAGAGCGCCTCCCAGCCCGGCCAGACGCCGGTGACGGCGAAGACGGCGAGGATGATGGGCAGGCTGTGGGCGGCGATGACGGCGTTGCGCCAGACGCAGCGCAGCACATGCACCGTGTAGGGCAGGGGGAGCTGGCGGATGATGCCCTCGGCGCTGGTCAGGCTGGTGCAGGCATCGCCGACGACGGCGTTGATGGTGTTCCAGGTGATCAGGCTGACGGCGATGAAGGGCAGGTAGTCGGCCAGGCTCATCTTGAACAGCGAGGAGTAGAGCAGCCCGAGCCCGACGATCATCACCGCGTTCGACAGCGTCAGCCAGAACGGCCCGAGCACCGAGCCGCGGTAGCGGTTGCGGATGTCGAGCGCCGCCAGCGCGAAGCTCAGCCGCCACCGCCGAACCCCCGTGGCAATGTCCCCCAGCGCCGCCGCACGGCGACGAGGGACGCG
>NZ_JQKB01000061.1 GCF_000745835.1 Belnapia moabensis DSM 16746 | reverse complement strand
GCCGTCACCCTCAATCCAGAGCGCGACAGCATCGTCGCGTTCAGCACATCGAAGCAAACCGGATAGAGGAGGATATTACGAGAGCAAGGCGACAACTACCTTGACGCGTACCGGCAGGGTTAAGGCCACGCCGGCAATCAGCGTGCTGTGGTTTGCCCCACACCGCCCACCTCGACCTGACGGGTATGGCGAGCAGTGCCACCAAGCGTCGCAAAATCACGACGCCCTAGCTGGTCGCGCTCGTGATCGGCCTTACGCAGGCCCTGTGACACGGCCCGGCCCCGCTCGTCGCCGCCTCTGTGCCGCGCGTTCAATCCCGATCCTTGGCGACGGCGTCGTCCAAGGCTGTGACCACCACCAGCTTCTGCTCGAACCAGGGGGACCGGTGGCAGGCGAGATGCAGGCCAGGGAGAACCGGCACGGTGAACTGCCCTGCCGCCAGATTGCGGGCCATCTCTGGCGAGTCCGCAGCAATCTCGCAGGCGCCAACATGCCAGCTGAGAGCCCAAGCGGGATCTGGGATCCCCTCTGACGTCGGTTGCAGCAGAAAAATCGTCATCGACCCATTTCGCAATGGCCACGAAACCTACCTAAAGGTGCTTTCCCCCCCGCGTAACTCCACAAATGCGTTATAAACGAGACAGCGCACGGATTTTTCAGCGAACCGAACCGGGCACTGCAAGCCCGACTACCCCGTCCGAGCCCACGGGATCATGGCCACCGATGATCAGATCCGCGCCACCCCTGCTGACTGCGGGCGTCGAGCCGGCAGCCCATCCCGATTTCAGGGCGCAGCCGCCCCCAAACGACAATCATCTTAATTATGACGTACGCATTCCAGATTGAAACACCGGCTCAGCCATGTCTACCAACCCTGGCCGCAGGATGATGCGATGGTCCCGGGTGCCTCAGCTATGATCGCCACTGGGGGCCCGCGCAAGCTCGGGCCCTCGCGGATCTCCAGCCGATGGTACGGACGGGTGGGGAGCTGGTTCGACCTCGCCAAGGGTCGGCTCGGTTCTACCGGGGCCTTGCCTCGGGGTCAGCGCCGCATCCGAGCGCCAGCCTCGCTGAGCGGGCGGGAGACTATCCGGAACCGGCGCCGCGCCATGCTGATGGACGTGATGGGCCGGGCGTGTCGGACCGGAGCGCTGCCGTGGCGGCCATCCGGGTTGCTGCTCGTCCGCACGCAGGGAGATGCTCCGCCCAGGACGCATCGCCGGCCACGGCCGTCACGCCGGGCCGTCTGGCCTGACACCCCTGCCATTGTCGGCCGGCCGCAGGCCTGCCGAGGGCGCAGGCCTTGGTGCTCCGACCCCGTCCGTCGCCCCTGATGCCCTGCCTCCCTGGCCTGCGGCCTCCCGTGCCATTGGCAGCGGGCGGTCTCCAGCACCGAGGCCAGGAGCTGGTGCTCTGCTGGCCAACGCTTCGAAGCACTCAGCGCCAGCAGGGGCGACGCTGTCCCACACAGCCCTGCTGCGGCGAGCCATGCTGCTGGACAAGCGTGGTCAGGCAGGCGCGGCTGGGCAACAGGCAGGCGCGTTGGATGGTCCAGCCGATGGCCACCGCGCGTACTACAGCGCCGCGTTGCGGCATGACGATCGGGCGGCTGCCGACGGCCCGATCGAGGACCTGATCGGGGAGTGCATCCGCGGCCAGATTGGGGGGCACGGGGCTGGCCCAGGCCCGGACTGCAAGCCCGGCTCCTCGGTGGCAGCCGCCACTACATCACGGATGGGGTTGGGCCTCGCCACGCCCGCTCGAAGGGCAGGCGCCAGGCATGCGGCGCCACGAGCTGGTGAATCGATTTGGGCCCCCATGACCCTGACGGATACAGCCTGACCGGTGGCGGCGCTTCCAACAGCGGCATCGACAACGCCCATAACCGCTCAATGCCCTCCGCTGTGGTGAACAAGGTATGGTCACCGCGCATGGCGTCCAGAATCAGCCGCTCATAGGCCTCCAACACCTCACCAATCCGATCCGTGTCGTGCATGGCGAATTGCAGACTCAGCTTATCCAGACGCATACCCGGTCCGGGGCGCTTGCCGTAGAAGGACAGCGACATCTTGGACGCATCGGCCAAGTCAAAGGTCAGGTGGTCTGGTCCCTGAGCGCCAACGCCGGAGCCGGCCGGGAACATGCTTTTCGGCGGCTCGCGAAAGGCGATGGAGATAATCCGCTGCCCCTCCGCGAGCCGCTTCCCGGTTCGCAGGAAAAACGGCACGCCCGCCCAGCGCCAATTATCGATCATGCATTTCAGCGCCACGAAAGTTTCGGTATCTGATTCCGGATCCACGCCCTCCTCCGTGCGGTAACCGATATACTGCCCGCGCACTACGTTCCTGGGATCAATCGGCAGCATACTCCGAAACACTTTATTCTTTTCTTCACTGATAGGTGCCGGTTCCAACGCGGTTGGCGGCTCCATGGCCATGAAGCCGAGAATCTGAAACAGATGCGTGACCACCATATCTCGGTAGGCCCCGGTGGCTTCATAGAAGTTGCCGCGGCGGCCCAAGCCCAAAGTCTCCGGCACATCAATCTGCACGTGATCGATGAAGTTCCTGTTCCAGATCGGCTCAAACAGACCATTGGCAAAGCGGAAGGCCAAAATATTCTGCGCAGCCTCCTTGCCGAGGAAATGATCTATTCTGAATATTTGGTCTTCTTGGAATACGTCGTGCAAATGTCGGTTGAGCAGGATGGCACTCTCAAGATCGACGCCAAATGGCTTTTCCATGATGATGTGCGAGTTCGTGGTCAGCTCCGCCTCTTGCAGCAGCCGGATCGCCGGGAGCGCCGCGTTCGGCGGGACGCTGAGGTACAGAAGTCGCTTGGTCACATCGCCGAGGTCTGCTTCGCATTGCTGCACCAGCTGCCGGAGTGCGACCGGCCCCGCGCTCAGCGGGACATATTCTAAATGTGCTGCAAACCTGGTCCAGGCGGCATCACAAATTTTACGGGACGTAAATTGCTCGACGGCGCGCCGCGCGAATTCTCGGAAGGCATCTGCGTCGAGCAGGTCCAGCGACACGCCGACAATGCGGCAGCTCGGAATGAAACCTCGGCTGACCAGATGGAACAGTCCTGGCAGCAGCTTGCGCTGCGACAGGTCACCCGTGGCGCCGAGCAGGACAACCAGTTGCGGATGCTTGGGGCCAACAGCGGGGGACACTTTGGACACGGGCGTTGGTCGTTCCAGCTCACAGAAAGTTGAAGCGCATGAAACAATCAACCTGAAGAGACGGTGTTGCGTCCAGTGTTTTCGGCGTGGCTTGGCGCGATTGGTGGTTTGTCTTGGTCATGGGTGCGCTGCCCTGAGGGATAGGCGGTGCGGCCGCCATTGCCAGCGGGAGGGATGGCGCGGCGGCAGCGCGAGCGTTCCGCGGAGTGGCGCCCTGGCCGGCCTTGGGCGCATGGCCAAGCAGCGGCCTGGCTGCCTGCATGCCGCCAGCCATCCCCCAGGCGCTCACGCCCGAGCGGCAGCGTACGGCCATTCCAGCCGTGCCGCAGGCGCAGCCGCGACGCGGGGCTGGGCGCCAGCCTGATCTCGTTTGCCGCGGTCTCTGGGGGCGGGGGAGCTTGGACGGCGGCGCGCCCCGGCGGGAGGGCCTTGTCGCACCGTGCAAATGAGCGAGGTTGAGCTTTGCCGGCATGAGCACACCAGCGCTCCGGACATCAGGCCCTGCTGCCATCCGCCGCCTGAACCTTGCAGACGCTCAACGAAAAAGACACAGAAACCGGCCCGGCACGTTGCGCCACCATAGCTAAATTCCGATGATGGAGGTCATCGCTGAGCCAAGGTGTTGTTCATGCACGACCTGTCGCGTCGCCGCGCCTTTTGGAGCGCGGCCGCAGCTTTCACTCCTGCGCTTTTTGGCAATGCGGCCTGGAGCGCGAGCGCTGCCCCCCCGAAACCCTATGAGTTTTTTGCCCTCGGTGACTTCACCATCAACCTCCCTGCGCCCGATCGGAAGTCACGCTACCTGCTGGTCTCAGTCACCTTGGAAGTCAAATCGGAGTATACCCAGGAATTCCGCGATCTCGCACCGCGCCTCAAGGAAACTGTCTTGCGCCGGCTGATGCAAATGTCGGAACGCAACCAGCTACGCCCAGGCGAAAGCAATCCGGCCTCGGTCCGGGAGAATTTGTATGAAAGCCTGGCAGAAATCAAAGAACACGGGCTGAAAAGCGTGGTGATCACGCGGTTTCTGCACAGCTGATCACGGCGGCATGGCAGCGGCCCGAGGAACCTGTCTCTCATCATAGTGGTGCACGCCGGCGTGCACCCGTGTCGGGGGCGGCTCCAGCCGTGCAAGCGGCATCCCGCGCGGCGGGTCGCTCTCTGATGCCAGACAAGGTTCTGACCCAGCACGCGCCCAGTACCGTTACGGCCGCAGCATACCGTGGCAGCCTCGGCTCAGTTGGTCATGCTGGTGACATTTGCCGCATCGATCTGACTGCCATTGGACAGGACCAAGGTATAACCACCACCCACTTGCGTCCGCACCTCGGTCACCCGCCCGCTTGCGCCGATCACACCGGCGCTCTGTTCCTGGCCGCTGGTGTCGTCACCAACCAGCTTCACATCATAAACGCCGGTTGGCAGGCGCTGCTGATTGGCGCCCAGGCCGTCGAAGCTCACACTGTTCTGCCCGGGCTGTACCGGAATACGCCGCAGCTCACCGCCGGACTTGTCCATCACCACCAGGCGGGCGTTGCTCAGGCCGGATTGGTTAAGTGAGACGGTAATTGGTGTACTCGATCCGGACGGCGGCACGGTGACCGTCGCGGCCGTGGCATTGACCTGCTTTCCGATCAGCGCGGCGGTCTGCCCCAGCGCATTGGTGGTTAGCGAGGACGCCATCTGCTGAAGCAGCGTGTTGGTCTTGGTTTGCTGCTCAACTTGCGAAAATTGGGCCAGCTGAGCCACAAACTGGGTGGGATCCGTGGGCGACATCGGGTCCTGGTATTTGAGCTGGGCAGTCAGCAGGGTCAGGAACCGGTTGAGGTCCTTGTCCGTGTTGCCCAGGGTTTGCGTCCCGCCCGTGCCGGCTCCCGCGCCAAGAGTGGTTGCCGAGCGCGTGGCCGCGCTTGGCAGTTGGGCTGCAGGGGTGGTTGCGGTGATTGGCGCCGAGGCCATGCTGCACGCTCCAAAAGGGTCAAAATGCCTGGGTGCTCTAGGCGATTATGTCGATGAGACTGTCCGTCGCGGGCCGCTGACTCTGCCCCTCGACCGTGACCTCGGCGGTCGC
This sequence comes from Belnapia moabensis DSM 16746, assembly GCF_000745835.1. Taxonomy (GTDB): domain Bacteria; phylum Pseudomonadota; class Alphaproteobacteria; order Acetobacterales; family Acetobacteraceae; genus Belnapia; species Belnapia moabensis. The sequence goes on along the minus strand of NZ_JQKB01000061.1, from coordinate 24,343 downwards.
ATCCGCCAATTCCACGCCGTCGCTGCCGGTGGTCTTGGGCGTGTCCGCGGCACGTTCCCGCGGCAGGCCGCCATGGCGCAGGTCGAGCCCACCGCCCCCGAGATCGATGCCGGCCTGGGCCAGCTGCTGTTCCAGCTGCGTGCGGTCCTGGCGGAATGCCTCAAAGGTCTCGGCGCGTTCGGCTGCCATCACGACCTGCACCATGCCGTCGCGGAACGTCATGCGGACTTCGACGCGCCCAAGCTCAGGGGGACGCAGATCGACCGAAATGGTCTCCACACCATTGGCCGCCGCGCGGGCCATGCGCAGGGCGACCTGATGCCCCGCCTCCGCCGCAACCCGGGGGGGGATGGCGGGATGGGCGCCGGGCTGAGCCGGTGCCGGCATCGGCGGCGCGGTCGGGCTTGGTAAGCGCTCCAGGGACTGGCTCACCGCCGGGGTCGCGCTCACCGACTCGGCGGTCAGCAGACGGTCCACGGTCTCGCGACGCTCAGCGGCCTGCTCGGTCGGCACGAGCAGAGGATTGACCAGATCGGCCAGATTCTGCGGCAGCTGGCGGCGATCCGCCGCGCCGGTGTCCGGGCTGGGGATGCGCTGCCGTGGGAGGGCGAGGTCTGCCGGCACTGCCGGCCGCCGTGACGTCATACCGGTCAGGCCGGGGGCCGCGGCGCTGGGCTCCGCCGCCGCGGCCAGAACGGCGCCGTCCTGTGGCGGGCTCATATCCCGGCTGACGGCGCCGGCGATCGCCAGGCTGTGGGCCGCATCGGTCGCCAGGGCCGCCTGGGTGGCGGGGGCGGTCAGGGCCGGCGTCATCGCCGGCTGCCCCAGGCGCTGCGCGGCAGTGACCTGGTCCTGCGGGGCGGCGGGGCTGCCGGCCATCGCCGCCTCGGTGGCTGGCAGGCGCGGCCTGGACGCCGGCGTCCGGACAACCAGCGCCTGATCCTCGGTGGTCAAGCTGCTCCGAGAGGCCGCAGCCGCAGTGACGGTCGCCGCTGGCGCACTCTCCCCGGCGCCCAGCGGCCCCGGCCTGGCGCCAGAGCGGTGCAGCGCCGCGGCCGCGGCTGTGGCGACCCCTTCTGGCCCCATCGGGTTCGCGGCTGGACGCGGGGTTGCGCTACCCTCACGACCCTGCAGACCCAGCGCCTCCGCGGCCGCGGAGGCGGCCGGGAGCAGCGACGGATCGGCCGCCATGGGAGCCGGTATGGGCAGGGCTGCAGCCGCTGCCGTGGCGCCCAGGGAGCGCTGATCTGGGCTGGTCTGAGCGTCCGTCGGCACCACGGCAGCCGCGACCGCGGCAGTCATAGCCGTCGCCGTCGCCGTATCAGATGGTGCGAGGTTCGGCGCCGGGCCCAATCCCATGGCCATCGCAGCCATCTGCAAGGGTGCCATCATTGAGCCGGCGAGGTCGGCGGCATCCGCCAGCGCATCCCATGGCAGATCGGCGGCGAGGGCATGGCCGCGCGGCGCCAGGGTCAGGCTGTCGCTGCCCGTCACCGCCTCGGCGCCGCCTTGGCTGGCCGCCGCGGCCGCCATCAGGGCCGCAAACTCGCCCGGCGCGCCGCGGCCGGCATGGGCCGACGTGGCGGACAGCATGGTGAGTGCGGACCCGCGCGTGCCGCCGCGCCCCTCCACAGTGGCGCCTGCAAAAGCTCCCGGACCCGCGGGTCCACCCTGCACTGGAAGCGCCATGTTGTGATCCTCTAGGCCGCAGCCTGAACGGTGGCGCGCCTCTGGCAAAACTTGCCGAGCGGTTGCCCTGCTGGATGATTGGGCGGCAGCACTCAGCCGAACAGGTCGTCCACCGCGCCCTGCTGCAACCCGCCTTCAGCGGCCGAGCTGGGCCCATTCATCAGCGGCGTCTCCGCCGGTGCCGCCGTCACCAAATCGCCGCTCTCGATGCCCAGCAGCGCGACCAGGGACGCCACCCGATCCTCCATCTCCCGCAACGCCGTCATGACTTTGCGAATGCGCTGACCGGTGATGTCCTGAAAGATGCAGGCCATGACAATGGCCGTGGCCGCCTCATTGACTTCCGACAGATCCGCCGCCGCATCGGTTGAAGTCCCGGCATGTAGTCGCGCTGCCGCAGCCTGTGCCCGTTCGGCCTGGTGCATAATTTCCAGGGTTGCCCGCTCGGTCTCACCCACCACCACATCCAGCGTTTCACCGGCTTCGTGCAGCCGGATAGTTCCGCCCGATTGGGGAGCCATGCTGATAATGGCAGACCGAGTCTCTGCCAGCATCCGTGACATGGCTCGGACCTCGTCGAGCACACTGGGCTCGACAGGTCCTGCGCCACCCTCAGCCGGTGCAAGGCTAAAAAGGCGATCTGTTTCCGCAGAAATTGCGGCCACATGCCCTGCAATGCGTGCCAGCCCTGCATGGACCGGAAGGGTTACGTTCATCTTGTCCCCGCTTAGGCGATAACCGAGGCGATCTTCGCCTTCAGCGTTTCGGCCGTGAACGGTTTTACAATGTACTGAGAAGCACCCGCCTGCTTCGCAGCAATAACGTTCTCGGTCTTGCTCTCGGCAGTCACCATGATGAACGGCGTCTTACCCAAGGTCGCGTGACCGCGTACTTCCTTCAGCAGATCAAGACCCGTCATCGGTTCCATGTTCCAGTCGGAAATGACCAGATCGAACCGCGTCGCCTTGATTTTCTCCAGGGCCTCGACCCCGTTGCCAGCCTCTTCGACTTCCTTGTACCCGATTTGGTCAAGGAGATTTCGCACGATCCGACGCATGGTCGAATAGTCATCCACCACCAGAATCTTCATCGCCACCGCTCCTTTGGCCCCCTGATTGTCGCGCAACCAAGATTTTTTCGCAAGAGGCTCTGTGTCTGTTGACGTGTTTCGCACATTGACGGATATAAAGCTAAGCTTTTTCGCAGGCCTGGCATCGGCGGCAGAGGGACACCCAGTGGAAGATTTCGTCCGAGATTTCGTGTCTGAGACCACCGAGTCCCTTGGGGCGCTGGACAACGACCTGCTGCAGCTCGAGGCCAATGCGGGAGATCTTGAGCTCGTCGCGCGTATTTTTCGCACCGTCCATACCATCAAGGGAACCTGCGGCTTCCTTGGCCTGAACCGGCTGCGCCGGGTGGCGCATTCTGCGGAAAACGTGCTGGACGCCATCCGCAAAGGCCGGGTGACCGTGAGCCCGGAAACCGTGACGGTCATTCTTCGCAGTTTCGACACGCTCAAGGAGATCGTGGATACATTGGGGGCTCGCGGGGTCGAGGGCGATGGTGATGATACCGCACTGATCGCCGATCTGGATGCCATCAATGATGCGGCCGGTGCCTCTGTTGTCGCGCTGCCCGCGCCGGCGGCGGCCGTGGAGGCGCCGCCCCTCTCGGAGCTCGAGGCCGCCCTCGACTCGGCCTGGAATGCCACGCCCGTCCCGGCACCCGCCGCACCGCCGGCGCCGCCGGTTGCGCCCGCCATGGCATCGCCGGTCGCCAGCGCGGTGCCGCCCGCCGCCACCAGCCAGCCTGCGGCCAGCGACACCAGCGCCCAATCCATCCGGGTGAGTCTTGACCTGCTGGAGACGCTGATGACCAGCGTGTCGGAGCTGGTGCTGACCCGCAATCAGCTGCTGCAGCTCGCCCGCAACAGCAAAGACGGTGCCCTGGTGGGCCCGCTGCAGCGGCTGAACCAGGTTGTCTCCGAGCTGCAAGAAGACGTCATGAAGACGCGCATGCAGCCCATCGGCAACGCTTGGAACAAGCTGCCGCGCATCGTGCGTGACTTGGCGCGCGACCTGAACAAGAAGATCGAGCTCCAGATGACCGGAGCCGAGACCGAGCTTGACCGGCAGATCCTCGAGCTGATCCGCGATCCCCTGACCCACATGGTGCGCAACTCCTGCGACCATGGGCTGGAGACACCGGCCGCTCGCCTGGCAGCCGGCAAGGACGAGACCGGCATCATCAAGCTGCACGCCTTCCATGAGGGCGGCCATATTGTGATGCAGCTGTCTGATGACGGCCGCGGTCTTGACCTGCCACGGATCCGTGCCAAGGCGGTGGAGCGCGGCCTGGCCAGCGAGGCCGAGGTCGCTGGCATGAGCGATACTCAGGTCGGCAATTTCATCTTCCGTGCCGGGTTCTCGACCGCGGCGACGGTGACGGATGTGTCCGGCCGCGGGGTCGGCATGGATGTCGTGCGCACCAATGTGGAGCGGATCGGTGGCACGATCGATCTGGTCACCAGGCCGGGCAATGGCTCCACCTTCACCATCAAAATCCCCCTCACCCTGGCGATCGTCAGCGCGTTGATTGTGGATTGTGCCGGCCAGCGCTATGCGGTGCCGCAGATCTCGGTCACCGAGCTGGTGAATGCCGACAGCCATGGCGAGCACCGCATTGAGCGTATTCGCGACACCTCTGTGTTGCGGCTGCGCGATCGCTTGCTGCCGCTGGTGCCGCTGCGCGAGGTGCTGGGATTGGCCATGCCGGGCAGCGTGGAGGCGCCCGGTGACAACCGGCTTGTGATCGTCACCCAGGTTGGCAGCTACGAGTTTGGGATCGTGGTCGATCGGGCCCACGATACCGAGGAAATCGTGGTGAAGCCGGTGGCCCAGCTCCTGAAGAACATCAGTGTGTACTCCGGCAACACCATCCTCGGCGATGGCTCAGTCTGCATGATTATCGACCCGAATGGTGTGCTGGCCCGCACCGGTCGTGTCGACACCTCGGCCGCCAATGGCGATTTGGGGCATCAGATGAGCGGGATCGACGACCGGTCGGAAAAGCTCGCGCTGCTTCTGGTCCGCGCCGGCCGGGGCATGTTGAAGGCGATTCCGCTCGACCTGATCGCCCGGCTCGAGGAAATTCAAACGGATGTCGTGTTCCATTCCAACGGCCATATGCTGATCAAATACCGTGACCGGCTGATGCCGCTCATTGCGGCGGATCCGGAGGTGTCCATGGAGCCAGGCAGCCGGAAGCAGGTGCTGGTCATCAGCGAGGGCGAGCGTTCCATGGGGTTGGTGGTCGACGAGATCGAAGACATCGTCGAGAGCGCGGTGGTGATCGAGCTCGAGACCGGCCGCCCTGAGGTGATTGGCTCGTCGCTGGTGAATGGCCAGCCGACCGAGATCGTCAACACCGGGCATTTTCTCACTTTGGCCGCGCAGGACTGGTTCAAGCCCACGAGCTTGAAGTCCGGTCCCCGGGGCAAGCGGGTCCTGATGGTGGATGATAGTGCGTTCTTCCGCAGCCTGATGCTGCCCGTCATGCGCTCCTGTGGCCTTGAAGTGGTTCCCGCCGCCTCCGGCGAGGATGCGCTGAGCCAGCTGGAGGCCGGTGAACGCGTTGATCTCGTCATCACCGATATCGAGATGCCGGGCATCAGTGGCTTCGAGCTCGCGCGCCGCCTGAAAAGCGAAGCACGCTGGCAGAATATTCCCATCATTGGCCTGTCTGGCCATGCCGACCAGGATGCCATCGCCCGCGGCGCGGAGGCGGGCTTTGTGCGGCATCTCCCGAAGCTGGCGCGGGATGGCATTGCTGAAGCAGTCAATGAGATCATGCAGATGGAGACCCAAGCATGAGCGCTTCCCGTCAGGCCCAGGCCCTACAGCTGGTCTCGGTTGAGGTTGTGGGGCAGTCCTGGGGCATCCCCATCGCTGCCGTGCGCGAAGTCCTCGGGCCGCAATCGCTGACACCGGTGCCCTTGGCGCCGCCTGCCGTGGCCGGTTTCCTCAATCTGCGCGGCCGCATCGTGACGGTTCTCGACCTCAGAGCCACGCTGGGCTTGGGTCGGACCGAGGAGCCGGAGCGTGCGACGGAGATCGTGATCGAGCAGGATGGCGAGCTGTACAGCCTGATGATCGACGGCGTTGGCGATGCGCTGACCTTTCCGGCTTCCGCCATGGAACAGCCGCCCCAGATCATGGATGCGCGCTGGCGCGGCCTGACGGATGGCATCATCAAACTGGACGGCAAGTTGCTCCTCGTATTGGGGCTCGACCGCATGCTTGCGGCCGTGGCCACCGCGGCGTGAACCGGAGACCCCAATGCCCACTTGCCTGATCGTCGACGACAGCGCGACCATGCGCAAGATTGCTTATAAATTCCTGAGCAATCTTGGCTTTGCTTGCAGTGAGGCGGTCGATGGTGCCGAGGCGCTTGCCAAGGCGCGGTTGGCCAGACCGGATCTGGTCCTGCTGGACTGGGAGATGCCAGTTCTGAACGGTTTCGCTACGCTGCAGGCGCTGCGGTCGGAGGCGTGGGATCACCCGCCCCGGGTGGTGATGTGCACCACCTTGAACGACATGGACCAGATCATCGCGGCCATGCAAGCCGGGGCTGATGAGTATGTTATGAAGCCCTATGATCAGGACATTCTCGCCGAAAAGCTGCGCACCGTCGGCCTGCTCACCTGATGTCTGGGACTATTGTGCGGGGATCAGCGGCGACGCCTGCCGACGCCGCCATCCGGGTGTTGGTCGCCTCGCCGGATGCCGGGCTGCGAATGCAGATCAGGCGGTTGACGGCGGCGGCCAGTGACATTGCGGTGGTTGGCTCAAGCCGGCTCGGGGCCCCCTTGGAGGAGGCCATCAGCCGCGAGAAGCCCACCCTCCTCCTGCTGGATGCTTCGGTCGATCCCGAGGCAGCGTTGTTGGCGGTGCGGTCGGCCGGCCTCCAGGCCCTGAAAGTGGTGGTGCTGCACGGGCCCAAGCGCCTGGACGCGGGCGGCTTGGCCATTGCGGCGCAGCTCGCCTATCCGAATTTGGTCGAGTCCGGTGAGGCCGAGAGCAAATTTGCGCGGCTGTTGCTCGCCACCTTGCGGGCTGCAGCGCCGCGGGCAACGCCGGCTGCGCCCCTGCTCAACACGGGAGCGCCCGCCCCGGGCGCGCTCTCCAGCCAGGCGGTTGCTGGCGCCGCAGGGATCGCCACGCCGCGTTTGCGTGGCCGTCCTGATATCGTGGCCTTTGGCAGCTCGACCGGCGGTCCGCAGGCTCTGGCCCAGGTGGTGAAACGCCTGGGAACGGGTATCAGCCAGCCGATGATCCTCACCCAGCATATGCCACCCTATTTCACCGGCATGCTGGCGGAGCAGATCAGCCGCAACGGCATGCCGGCGGTGGAAGCCACCGCCGGCATGCCGTTGCAACCAGGCCGCCTGCATATTGCGCCGGGCGGCTGGCACCTGTTGCTGGTCCGCCAGGGCGAGCAACTGGTCTGCCAGCTGGATGATGGGCCGCCGGAAAATTTCTGCCGCCCGTCGGTTGATCCAATGCTGCGATCAGCGGTGCGGATCTGTGGTGGTCGCATCTTGGCCGTGATTCTGACCGGCATGGGCAGCGACGGCTTGGCGAGTTGCCGGGAGCTGGCTGGGGTCGGCGGAACGGTCCTCGCCCAGGATGAAGCCACCTCGGTGGTATGGGGCATGCCAGGCGCCGTTGCCCAGGCTGGTCTCTGCCACGCCATCTTACCGCTGGACAGCATGGCGGACGCTATTCTCACTCTTGCTGCAGGACGACCGTTATGAGTGCCGCTGCTCTTGCCACGATCCGCGACACCATCCGGCGGCGCAGCGGCATCGCCATGGCTGCCGACAAGGATTACCTGGTGACGTCGCGGTTGGAGCCCCTGCTGGGTCAGCTGGGTGTGCCGCATCTTGCCGCCCTGGCGGACAAGCTGGCCTTGCAGCCGGACGGCCAGACGGCGACGGCGGTCGTCGATGCTTTGACCACCAACGAGACCCTGTGGTTCCGCGACGGGCGGCCATTCGACCTGGTGCGTGACACGATCCTGCCGACCATCGTCGGCGGTGCGAGCGCGCCGCGTGACCTCAGCATCTGGTCTGCCGCCTGCTCGACCGGGCAGGAACCTTATTCCCTGGCGATCTTGATGGCCGAGCAGCGGGCTCGGCTGGCAGGCTGCCGGGTGCGCATCGTCGGCACGGATATCAGCGCCACCGCCTTGGCCCGTGCTCGGGAGGCGCGCTACAGCCAGTTTGAGATGCAGCGCGGTTTGACCATCCAGCGACTGATCCAGCATTTCACCAAGGACGGCCTCGATTGGCGGCTGAAGCCAGAGCTGCGCGCGATGGTCGAACTGCATCAGGCCAATCTGTTGGCGCTGCCGCCACTTGGCCCGTTCGACATTGTCATGTGCCGCAACGTGCTCATTTATTTCGACGTCCCGACCAAGCGAGCTGTCTTGTCCGGTATTGCAGCGCGGACTAAGCCTGGCGGCTGGCTGTTGCTGGGTGCCGCGGAAACCACCATTGGCCTGACCACCGCCTTCCAGGCTGAGCCAGGTCAGTCGGGGCTGTATCGGCGGCTGTCGTAAGCGTGGCGCGTCCCGCCCGGTGACGGAAAAGCGTGGACGCGCATGGGTGGACATGGCACCAGATTGGCGCCCAGACGGGGGTGCAGGACATGACGATGGACCTTCTCCGGCGTGGGGCAGGGGAAGCCTGCCTCATGCAGGAAGGCCGTGAGGTGTTGACGCTGTTGGCCGCCAGCAGCAGCGATGACGAATTTGCGGCGTTAATCCGCCGTGTGGAGCTCGCCCTCCTGGAGCAGCGGCGACCTCAGGTCGTGGTGGTGCATCACGAGGGCCTGTTAAGCGAGGTTCATGCCGACATCCCGCTCGACATGGTGTTCATCGAACATGACCCGCACGACCTGCCGCCGGTCCGCATCCGCCATCATTCGCCTGTAGCCGACCCATCGGCCGTTACCGCAGCGCTGGCCCAGGCCGAGCGCCGGGCCAGCGGACCGCGCTGATGACGGGTTCTGGTCAAGCCGCGGGGTTTGCGCCTGAGCGGCACGCTCGCCTCGAGCTCAGCGCTTGGTTGCACCAGCCTATGGCGGCGGGGGATGCCGAGGCACTGACCAGCTTGCTGCAGGGGTGTTGGCCGAAACAGCCACCATTACACCCGCTGTTCCGGCGCGCCGCTGCCAACATGATCCTGACGGGCGACAGTCTGGATCATGCCACCCAGGGCTCGCGGGTCAGGCAGACGGTGGATCGTCGTTTGCGGCTCGAGGTCTCGGCGAGTGTGCCGGCGGTGCCCCACCTTCTGGCCGACGCGGTGAGTTGGCTCGGCAGCCTGCTGGCCGCAGAGGCTGGTGAGGTGGTGGGCTTTGTGGTGCCGGCGGAGACGCATCGGCATGACATGCGCCTGCTGGTATGGCGCGAGGGGCGGCCGGTGTGGTTGGGTCCTGCGCCGGATACCCGACACTGCATTCTTCTCGAGGGGTCGGCAGCGTGCAGCCCGGCGGCCTTCCTGCAGGCCACCGGGCTGCCATCCCCGCTGCTGCTTACCGAAGATTTGCCAGCGGCGATGCGGGAGGTGGCCACAGCCCTGTCGCAGCGGCAAGCTTTGCCGGTGGCGCAGAGCGCCCTGGATGGGCCGCTGCGGGACGGCCAGGCGATGTTCACGGCGTGGCTGATCGCCGCGGCCTTCACCCGCCATGGCTTCAGCACCGCCCTTGACATCCCCCATGCTGTGGCGGCCTGGGCTCAGCCGGCAGCCCCGGTGCCAGACCCGGCCTCGGTGCCGTAACCGACCGGCTGCCTGTCGACAATCTTGGGATGGGTTGGAACGGCACCCTGTTCGCTCTGGAGGCGCTGGGCTCGACCGTAACATGGGCCATGGGTGCTGGGCGTCCGCCGCGCCCAACACCCATCTGCTGACGGCGCGGCGGCACAGCCACATCTGCGAAAATACTAGCCCGGGCGGTCGCCAGGCTGACTGCATGGGTGTCCAGGAGGGATGGGCGATGGCGCGATCAGGGCCATAGCCGAAATCGTCTGCCAGGGCGTGGCGGCTACCATGACCGTCCCCGGGTTGCCGGGCGGGCGGAAAGCAAGGCAACCCGTCGCACGCCCTGCGCCAGGGCGAGGGGCGGCGGCTTCGGAGTGACCGATGCGGTAGAAGGCGCGGCTTGGGGGCTCCGCCGCCGAGCGCGGTCTTCTGCGCGGTCGCTGTGGCGATGGGATCATGGTGCTGGGTGAGGTTGCCGTCGCAGCCCGGCAGCGGGCCGGCCGAATGGGCCGCCCTCCATCCGGGCTGCCGACGGCCATCGCGGGCTGGCAACCCGGTGCGGCTTGGCATCGGGTGCCGGCCCTGCTCGGTCTGACGACTGGCACTCATGGCTTGGTCGCTGTCTATCTACTGAAAAGCGAAATCTGTTGAGTTTTTTTCGCATAAGCCGTATCTCGCAGATGTGGCGCCGGTTCGGGAGTAACCCGGACGACCACACAACGACTTGGCCACAATCCTACCCAGAATGGGCGGATCCCATGATGAGCGCAGAATGCGATTTAGCAGCCCGGCGACCGTGCCATGCGATGCGCGGCGAATCTCATGCGTTTCTGACGCTGACGGTGGCCGATGTGCCAGCAGCCGAGCTGGCGGCTGGTGTGGCGGCGCAGCTGCAAGGGGCGCCGGGCTTTTTCTGGCGTGCCCCAGTGATCTTGGATTTCACCCCCCTGCCCGCCTCGGCGGCCCCGCTCGTCAGCGCGGTTGTTGACCTGCTGCGGGCCATGGAGCTGGTGCCAGCCGGGTTTCGGGCCGCTCGGGCCGAGATTCGCCGTGCAGCGCTCGCTACGGGTCTGGGACAGGTTTTAAGTACAGATGATGAAGACCGACCGTCGCATGACCCATTTGACGGGCCGCCGCGACGCCCGACCATGATCGTCAATCATCCCGTTCGATCCGGCCAGAAGATCTATGCGGCCGGTTCCGATCTGGTCATTCTCAGTTCAGTATCGACCGGGGCGGAAGTTCTGGCTGACGGTTGTATTCATGTCTATGGATGTTTGCACGGCGCCGCATTCGCCGGTGTTGACGGTGACCAAAAGGCCCGCATTTTTGTCAAAAGTCTGGACGCAGAACGCGTCGCCATTGCAGGCCTGTATGTGAATGGCCTTGAGTTTTCCGAGGAATGGATCGGGCAGCCGGCACAAATCCTTCTGGCTGACGGGTATCTGCGGATGGAACGGATCGCCCGCTAATACTTCTGCAACTGTCGTGAATGGGAGAATCCCAAAGTTATGACTGGCACTGTTATTACTGTGACATCAGGCAAGGGTGGCGTTGGCAAGACCACCACCTCGGCGGCGTTCGGCGCAGCTCTCGCCCTGCGCGGCAAACGGGTCTGTCTGGTGGATTTCGATGTCGGCCTGCGCAATCTCGATCTGGTGTTGGGCATCGAGAAGCGCGTTGTTTTCGACTTTCTGCATGTTGTCAGCGGCAAGGCGAAGCTGTCCCAGGCCCTCATCCGCGACAAGCGGATCGACACTCTATACGTCCTTGCTACCTCGCAGACGCATGAGAAGGACGCCCTGACATATGAGGGTGTCGCAAGCGTTATTGGGCAGTTGCAGAAGGAGTTTGACTATGTGATCTGCGACAGTCCGGCCGGCATCGAACACGGCGCCATGATGGCGCTCTATCATGCCGATCATGCGATCGTGGTGTGCAACCCGGAAATCAGCTCGATTCGTGATGCTGACCGCATCCTTGGTTTTGTGTCGTCGAAGTCGAAGCGCGCTGAAGAGGGTCGCGATCCGGTCCGCGAGCATCTGCTGATCACGCGGTATGACGACGAGCGTGTTCGCTGTGGCGAGATGCTGCCAGTCGCCGACGTTTGCGACATTCTATCGGCCGAGCTCTTGGGCATCATCCCGGAGAGCCGGGCGGTTCTCAATGCCTCCAACACCGGCCTGCCGGCCAGTTTCGACGCGGGAACTGACGTCGGTCGCGCTTACCGGGATGCCGCATCGCGGTTTTTCGGAGAAGTTCCCCAGCCAATCACCGTTCCAATGGCTGCCCAAGTCGCCGTTCTCGAGAGCAGGCCACAACGTGGATTTCTGCGTCGGTTGTTCCGCCGCAGCTGAAGTCAGGAGGTCACCCATGAGCTTTCTTATATTCCTGCGGCGAAAGCGCCCGCCTGCGGCAGTCATGGGCGCGCGGCTACGCGCTCAGCTGGCAACCGATCGAATTGCTCTTTTGGGCGATGACATTGCCGAACGCATTCAGGATGCCTGTTTGAAAGAAATCCGCAAACTGGCTCGTAATGGTCATGTCAGGGTCAAGGTTGGAACGTCGCCCACCCTGCAGATCCGTGAGATTGACATCGATCTTACGCCAGGCCGCTAGGTGACGCCGCATGCTTATGACAGCTGCTCAATGCCGCATGGCGCGTGCTGCGCTGGGCCTGACGCTGCGCGAACTGTCGGCAGCAGCTGGCGTGTCGCCCAATACGCTCAGCCGCATCGAAAGCAGTGACAACGTCACCAGCCGTGCCCTTCTGAAGGTTCAGCAAGCTCTCATGCAGCGCGGTAGTGTGTTCGAGGCAAGCGGTGCCGTGGGAATTCGGTCCAGTTAAATGGGCAGTCTGCCCGGCTGGTGTTGGCGTCGCGCCCAGGAGGATGGTGAGCCCTTCTGTGATGTTCAGTGGTCCAGGGTGAAGGCGACGCTGTGCCAGGCTGCGACGTTGCGGAAAAGGTCGGTTTCGGCGGCCTGCTGCTCTGCCACCGCGGGTGTGCCGGTCCCAGACAATCGACGCGCGCTTTCTCGGGGCGAGCGGACGGCGTGTCACTTGTTGAAACCATGACAATACGCCTCCTTAGTCATCTAGATGTTCTTCCAACCATGCAGGGCGATGCACAATGCGGGTTCAAGTCAAGCCATTCGTGATGCCAGCGGTGCTGGGAACAGCAGGTCTACTGCTCGGTGGTGGAGCAGTGTTTTACTCGGATGCCGCCGCTGCGGTGATGCCCCACGGGGTTGTCACAGTGAGTAAGCTGGCTGCTGCCATTGTGGTTGGCGCTACAGGCATGCAGCTGGTGCTCCTCATGATGCCGGGTTTTGCCTTTCGCACTCAAAGCACGCTGATGCGGTTGAAAGACCCGCTTCTGCGGAGGCCTCGCGCCAACACCATGACCATCCGCATCCGCCATAAGCGCAAGGCTCGCGCATGATCGGCTCCTGCTGGAGCGCGACGCAGGCCGGATGCGCTTAGGTTTGCTAAGAGAGTTTGGCTTGAGCATGCCAGCACCTGCCGGCGCAATAAGACCCTCACTGAAGAACTGGCTGATCGCATTATGAGACCAACATGTAGCACTGTGGAGCAGGGTCAGGCTGGCTTGCTGGACGGATCGCGGGAGCTGAGCGCCGAGACCTGTGCCAAAGTTGGCCAGCTCAAGCAGCGCTACCGGGAGGCGGTGCAGGACAATCCGCCACGCGGGAAACCCGCCAAGCCGACTGGCGCGAAGCCGCGCAAAGGCGTGCGCACAGCCACGCTCAGTGAGCCGGAGCGCCAGCAGGACACTGCTGTGGTCAGCACCGCTGCCTCGTCGGAGCCGACGCCCAAGCCCCCAGCCCAGGCCGGGGAGGCCACCGCCAAGCGCCAATCAGACACCGCTGAGGCCGTCCCCGCCCGCCCCCAGCCGACGCCAGAGGCGTCAGCCCAGGTCGGGGAGGACGCGACCAAGCGCCAGCCAGACATCGCTGAGGCCGTCCCCGCCCGCCCCCAGCCGACGCCAGAGGCATCAGCCCAGGTCGGGCAGAATGCTGCCAAGCGCCAGCCTGAAGTCGCCAATGCCATCCCCGCCCCCACCCAGCCGCCGCCGCCAGAGGCGTCAGCCCAGGCGGCGAAGGATGCTGCCAAGCGCCAGCTTGAGGTCGCGGAGGCTGTCCCCGCCCCCACCCAACCGAGACCGGAGGCGCCAGCCCAGGCCGCGGAGGATGCTGCCAAGCGCCAGCCTGAGGTCGCAACTGTCATCGCCGCCCCCACCCAGCCGGAGGCGCCGGGTCAGGCCGGAACGGATGCCGTCGCGGCCCCCGCCCAACCGGAGGCGCCAGCCCAGATCAGGAAGGATGCTGCCAAGCGCCAGCCTGAAATCGTTGATGCTGTCCCCGCCCCTATCGAGCCAATGCCCAAACAGCCAGCCCAGGCCGTGGGGAAAGCGGCCGACCGGCCATCAGTGCCCGCCGATGACCGTTCCCACCGTCACAGCGCGCTGAAGCAACGCTACGCCAGTGCCCTGCTCAGCAACCCGCATCGCGCGAAGAAGCCGGGGTTGCCCAAGGAGTAAACCGCGTTGCAGTTGCGGTCACTGCTGCGCACAGCGGAAGCGCTGTTGCAGCATCCAGACCGGTTGCCAGGAGGATCGGTCGTCCGCCTTGCGTCCGCTGCAGCGCCAGACACCAGTTGCTGGCCTGCTGTTGCGCGGCAATCGCTGCAGCAAGGGTGTGCGTGCTGCCTTGCGGCGGCCGCAGCTTGCTAGGGAGGGATGGGAGTGGTCCCCCCAGCACCTCGATGTGCGAGACCTGCGACCAGGATATGAGGGCGCCGTTCTGCCCAACGGTGATGCCCGCTGCGGTGAGACGCAGTCGCTGCAGCCCCCGTCCGGAGACCGCGCGCCAAGCCGCCCGCAGGGATAGTCCCAGTACCAGCACGCCGCAGGCTGCTGCTGCGATGGACCAGGTATCATGACGGGCAGGATTCAGGAGTACCAGAATTGTCGGTATGCCGAACAGAATGCCCAGCAGCACGGATGCTGCAAAATAGCTCCAGGATGGTGGCGCAGCCGTGATGTCAAAGATCTCTGCGTCGTCCATTTGATACTGGCGAAAGCCTCCCGATTGGCGAAGGCGCATACTGGCTCCTGCTTGCATTGGCAGCCTATGGCGTGGGTCGTGTCTCACGGCGTGGTGCGGCAGCGAGGCCCCTTGGCGGGCTTGTGCGACGGCGCCAGGCCACCGTGGCAGGCAGGCTGACGCCGCGAGTATCGCTCACGACGCTGCTGGTCTCCAGATGCTATGGGGCGAGCCCGGCGTGGCCAGCAGGCGCTCTTCGGGAACGCTGGAGGTACCCCATAATCCTCCCCAACCTGCCGGGGCACCTCGGATACGTTCTTGCGGAGCGAGGAGAGTGGGTCGATGGCACCGAAGGCCAAGCGCGCGATCATTCGGCGGTCAAGCGGGAGGCTGTTACCCTGCGGCAGGACTGCAGGCGACCGCTGACGCGGGTTGCGGCGGAGCTGGGCATCCAACCCTCGATGCTGCGCCACGGGCGGGCGGCCCAGCATGGCAATGCCGCTCGCTCGCCTGCAGGGCGGCCGGCGGACTCGGTCGCGGCAGGGGGGCGCACCATCGTCCGCCGGCCGTGTCTCAGGCAGGCCAGGCGACGTCGCGCGAAGGCGGCTAGAGCGCCAGGGGTCCAAGAAAACCCATCGGCATCGTCGTGGACATGCCGAGGCGAGTTCCGCTGTTACCGGGCACCGTGTTGCCACCGGTCCCATGGCGACGACGGCCGAGATAGACTGAGGATCTCGCGCGTCACGCAGCGTTTAAAGCAGCGGATAATCCCCTGCTTGCTGTGGACCTCGACGGTGCGACGCCGGATGTCGTCGAGAAGGCGGCTGGGAAACCTACGCACGGCCACCACGCGGTGGCGGCAGCGTTGGCCTGACGACGCCGCGGTTCAGCCCGAGCCTGGTGGTTGAACCGTGCAAGGCCGGCACCGGGCCGGCGCAGTACAGCTGGGCGACGCCAGGGCCGGAGTGACCCCGCTCCGGCTCGTCGCCGACGAGGATCAGCATCGCCGCCGCAGTCGCGGCTCCGGGCTATGCAGCGCGGCCATCCCCGGCGCGCACCGCTTGGTCAGCCCGCTGAGGTAGGGGTCATGGGACCGGATCTCGGCATCGAGGTCGAGCCGGCGCTGGCCGATGGCGCGCCGGCGAGCCTTGGCGGAGGCGATGATTGTGGTCAGCCTCCCCGGCGGCGATGCCGCGAGAGGGCGGACACGCGCCATTCAGCCGGTGATCGCCTCGAGCGGTTTGCGCAGAGCCACCGGCGCGCTGATCATGATCGTCTGTGGCGCCAGCATGGCGGCTCGCCGGGACTGGCTGGAATCCTTTGGCGACCTGAATTGTCTCGGGCAGCAGTCCCGCATGCGGTGGGGGCCCGAGAGCGACCTCTAGGGGACAGTCTGTACCCAGAGGGGTCGTTACCGCCCCATGTCATGGCCCACCGCCACCTGCTCTGCCTTCCGCAAGTCTTCGTCGGCAGATCGTCCCCGGAGGCTTCCCCAGCCGCTGGACCATCCGGCTCATACGGGCACATCCGACAGCCCTGCGCCCGTCAGCCGCCACGCTGCGGCAGGCTGGCGAAAGGCCCCACCGCGTGGCGCAAACGCCGAAACCCGAGCCTGCTCGCCCCAGCGCCTCTGGGACCACCAGCGAAGCGCCTCGAGGCCGGTCGTTTCGAAAATCTAAGAAATATGGCGACACAATCTTGCATCGTGATGATTGCAATTTAGGGTTGATAACCAGATACACATATCACGTTAGCGTTGATCGCATTGTTGTGTAGTCCGAACTTGGGAGATCATCTATGTCCGCCATCATCGGGTCGACCAGCACAGACGCCAGCGGAAATCAGTACAAAGTCGTGTTGTCCGACGATTTCAGCGCCGGATACAAATACGCCAATTGGGGCTCGCCCTATAACGGCGGCGTCTACGGCAACGGCGCATTCTGGTGGAATGCCAATGACACCAAGGTCGCCAGCGGCGAGATGCAGGTCAGCGTGACCCGCCAGGCCAATGGCAGCTGGAGCGCAGGCGGCTTCAACAGCTTTATGGCCGGCAACACCATCACCTACGGGACGGTGGAGTTTGATGCCCGCGTTGACGCCGGCAAGGGCACCATGGCCGCGATCCTGATGTGGCCGAAATCCAATGTCTGGCCGCGCGATGGCGAGATCGACATCCTTGAGACGCCGAAAAGCACCGCCATGCACACCGTCCACTGGGCAGGTGCGAACAATCAGGATGTTTATAGCCCGAAGTACAGCGGCATCGACACCACCCAGACCCATCATTACAAGATGACTTGGCTGCCGAACCTCCTGAAGATTGAGGTCGACGGCAAGGTCGCCGCCACTTGGACGAACCCCGCCCTGATCCCTGATGTCGCCATGGGCTTCGGCGCCATGGGCTATGTCGCTGACAGCAGCCAGACCTGGATCGGCGGCGCGCCCAGCAGCACGACGCCCAGCAAGGTCATCACCCATATCGACAATGTCGTCATGTCGCAGTGGGTCGGCACCACCCAGCCCGAGCCGCCACAGCCCCCTGTCCCTCCGCCGGTGATCAAGACTATCGGCACGGGCAGCGATAGCTTGGTGCTGAAGATCAGCCAGAATGCCTACAACGGCAACGCCCAGTACACCATCAGCGTCGATGGCCAGCAGATCGGCGACACCCAGACCGCCAGCGCCTATCAGTCATCAGCCGTCGATGATGTCATCACGGTGAAGGGCAGCTGGGCCGCCGGCACCCACAAGGTCACCGTCAACTTCATAAACGACGCCTATGGCGGCTCGGCCAGCCTCGACCGCAACCTCCATGTCGAAGGCATCACCTTCAACGGCATCGCTCTGTCGGAGGGCAGCGCGGCCCTGATGGCGAACGGTCCGGAGGAGTTTACCTTCTCCAAGGCGGCACCGCCCCTGCCCGGGGGCACCGCCATCGTGAAGACCATCGGCAGCGGCAGCGACTCCATCGTGATGAAGCTGAGCCAGGACGCCTATCTCGGCAACGCCCAATACATCGTCAGCGTGGACGGCAAGCAGATTGATGGCACGCTCACAGCAGGCGCCCTGCGTGCCGGCGACATGAGCGACATCATCACCGTCAAGGGCGATTGGGGTGCCGGCGCCCATAAGGTGACGGTCAAGTTCATCAACGACGCCTCTGGCAGCAGCGGTGACCGTAACCTCTACCTCGAAGACCTCAACTACAAAGGCGCGACGTTCGCCAAGGAAACCTTCACCTTTAAGATCAACGGGCCGGCCGATTTCTACTTCCATGAGGCGGCGGAAGGCTTTGGCGCTACCTATGTCGGGACCACCAGCGGCGACACCTTCGCCGTGGACCATGGCGAGGGTCATGTGGTCATCGATCGCTTCACCAGCGGCGCTGACAAACTGCAGTTCCGCGGCCTCGCCCGGTCCGACATGCACATGGCGACGGCGACCGAGGGTGGCATCTCCGGACTGCTAGTCAGCTTCGACAATACCAGCGACACGGTGTTCCTCGCCCGTGTCGGCAAGCTCGCTGACACTGACATGCTCTTCGCCTAGGCGGACAGCGGCAGGGTGGGTCCACGGACCCGCCCTGCCGCGTCAACCAGCGCAACGCCGACGGGATATGCCCAGGCTGACGCGAGACTGCTTGCACAGGTTCGAACCCCTTCACCTCGGATATTCAGGCCATGGCCACCATTCTGCCGTTTCCTGCCCAGGTGTTGGGGGGTACGGCGCAACCCAGCCGCTCTTCTCTAGCCCGCTACAAACAGCCCATAACCCCATCCGATTGGGACAAGGGGCTCGAGGCGGATGACAGCGGTCGTCCCAGCCTCGGTCGGGTGGCCGGTCTGGCTGCGACATCCTCACAGACACTGGCCGACATGACGGAGAAGGCTGAGGTACTGTTGGCCCGCCTCGCGGATGATGAGGCTGGCGCTGGGCTATGTCAGGCTGAGGTGCAACTCCTGACCTCCTTGCTGCAGGACCTTCGAGCCTTTGCATTGATCTCCCCCGCTGGGTCTCGCAGCCCGGTGCACGAGGAGACGGACGCCGCAGCACGTTAGCTCGGCCAAGCTGGGCCAGCCACAACCGTTGCGCCAGCGGGGCTCTTGCCGAGCCTGCAAGGCGGGCCGCGAGTGGCTTGATACCGACGAACCAGGCCCGGGCTGGCGGAAGCCTGCCAGGAGACGCGGGCGGCTCACAACCTATGTGCCATGGCCGACATTGGTGCTCGCACCCGGCGAGCGGCGGTCACGGCTGATCGACCCACCCGCCGAGGCACGTCCAGGATACCCAGCTCATTCTGCTGTCCGCCGACCGGCTGCTGCCGCCCGTCAGGTGGTGGCAAACCGCCTTGCGATGTGTCGTTGCAGGCCGACATGCTGAGGCCGGGGTCGACAGCCTGCTGTACAACCAGATCCGCTGATTCGGCCGGGTACCACTGCCACATGTGGTTGTCGGCCGGTGCTCCTTATGGGGTTGCATCTCGGTCATCGCTACAGTGTCGTCATAGATGCCTGTCTCTGTTGGATGCCGGCTTGCGGTCCAGCCATGGGTGAGAATGCCCGCTTGCTGCGGGTCAGACCCGCGAGCCGCGGCTTACACCCGCCGCCCGCGATGACCGCCCTGTCGGCAGTCGACCCCGAGCAGGCTGCCGGGACCGGCATGAGCATGGCGACAATGGCAGGCATATTGGCGCGGTGTCCCGACACATTTACATGCTAGTGATTGATGAGCTCTGCCAACAGCACCACCTCACACCGGTTAGAGACATGAGCGACGACCTCCCGCCCCATCGGGGCGCCGTGCTACGCGATGGCGGGCTCGTCTCGTACGGCCGCGCCGTGGCCCGAGCTGTGGGCAAGCATGGCGTAGCCCACCCAGCGCTGTACCACTGCCGCGCCGGCACTGCCGGCGTGACGCCGGCGATGGCAGCCCAGCTCGGGCGCTGCACCGGACCAGGCGGCGCGCGGTGGCTCATTCTGCCGCGCGGCCGCAGCTTGGCCGAGGCCGAGCATGCGGTCGGCGCTGTCCGCACGACTTGCCGCACGGAGGGAGAGAACGAGCGGGGCTGCCAGGGCGCAGGGCACGGCGTGCCGACAGGCGCTGAGGGCAGCCTGACCCGGCAATCCCAGACACAACCGAGCAGTCGGCGTGCACCTCCACCAACGCCGCGCTGAACGCCATCGGCTTCGGCAACGTGCTGTCCGACCCCCGCCCTCGGACAGGCCCGGACAGGGCCAGCGCGGCTGTCTCGATGCTGCAGACCCGGCTCGAATTCATCGACGTGCAGCGCTGATGCGCTGCACCGCCGCCGCCGACGGCACAACCTAGGAGTTCAGGCTCGTGCCCGACCAGAGCAGTGTCGTCAGCTGGACCCAGACAGGGTGCGAGGCACATCCGTCATGGCAAGCCGAGCGCGAGCGGCTGCGCCGGCTGTTCGAGCACGCGCCGGGTTTTATGTGCGTGCTGCGCGGCGCAGAGCACCGCTTCGAGCTCGCCAACGCCGCCTTCCTGCGCTTGGTGGGAAGCCGCGATCTGCTTGACAGGCCGCTGCGCGAAGCCCTGCCCGATCTGGATGGTCAGGGTTTTTACGAGTTGCTCGATCGCGTCTACACCACGGGGGAGCCCGTTATCGCTCATGGCGCCCCGGTCAGCTTCCAGGCCGAGTCTTGCCTGGAGCCTGAGCGGCGTTTCGTGGATGTCGTCTACCAACCGATCACGGACGAGGAGGGGCGCATCGCCGGCATCTTCATCCAGGGCGCCGACGTCACGGCGGCCAAACGGGCCATGGATGAACTGTGCGCCGAACGCGACCGCAGCTGGGTATTGTTCGAAAGCACGGTGGACGTCGCCATCATCATCACTGACAGCAGCGGATCAGTCACCGACTGGAACACCGGCGCCGAGCATCTGTTCGGTTGGCGAAGTGAGGAGATGCGGGGCCAGACGGTCGAACCGTTGTTCACGCCGGAGGATAGGAGGACAGCGTGGCCAGCGTCGGAAATGCGACAGAGTCTCGACGCTGGGCGCGCCTTCGGCGAGCGCTGGTTCCTCCACAAAGACGGCTCGCGCTTTTGGGCCAGCAGCGAACTGATGAGGTTGCGGGATGAGAGCGGCGCTCATCGCGGCTTTCTCAGGATCGTGTGCGATCGCACCCGGCAGCGGGTGGCGGAGGAGGCCCTGCACGCGCATGAGGAGCGGCTGCAGCACATCGCGGCGCACATCCGCGACTACGCAATCCTGACCACCGATGTTGAAGGCCAGATTGACACTTGGCTGCCAGGTGCTGAGGCGATGTTCGGCTGGAGTGCCGAGGAGACGGTTGGGCAGCCTGTCGCCATGATATTCACCCGGGAAGACCGGGCAGCCGGCCTACCGGACGAAGAACGCAAGGTCGCCCGGAGGGAGGGCGTGGCACCTGATCTGCGTTGGCATCGGCGCAAAGATAACTCATGCCTCTTTATCGAAGGCAGCGTGATGCCGCTGCGCGATCTGGATGGCGCCATTCGTGGCTTCATCAAGATCGGGCAGGACGTGACAGCGCGCCGGCGGGCAGAGGACGGCAATGCGCGCCTTGCCGCGATCGTCACCTCAACGACGGACGCTATTATCTCCTTTGCCGCAGGGACCGGGTGCATCCTGAGCTGGAATCGGGGGGCTGAGGAGCTGTTCGGCTATACCGAGGCTGAGGCGATTGGCGCGCCGGTTGGGCTGCTGGTTCCGCGCGACCAGCCTGATGCGGATCCAACCGGGGTATTCCGGCGCGCCATGGACGGGCAGCGCGTGCACGAGCATGAAACCGTGCGGATGACAAAGGCCGGCGAACGCGTTGCGGTCTCGGTGACTGCCTCGCAAATGCTCGCGGCTGATGGCCGAGTCATCGGGATCGCGGGGATCTTTCGTGATATTCGTCATCGCAAAGCCGCGGAGGAGCGCCAAGCACTGCTGGCACGCGAAGTCGACCACCGGGCCAAGAACGCTCTGGCTGTGGTCCAAAGTATCGTGCAGCTCACTCGGGACCGCGACCCGGCGGAGTTCAAGCACGCACTATCGGGTCGCATCTCAGCGCTGGCGCGGGCGCAGACGCTACTCGCCAAGGACCGCTGGAGCGGTGCCGACCTACACACATTGCTGGTGGGTGAGCTCGCACCGTTCCTGGGAGAACGCCGGGCCGAGCTGGACGGACCGATGGTGACGCTCCCTCCGGGCGCGGCGCAGCCCATGGCAATGGCCGTCCACGAACTGGCGACCAACGCGCTGAAATACGGCGCGCTTTCGGTCGCGGCCGGCCGCCTTTCTGTGTCCTGGCGCCTGGCATGGCGGCCGAACGGGGTACCGCTGCTACAGCTGCGTTGGGTTGAAGCCGGGGGGCCTTCCGTCGCCGGTGCTCCAGAGCGCCGGGGCTTCGGTTCGAGGGTGCTCGACGGCACCCTGCGCAGCCAGCTCGGCGGCCAGGTCTCATTGATGTGGGAGGTCTCCGGCTTGGTATGCGAGGTGGAAGTTCCACTCAAAGATGGCGTGGAGTCGGACGCTACCGCCGCAAGCCATTCGGCCAGATGTCCATCGGAGGCGGGAGGAATCCGCCCCGACCTAGGCTGGCATAGCAAGGATTGCGCCGGATAGGCCGATGCCTTGCCGCCGCACTGCCGACAGGCCGTCGGAGAATGGCGGTAGGACATCAGCGTTTGCGGGCAGGTTCGCTCCATGGTTCGGACCACGGCGGTCTGCCGGAGCTTAACTGATCGTTGCAACACCTGTTTGCGCCGATCGCAGCACCGCATCACGAGCTTCGGTTGGTATCCTCGAGCCAAGCGTCGCGCGCGACCTCGCATTGAGTGCTGGGGCTATGGTGGCAAGGTCGTCGACGCTCGGCACGGACCGGTCCGTTTCCTTTGGGAAGGACTGCCGCAGCCGCCCATGTGTGTTCCCGCCCAGGCCGCGCTGCCACGGGCTGTGCGGATCGCAGATCTGCATCGGCAGCCCGGTCTCGATCCGCAGTCGCAGCACTCCGTCATCGCCACCCCTAATCCCAGGTCAGGGACCGCCTCACCGTCTCCGGCAGGGTGGTGACAGCCGCCACCCGCATCCAGGTCGGCGCTGGTGCGGTCTGAGCCGAGACCCGACAGCTACCGGGCAACGAGGTCTGGCTGGCCGGTGCGTAGCGCTTGAGCGGCGAGCGCAAATACGACTTGTTGAACTCCATCGCAGATCTCGCCTCCCGGCCTTGGCGGCTGCCATCACGGCCCGCTGGGTTTGCGAGCAGGCGCACCCGCAGTTCAAGCAGGAGCTGGATTCGGACCACGTCAGAGGGCACTCCTCGATCGGGCTGCACCGGCACGCGCTGATGCCTGTATCGCCTGTGCTGGCTGCAGCACCTCCACCTCGCCGCGCAACGCGCAACGGGGTGGAGGACAATGCCGGGTCAGGTTTCGGAACCGCCGCCGTCGTCGGGCCTATCGGCGGACGCCACGCCATGGGCGCGCCGGTTCGCCGGCTTCGCCACGCCGATCCGATGCCCGCACGCCAGCGCACATTCAGACCGCCACCTGCGTGCAGACCGCCCGGTCGTACCAGCCATGCAGCCGTGACCAGGACGGACCCCCAGCTGCGTCACGGCGCCAGGGCATGACAGCAGGAGAAAGGCAGGGTGCTGGTCCGATCATGATGCGGTTGGGGCGGCGGATGCTGGGCGCGGACATGGCGACCCGGCGGTCTGTCACAACTTTGACATGGCGGTTTGCGGCTGACGCAACGGCGCTATAGCAGCAGAGCCACACTGGACCGTCAGCACGCGGCATCACGGACGGAGATCGCCGCGACGCTTCGCAGCCTCTGCGAAATCCTCTAAGATTTCGCATACTCCCGTTGGCCCATGACACGGATGGCGAAACCCTATGTCCAGTATCGACGCAGCTTGTCACCTACCGTGCCCGCCATGCGCCAATCCTCCCAGCCCGGCCCACCGCCCTCCGGTTAGGGGTACGCTTTGTTGCTATCGCTGGAGTTCTGAAGCTGTTGCAGGCGCCAAGTTCTTTTGTATTCGGCACGTCGAGTTCTACGTTCGGCAAACAGGCTTATTGTTGAAAACCTGCAAGTTCACCGCCTCGACGGACAGCTTGGAGGTCTTTATTTTGGGATACGGCATGACAATATCCTGGGCGCCCACGACGCCGAAATACTCTTGAAGACGAGGTCCGGTTGGCTGGTTCGCACCCAAGGCCTGCTCTCGCTTGGTGAATTTGATCCAGGCGGTTGTTGCGGCGAGGTAGAGGGCGCCGAGGAAGGAACGCGCGGTTTTCTCGCGGCGGGTGGCAAGCGCGTGCCATTTCGCAAATCTGTCCAACGGTTCTCGAGCATATGGCGGTTGGAGCCGATCCCGTCCGGGCCAGCGATCTCGGCATCGGTGCGCCTGGACAGGATCACAGGCCGCGCGCCCATGGTCCGCATGCGCTCGTGGGTGGCGTCGGACGCACAATTGCGGTCGCCGACGACCTAAGGCCTGTTAGAGCTTGATGACTTTGATCCAGTCTGCGGTGGCGGCGAGGCAGAGCACGCCGAGGAAGGAGCGTGCGGTCTTCTCGTAGCGAGTAGCGACCGCTCGCCACTCTTTCAGCCGTGCCCAGAGGTTCTCGACCAGGTGGCGGTTGGCGTAGATCCAGTCCGGACAGGCGACCTCGGCATCGGTGCGCCGGGGCGGGATCGCAGGTCGCGCGCCCATGTCCCAGATGCGCTCGCGGAAGGCGTCAGAGGCAAAGCCGCGGTCGCCAA
>NZ_JQKB01000060.1 GCF_000745835.1 Belnapia moabensis DSM 16746 | reverse complement strand
GGGCTCACCACTTTCCCGAGGCAGCTTCCTTCAGGATGACCTTCTCGAGCGTCAGGTCCGACACCGCCTTCCGAAGCCGTGCGTTCTCGCGCTCGAGTTCCTTTAGCCGCTTTACCTGGTCCAGCTTCAGTCCGCCGAACTCCGTCCGCCAGCGGTAGTACGTCGGCTCCGTCACCCCGATCGCCCGCACCGCATCCGCCACCGTCTTCCCCTGACCGATCAGCACCTCCGCCTGCCGGAGCTTCGCCACGGTCTCCTCCGGCGTGTGCGCCTTCTGCCTCGCCATCCCAAACACCCCTTCGCTGCCGCCGGACTACGATACCAGCGGACCACTTCTAGGGGGCAGGTCACGAGAATGTCGTCGCAGGATCGGAAGACCCGGCTCGGCAGTCAGTTGTCTCACATGAATTGCCACAGGTTCTCGATCGGGTTGGGCTCCCGCGTGGTGGGTACTGGTCAGCCGTGACGCCTGGCCCAGCGCCTTGCGGTCAATCAGCCCAGCCGGACCCTTGGCATAAACCGAGCAACCCGGTCCCGGACGATCTGCACTGTCACTCCGCCGACCCGAGCGGCTTCTGTGCGTCGGGGCGTCGGTGCATGGGTGGAGAAGCTACAGAAGCGCCGAAACGAGGCGCGATCACCAAGCGCCTCGGCCAGCCGCATGTCGGACGAGTCATGCCAGACCGCGATCAGCATGGCCTTGAACAAGGTCAGGGGCGGCTGGGCCGGCTCCCTTTCGCAGCACAGGAAATATCGCGCAGCTGAAGCTCGATCGGCGTCCAATCGATCGGATCCAGAAGCTTGTCCAAAGTCGACCGACGCCCAAAACTTGCGGAGCTGAACACCAACGTGTCCTGGCCGACCCGACGACACGGCATGCGAGCCTCCACCGCTGACCGCCTGCGTCGAATCAGAGCCAAGCTTCCAGGTCCAGCGCTATCCGTGCACAGGTCTCATTGGGTGAAAAATCCCGGCGAGGGAGCCCTCGCCGGGTCGGAGCACTTTGTCGAAGCTGAAATTCAGGGCTCCGAGGTATCCGTCACTCCTCTTCCTCCGTGGACACAATTTCAATCGGACCAGACTTCCTCCCAGGTGCCGGAGGTGCTGGCCTTGGAGTACTCCGTTGCGCGGTTCTCGAAGAAATTGGTGTGCTCGACCGCGTTCAGCATCTCGTCAAGCCAGGGCAGCGGGTTCTTCTCGATGTGGTAGAGCGGCTGCAGGCCGAGCTGCTGCAGGCGCCGGTCGGCGATGAAGCGGATATAGGTCTTGGTATCCGCCGCGTTCAGCCCCTCGACGCCGCCCAGCTCGAAGGCGAGGTCGATGAAGGCGTCCTCATGGTCCACGATGGTGGCGCAGATGAGGTAGAGGTCGCGCCGCAGCTCCTCGGTCCAGATCTCCGGATTCTCCTGCACGAAGGTGCGGAAGAGGCGGATGACGGAGAGGCAGTGCAGCGTCTCGTCGCGCACCGACCAGGAGACGATCTGGCCCATGCCCTTCATCTTCCCGAAGCGCGGGAAGTTCATCAGGATGGCGAAGGAGGCGAAGAGCTGCAGCCCCTCGGTGAAGGCGCCGAAGGCGGCCAGGGTCTTGGCGATCTCGGTCTTGTTGTCGACCGTGAAGCCCTGCATGTAGTCGAACTTGTCCTTCATCTCCTTGTATTTGAGGAAGGCGCTGTACTCGAGCTCCGGCATGCCGACCGTATCCAGCAGGTGGCTGTAGGCGGCGATGTGGATGGTCTCGATGTTCGAGAAGGCGCTGAGCATCATCAGCACTTCGGTCGGTTTGAAGACCTGGCTGTAGTGCTTCATGTAGCAGTTGTTCACCTCGACATCCGCCTGGGTGAAGAAGCGGAAGATCTGGGTGAGCAGATTGCGCTCGCCGGTGGTCAGGTTGCGCTGCCAGTCCTTCACGTCGTCGGCGAGCGGCACCTCCTCCGGCAGCCAGTGGACGCGCTGCTGCGTCAGCCAGGCATCATAGGCCCAGGGGTAGCGGAAGGGCTTGTAGACCGGGTTGGCGGTCAGCAGGTCGAAGCGCACGGGGTGCTCGTCGGGAGCGTGGATGCCATCGGGCATGGTGGTGTCCTTGCAGCTGGCGGGCGAGAGGCGGGCACTCCATCGAGTCCCCGGTGGGCGCAGGATGGGCGGACTCGCCGCTTGCCACAAGAAGACCCAGGGAGTCCCGAAGTTCCTCACCCTACCATATTTGGTGTGCGTTGCGCCCTTACAACACAATTTCTGGGGCGCGAGTAGGTGCGACAGCTTGTGCCAGCGGCACGGCGATGTCGCAGGCAAGCCCCTCCGTTGCCCAGCGCATCGTCGTCTGGCCGTGCAGCTGGTGCTCGATGCCGGAGCGGATGACGCGGCTGCCGAAGCCGCTGTGGGCCGGCGCCCCGGCGAGCGGCGGCCCGCCGTGTTCCTCCCAGCGCAGCCTCAACAGGCCAGCGGCCTGGTCCAGCTGCCAGGTCAGGACGAGGCGGCCGCCGGGGACCGAGAGCGCGCCGTATTTGGTGGCGTTGGTGGCCAGCTCGTGCAGCGCGAGCGAGAGCGGCTGGGTCGCGGCGGCGGTCAGCTCGACCGGCGGGCCGGCCAGCGTCCAGGGCACCTCTTGCGAAGCGCCTTCGGGCGAGGCGAAGGCGGCCAGGCTGCGCTCCACCAGCATCCGCAGCCCGGTGCCGGACCAGCCGGTCTCGGTCAGCAGCCCCTGCGCTCGCGCGATCGCCGCGACCCGGCCCTCGACCGCCGCCGCAAAGCCGGCCGCATCCGCCTTCGGGGCCAGCCGCACCGCCGCCTGCACCACGGCAAGGGCATTCTTGGCGCGATGGTCGACCTCGCGCATCAGCAGCCATTGCCGCGCCTCGGCCGCCTTGCGCTCGGTCACGTCGCGGGCGACGCCGGCGATGCGCAGCGGGAGGCCGCTTGCCGGGTCGCGCTCCACCGTGCCGCCATAGGTTTCCATCCAGGTCCAGCCGTCCTGGCCCTTCCGCACGCGATACTCGACGCGGTAATGCTCCGCCTCGCCCCGCGCCACCGTCTCGATCGCCGCTTCGAGGCGGGCGCGGTCCTCGGGATGCACCGTCTCGGCGAAGTAGCGGTCGAGCGAGAAGCCGGCGAGCGGCAGGTCCGGCCGGGCCGGCAGGACCTGTCCGGTCCGTGTCGCGGTGCGGCTGGGCAGGTCGATCTCGAAACTGCCAAGCCCGGCCCCCGTCAGGGCCAGGCGAAGGCGGGTCTCGCCGCGGCGCAAGGCCGCCTCGGCCTGCATGCCAGCGATCCGCAGGGCCTCGAACTCGGCCACTGGGGCGTCGGCCATGGGCGGCAGGAAATCGCCAGGCGGCGAGCCGGCGGCGACCCGTTCGGCATGGCGCACCAGGGCATGGACGGGCCGCAGCACCCGCCGGGACAGGCCGATTGCCAGCGCCAGGCCGAAGCCAAGCGCCAGCAGGCCGCCGACCAGCAGGGCCAGCAGCGGACCAAGCCAGGCCTGGAGAAAGGTCGCCTCGGGCTCGTTCACCCAAAGCGTCCAGCCCGGCGCGGTGGCAAGCCGGTGGTAGGCGACCCGGATGGGCGTGCCGTCGAGCCAGCGCCGCCCCGAGACGAGGCCGGTGGCCTGCCACGACTCCTGCGCGGCTCCCTGAGGCCGCATCTGACCGACCAGGCGCTCGTGGTCTTCCGAGCGGGCGACCATGACGCCGCGGCCGTCGGTGACGGCGATGGCGCCCTCGCCCGGCGAGGCTTGGCTGCGTAGCAGCTGGGCCAGGTGCTCCGGCAGGATCGGCATGCCGACGACATGCCGCACCGTGCCGTCGCGCAGGGCGGGGACGAAGACGAAGGCGGTGAACCGCCCGGAGGTGCGCCCGACAGCCAAGTCGCTCACGGTGAACCGGCCGGTGGCAAAGACCCGCGCCACCGCTGCCCCGCCCCCGCCCGGGCCAAGGCCGCCGCCGGAACTGGGTAATTCCTGGCCGGGCTGGATGAAGGTATGGGCGACCAGGCGAAGCGAGCTGTCCATCGCTGTCACCCAGCCGCCGAAGGCCGTGCCGATATTGCGCGCGAGGCTGTCGAAGGCAGCGAGGTCGCCGCCCGGATCGAGATACGAGGAGGCGGCGAGGACTTCCAGCGCGGCCCGGCGGGCGCCGATCTCGCTGTCGATCATGGCGGCGAGGGCGCGGGCGCTGTCGAGCAGCCGGCCCTCGGCAGCGGCGTGATAGCTGCGCAGTGCGGTCCAACAGGCCGCGGCGCCGAAGCCGAGGGCCGGGAGCAGGGCCGCCAGGATCAGGCCGATGAGGTAAAGGCGCAATCCGCGGGGCTGGCGGCCGGGCCTGGTGCCGGGCGCCGGCGCTGCAAGTGGCACGCCGGGGGCGGCGGCGCTCTGGTCCATGCGTCCGGTACGTCCTTGGACCGCGCCGGCAGCGCGTCCGGCCGGGCGCGGAGGACCGGACACGGTCCACGCCGGCCAAGCCTCGTCTGCGAGCGGCTGGGAGATTATATCGACTTCATATATACTGAAGCCGCACCAATTCCGACAATGGAAAATACAGCCGCAAGAGAGCCGGCGAGGCCGCCGGCCTCGTCACTGGCAGGCGAGGCATTCCTCGTAATCGGTCGTCGCGGTCTGCGCGCTGCGGGCCAGCAGCGGCAGTGCCGCATCGGCCGCGGTGGGCACATGCGCCGCCATGATGTCGTCCTGGCCGACGATCTTCTCGCTGATCGTATCGGCCCGTTGGATAGACAGGCTGCGGCAGTAGTAGAGCGACTTCACGCCGCGCTTCCAGGCCATGACATGGATCTGGTGCAGGTCGCGCTTGTGAATGTTGGCGGGCAGGAAGAGGTTCACCGACTGGCTCTGGCAGATGAAGGGCGAGCGGTCAGCAGCGTGCTCCACCACCCAGCGCTGGTCGAGCTCGAAGGCGGTCTTGAAGGTGGCGCGCTCCTGCTCGGTCAGGAAGTCGAGATGCTGCACGCTGCCCTTGCGAACGGTGATGCTCGTCCAGGTGTCCTCGTCGTCGCGGCCGTGCTTCGCCAGCACCTTCTTCAGGTAGGGGTTGCGGACGATGTAGCTGCCCGAGAGCGTCTTGTGGTTGTAGACATTGGCCGCGATCGGCTCGATCCCCGGGCTCGCGCCGCCGGTGATGATGGAGATCGAGGCGGTCGGCGCGATCGCCATCTTGTTCGAGAAGCGCTCCATGAAGCCGTACTCGGCGGCGTCCGGGCAGGGGCCGCGCTCCTCGGCCAGGAGGCGGCTGGCGGCATCGGCCTGCTCGCGGATGTGCTTGAACATCCGCTTGTTCCACACCTTCGCCACCACGCTCTCGAAGGGCACGTTCTGCGCCTGGAGGAAGCTGTGGAAGCCCATGACGCCGAGGCCGACGGAGCGCTCGCGCATCGCGCTGTACTTCGCCTTCGCCATGCTGTCGGGCGCGGTGTCGATGAAGTTCTGCAGGACGTTGTCGAGGAAGCGCATCACGTCCGGGATGAAGCGTGGGTCGTCCTTCCACTCGAACCAGCTCTCGAGGTTGAGGGAGGAGAGGCAGCAGACGGCGGTGCGGTCACGGCCGTGCTGGTCGCGGCCCGTGGGCAGGGTGATCTCGGAGCAGAGGTTGGAGGTCTTCACCTCAAGCCCGGCCAGCTTGTGGTGCGCCGGCATCGCCTTGTTCACATGGTCGGAGAAGACGAGGTAGGGCTCGCCGGTCTCGATGCGGGCGGTGAGGATGCGAATCCAGAGGGCGCGGGCGGAGATCTTCCGCATGATTGCGCCGTCCTTCGGGCTGGTCAGCGGCCATTCCTCATCGGCCTCGACGGCGCGCATGAAGGCGTCGGAGATCAGCAGGCCGTGGTGGAGGTTCAGAGCCTTGCGGTTCGGGTCGCCGCCGGTGGGGCGGCGAATCTCGATGAACTCCTCCACCTCGGGGTGGCTGACGGGGAGGTAGACGGCGGCCGAGCCGCGGCGGAGCGAGCCCTGGGAGATGGCGAGCGTCAAGCTGTCCATGACGCGGATGAAGGGGACGACGCCGGAGGTCTTGCCATTGCGGCCGACCTTCTCACCGATGCCGCGGAGATTGCCCCAGTAGCTGCCGATGCCGCCGCCCTTGGCGGCCAGCCAGACATTCTCGTTCCAGAGGCCGACGATGCCGTCCAGGCTGTCATCCGCCTCGTTCAGGAAGCAGGAGATGGGCAGGCCGCGCGTGGTGCCGCCGTTGGACAGCACGGGCGTCGCCGGCATGAACCAGAGCTTCGAGATGTAGTCATAGATGCGCTGGCTGTGCGCCGCGTCGTCGCCATAGGCCGAGGCGACGCGGGCGAAGAGGTCCTGGTAGCTTTCGCCGGGCAGCAGGTAGCGGTCATCCAGCGTCGCCTTGCCGAAATCCGTCAGCCGCGCGTCGCGGCTGCGGTCGATCTGAACCTGGTGATGGCCTTCAAGCTGAACCGTATCGAACACCGCCCTAATCCCTTCCAGTCCCCCGGTGGGGGAGAATGCATCCAGCAGCGACGCGACACAAGATATTGTCGTCCCACCCCCGCCATAACACCAGATGGGGTGTTTGGTTCCGACCCAGGCCAAAGCTTGGCCAGGCACCGATGTTCATCTTTCGTTCATGGATAAGCGGTCTTTGCGGGTGAGTTCGTCAAGCCTCATCGGCATCCATCCCCATGATCCCCGCTATCCACAGGCGCATCACAACGCAGACGAGATGGATTGCCCGGGCGGGGCGGGGTTTTGCATGCTGCCGGGACAACGAGGGATGGGAGGTCGCCATGGTCTTGCGTCGGTTTTTGGCGGGACTCGCCCTGGTGGCGATGGTGCCGGGACTTGCGGGCGCGGAGGGCAGAGTCAGTCTGTTCAAGGTGATCGGGCCGCGGGACGAGGTGACGATCGGCCTGACTGAGGCGGAGCTGGCGCGACTCGGCAGCGGGCCGGGGGTGGAGCGAATCGCGCGGGCGCTGGTCGCCGAGGGGCGGCTCACCGCCTGGCGCTATGCGGTGGGGCGGGCACCGGATGGGGGGACGCGATTCGCCCCCGCCGGGCGGGTGGCGATCCTCAGGAGCGAGAGCCTTCGGATCGAGCCTTATGCTGCGACGCTGCCGGTGATGGCGCCTCCGGCGGAGTAGCGGCGGGTCAGCGCTGCTGCGGCTGCTGCTGCGCGGGGCGGCGCGGGCGGGGGCGCGGGGCGGGGGTGGCATCGCCCGGGGTCGGCATCGCCGGAGCGGCGTTGCGGCCGAGGCGGCGGCGGGCCTGGTCGTCCCAGGAACGGACATCGGCCCAGAAATCGCCGGGCTCCACCGTCAGCGGCGGCTGACCGCTCGGGGCCTGGGCACCCGGCGCCTGGCCGGGCCGCGATTGCGCCTGAGCAGCGACGGGCAGCGCGAGCAGCAGGCCGAGCAGCGTCCAGATCCGGTGCATCGCCCTCCCCTTCTCCGGTTGGCGCGGTGTTGTGGGGCGAGGATGGCTAAGCGCGCAAGGGGGCCAGGAGGGGCGCTGCCCCTTCCAGACCCACCCCGCCAAAGGCCGGAGGGCCTTTGGAAACCGGGAGTTCATCTCATTCCATGGGGCGGGCGCCGCACCAGTCGGCGATGAAGGCGGCAATGGAGAGCGTCGTCTGCTTCAGGTGGTCGAGGTCGGTGCGCTCGTCGAAAGCGTGGGCCCCCTCCCCCTTCGGCCCGTAGCAAAGGCCGGGGATGCCGAAATAGAGGCCGTAGAAGCGGGTGTCGTTCACCGCAGTGGTGATGCGCGCCGGCATCTCGGCGCCGAAGACCTGGGCATGGGCGGCGGCCAGAACCGCTTCCGCCTCGCTGCCCGGCTCAAGCACGTAGCCATCGGCGAGGAAGCCGTGCCATTCGACCGAGGGCGGGTTGTTGGCGAGGAAATTGTCGCCGCGGGCGGCCTCGGCGATGCAGCGCTCCACGCCGCGCTGGATCTCGGCGACATCGGCGCCGGGGAGCAGGCCGATGCGGCAATCGACCTCGCACCAGGCGGGCGTGCTGCTGGCCCAGTCGCCGCCGCGGATGATGCCGGGGTTGAACTTCAGCGGGCTCTCGATGCCGTTGTACCACTCGTTGTGGCGGGCGGCCTCGTTCAGCGTGGCGGTATGGGCCTGGAGCGCCTGGATCAGGTGGTAGGCGGAGAGGATGGCGTTGCTGCCGCTCTGCGCGACGGCGACATGCACCGGGATGCCGCGCACCTTGATGCGGAACCAGAGCGTGCCGGTATGGGCGCGGGTGATGGTGCCGCCCGTCGGCTCCGGCACCAGCGCCGCCTCGGCGCGGTAGCCGCGCAGCAGGGTGGCGAGCGCGCCGTTGCCGGTGCTCTCCTCCTCGGTGACGGTCTGAAGGTGGACATCAGCGGCGGGTTCGAGGCCGGCGGTCTTCAGTGCGTCCATGGCGAAGACCATGGCGGCGACGCCGGACTTCATGTCATGCGCGCCGCGGCCATACATCCAGCCATCCTTGATGGTCGCGCTGTAGGGCGGGTAGGTCCACATCTCGTCGGGGCCCTCGGGCACCACGTCGATATGGCCCTGGAGGATCAGGCTGCGGCCGGTCGGCTTCTCCGCCCGATGGGTGGCGACGACCTGGACGGAGCGGGCCGGGTCGGCCTCCACCATCGGGCTTGCCTTGGGGTGGCTGGCGAGCGGGACATCGGCCAGGGTGAAGCGGTCAACCGCATAGCCGCGGGCGGCGAGCTGGCGAGCCATCCAGTCCTGCAGCGGCGCCTCGTTGCCGCGGGTGGAGGGGAAGCGGACGAGATCGGCGAGGAAGGCGGTCTCGCGCTCGAAATTCGCATCCACTGCGGCGGCGAGGCGGGCGAGCAGGGCGGCGTCGGGCATGCGAAGCTTCTCCGTGGCAGTGGCGATGCCGCAGCATGCGCCGGGCCACGCCCCCGCGCTACTGCACGGGCTTCGCGTATTGCGCGGTGGTGTGGTTCACCGGGCTCGGCTCGTAGGTCACCTTGTCACGCCGTCCCGCCCAGGTGTTGCGGAGGAAGATGATCGGCAGCACGCCCTTGTCCTCCAGCAAGGCTTGCGCGGCCTGCTGGGTGAGGATCTCGCGCCGCTCCGGGTCCATGGTCGTCAGCGCCTCGGCCAGCGGCGCGTCCATGGCGGGGTTGGAGTAGCGCTGGCGGTTGAAGGGGCCGTGGCCGAGCTCCGGGTTCCGCGTCATCGCCACCTGGCGCATCGGGTTGATGGTCAGGTAGCTGCTGAAATAGGTCATGAAGAGGGAGAATTCGCGGTTGGTGGCGCGGGTGAAGAGCGTCGCCGGCGGCAGCGTCTCGACCGAGGTCTCGATGCCGATGCGGGTGAAGGACTGGGCGAGGGCCTGCAGCAGCCCGTCATCGCCGGGGAAGAAGCCGTTCGGGCCGTGAATGGTCAGGCGGAAGCCCCCAGGGTAGCCGGCCTCGGCCAGCAGGGTGCGGGCACGGGCCGGCTCATGCGGCAGCGGCGGCAGGTTGGGTAGGCGGTGGGCGGCGATCGGCGCGGCGAACTGGTCGGCGGCGCGGGCCTGGCCGTGATAGAGCCGCTCCGCGATCGCCTCGCGCGGAATGGCGAGGGACAGGGCCTCGCGCACCCGCCGGTCGGCGAGCGGGTTGCGCGGCAGCGGCTTGCCCTGGCGGTCGAAGGCGAAGGGCGTCGTCTCCCGCATCGCATCCGGGGCGAGGTAGACGAAGGTCACGCTGTCCACGCTGAAGAGGGCGAAGCGCGGGTCGCGCTCCAGCCGGGGCATGTCCTGCATGGGGACGTAGTCGATCAGGTCCGCCTCGCCGGTCAGCAGCGCCGCCATGCGGGAGCCGCCCTGCGGGATGTAGCGGAAGGTCACGCGGTCCCAGGGCTCGGCCGGGCCCCAGTATTCCGGGTTGCGCGTCACTTCCAGCCGCTCGTTCGGCAGATAGCTGGCGTAGCGGTAGGGGCCTGTGCCGATGGCGAGCCGGCCGGTGTTGAAGTCGGAGGTCGCGGGGTTCGGCCCGTGCACCTTGCGCGAAAGGATGGCCGGCGCCGCCAGGTCGATCTGCATCAGCGGGTTCGGCTCCCGCGTGCGGAGGATGATCGTCTGCGGGTCCTTGATCTCGATGGCGCTGATGGTCCGCACCGCCGGGGTGAAGAGGGCTGGGCTGTTCGGCACGGTGGGGACGCGGGCGAAGGTATAGGCGATGTCCTCCGCCTCGAAGGGCGTGCCGTCATGGAAGCGGACGCCGGCGCGGAGCTTCACCTCCCAGGTCAGCGGGTCGATCAGGCGGAGGCTGGTCGCAAGCCGCGGCTGCGGGCGGGCCTGGGTGTCGAGCTCAAAGAGCGGCTCGTAGATCTGCCGCAGCACCATGTTGTTGTTGGTGGTGTTGTGGAAATGCGGGTCAAGCGCGCTGGGCGGCGTCTGCGCCGCGATCACCAGGTTGCGCTGCGCCGCGGCGGGCGCCGCCAGGCAAAGCGCCAGCGCCGCCGCAATGAAGCCATGGTGCATGGAAGCCTCCCGTCAGGCCGGTCTGTCGCCGGCATCAGGGAAGCGTCCGACGCGGGCCGGGCCCGCGTCAAGCAGCCTCGCGGGACCTCAACGAATGGGCGGCGCGTATTGCAGCCCGCCCTGGGTCCAGAGCCCGTTGATGCCGCGCGGGATGCCGAGCGGGGTGATGTTGCGCTCCCAGGTCTCGCCGAGATTGCCGACCTGGCGGATGATCTTCACTGCCCAGTCGTTGTCGATGCCCATCGCCCGGCCGAAATCGCCGGTGCGGCCGAGCAGGCGCTGGATGTCGGGGTTCGGGCTCCCCAGGAAGCTGTCGATGTTCTCGCCAGTGATGCCGTGCTCCTCCGCCGTCACCATGGCGAAGTGGGACCAGCGGACGATGTCGAAGAAGCGCCAGTCGCCCTTGCGCACCACGGCGCCGAGCGGCTCCTTCGAGATGATCTCGGGCAGCAGCACGAAGTCGGCGCTGTTGCCCTGGCCGGCGCGGAAGGAGGCCAGCGACGAGGCGTCGTTGGTGTAGGCGTCGCAGCGGCCGCTGACGAAGGCGGCGCGGATTTCCTCCACCTGCTCGATGATCACCGGGGTGAAGCGCAGCCTGTGGCTGCGGAACCAGTCGGCGAGGTTGAGCTCCGTCGTCGTGCCGGGCTGGACGCAGATGGTGGCGCCATCGAGCTGGCGGGCGGAGGTGACGCCGGAGGACTTCCGCACCATGAAGCCCTGGCCGTCGTAGAAATTGATGCTGGCGAAGGCGAGGCCGAGCTGCGCCTCGCGCCCCAGGCTCCAGGTGGTGTTGCGGACGAGGAGGTCGACCTCGCCCGATTGCAGGGCGGTGAAGCGGACCTGCGTGGTGGTCGGGACGAAGCGGACCTTGTTGGCGTCGCCCAGGATGGCGGCGGCGACGGCGCGGCAGGCATCGACGTCGAGGCCGCGGAAGGTGCCGCGGGCATCCGGCACCGCGAAGCCGATGGCGTTGACCGAGACGCCGCAGACGAGCTGACCGCGGGCCTTGATGGCCGCCAGGGTATCGGCGGCGGGCTGGGCCTCCGCCCGGGCCAGGGCGGCGAGTCCGAGGCAGAGACCGAGAAGCAGCGTGCGCATCATGCCCATCCTCCGTTGCGTCTGAGGAAGCTTCGCCGGGGCCGGCGGGCGGGCGCAAGCATTTCCCTGGCGCCGCAGTTTGCCCTAACCTCGGCCGGAACGGGGCCGAAGCCCCCGGATCGAGGGAACCTTGCCATGAGCCTCACCATCCGTCCCGCCAACCCGGCCCGTCCCGATTTCGTCGGCGAGGTCTCGGGCGTCGACCTGCGCCAGCCGATCGGCGCCGCCGAAGCCGCCGCGATCGACGCGGGCATGGACCGCTACGCGGTGCTCGTCTTCCGCGACCAGGACATCGACGACCAGCAGCAGATCGCCTTCAGCCGGCATTTCGGCGAGCTGGAGCTGGCGACGGGCGACATCGTCCAGGGCGCGGCGCGGCGGCTCTCGATGGAGATCAACGACATCTCCAACCTGGAGCAGGATGGCAAGGTGATGGCGCGGGACGACCGCAAGCGGCTGTTCAGCCTCGGCAACATGCTCTGGCACAGCGACAGCAGCTTCAAGCCGACGCCGGCGAAGTATTCGCTGCTCTCGGCGCGGGTGATCCCGGGCGGCGGGGGCAACACGGAATTCGCCGATATGCGCGCGGCCTGGGATGCGCTCGACGGTGAGATGAAGGTCATGGTGCGGGACCTCGTCTGCGAGCACAGCCAGATCTATTCGCGCGGCGTACTCGGCTTCACCGACTTCACGCCGGAGGAGCTGGAGAAGTGGCGGCCGGTGCCGCAGCGGCTGGTGCGTCGGCACCCGAAGACGGGGCGGCTTTCGCTCTTCCTCTCGGCCCATGCGGGGGCGATCCAGGGCTGGCCGGTGCCGGAGGCGCGGGCCTTGCTGCGCGACCTCAACGAGCATGCGACGCAACGCGAGTTCGTTCACGCCCATGTCTGGCGGCCGCATGACCTGGTGATGTGGGACAACCGGGCGACGATGCACCGGGCGCGGCGGTATGATTCGACGAAGGTGCGGGACCTGCACCGCACGACCGTCGCGGATGTGGCGCCGACGCTGGAGCAGGCGGCCTGAGGCTTCCGCACGATGCCGCTTCCGGTCGGCCCGGGGCGGCGTCAGTCATGATTTAACCTTTTCGCCCGTATTGACCTCCCTTCGGTGCCAGGGAGGCGGGGCGATGTTTCGTCGTGATGCGCAGCGGGCGGGGCCGGGGCAGCCGTGACGACCGCTGCGGTGCTGCTCGCCATCGCCTGCGCGGCGATGGCCCTGCTGCTGTTGCGGGAGGTTCTGCGCGGCCGCGCCTTCCGGGCGGCGGCGCGCGAGCGGGAGGCGACCTTCGACCTGCTGACGCGGCATTCCGCCGATGTCGTCAGCCGCATCGATGCGCAGGGGCGGCGGGTCTACCTGGCGCCCTCGGCGGAAAGACTCTTCGGCCGGGCGGTGGAGGAGGTGCTCGCCGAACCCATGCTGGAGCAGGCAGTGCCGGAAGACCGGCCGCAGGTCGAGGCGGCCCTGATGCGGCTCCGCGCGGGCGAGCGGCAGGTCCGCGTCACCTACCGCATCCACCACCCGGACGGCCGCCCGGTCTGGATCGAGGCCTCCGGCTTCCCGGTCATCGACGAGGCGGACGGGCAGTATGAAGGCGCCGTCGTCATCGCCCGCGATGTGACCGAACGCAAGTTGGCGGAAGAACAGCTCACCCGGCTGGCCCGAACCGATGCACTCACCGCGCTCGCCAACCGCCGCCACTTCGACGAAACCTTGGCGGGTGAGTGGCGCCGGATGCAGCGGGAGGGTGCACCGCTCTCCCTCATCCTGCTCGACGTGGACCGCTTCAAGCTGTTCAACGACCGCTACGGCCATCCGACAGGGGATGACTGCCTGCGTCGCATCGCCGCCGCCATCGCCCTCCATGCCCGTCGCCCGGCCGATCTCGCCGCGCGGCATGGCGGCGAGGAGTTTGCAGTGCTGCTGCCGAATACGCCGGCCGAGGGCGCTGCCGGTATCGCGGAGCGAATCCGCGGCGCGATCGAGGCTCTGGGCCTGCCGCATGACGCAAATCCACCGACGGGGGTCGTCACCGTCAGCCTGGGCATCGCCTGCGCCAAGCCCGCCGCGGCGGGAAGCATGGCGGAAGCGCTTGTCGCCGCGGCCGACGGGGCGCTCTACGAAGCGAAGCGCATGGGCCGGAACCGGCTCCGCCTCGCCACCTCCATCCCGCCGCCGCCAATGCCGCCGCCCGTCCCAGTGGAGGAAGAGGCGCGGTTGCGCGCCCTGGTCGAGTTCGATCGAGCCGGAGCGATGCAGATGGGGGACGAGGAACTGGAGCGGATTGCCCGTCTCGCCGCCGCCCTGCTCGGCACGCCCATCGCGCTGGTCTCGCTGGTCGGCCGCGACCGGCAGCGCTTCGTCGCCGCCCATGGGCTGGACAGCGCGGGCACGTCGCGGGATGCCTCCTTCTGCGCGCACCTGCTCGCCAGCACGGAGGAGGCGCTGGTCGTGCCGGACGCGGCGCTGGATGCGCGCTTCGCCGGGAACCCGCTGGTGACCGGTGCGCCGGGCATCCGCTTCTATGCCGGCGCGCCGCTGATCTGCCCGCGGACGGGACACCGGCTGGGCGCGCTCTGCTCGATCGACCAAGTGCCGCGCCCGCCCCTGACTCCGGCCCAACAGGCCGTGCTGCGGGACCTCGCCGCGATGGCCATGGCGACGCTGGAGCGGCGGCGGGCGGTGGCGGAGGCGCTCCTGGCCTAGAGCGGTTTCCGTTCGCACTGGCTACGGATCCCGCTTTAGCGTGTTGTTTTTATCGAGCAAGTTACTCCGATCAGGTGATTCCACCTGATCAGAGTTTGCTCCAGAGCCCTACAACCCGTGCATCACCCGGCGGGAATTGCCGCGGCGCAGGTTGCGCAGCCGCGCCAGGGCCCAGAGCGGGAAGAGGCGCGCATAGCCGTGGTACCGCAGGTAGAAGACCCGCGGGAAGCCGGTGCCGGTATAGTCCTCCTCCGGCCAGGCGCCGTCCGGGCCCTGGTTGCGGAGCAGCCAGAGCGCGCCGCGCTCGACCGCCAGGTCATCCACCGCGCCGGCGGCCATTAGCGCCAGCACGGCCCAGGCTGTCTGGCTCGCGCTGCTCGGGCCCATGCGGCGGTCCGGGTCGGCGCGGGTGCCGCCGCG
Organism: Belnapia moabensis DSM 16746; assembly: GCF_000745835.1. Lineage (GTDB taxonomy): Bacteria > Pseudomonadota > Alphaproteobacteria > Acetobacterales > Acetobacteraceae > Belnapia > Belnapia moabensis. The sequence goes on along the minus strand of NZ_JQKB01000060.1, from coordinate 15,415 downwards.
GCGGGGATAGGTCAGCCCGTCCTCGCCCCAGCCGCCATCCGGGTTCTGCACCGATTTGAGCCAGGCGACGGCCTTGCGCATCGCCCGGTGCTCGGGCGGCAGGCCGGCGGCGTTCAGCGCTGTCACCGCCGACCAGGTGCCGTAGACGTAATTGACGCCCCAGCGGCCGTACCAGGCGCCATCCGGCTCCTGCTCGCCCAGCAGGTAGTCGATGGAGCGGCGCATCACCGGGCTGTCCGGCGCATGGCCGAGTTGGGCCAGCATGGCGAGGCAGCGGCCGGAGACATCGGCGGTCGGCGGGTCGAGCAGCGCGCCGTGGTCGGCGAAGGGGATGCTGTTCAGGTACTGATGGGTGTTGTCGGCATCGAAAGCGCCCCAGCCGCCGCCCTTCGACTGCATGCCCACCACCCATTCCGTGGCGCGGGCGATGGCGGCGTCGGTGCGATCTTCCGGCAGAGCACTGGCCTGCTTGCGGGCGCGGTCGAGGGCGAGGACGACGACGGCGGTGTCGTCCACGTCCGGGTAGTGCGGGTTGGCATACTGGAAGGCCCAGCCGCCGGGCGGGACGCCAGGGCGGGCCTCGGCCCAGTCGCCTTCCAGATCCGTCACCTGCCGGTCGAGCAGCCATTCGAGGCCACGCCCGGCGGCCGCCTCAGCCTCCTCGCCGCCGGCTTCCAGCAGGGCGTGGGAGACGAGGGCGGTGTCCCAGATGGGGGAAAGGCAGGGCTGGACATAGGTCTCGTCCCGCTCCGGCCGGTCCATCACCAGCTTCTCGACCGCGGCCCAGGCGGTGACCATGCGCGGGTCATCCTCCGCCACGCCGAGGCAGTGGTACATCCAGATGGCGTTCGCCATGGCAGGGTAGATGGCGCCGAGCCCGTCCTCGCCGTTCAGCCGCTCGGTGACGAAGGCCTCCGCCCGGGCCTCGGCGCGGGCGCGGAGCGTCTCCGGGATCAGGCCATGGGCGCGCTGCAGGACGGCGTCCATCTGGCGGAACAGGGTGCGCCAGGGCTCGGCCGCATGGGCGCCGCCGGGCCAATGCTTCACCAGGGAGGGCGGGGTGCGGAACAGCTCCGTCACCGAGACGCCGAGCGGCTCCAGCGGCTGCGGGCGATGGGCCATCACCACGGTCAGCGGCACCAGCACGGTGCGGGCCCAGTAGCTGATCTTCGACAGATGGAAGGGGAACCAGCGGGGCAGCAGCACGATCTCGGGCGGCATCACCGGCACCGCCGTCCATGGCACCTGGCCGAACAGCGCCAGCGTCGCGCGGGTGAAGACGTTGCTCTGCTCCGCCCCGCCGGCGGCGAGGATGGCGGCCCGCGCCCGCTTCATATGCGGGGCATCGGCCGGGTCGCCGATCAGGCGAAGGGCGAAATAGGCCTTCACCGAGCAGGAGATGTCGATCGGCCCGCCATGGAAGAGCGGCCAGCCGCCATCGCAATTGGCATCCTGCTGCGCCTGCAGGCGGCGGAGGTAGCGGCCGATCCGCGCCTCGCGCGCCGGGTCGCGCCGGCCGAAGAAGCGGCAAAGCATGAGGTATTCGGCGGGGATGGTGGCGTCGGCCTCCAGCTCGAAGACCCAGTGGCCGTCGGCCTGCTGGCGGCCGAGGAGATGCGCCGCGGCGCTGTCGATTGCGGCGTCGAGGGGCCCCGGCACCAGCGGGCCACTCGGTCCGGCCAGCGCCAGGTCCGACCGCAGCGCCGCCGCGGCGAGATCCTGAATCGTGGACAAGGCGAACAATCCTCTCGGGGCCGGACGTGACGCCAGCCGATCAACCACTGCGAATACGGCGTCTTTCCGCGCTTGCGAAGAGGTAGTTGGCAAGGTGGAAACGGATTAATCGGATGCTGTGGTACGATCCGCTCGCGGACCGGCCTCCCCTTTCCACATGCCTCCGCATCCGCGCCACTCGGCGAGCGCCGAGTCCAAGGTGAACAGCATATAGGCGCCGGCGATCCCGGGCAGCGCGAAACCGCGCAGAGGAGACATGCCGAATCGGCGCAGAGTGGGGGCGAAGGCGAGCGCCATCGCCGCCCAGGCGGCGAGGCCGAGCCAGCGCGCGGCGCCCGTGGCGAGGAGCGCCAGCAGCGGCGGGGCGAGGAAAACGAGGGCGAGCGCCGCGATCATCCCGACCAGTGCCAGGAGGTTGTAGCCGAGTTGGGCATAGGCGGTGCGGGCCACCATGCGGCGGATGGCCCCGGCCCCCTCATAAGGGCGGAGGCTTTCGACCCTCTCGGTAAGGCCGGTCCAGATCGGGCCGACGGATTTCATCCGCCGCGCCAGGGCGCAGTCGTCGATGATGGCGCCGCGAATCGGGGCGAGGCCGCCGGCGCGCTGGAAGGCCGCGCGATCGAGCAGGACGCAGCCGCCGGCTGCCGCCGCCGTCCGGGCACGCGGGTCGTTCGACCAGCGGAAGGGGTAGAGCATCTGGAAGAGGAAGATGAAGGCTGGGATCAACCAGCGCTCGGCGGCGCTGGCGCAGCGCAGCCGGGCCATCAGCGAGACCAGGACGAGGCCCCCGGCCTCCGCCCGCTGCACCAGGCGGCGGAGGCTGTCCGGCGCGTGGCGGATATCGGCATCGGTGAAGAGCAGCCGGTCGGGCGGCTCGCGCAGCGCCTCGGCGAGGCCCTGCTCCAGCGCCCAGAGCTTGCCGGTCCAACCGATGGGGCGGGCGCGGCCCAGGATCACCGTGAGGCGCCGGTCGCCGGCGGCGGCGGCGCGAGCTGCCTCGCCGGTGCCGTCGGTGCTGCGGTCGTCGACCACCACCAGGCGGAAGGGGCCGGGATAATCCTGGGCCAGGAGGCCGCGCACCGTCTCGCCGATCGTCTCCGCCTCGTCCCGCGCGGGGATGACGGCGGTGACGGAGGGCCAGCGGGGCGGCGCCGGCAGGGTGGCGGCGTCGCGGTCGTCGTCGCGAGCCAGCCAGAAGAAGCCGCGGCCGAGCAGCAGCACGGCCCAGGCGAGGCAGGAGGCCAGCGCCAGCCAAGTCAACGGTTGAGCATCCCCTGCTCGCGGAACCAGGCGATGGCCTCGGCCACCGCCTCCTGCCAGGGCCGGGCATGGTGGCCGAGCACCTGCTCGGCCTTGGCGCTGCTGAAATACATCGGCCGAGCGGCCATGCGGAGGCCGTCGAGGGTCAGCATCGGCTCGCGCCCCGTCAGCCGGGCAAGGCCCTCGGAGGCGACGGCCGCCGGCCAGAGCGGCGCACGCGGCAGGCGCACCGGGCGGCGGCGGCCGAAGATCGCCGAGATGCGGGTCAGCAATTCGCCAAGCGAGACATCCTGGCCGCCGAGGATGTGGCGCTCGCCGACCGCGCCCCGGGTGAGCGCGGCGACGCAGCCGGCGGCCACGTCGTCGACATGGACGAGGTTGAGGCCGGTGGCGACATAGGCCGGCATCTTGCCGCGTGCGGCCTCGAGGATGACGCGGCCGGTCGGCGTCGGGCGGCGGTCGCGGGGGCCGATGGGGGTCGAGGGGTTGACGATGACGGCGGGGAGGCCGGCCTCGGCGACCAAGCGTTCGACCAGGCGCTCGGCCTCGGTCTTGCTGCGCTTGTAGGGGCCGATGGCCTGGGCCGGCGTCGCGGCATCGGCCTCGGTGGCAGGCTGGCCGTCGCGGCGGGGCTTCAGCGTGGCGACGGAGGAGACGTGGACGACGCGGCGGCAGCCCTCGGCCAGGGCGGCACGCATCACCGCCTCGGTGCCGGCGACGTTGACCGCCCACATCCGCGCCGGGTCTGGGACGAAGATGCGGTAGTCGGCGGCGCAATGGATGGCGGCATCGCAGCCGCGCATGGCCTCGGTGATGGAGGCCGCGTCGGTCAGGTCGCCGGGGACGAACTCCACCGGCAGGCCGTCGAGCACTGCGCGCGGCGTCTCCGGGCGGACCAGGGCGCGGACGCGGTGGCCGGCGCCGTGCAGGGCGAGGGCGATGGCCGAGCCGAGGAAGCCCGTCGCCCCGGTCAGCATCACGGTATCGGTCATGGCCGGCGGCGGCTGGTGCCGGGTGAGGGATTTGAACCCCCGACCTTCTGATTACAAATCAGCTGCACTACCCCTGTGCTAACCCGGCGATCGCCGTTGCATACCAGACGCCGCCGCGATGGTCAGCCCACCCCGAGCAGTTCGACGTCGAAGACGAGCGTCGCGTTCGGCGGGATGACGCCACCGGCGCCGCGGGCGCCGTAGCCGAGCTCGGGCGGGATGGTCAGCGTGCGCTGGCCGCCGACCTTCATGCCTTCGACGCCCTGGTCCCAGCCGGCGATGACGTGGCCGGCGCCGAGCTCGAAGCTGAAGGGCTCGCCCCGGTCGCGGGAGCTGTCGAATTTGCGGCCCTTGTTGTCGGGCGCGGAGGGGTCGAAGAGCCAGCCGGTGTAGTGCACCTCGACGGTGTGGCCGGCCGTGGCGGTGGCGCCGGTGCCGAGCTTCTGGTCGGTCATGCAATGGTCCTTGCTTGTCGGGGGCGGATCATGCACCGCTCGCCCCGGCTAATCCACCCTGGCCCCCGAGGCGCGGATGAGGGGAGCCAGGCGCTCCTTCTGGGCGGTGCGGTAGGTGGCGATCTCCTCGATGCCGGTCCACCAGGGGCTGGCGCCGAGTTCCTGGTAGGCGCGGATCAGGCCGGGGGTTTCCAGCGCCTGCTTCGTCAGCGCGGACATCCGCTGCACCACGGCGGGCGGCAGCCCGGCCGGGCCGCAGACGCAGGTCCAGGAGACGACGTCGAAGCCCGGAAGGTACTCACTGATCGCCGGGATCTCCGGCGCGACCGCGCTGCGGCTCGCAGAGGTGACGGCGAGCGGCCGCACCTGGCCCTGGCGCGAAAGGGAGAGCGTGCCGGGGATGTTGTCGAACATCATCGAGATGCGCCCGGCGACGAGGTCGAGCTGCGCCGGTGCGCTGCCACGATAAGGAACATGGACCATCTCGACGCCGGCAAGCTGCTTGAACATCTCCCCGGCCAGATGGAGCGTCGTGCCGGAGCCGGCCGAGCCGAAGCTGTATTCGCCCGGCGCCGACTTCAGCAGGGCGATCAGCTCCGGCACGCTGCGCGCGGCGACGCCGAGATGCACGGCGAGCAGGTTCGGCAGCTGCCAAAGGCCGGCGACGAGGGTGAAGTCCCGCTCCGGGTCGAAGGGCAGGCTGCGGTAGAGGGTCGGCGCAATGGCATGGGAGGCGACGCCACCGAGGCCGATCGTGTAGCCATCGGGCGCCGACTTGGCGATCGCGTCGGCGCCGACATTGCCGCCGGAGCCGCTGCGGTTCTCGACGACGAATTGCTGGCCGGTCAGCTCCGTCATCCGCGCGCAGTAGAGGCGGGAGAGGGTGTCGGTCGGCCCGCCCGGTGGGTAGGGGTTGATGTAGCGCACGGGGCGGTTCGGCCAGTCGCCGGACTGGGCCAGGGCGGGCATGGCGAGGGCGGGGAGCAGGCCGAGGGCGGCGCGGCGGGACAGGGTCATGGCGTTCAATCCACCTGGGCGCCGGCGGCGCGGATGACGGGGGCGAAGGCGGCCTCGTTGGCGGCGCGGAAGGCGGCCAGCTCCTCGGGCCCGGCGATCCAGGGCGTCGCGCCGTTCTCCTCGAAGCGGGCGGCGAGGTCGCGGCTCTCCAGCGCCTGGCGGGTCAGCGCGGCCATGCGCAGCACCATCGGCGCCGGCAGCCCGGCGGGGGCGATGGCGGAGCCCCAGGAGGTGATCTCGAAGCCGGGGAGGAATTCCGCCATGGCGGGGATGTCGGGCGCCTGCGGGCTGCGCTTGGCGCCAGTGACGGCGAGCGCCCTCACCTTCCCCTCCTTCGCCTCCTGCAAGGCCTGGGGGATGTTGTCGAAGATCATGTGGACGCGCCCGGCGATCAGGTCGATATGCGCCGGCGCGCCGCCGCGATAGGGGACGTGGATCATCTCGAGCCCGGCCTGGGCGGCGAACATCGCGCCCGAGAGATGGACCGTCGTGCCGGAGCCGGAGGAGGCGTAGCTGTATTTACCCGGGCTGGCCTTCACCAGGGCGATCAGCTCCGGCACCGTGCGCGCCGGCACCTCCGGATTGACGACGAGCAGGTTCGGCAACTGCCAGAGGCCGCCGATATAGGTGAAGTCCTTCGTCGGATCGAAGGGCAGCTTCCGGTAGAGGGTCGGGCCGATCGCCAGCGGCGCGACGCTGCCGAGGCCGATGGTGCGGCCATCCGGCGTGCTGCGGGCGATGGCCTCGGTGCCGATATTGCCGGCTGAGCCGCTGCGGTTCTCGACGATGAACTGCTCGCCGGTGATCTCCGACATCTTCTGGCACCAGAGGCGAGAGAGGATGTCTGTCCCTCCCCCCGGCGGGAAGATGCCGATGAAGCGGATCGGCCCCGGCGGCCATTGCTGTTGCCCGAGGGCGGGCGCGGCGAGCGCCGCCGCCGCCAGCCCCAGTCCCGCACGCCGCGTGATCCGCGCCATACCTGGTCCTCCCTGCCTTTTCGTTGCAGGGAGTGTAGGGGCAGCGCGGCGCCGGCCGCCAGCCTTCAGCTGTCGAGGGTCAGTACCCGGCCCTCCGCGGTGCCGACCAGGACCTTTGGCGCGAGTCCGAGGAAGAGGCCGGTCTCCACCACGCCGGGGATGGCGTGCAGCGCGCGGTCGAGGGCGGCGGCGTCGGCGATGGGGCCGGTCGCGCAATCGGCGATCAGGTGGCCGCCATCGCTGCGGAAGGGCCTGCCGTCCTTCTCCTGGCGCAGCGCCGGGTTCAGGCCGAGCGCCGCGAGCCGGGCGAGGGTCGCGCGCCGGCCGAAATCGACCAGCTCCACCGGCAGGACGCCGCGGCCGAGGCGCGGCACCAGCTTCCCCTCGTCCACGACGATCACCAGGCGGCGGCTGGCCGTCGCCACCATCTTCTCGCGCAGCAGGGCGCCGCCGCGGCCCTTCAGCAGGGCGAAGCTGCCCTGCTCCACCTCATCCGCCCCGTCGATGGCGAGGTCGAGCGGATGCTCGTCCAGCTCCGCCAGCGGCAGGCCGAGGCGGCGGGCAAGCGCGGCGGTGCCCTCCGAGGTCGGGACGCCGCCCTTGATGCGGAGCCCCTGCCCCAGGCGCGCGGCCAGGGCCTCGACCACCAGCGCGGCGGTGGAGCCGGAGCCGAGGCCGATCAGCATGCCGGGCTCGACCAGCGCCGCGGCGGCCTCGGCGGCCTGGCGCTTCTGCCGGTCCTGGTCGCTCACGCGCCGGCCGCGTCCTGGTCGGCGAAGATGGTGACGGGGCCGGCAGGGCCGAGTCCGGCCGCGGGGAGTGCCTTGTCGCCGGCGCGAAGGCGGGAGAGGATCTCGCGCTTCTCCGCGCCGGCGACGAGGAAGACGGAGGCGCGGCTGCTGTTCAGCGCCGGGTAGGTCAGGGTGATCCGCGGCTCCGGCTTGGCGCCGATCACGGCGAGCACCCAGGCCCCGCGCTCCAACAGGGCCGGGTTGCCGGGGAAGAGCGAGGCGGTATGCCCATCCGGCCCGAGGCCGAGGAGCTGGATGTCGAAGAGCGGCTGACCCGGCCGCGTCTCGGCGAAGCGGCGCAGCTCCGCCTCGTAGCGTGCGGCGGCGGATTCGGGGGTGCCGTCGGTGGGGATGGGGTGGATGTTGCCAGGCGGGATCGGCACCTGGCCGAGCATCGCCTTGCGCACCATGCCCTGGTTGCTGTCCGGATGGTCGGGCGGGACGAAGCGCTCGTCGCCCCAGAAGAGGTGGATGCGAGCCCAGGGCACCCGGTCGCGCCATTCCGGCGCGGCCAGCCGCTCGTAGAGCCGCTTCGGGGTGGAGCCGCCGGAGAGGCCGATGGAGACGGGGCTCTCCCGCGCCATCACATGCTCGGCCACCCAGGCGGCGGCCTGCTCGGCCAGCGCCTCGGCATCCGCCGCCACCTCCATGCGATGCATCATGCCGGACTCCTCTCGCCTCCCGTCCGGGGACGAATCCGGGGGAGGATGATGTCGCGCACCGCGGCGGCGAAGCCGTCGGCCTCGTTGGAGAGCGTGACCGCCGCGGCACGGGCCTGCACCGCGGGCGGGGCATTGCCCATGGCGATGGCCAGGCCCGCAACGCCGAACATGGGCAGGTCGTTTGCCATGTCGCCGATACAGGCGGTCTCCGCCGGGGTGACGCCGCAGAGCTGGGCCAGCGCGAGCAGCGCGTGGCCTTTGTCGGCCTCCGGGTGGGTCACGTCGAGGTAGTAAACCTGGGAGCGGTGGATGCTGGCCTGCGACCCGAGCTGGGCCTGGAGGCTCGCCTCGCATTCGGCGAGCTGCGGCGCATCGGCCGAGGCGCCGACCAGCTTGCCGGCGCGGGCGATCCAGGGCTCGAAGCTGTCCACCTGGCGTGGGGCGAAGCCGATGGTGCGGTGCTCGAGGGGGACGTAGTGGCCATCCGGGTTCTGCAGCAGCCATTCGCCATCGGCGAAGATCCAGGCGTCGATGCCGCGGGCGGCGAAGGCTGCGAGCGCGGCGCGGGCCGCGGCCTCCGGCACCGGGCGCTCGGCGAGGCTGCGGCCCTCGCGGTCAAGGATGACGCCGCCGTTGAAGCCGGCGACGGGCGTCTCCAGGCCGAGCCGGGCGGCGAGCGGGGCGATGCCGCGCGGCGGGCGGCTGCTGACGAGCGCCAGCATCACGCCCGCCTCGCGCAGCAGCGCCGCGGCCTCGATGGCCGCCGGGGTGAGGCGCTTGTCGGTCGTCACCAGCGTGCCATCCACGTCGGAGACGAGCAGGCGGATGGGTGCCGTCATGCGAGCTTCAGCCAGTGCCGGCCGTCGCGGGCGAGCAGCGCATCGGCGGCGTCCGGCCCCTCGCTGCCGGCGGCATAGGGCTCGACCTTAAGCGAGGCGTCGAGGATGGGCTGCACGGCGGACCAGCCGGCCTCGACATTGTCGGCGCGCTGGAAGAGCGTCGCGTCGCCGATCAGCACGTCATAGAGCAGCGTCTCGTAGCCGGTGCTCGGCCCGGCCTTGAACCAGTCGGCATAGCGGAAATCCATCTGCACGCCGGAGAGCTTGAGCGTCGGCCCCGGCTCCTTGGCGCTGAGATGGAGCGAGATGCCCTCGCTCGGCTGGATGTGGATCACCATGAAATTGGGCGTCAGCCGCTCCACCGGCGTGTCGCGGAACATGGCGAAGGGCGCCTGCTTGAACTGGATGGCGATCTCGGTGCGGCGCAGCGTCACCCGCTTGCCGGTGCGGATGTAGAAGGGCACGCCGGCCCAGCGCCAATTGTCGATCGCCAGCTTCATCGCGATGTAGGTCTCGGTGGCGCTGTTGGGCGCGACATTCGGCTCGTCGCGGTAGCCGACCACCGGCCGGCCCTTCAGCGTGCCGGCCGTGTACTGGCCGCGCACCACGTCGCGGGCGAGCTCCGTGCGCCCGAGCGGGCGGATGGCCTGCACCACCTTGGCCTTCTCGGCGCGCACCGCATCGGCGTCGAAGCTGTTGGGCGGCTCCATCGCCGTCATCGCCAGCAGCTGCATCATGTGGTTCGGCACCATGTCGCGCAGCGCGCCGGTCGCCTCGTAGAAGCGGCCGCGCCCCTCGACGCCGACCGTCTCGGCGGCGGTGATCTGCACGTGGTCGATGTGGTCGCGGTGCCAGAGCGGCTCGAAGATGCCGTTGGCGAAGCGCAGCGCCAGGATGTTCTGTACCGTCTCCTTGCCGAGGAAGTGGTCGATGCGGAAAACCTGGCTCTCCTCCACCAGGCCGAGGATCTTCGCGTTCAGCGCCTGGGCGGAGGCGAGGTCGGTGCCGAAGGGCTTCTCGACGACGACGCGGCGGAAGTCGCAGCCCTCCTGCCGCATCAGCCCGGCGGCTGCCAGGCGCTCGACGATGGTGCCGAAGAAGCGCGGCGCGGTGGCGAGGTAGAAAACGCAATTGCCATGCCCGGAGCGCTTGCGGATCTCCTCCAGCCGGGCGGCGAGGCGCTCGTAGGTCGCAGCCTCCTCGAACTCGCCGGTGAGGTAGGAGAGACGCTCGCGCACCCAGCCCCAGACGCGCCCGTCGATGCCGTTCGCGGAGAATTCGCCACCCTTGTCGGCAACGAAGGACTGCATCGCCTCGGTCAGCTGCTCGCGATAGCCCTCGTCGCTGCGCTCGTTGTGGTCGAGGCCGATGACGTGGAAGCCATCCGCCAGCAGCCCGGCGCCGGTGAGGTTGTAGAGCGAGGGCATCAGCAGCCGCTTGGTGAGGTCGCCATTCGCCCCGAAGATCACCAGGGTGGAGGCCGGGGCCGGCGCGGCGCGGGCGAGCACGGCCGGGTCGGGGCAGAGGCGGGGGTCCATGTCCATGCGTCGAGAGCCCTTTGTCACGCCCGCCAGATGGGGAAGCGGCAGCGGATTGGGAACCGGCCGGGGGGGCGCGGCAAGGATGCGTCGAGGGGCGTAACGGTCAGCCCTCGCCCTCGCCGATGCGGATGCCGCAGGCCGCTTCGTCGCCGATGGCGAAGGTGAAACGCTCGCCCGGCGCCAGCGTCTCGGTCGGCAGGTCGGCGTGATGAAGGCCGAGCGCGCCCGGGGTGGTACGCGCCTCGCCGCCCTGCCAGCGGATCACGGCAGGTTCTTCCAGAAGCAGGCGGAGGCCCTGGCCGGCACGGATCCAGCCGACCGGCATCCGCCGGGTCCAATGCGCCCGCTTCGCCCGCGGCCGTTCCCCGCCATAGCGAAGCCAGACCGGCTCCGGCCGGTCGATCGGGCGGCCGAGGCGGAGGCTGGCCACCAGCTTCATGAACTCGGCATGGGCCCAGACCAGCGGCATGGCGGAGCCGGAGGGGCGGCCGGGGAAGAGGAAATGCTCCGGGATCGCCGCCGCTTCCCAGACCTGCTCGGGCAACAGGCCGAGGCGGCTGCCCATCCGTGTCATCGCCCGCAGCAGGTCGCGCGCCTCCGCCTCTCGCCCCGCTGCCAGCTCGTACTGGCCGCGCTCGCCGGTCAGCAGCGGCCAGGGGCGGCCGCGGCCGGTGCCGTTGAAGGGGCGGCCGTCCTCATGCTCGCCGTAGCCGTCGCCGTTGTAGCGGTACCAACTGGGGCCGGAGGGGGTCTCGACGCGGAGCAGCGCGTCGATCAGGCGGATGGTGCCGAGGATGGCCGGATCGTCGGCGCGGCGGAGGCCGAAGCGGACGAGCTGCAGCGGGTCGGTGCTGATGAGCGTATCGGCCGGGACCAGGCACTCGCCGTCATGGTTGCGCACGGGGACGCGGTCGCGGATGCCCTCGCGGTCGGCGAAGACGGCAGGCGAGGCGGCGCGGACGTAATAGGCGGGGATGCCGTGCGCCGCGACGAGCGCGGGGTCGGCGCCGAGGCACCAGTCCTCGATGCGGCTGTTCCAATCGTCGGCGAGCAGCAGCAGGTCGCGCCGTTCGCCGGAACCGAGCAGTTCCGCGCCACAGACCAGGGCGGCGATAGCGGCGGCCAGGGTGAAGGTGTTGATGCCGGGCGTTTCCTCCCAGCGGTCCTGGTCGGTCGCCGGGCCGTGCAGGAGGATGAAGCGCAGCGCCTTCGCCACCATGTCGCCGGCCTGGATGCCGCCGAGCGCATCCGCCTCCGCGAGGGCCGAGGCAAGCAGGACGGGGAAGGCCGCCTCGTCGAGCTGGATGCCCGTCCAGTGCGCCTTGCCGCCCAGCCACTGGTTCTGCGCCCAGCGTCCGTCGCCAAGCTGGGTGGCGATCAGGTAACGGAGGATGTTCCGCGCCTCCTCCCAGCCGCCGAGGGCGAGCAGCGCGCCGGCGCTCTCCACAAGGTCGCGCGGCCAGACCAGGTGGTAGCCGCCGGCATCGTCGGTGCTGCTGCCCCAGGGAATGCTGAGGCTCGCCACCATGGCGCCGAGGAAGGTTTTATCCTGGTGCACCCGCAGCACCATCGCCGAGACATGCGCGGCCTCGCGGAACTCGTCGTCGCAGGCGCCGGGGTTGACATTCGCCGCCTGCCAGGCCTCCCAGGCCTCGACATGGCGGCGCCAGACGGCGTCGAAGGGTTGCAGCAGGGCGGAGAGGGCGAGGGTCGCCGCCGATTCCCGCTCGCTGGCGAAGCCGAGGGCGAGCACGGCCGAGGGGCCGCGGAGTTCGCCGAGCAGGGCGACGTTGCCGGGGCCGGCCTCCTCGTACTCCCAGCGCATGGCGCCGTTGGTGGCGAAATCCTGCCAACCGTCGCTGGTGCCGACGAAGCCGGCGCTGGCGCGCGACCAGCCTTCGCGCTGCGTGGCCGGCTCCGCGGCGGCGAGGGCGAGGGCATGGCTGCCCTGCTCGGCGCAGAGCAGAAGACGCTCGCGGTCGCGGTGGAGCGCGGCGCTGTTCCCCTCCCCCGTGCCACCGCAATGCGGGGCGAGCAGGACATAAAGGCGGAGATCGGCATCGCCGGTCAGCACCGCCTCGATCAGCAGCACGTCGCGGTCGCTCTCCGGGGCGATGCGCAGCGTCAGCTCGAAGCGGGGATGCCGGTGGACGACCTGCACCGCCGGGATGCCGGGACCGGCGGTGGCGAGGCTGTAGTCGGCATTCCGCTTCACCTCGGTCCAGAAGCCCTTGTCGTCGGCGACGATGAAGCCGAGGTCGCGGATCTGCGGCAGGTCGACGCGCGGGTGGTAGACCTCATTCACGATGCCGTAGCCGAGAGTGAACCAGAGGCGCGAGGCACCGATGGCGGTGCCGACGATGTCCTTCGCGCTGCTGGTCCAGCTCGGGCGGATGCCGGGGGCGCCGGGTGCGGTCATGGGTGCGGCTCGGTCATGGTGGCGCAAGGCTTACCACCCGTACAGGGCGGCAGGCGAGAGCGCCTGCCCGGAGCGTGAATGGCCCCCGCCCGCTTTCGCCTCCAGAACCGCGCGTCGCGTGACAGCAGGGGACGGGCAGCATGACCTTCCACCCCACCGCCCTCACCGGCGCCTTCGCCCGCACCATGTGCCGCGAGGAATTCGCGGCGCATGGGCTGATCGCGGATTTCGCGCAGCAGAGCCTCTCCGTCACCGTGCAGGCCGGCACCTTGCGCGGGATGCACTTCCAGCGCGAGCCGACAGCGGAGGCGAAGCTGATCCGCTGCATCCGCGGCGCGGTGCATGACGTGATTGTCGACCTCCGTGCCGGCTCGCCGAGCTTCATGCGGCACGAGGCCTTCGAGCTGAGCGCCGCGAACGGGCAGCAGCTCTATGTCCCGCCCGGCTTCGTGCATGGCTTCCAGACGCTGGCCGACGATGTGGAGATGACCTACCTCATCTCTGCGCCCTCAGGCCCTCGGCGGAAGGCGGGCTGCGCCACGACGATCCGCGGCTCGGCATCGCCACGCCGGCGTGACACGCATGGCGCTGCGACGGGCACGGACGACATCCAGGCCATGATTCCACGCCGGGAGACGCATTCCAGCGCCGCCAGGCGACACGACTTCAGCCGAACGGTGCGCATTCGTTTCGGGATGGCTGGGGCGGGAAGCGGCGTCTCCTGCATTGGATGCTTTTGCAAGCGCACAAGCGCGGCATTGGCCTGGGCTTGCAGGCAAAACATTATGAAGTGTGCGGTGCATGTCTGGCGTCTTTGTTACATGAGTGGCGCGTAACTCTCTGATTATCTGCTGCCGCCGGCCACTGGCCGCCCGTCACTGATGCGAGCGAGAGCATGAAGGTCCTGATCACCGGCAACATGGGCTATGTCGGCCCGGTGGTGGTTCGCCACCTGCGCCGGCGCTTCCCCGATGCGGAGCTGATCGGCTTCGACAACGCCTATTTCGCCCACTGCCTCACCGGCGCCGCGATGCTGCCGGAGGCGCTGCTCGATCGCCAGGTCTTCGGCGACGTGCGCAACATCGACACCAGCCTGCTGCGTGGCGTCGATGCCGTGGTGCATATGGCGGCGATCTCCAACGACCCGATGGGCGACCGCTTCGCCCGCGTCACCGCCGACATCAACCAGGAGGCCTCGGTCCGCATCGCGCAGCAGGCGCAGGCGGCGGGCGTGCGCAACTTCGTCTTCCTCTCCAGCTGCAGCGTCTATGGCGTCGCCGCCGGCCCGCCGCGGCGCGAGGAGGATGAGCTCAATCCCGTCACCGCCTATGCCGCCTCGAAGATCGGCACGGAACGCGCCCTCGCCGGCCTCAACGGCGACATGACCGTCACCTGCCTGCGCTTCGCCACCGCCTGCGGCATGTCGGACCGGCTGCGGCTCGACCTGGTGCTGAACGACTTCGTCGCCGGCGCGCTGAGCGGCGGCAAGATCACGGTGCTCAGCGACGGCACGCCCTGGCGGCCGCTGATCGACGTCGCCGACATGGCGCGGGCCATCGAATGGGCGGCGACGCGGCCGGCGGAGCGCGGCGGGCGCTTCCTCACCGTCAATGCCGGCTCGGACGAGCGCAACCACCAGGTCCGTGACCTCGCCCAGGCCGTCGCTGCGGCGCTGCCGGGCACGGAGGTCTCGATCAACACCGCAGCGCCGGTCGACAGCCGGTCCTACCGCGTCGATTTCAGCCGCTTCGCCGAGCTCGCGCCGGAGCACCAGCCGCAGGTGACGCTGGAGGGCTCCATCCGCCGGCTGGTGGAGGGCATGCGGGCGATGCGCTTCGCCGATGCGGAGTTCCGCCACTCCCCCTTCATCCGCCTGCAGGTGCTGCAGCAGCACCGCGAGGCGGGCCGCCTCACCGATGATCTCGTATGGCGCCAGGGCGCCGAGGAAACCGTGCCATGAAGGTCGTGTTGCTGGCCGGTGGGTTGGGTACCCGCCTCGGCGAGGAAACCTCCATCCGCCCGAAGCCCATGGTCGAGATCGGCGGGCGGCCGATCATGTGGCACATCATGAAGATCTACGCCCATTACGGCTTCCGGGACTTCGTCGTTCTCGGCGGCTACAAGGTGCGCTACATCCGCGACTACTTCCTCCGCTACCGCGACGAGAACTGCGACTTCTCCATCGAGCTCGGCAGCGGCAAGGTGCAATGGCTGGAGGCGGTGAACGAGAACTGGCGCGTCACCGTGCTCGATACCGGCGCCGAGACGATGACCGGCGGCCGCATCCTGCGCGCGCGGCAGCATATCGGCGCCGAGCGCTTCTGCCTGACCTATGGCGACGGCGTCAGCGACGTGAACATCCGCCGCGTCATCGCGGCCCATGAGGCGACGGGGGCCTGGTGCACCCTCACCGCCGTCTCCCAGCCCGGCCGCTACGGCGCGTTGCGGCTCTCGGAAGACGGGCACGTGACCGGCTTCCGCGAGAAGGATGCACGGGACGGCGGCCTCATCAATGGCGGCTTCTTCGTCTGCGAGCCGCAGATGCTCGATCTGATCGAGGGCGACAGCACCGTCTTCGAGGAGGGGCCGATGCGGCGTCTGACCGAGCTCGGCAAGCTCGGCAGCTACCAGCATGACGGCTACTGGCAGAGCATGGATTCACTCCGCGACAAGCAACTGCTGGAAGCGCGCTGGGCAACCGATGCACCATGGAAAGTGTGGGATTAGG
>NZ_JQKB01000059.1 GCF_000745835.1 Belnapia moabensis DSM 16746 | reverse complement strand
CCCGCGTGCCGCCAGGCGAGATGGAGACATGGATGTCATGCTCGAGCGCTGCCGAGGCGAAGGGCGCGCCCTTGAAGCCGCTGTCGCCGAGGAGGTCACCTTCAAAGCCGAGCGCGGCCAGCCGCGGCAGCATCGGCAGAACGCCGGCACGGTCGTCCGTGTTGGCCGGCTGCAACTCAAGATCGAGCAGCGAACCGTGCTTGTCGCAGACCGCGAACAGCTTCACGCCCTTGACCAGCTTGCCACCGTCGATGCCACGCACCCAGGCGGTCGGGGCTGACCGCAGGGAGCGGCTGTCGGCCACCACCGCCGAGGGCAGAACCACGTCGCCGCAGGCCAGCCGCCAATCGAGCGCGAGACGTTGGCCCAGCCGGCGCCACAGGCCCAGGCGGGTCCAGCGCGCGAAGCTGCTGTGCAGGGTGGTGAAGGGAACACCCGAGAGCCAACCAGCGATGCGCCACTGCATGCCACCGAAGGTCAGCATCCAAATCACTCCGATCAGGCGCCGCCGCAGGCTCAGGTCCGGCTTGCGGCCACGGCGGTGCACGCCGACCCGCTCGCGGTCCATGGCTTCCAACTCGGCCTCGACGGCGAAGACGAACACCTCCACATCGGTCAGGATGTTCCAGCCGTCGCCGCGTCTGGGGCGGGGAACGCGACGGGCGGACGGCGGCGGCAGATCAACGAGGCTCAGAATGTCAGTGCTGGACATCGGCCCGATATGGTCGGGGCCGGCGTACGGTCCAATGTACCGGTTCCGAGCTAACCCGCCCGCTTATTTCGCGTTCAGATTCTTAGCCACCTCCTATCGGTGGCGACTATACTTGTCAGTCCGCAACCCAGAATTCGATTTGCAAGCCGTACTTCGGCCAAGTTCGAGCGCCGACATCAGTGTCAAGCGCTGGCTCAATCTGCTTGGCATTTTGCGGCAACGGAGCGAACAGTTGTTTGCGCAGGGTGAGCCCGCACCGCCCCGACCGGCTTCTCGGCGGGGCTCTGGACGGTAGCACCCGGCTGGTCGGGTGCCGAAGTTAGGAGCCCTGCCATGGCCCTCTCCGACACCGCCCGCCGCATTCTGACCGAGGCCACCCAGCACGCGCTTCGCCTCGCCGCGCCGCCTGACAAGCTCCCAGTCGCCGCGTGCCGGTCGGTTTTGGCCAGCCTGCTCAAGCAGGGCTATGTCGAGGAGTGCGCGGTGCCAGACGAGCTCGCCGCCTCCTGGTGGTATCAGCAGGATGGGACACAGCTCGCGGTGCGCATCACCGAGGCGGGATTGGCTGCTATCGATGCCGCCACGGCGGACACCGGCGCAACGGTCGAGACCGAGCTGGCTGCCGGCCCAGCCCCCGCCGACGCCGCCCAGAAGCCCGGTAGCGCGTCGCTAGTGGCCCCCGCAACTGCGGCGGTCCTCACGATGCCCACCGGCGCAAAGCCCACCGAGCAGCCCTCCACGACGATCTCGACACGCCCCAGCCTGCGCGAGGCTGCCCACCGCATCCTCGCCGCCTGGGACGAAGAGCCTGGCGACCGTCCGGGCCTGCCTGACGCCATCGCCGCGCTCCGCGCCATCCTGGTCAAGCCCGCGGCGTCACCCTGCGCCGCCGGTTCCCGTAAGCCGGGTGAGGGCACCAAGCAGCAGCAAGTGCTCGCCATGCTGCGCCGGCCGGAGGGCGCCACCGTCGCCCAGATCGCCGAGGCCACCGGGTGGCAGGCCCATACGGTCCGAGGCTTCTTCGCCGGCCTGAAGCGGCGCCATGGCATCGCGGTCGAGGCTGCCGAGCGGGTCCGGCAGGTCGGCCCCGGCCAGGAAGGCGCCAAGGGCAGCTACACCGTCTACCGCATTGCGGAGGCAGGCTGATGCGGCCGCCGCTGCATACCAGTGCCAGACTGGCGATCGGGCCGTACCGGGTCTCGACTGCCGAGCAGGGCCAGTACGGGCTCGGTTCGAGGCGGAACAGGCGAGCGTCCAAGCCTTTGTCGAGGCTCAGAGCTGATCCTGGTTGCCCAGTACCAGGAGGTGGCCAGTGGCAAAGATGACCATCGGAGCTGCTTGCAGGCAGCGTTGGGGCAGTGCTAACTGCTCAGGCTTCTTTGGGGCAGATCAGCGGGACGGCAGTGCCCGTGCCAGTTCCATCCGCAATGCTTGAAATTCAAGCGGCTTGGTCAGGAAGCCGTCCATCCCCACAGCACGGCTCGCGGCGGCATCCTCGGGCATCGCATTGGCGGTGACCGCGATGATCGGAACGCGCGCAGCTGGGCCCTCCAAGCGGCGTATCAGAGCGGTGGTCGCGTAGCCGTCAATCTCCGGCATGCTGACATCCATCAGCACCGCATCAGGCAATGCACCGCTGGCCAGTGCCTCTATCGCCGAGCGGCCATCGGCCGCCTCCTCCACCAGGTGTCCCTCCGCCTCCAGTAGAGCGCGGGCGAGCATGCGGTTGGCGGGAACATCGTCGACCACCAGCAGGCGCAGCGGCCGCGTCGGGGTCAGCGGAGGCGAGTCTTGAACGGGTGTGGGTTCTTCCTCAAGCAGCGCCGTCGGCAGCGGCAATGTCGCCGAGAAGCTGCTGCCCTGCCCATCAGGTCCTGGGACGTATTCGAGCGTGCCACCCATGCTGCGGGCGAGGGCACTACTGATCGCCAGCCCAAGACCGGTGCCCACCCCCGCCGCTATCTCCCGCCGGCCCTGGTTGAACTCGCCGAAGAGACTGTCGCGTAGCTCGGGTGGGACGCCAGGACCACTGTCTGTAATGGTCAGGCGCAACGCACCTGTTGGGGTCCACTCCGCCCGCAGCGTGATTGCGCCGTCCTCAGGCGTGAACTTCACTGCATTGCCGAGCAGATTGAGCAGGATCTGCCGAAGCCGGACCGGGTCTGCCAGCACTGCCCTCGGCACGTCATTGGCTACGTCCAGCCGTAAGGTAAGCCGCTTTTCCAATGCTGCCCCACGGATGAGGTCGAGCACCTCAGCCAGCCATTCGCGGAGCCGCACCGGCTGGGGCGAGAGGTCCAAGCGCCCTGCCTCAATGCGGGCCAGATCGAGCACGTCATTGACGATTGCCAGAAGGTGCCGTCCGGCGGACTCCAGCGTTCTGGCTTGCTCGCGCTGCTTGGGCCCTAGCGAGGGATCCCGTGCCAGAACTTGCGCCATGCCGAGCACACCGTTGAGCGGTGTACGCAGCTCGTGGCTCATCCGGGCGAGAAAGCGGGATTTCTCGCGGCTAGCCGAAGCCGCTGCGTCGCGCGCTGCGGCGAGCACGACGTTGGAGGCAAGGGCAGTTCGTTCTCCAGCTAACGCTAACAAGAGAACGGCAACGCTGGAAATCAGCGTGATGGCGAGGATTGTGAGAACGACGTTCCAACTAGCCTCTGGTGGAGCCGTGCCGCTCGTCTCGAAGGGCAGGATGAGTGCTGAGGCTGAGCGGAGTGCATGAACTACGCCGTGTGCGAGCAGCACGCCAATTGCTGCCCGGTGCGAAGGCAGACGCTGCCTTGCCATGCCCTCACGCAAAACAAATGCAATGAGGACGCTATAGGCAGCGATTGTTGCCGAGGACAGGGCGACGCGCGCTGGGAGCGAGTTGAGAAAGTCTGGCAGGAGACAGGCGGCCGACCAGACGATGGCACCGGCAAACAGGCCGACATGGTCCACCTTCCGTCCTGAGAACTGGCGGGCGCCGTTCCAGAGCAGACCGTAGCCGAGGCCGAGCCCGATATTGCCTGGGATGATGGCTATCCAAGGCGAGACCGTGTCGCGCAAGGCGAATAGCAGCATGGCCACAGCCCAAACCGCATGCGCTGCACCCCACCAAGCAACCGCTAACTGGGTCCTGTCTCGCCGCCAAAACGCTAGAAAAAGCCAAGCGAAGATAACAGCCAGGGCGAAACCGAGGGCAGTCCGGGCAGACGAGATAAGTTGCAACCTTGCACCGATCCTGTGGTCATTGTGACGGCGGCCCCTACCGTCAAGTCAGACAAAGCGTGCCGGCACTGATCCGGCCATGAGGCGAGACTGTATACGCCTGCGCGCAGAGGCCCAGCAATAAGCGACTTTAACGAACCGAATGCCCGCGACCGATCGCCAGTTCACGGAGGCGCACTTTGCGTCCCGCTGCGTATTCGATTTTCTCGGTCCTCTTTTGACCACCTTTGCTTCAGTCGGCATAGGGTATGCGAACAAACCTCAGCCTGGATCTACCCTAATGCGACGCTGCATCGCAGCGGCATCGGACACCGCTGGGGACAGCGCAGGAACTCTTCACTTACGGAGCATTCAAATAGTTCAGCGGCTACTGGCGACAGTGAGCAATACAGTGGACCGTACGCGCGTAAGGTAGCTTTCCCAGCAGGTCGATGAAGAGCTACGTGCATTAGCTCACGCCTGCCACAACTCCGCCCGCTCGAAAATGCTGGTGAACTGCTCCGGCTCGGCCATCGACCGCCCGATCGCCATGATGAGCGCCACAGCCGCGTCGATCTTCTGCTCCGGCCGCGCCTTGGTCGGATACAGGTTGCCTCGACGATCGGGCTTGCCGACCACGTTGCCAATGCACCACTCCAGCACCGGGTTGCCGTCATGCTGGAGGCGACCTGAGCGCATGGCAGCATCAAGTTCGATGATTGCCGGCGAGAAGTTCGCCGTAGTCGACCGGAACTCCACCATCTCGACGTCCTGCGCCCGTAGCCGCTACGCCAGGGGCGTCGATAGCCAGGGGCCGTAGCCGACGCTCATGATACGAAAGCGCCGGCTACCGTCCAGGATGTCGTCCTCTGTGGCTTGGAAGTCCGTCTCACTGCCAGGTGTCGTCAGCACAAGGTGCTTGGCTGCTCCAGCTTACGGCTCAGACGAAGATGAAGTCGCCCGGGCCTAGTTCGTCGGGACGGATCCCTGAAAGCTCTATGCGGTAATGCCCAAGCCGCAGCACGGTGTCGTCCGCGTCGCCGCGGATATCCAGATCTGCGAAGCCTTTGCCGTTGCTTACCTTGAGTTGCAGGTGATCGTGACCCGGCTGGAAGTCAGCAACCGTCGCCTTGGTAGGTCCATCCAGTACGAAGCGGTCGTCACCCTCCCCGCCTCTCAATGTTTGATGTCCTCGCCCGGCGACCAGAATGTCATCCTGCATGCTACCAATAAGTTCCTCACGCCCGTTGCTGCCGACCACTAGCTGCGGCAGATCCGGATGCTCAGGTGCTACGTCGCTGCCTCGGCGTTCAACGAAGGTAAAAATATCATCCTGGATGTTCTTCGTATCCGTGTTGCGCAGGATGATGTCAGAAAGAGTTGTACGCTCGATCTCAGATAGGGTCCTGGCGTCGAACCCTTGAGCCTGAAACCAGAGACGATCACCATCCCTCAGGGCCTCAAACTGATCCGCAACAATGGCCCGAAACGTCTCACCAAGGAACGCTCCTGGGGCAAGAGACTCAGACAATCCTCCGGTCCAGAGGTCAATTTTATCCACCGTCACAAAGGCCTGCCGCAACGCATCGACGGTGGCTGAATCTTGAGTAATATCCTCAAACTCATCATATGGGGTAAGACCGAGGGCTGTTCGGGTTTGGTTAAGCGTTCCGATGCCTACATCGCGTCCCCGCTGTATATTAATAGCGGCGAGATCCTGCCCGACGTCAGCGTCTACCAAGAAATTTCTTAAATCGTCGACAATCCGTGCGTCCATGGCCTGAGCCAAGTCCGCACCTAAGTGACGGAGAAACCCGTCGGCGCCACTGTCTGTGACAAAGGCAGTAGGTGGCATGAAAAAGACGTCGCGCAGCTCAAGATCGGCGCCTGCCACCTCACCTCGTTCATCTTTACGTTCGGTTTCGGCAGAGACGGTCGAGTGGCCCCAACGGTAGGCAGCGCCGGCGAACTCTACGCTAAGCCGCGGATCCACGGCTGGATTGTAGCCGGAGTAGTCAGAGATGGCGTCTGGCCCGACGAGATGTGGCAGGAACTCCTCGTAGGTGATATGCGCAATCTCCGCTGCAACGATAGCTCGCGCCTGCTCGTATAGCTCGTCCCCGGTCAAGCATGGTTTGGCTGCGTGTAGCCGTTCAACCTGCCAGTTGTGCTCACGCACAAACAACGTATGTAGCGCCGTCAATGCGGGGTTTTCTGCGGCGCGTACGTCACCAGCCAAAAACTGGCCCCCGACCACGGGGAGGTTGTCGCCATCTGATGTTTTCATGCGCCCGTTGGCCAGGCGCAGGCTTGCCGCGGTCGCTGTATCGGAGCCGTAAACCATAGAGGCGTCGAGCCATCCGGTCACGGCATTGAGTGGCGTTGCAGGGTTCTCGGGACCGGTTCCGCTTGTGGAATGCGTGACCGCGCGGCTCAACAGAATTTTAGTGCCATCTGGGAAGTCGGGATCGCCCTGTGGCACAGCGATATCGATGCGGGTTACACGATCAGAGGGCGTGCGGGTGATGTCATGGTCGATAAATTGGCCCCAAGCATACATCATACCCGAAAGGCCCTGACCATTCGGTGTCGCCGCCTCTCCCTCACCGACGACGACATTGCTAATCATGCGTGGATTCGGCCCGTCCACCATCTCATGGACACCGTCCGTGTAGCGCGCCGGCCCAATGCGGACGAACGCGGAGCCAGAGGCGTTCAGGTCACTTTGAGTGAGGCTGTTGTTTGAGCCATCTACCGTCCGGAACTCCATCACACGGCCTCCTTTTGGCCATAGGCAAGAGTCAGCGATCGGCCCCAACCGATAGTCGGCGGCCATTGCTTTTTAACCTGATGAAAGTTTCGCCGCGCACCTTGCGCGCAGCCTGCGCTAAGCGTTCAGCAGCGCGGATGCCACAACGGAGATCTGTAGAGTGGTTGCCCCAGCTGGATAGAAGCTATTGCACCGCGAGGCGGCTGGGGTGGCATTAACCTCGCTGGCAGCGTCCTTGAATGCAGCCGTAGTTTATTCCTCGACAACGATGTCTCGCTTAGCGATCTGAACCTTGCGTATTCAAGCACACGAAGCATTGCCGCCGGCGAGGAAGTAGTGATAATTCGCCTTACATTACTGCACCAACGCACCGTGGAGATGTCCAACCTCAGATCATACCTGATCTTTTGTGACTGCGAGTTCTCTGCTTGCGGTGCCAACTTCCACGAAGACCGTGTCACGCTTTCGCCCAAATGCGGCGCTCCCATACTGGAGACACAGAACGGACCCGTCACTATCGCACAAGTGTCGGGCGCCACCATCCTTGGTTCTGTTAGCGCGTGAGGCGACTTCATGTTCAGCCCTCCCCGACCGTAAGCCGATGCGCGAAGGCGTACAAACGTTCCAGCGAACAATCTCGCCGGCTCTTATTCTTAATTTTCAACGTTTTACCTACCAGGAAGATGGCGCAACATTTTCTCACGCGCAAGGGGAATCTGAGAGTAAATAACAAGCGTTTTATACAGCCTCTTTATCTCGCGACTTCGACACGCGTGGCGGGTTCCAGATAACAGCAATACTTGGATCAATAAACCTGTGCGCGGATGCAGTTCGAGACTTGCGCTTCGCTGGCATAGATTCGCGCACGACCTCCCAGCGATGTCTAACAAGGACCAGCGTAGCGGTAGTAAGTTAATCCCATGTGCTCTGACGCAGTGCTTCACGCCATCCACAACTCTGCCCGCTCAAAGATGCTGGTGAACTGCTCCGGCTCAGTCATCGAGCGCCCAATCGCCATAATGAGCGCCACGGCGGCGTCGATCTTCTGCTCTGGCCGCGCCTTCGTCGGGTAAAGATTGCCTCGGCGATCGGGCTTGCCCACAACATTACCGATGCACCACTCCAGCACCGAGTTCCCGTCATGCTGGAGGCGGCCCGAGCGCAGGGCAGCGTCGAGCTCGATGATCGCCGGCGAGAAGTTCGCCGTGGTCGAGCGGAACTCCACCATCTCGACGTCCTGCGCACGTAGCCGTTGTGCCAGCTGCGTCGACTGCCAAGGGTCGTAGCCCACGCTCACGATGCGAAAGCGCCGGCTCAGCTCCAGAATGTCGTCCTCGATGGCCTGGAAGTCAGTCTCGTTGCCCGGTGTGAGGATGAGGCGCTCCGCCGCCGCCCAGCCGGGATAGGCGGCATTGCGCGCCTCGAGCACCGCCTCCTCGTTCAGGTAGCAGCGGACGAAGGCGGCATAGGTCGTCTTGCCCGTCTCGCGGCAGGTCTGGGGGAACACCAGGGCCAGCGCTGCCAGGTCGGTGCGGCTGGCGAGGTCGAGGCCGAGATGGCACTCCTGCCCCTCGAAGTCCTCCAGACGCAGCTCGGGGCTACGGCACGCCTGCCAGGCGCGCATGGAGAACAGCGCCTCATCCGCGCCGGACCAGATGTTCAGGTGCCGGGTCCGGGCTGCGGTCTCCTGCGCTAAGTTGTTCCGGGCCTGTCCCATGATGGCGCGGATCGCGTCCGGCTGGACCGCTTGGCCCCAGCTCGGGTTCGCCTTGATCCAGGTCGCCTCGTTCCAGGGGTCGTCCTCTGGGTCGGCGGCGTAGATCAACGTAAACAAGCGCTCGTCCTCCTGGGCGCCTTCCAGCACCCGCACGCCATAGTCCCAGAGCTGCTTGCCGATGCCGGTGGTGTTGCCGGTGGCCGTGCTGATCGACAGCAGCAGCGGGTGCCGCCGCTTGCCCATGGCGGTCAGCAGCACGTCATAGACCTCGGACGTCTTGTGCGAGGCGATCTCGTCGCACACCGCCACCTGCACGTTCAAGCCATCCAGCGCCTTGGCATCAGAGGAAACCGGCGCGAACTTGGAGGCGGTCGCCTCCTGGTACAGGGCATTGGCGCCCACGCCGACGCCGAACGCCTGCCGGAAGGCGCCAGTCTTCCGGACCATCTGCTGGGCGGCATCGAACAGGATCCGCGCCTGATCCCGCGTCACCGCCGCGGCATAGCCCTCAGCACCCCCTTCACCCTCAACGAAGGTCAGGTAGAGCGCGATCGGGGCGGCCAGGGTGGTTTTGCCGTTGCCGCGGGGGACGAACACCACCGCCTGGCGGAACCGGCGCGTGGTCGTGCCGCGCTCGACGAAGCCGAAGATGCTGGCGAAGACCAACTTCTGCCACGGCATCAGGCGCAGCGGCTGGCCTGCCTCCGGGCCCTTGATGTTCGGCATCTGGCCGGCGAACAGCAGCGCCGCATCGACCAGATCCGGCCGGAAGGCCCAAGGCCCCTCCCCTGCCTCGGCAGCGGCCTTGTCGCGCAGGAAGCGCGCACAGGCGAGGCCAGCAAGGCGCCCGGCCGGGATGGCGCCACCGACCACCGCCTCCGCATAGGCGACGGCCTCAGCGACGCCCTGAGGGGCAGCTGAGCCCCTGTTAGCCAGCGCTCTTGCCGCCATGGATCACCTTCAGCTGGCTCCAGGGGGACTGCTCCTCGGCCGGCTCCTGGGCGCCAGCGGCCAACCTGGGCCGGGCCGCTGGCGAGAAGCCGAGCTCCGAGGCGGCCTTGATCATCAGCGCCGCCGCCCGGTTCATGATGCCGATATAGGGCGACTGCACCGGCGTGCCGTCGCGGGTCTTGGTCAGCAGTGGCAGGCTGGTGTTCTGGTCCAGCTGCGCCTGCATGGTGGCCGCGGTGCGGTAGCGCGCCTCAGCCTCGACCCAGACTGTCAGCAGGGTGCGGTCGATCTGCTTCAGGAGTCCACGCGGCGCGTGCTCGAGGGCGTAGCGCCAGCCGGTCTGCTGCGCCTCGGTCATCCAGGCCGGCGGCTCAGGCAGGAGGTCGCCAGTGGCCTCGGGCTCGCCGCTGCGGCCCTTGCCATGACGAGTGGCGTTAAGGGTGCCCCGAAGCTTGTGCAGCTCGGTCGGAACGGGTTTGCGGCCGCGCATCTCAGGCCGCCTCGGCGATCGGGAACGCCAGGCCATCGCCCTCGCGCACGGCCTGCTGGCCGGTGAACGCCTGCCAGCGCAGCACCGCCACATCGACATAGGCCGGCGACAGCTCGATCGCGTGGCAGGCGCGGCCCGTCATCTCGGCGGCGATCAGGGTGGTGCCCGAGCCGCTGAAGGGCTCGTACACGGCCTGGCCAGGGCTCGAGTTGTTCTCGATCGGCCGGCGCATGCACTCCACCGGCTTCTGCGTGCCGTGCACCGTCTCGGCATCCTGGCCACGGCTGGCGATCTGCCAGAGGGTCGTCTGCTTGCGGTCGCCCGCCCAATGGCCGCCAGCGGCCTTACGGACGGCGTACCAGCAGGGCTCGTGCTGCCAGTGGTAATGCCCGCGTCCGAGCACCAGCCGTTCCTTGGCCCAGACGATCTGGGCGCGGATCTCGAAGCCGCAGGCGGTGAGGCTCTCGGCCACGGCCGCGGCGTGGAGGGCGCCATGCCAGACATAGGCCACCTCGCCGGGGAACAGCACCCAGGCTTCGCGCCAGTCGGCTCGGTCGTCATTGGCCACGGCGCCAGTGCGGCGGGTCGTGCTGAGGCCAGCGCGGTTGCGCCAGGCTGGGTCGTACGCGACGCCGTAGGGCGGATCGGTGACCATCAGATGCGGCCGCACGTCGCCCAGAGCGGCCTCGACAGCCTCCGGCGTGGTGCTGTCGCCGCACACCAGCCGATGCCGTCCAAGCAGCCACACGTCGCCAGGGCGGGTCACCGGCTCGGCTGGCGCCTCTGGCACCGCGTCGGGGTCGGTGAGACCGGCGGTGCCCTCCACCAGCAGCGAGGTGAGCTCGTTCTCGCTGAAGCCGATCAGCGCGAGGTCGGCGCCCATGCCCTGAAGATCGGCGAGCTCGATCCGCAGCAGCGCGTCGTCCCAGCCGGCGTTCAGCGCCAGCTTGTTGTCGGCGAGCACATAGGCGCGCTTTTGGGCGTCGCTCCAGCCGCGGGCGACCATGACCGGGACCTCAGTGAGGTCGAGCTGCCGCGCGGCGAGGACGCGGCCGTGGCCGGCGATGATGCCGCCTGCCTCGTCCACCAGCACCGGCATCGTCCAGCCCCACTCGCGGATGCTGGCGGCGATCTGGGCCACCTGTGCGTCGCTGTGGGTGCGAGCGTTCCGGGCATAGGGGATGAGGCTGCCAATGGACCGGCGCTCGACGGCGTCAGCGGGCCAGACCTGTGCGATGTGGCTCATAACGGCCCCGGTCGATAAATTCGCAAGCAAAGAAAATCAGCGGGGGCTCGGTCACGGCGCTGGGAGGCCGGCGACTTATGCATCCCCCCGGGTCGCCATCGACCGGGCGCCCTCATCGTCGCGCGTCCACGGCATCGCGCTGCGACTCTCGTCGGTGGCAGGGCACGCAAATCGGCATCAGCCAGCGGCGGTCGAGACGCAGTGGGTCGTGGATGCCGTGGAACCCGCGCATGTGGTGCACCTCAGTCGCCGCCGTGACGCGGCCCGCTACATGGCACATGCGACACAGTGGCTCGTCGGTCAGCACCTGCAGACGCAGGCGGCGCCAGTCCTCACCGTACCCGCGTGCTGTGCTGCTGGCGTTGCCCTCGCGTCGGAAGCCAGCCGCCGATGGCCTCCAAGCTTCAGAGCGGTGCAGCGGTGAGCGGAGCGGCATGTTGGCGTCCTTGGGACGAAGCGCCGCAAACCAAGTGGCGCAAGGCAACTATGCGGGCCACGACTACGAGGAACAATAACCTTCCTCTTCGCTCTACTGCGAAAGTTTCCGCAGCTCGTGCGCCATGCGGCAGTGAGGCTGCGGTCGCGGCCGAACCAGCCGGCGTGGGTCGCGCGCTCTCCAAGGTGGTTTGGGTGGTTTGGTGGGTTTAATCCGACACCCTCTCTAAAAACGTCACATCATATCCGATACACAACAACAATTCTCACTGTGACATTTCCACACGGGGTACCGGAATCAAACCACCTAAACCACCAAACCACCTGTGCCCTCGGATCTGTAGACGAGAGGCTCGGCGACTGTGGTTCGTAATCACCGTCATCGCTCAGGCAGAAGGAGAAGCAGCCACGCTTGGAGCAAAAGGCAACCACACAGAGGACAAGGGCAACGTCCCAGTTCGCCGCGCGTGCGTGCGTGCGACGCTGACCGAGGATGCATCGCTGCAGCGGCGCCGGCCGTGCTCGCTAAAGGCCTTGAGGAGCCGTTAGTCCGGCTTGATCCCTACACTCCGCGCGATCCCTTGCCAGGTCGCCAGCTCTGTGCGGATACGCGCCGTAAACTCCTGCGGGCCAATGAAGTCCGGTACCGCGGCCTGGGTGGCGAGCTTCGTGCGGGTATCAGCCGTCGCGGCGAGCGCCTTAAGGTCGTCTGCCATGCGCGTCACAAGGGCGGGCGATGTTCCGACCGGCGCCATGATGCCGAACCACAGGCCGCTATCAGGCACGGGGCGGCCAAGCTCCGCCATGGTCGGCACCTCGGGCAGTTCTGGCGCACGCTTCGGGCCAAGAATGGCAAGCGGCCGGATCTGCCCTGCTTGATACGGACCAACCGCGCCCGCCATCCCATGGGCCAGGAGCGGCACACGACCGCCAAGCACGTCCTGCATCAACGGCGCAGTGCCGCGATAGGGCACATGGGTCAGGGAGATGCCGAGCGCCCGGCATACCGTCTCCCCGCCAAAATGCCCGGTGCCGCCGACGCCGGTGGTGCCATAGGCCAGGGTACCGGGCTGAGCGCGGGCCGCGGCGGCCACCGCCTCCAGGTCGCGCCACGGTTGGTTCGCCGCACACCAGAAGACGTTCGGCGCGGTGCAGAAGGTTCCAACAGGAGCGAAGCTGTCGGGCAGCGCATACGGCATGCTCGGATGGATCGCCGCGTTCAGCACAACGGCGTTCGACGCGAAGAACAGGGTCAGCCCGTCTGGTGCGGCCCGCGACACCACTTCCGCTGCAACGGAGGACGAGGCCCCGGCGCGGTTTTCCACCACCACGGTCTGCCCCCAGGCCGTCTGCAAACCCGTGGCGGCGAGCCGGCCGATGAAGTCGGTAGGTCCGCCGGGCGGGTAGCCGATCAGCATCCGCACCGGGCGGTCGGGCCAGGATGTCTGGGCTCGACTGGCAGTGGCGACGACCACGCTCGGCAAGGCGAGCATCGCGCGGCGCGTTGCCGCGACAGTGGTGTTCATGTCCGTTTCCCTCCCAGTTCTGCGGCCATCAAAAAACAGGCCGCTAGGAATTGAAACGGTGGCGCAGGAACTGGTCCCTGCGACATACTGGCTACGCACAGTGCTCCGCCGGCAAGCGAGGGTGGGAAGCCCCCTACCCCCGCCAGGAGCTCTGCTCGATGGACGCCGAGCTTATAGAAACTTAGTCAGCCCCATCACCCGCCGGCGCCTCTGTGACGACTTGCATCTGCCAACGCGCGATGCCGCCACTCATGCCGGCACGGATGAGCCGGCGACCTTGCGCAACCCTGCCCTGG
The DNA here is from genome assembly GCF_000745835.1 of Belnapia moabensis DSM 16746. Classification (GTDB taxonomy): domain Bacteria; phylum Pseudomonadota; class Alphaproteobacteria; order Acetobacterales; family Acetobacteraceae; genus Belnapia; species Belnapia moabensis. Next base: position 17,583 of record NZ_JQKB01000059.1, on the reverse strand, counting down.
TTGCCTGCCAGCCATTTGCCAAGCCTCTTGCTGTTAACAGCACCGCCCTCGCCGGCGACAGCCAGTAACGCTTCCCGGAAGTCGGGACGGCGGAACTCCATCTTTGGATAGAAGCCAAGTCCAGTGACTTGCTCTGTCGCCTTATCAATAACATTTCGGACAGAAACTATGTCACCGCCGAGGACCTCCTCCCATTGCTCCAGCACAGCAAGCAGCGCATCCAGCTTGGGATCACTTTCACGCACTCCTTCCATCGTCGCCACCGGATCGGCCTCTCCCAACCAAAGCAGCGCAGCACGGACCCAATCATTCCAGATCTGATAGGAACCCAATGGAACAGGGCGCTTCGGCCGGCCTGCGACGTGATAGGCTCGTAGAATGGTGAGCGCAGCCACCAGATAGCGCCCACGATCAGCTTTGACGATCTCGATCGGATCGCTCAGGAATTCACGGAGCTCTGGACGCTCGACCTTAGGATCAAGGCGGCATAGCACTGCTCGCCGTGTAAGGTCGCCCACGAGGACAAGGTTGTTGCCGGTCGCGGTTACAAACGCATTGGTCGGCAGCTCTGGTACTTCAGACCTGCCCAGAATGCGCGCACGTACGACAGGCTGCGTCAGCGCACAGCAGAGAAACTCACCAGCAAGCGGAGCTTCACAGTTGTCGATGGCAATCACGGGATCACCAGCCAGCAGGTGAGCGCCGAGACGCTTCTCCAACTCCTCTTCAGTCCTGCCCTGAGAAATAACTCCGGCTCCGTAGCCGGTGGCGATAATACTGAATGAGTCGACCAGTTTCGATTTGCCGGACCCAGCTGCCGGAGCAGAGAAGGCATGCATTGGCGCTGTCGGTAGCGACGATCTCACACATGCCGTCAGGATGGCTGAGAGAGCGACTGCATGGCTCGGCGCATCGACGAAGGGAAAGCTGGCAATTAGCTCCACAAGCACCTGCAATGCAGCAGCAGCTTCGGCCTTGGTAGGTTGATCAGGAACAGGGGGGAATACCGTCGCGCCGGCATCAAGAAGTAATCCCGTTGCACGATCGTAGCCGGGGGTTGAGAGGATGCTGCCATCCGGTCTTAGAGTCGGCGCGTTGATGATGCCGGCTAGAACCGGCAATCGCCATCGCCCAACGCGCTGCAGGTAAGTTCTGGCGACCTGCATGGGCGCGTCGGCAGTAATTATCTTACGTCTTCGTGCGTCATAGCGTTCCCATTTGGCCGCGGCAGTCATTGCTTCGACTAAGGCATGTTCGCCCACCTCGAGAATGCGTTGTGCAGCAACCTCCTGGCCACTTGCGATGGTGACCAGAACCGTGCCGGGGCGGACTATGTGCGCCCCACGCTGGTATAGTCCGAGGCCGCTTTCGAGCAGTGCCTGCTCTGCTTCATTCACCATGCCAAGTAGCTGACCCGGCTCGATGCAAATGCACGGCCGTGGTGCCTCATGGTCTGTCTGAGTGGCCGCGTTCATGACGACACCCCCTCACGCTTGGCCCGCTCTCGGCGCCACTGCTCCCGCAAGGCGCGGCCGGTGTCTTCCAGCGCCATTTCGGGGGTTGGGGTTGGGGTCTCTGAGGACGTCGGGTAATCTGACTGCTCTCGCCAGCGTCGCCGAAAGGATGGGTTCCGCCGCGGGTCGCTCATGGCGGCGGCGGATGCGGCGTCCTTCATGCGGACCTCCGCTGCGCTGCCTCGAACGCCTCAATGTCCTCAAGACGGTAGAGCACGCGGCCGCCGATCTTGAGGTATGGCGGCCCCTTATTTTCGTAGCGGTAGCGCTCTAGTGTGCGATGGCTGCCGCGCCAGCGGCGAGCAAGCTCGGCCTGGGTGAGATGGCGAACTGTCTCAGACGCGAGCCTGCTTGGGTCGCGCGGGTGCTGTCGTACCTGCTGATTCATCATGTCGCCCTATTGCGGAGCGGCGCGGGATGCGCCGGGCGACCTCGTCTTTATGCTGCTCCAATGCGCTTTGCGAAACCTCCGTGAAACCTCCGACCAGAATGATTAGTCCGAAAAATTCGGGTGAGTAGTCAGAGGTTTGCAAGATATCCTCCTACAATTCTCCTAACGACGCGGCCCAGGTCTCCGCCAAGGTTCGGGAACAATGCGGTTTCGGATATCGTAGAATCGATCGCGTCCAATCGCGCATCCGAAGTGATCCTTTGCGTCATCCAAACACTCAGGTCCCGTCGGGGGCGGCAATCCGACCGGCCGAGTCTCGACACGGTCCCGTAGCCATCGCTCTATCTCAGCGTCTTTCACCCGCGCCCTGGATTTTGCTTTAACCGCCGCAGGCGAGGCCTCTCGATTGGATGGCAACAATAAGTTTGTCCGACCATCTTCAGGAGCTGCTGACTCAATCCAAAGCGCAACAAGCCGCATGCCCCCGGATTGCCGAGATTTCTTCTCTGTTCCTGTCCAGTATAGAACCGTGACGGTCTCCGCGAGGATGTCGAATTTAAATAAAAGGTCTCTGCCATTTTTAGTGTCTCGTTCAGTGCCGTCAGAATTGTAGGCGGTAACGAACAACTGTCTCGGGAGAGTGCTGCGAGAGGCATACAGCCTCAACTCCAGATTGTTCCCAGTAACGATGAGATCGTCACGCTGGGAAATTAAACTACAAAATAATCTCAGTAACCAAACGTCTCTTGCGCGCGTGCGACCGAGTTGTTCGTACCAAGGAATGTCTAGCGAATCGTCGAACTCTGGACCAGCTTCCCTCCACAGCCGCATCTCTTCTGGGTAATAGGCTTCAAGCATCTCCATTGGAGTCCAGCCAGCCGAAGGTGGCATCGGCAGCTGAGGCGTGTTCGAAGCTTCTGCTTGGGGAAATCCGATGCTCATCTCAAAATCACTTTCGATTCCGAATCGGAATGCGAGTTTCCACTCCATTCCATCTCAGCAAATCCGTGAGATGGATTTAAGAGTGCTTGCCCGTCGCTCGCTCCGCTACTGTGTCCTACGCGCAACTTCCTAAGTACCGCCAAGCCTTCTCTAAAGGCCTGTATTCGCTGTACCTTTCATTCACGCGGTACCAGCTTGGCAGGCGAACCATGATCTCCACGCCCCAAGCTCCCCAGCTCCCGCCTCACCTTCGCGAGGTCAGCGCCCTCCTTGGAGTCGGCTTGTTGCGGCTCCGGCGCCGCACCGTCGAGGATATCGACCTAGACGCCGCACAGGCCGGCGACCAGGGAGAGAGTTCGCTACACTTCCGAGCCGACCAGAGCATGTATGCGAACCGGAACAACCGGAGACCCGCATGCCCCGCATAGCCAAACAGCAGGCCCCACAGGCGCCGGCGCCTACCATCGCCACCATCCCGCCGGCGGACGTCCTGGGCCGCCTGGCCGCCCTGCAGGCCGCGCCCATCGCCGATCTCAAGAAACAGTGGCGCGATTTGTTCGGCAAGGAGCCGCCGCCCTTCAGCCGCACCTACATCCAGAGCCGGCTGGCCTACCGCATCCAGGAGCTGGCCTTCGGCGGCTTGAAGCCCGAGACCCGGACGCGCCTTGAGGCGCTGGGCGAGCAGCTGGACGGTGGCAATGTCGTCCTCCGCCGTATCCGGGCCGACAGCCGGCCCCTGCCCGGGACGCGGCTGGTCCGGGAGTACGATGGCGTCCAGCACGTGGTGACGGTTCGGGCTGACGACTTCGAGTACGAGGGACGGCCTTACCGGTCCCTCTCCGCCATCGCCCGGCACATCACCGGCACGCGCTGGAACGGCTGGACCTTCTTCGGGCTGAAAGGGAGGCCAAGCGCATGAGCCGACGCAAGCTGCTAACCGACAGCGTCATGCCGGCGTCGGTCAAGAAGCTCCGCTGCGCCGTCTACACCCGCAAGAGCACCGACGAGGGCCTGGACCGCGAGTTCAACACCCTCGACGCCCAGCGCGACGCCTGCGAGGCCTACGTCGCCTCTCAGCGTGCCGAGGGCTGGGTGCTGGTCCGCGACCGGTACGACGATGGCGGCTTCTCTGGCGGCACTCTGGAGCGGCCGGCGCTGCGGCGGTTGCTGGCCGATATCGAGCAAGGTCGGGTCGACGTCATCGTCGTCTACAAGATCGACCGCCTCAGCCGTTCGCTGATGGACTTTGCCAAGCTGGTCGAGACCATGGAAGCGCACGGCGTCACCTTCGTCTCGGTCACCCAGAGCTTCAACACCACGACCAGCATGGGCCGGCTGACGCTCAACATCCTCCTCAGCTTCGCGCAGTTCGAGCGTGAGGTGATCGGCGAGCGGATCCGGGACAAGTTCGCCGCCTCGCGTGCTCGCGGCATGTGGATGGGGGGCAAGGTGCCGATCGGCTACGATGTGCGGAATCGCAAGCTGCTGGCGAATGAGGTCGAGGCGGCGCGGGTGCGGCGGGTGTTCGAGCTCTTCGTCGAGACGGGCTCCGGCACGGAGACTGCCAAGCGGCTCCAGGCGGAAGGTGTGACAAGCAGGTCGGGCCGGCCGCTTGATAAGGGCGATATCTACAAGCTGCTCAACCTCAGGACCTACATCGGCGAGGTCACGCATAAGGGGCAGGTCTACCCTGGCGAGCATGAGGCGATCGTGCCGCGGACGCTATGGGACAAGGCCCACGCCACGCTGCAGGTTAGCCCAAGGGCCCGAGCCGCCCAGAACCGGCAACATGCGCCGGCGCTGCTGAAGGGCTTGATCTTCGGCACCGATGGCCGGGCGCTGTCACCGACCCACGCCAGGAAGAATGGGCGCCTGTACCGCTACTACGTGGCCCAGCGGGTGCTGAAGGGCGATGCGGTCGAGGACGATGGCATCGTGCGTCGGGTCTCGGCTGCCCAGATCGAGGCGGCGGTGGTGAACCAGGTCCGGGCGCTCCTGCGGCAGCCCGAGATCATCGTTGGCACTTGGCTGGCAGCGAGGGCCGAAGCGCCGGACCTGACCGAGATGGAGGTGAGGGATGTGCTGGAGCGGCTGGACCCACTCTGGGGTGAGCTGTTCCCGGCTGAGCAGGCGCGGATTGTGCGGACGCTGGTGCAGCGGGTCGTGGTCGGACCGGGTGGCGCTGACATTCGGCTGCGGGTCGAGGGGCTGGCGAGCTTAGTCAGGGATCTTGGCGTGCTGGTTCCTGGTGCGGAGCGCGTGGCGGTATGAGCGTGGCGGCCAGCATCACGGTCCGGGTGCCGCTCGCCATCCGTCGGCGGTCTGGGCGGAAGACAGTCGTGACGCCAATGCAGCAGGGTGTACCGGCTGTCGCTACGCGGACGGACCCAGCGTTGGTGAAGGCACTGGCGCGGGCGTTCCGGTATCAACGGCTGCTGGATGAGGGACGGTACGCCTCGATCAGCGAGATGGCGGAGGCGGAGCGGATTGAGCGTGGCTATCTAGGCACGCTGCTGCGGCTGACACTGCTGGCGCCGGGGATTGTCGAGGCAATCCTCAATGGGCGGCCGCCAGAGAGCCTGGACCTTCCGCGGCTCCTCGAGCCGTTCCCGATGGATTGGTCAGCACAGCCCAGCGCGCTCGCGGCTGGCGTGGCCCCCTCCCGCTTCGGCCTTGATTGACGGCCCTCAACCGAAATCAGACTTCCGTTCGAGCTGGTTCGCGCTGGTTGTTGCTGCGCAGCCCCCTCGCCGCGGCCTACTCCGCCTCGAAGGGCGGGGTACGGCGCCTCACCAAATCGGCCGCACTCCGCTGCGCGCGCGAGGGGCTCGGGATCCGAGTGAACTCCGTCCACCCAGGCTGGGTTGGGACGCCAATGGCTGAGGGGCTGTTCGCTGGCGGTGCGGAGCCGGCGGAGGCGCGCCGCCGAATCGAAGCGCTGCACCCAGTCGGCCATTTGGGTGAGCCGGACGACATCGCCTTCGGGATCCTCTATCTCGCATTAGACGAGGCGACATTCGTCACCAGCGCCGAACTCGTGATCGACGGCGGGTACACAGCGCAGTAGGCCGGGCGTCAGGCTCAGAGCAGGTGCCGTGCGAACCAGTCGCGCGCGACGGCGCTCGACTCCTGGAAGCCGGCTCCGGTGTACGGCTCAAAGTGCCCACCCTGGATCAGCACCAGCGACTTTGGCTCCAGCGCGCGGTTATAGGCGTCGAGCGCCAGGTCGGTCGGAGTCAGCGTGTCGTGCGTGGCAACAATCATGAGCAGCGGCGTCGGGCTGATCCGCGTTATCCAGGTGCCCGGCTCGTACTCGCGTAGCATCTCTGCGCTGCGCAGCGTCACCTCGTTGCGCCAAGCCGGGGCACGTTCTTGGGTGGCACTGAAGAACGCCCAGGGCTCGGTGCCGGGCATGGCACAAGCCGCGGCGGCATCCTCCGCCACTACGGGGATCACCGCTGATGGGTGTCCAGCGAAGCGTGCATCACGGTCGGCATCGAAGCGTGCAAGCAGGGCGGGCAAAAGGTCGGCGCGTGCGCGGCGGCTCGCTCCGATGGGCCCGGAGATTAGCGGCACCTGCGACACCACACACCGCACGCGCCGGTCAATCGCGCCGAGCATGAGGACGTGCCCTCCACTGTAGCTGGTGCCCCATGCACCGACGCGGTTTTCATCCAGCTCAGGAAGGGTCCGGGCGTAGGTGATGGCATGCCGGTAGTCGCGGACCTGCTGGAATGGATCGGTCTCCTGGCGCGGCTCGCCGCCGCTGGCGCCAAATCCGCGATTGTCAAAGACGAGCGCGGCCAAGCCAGCTGCGGCAAAGACCTCGGCGTAGCGGTCGAGGTACTGCTCTTTCACCCCTGTGAAGCCGTGCGCCATCACAATCGTCGGGTGTTGTCCGGCATTGTCGGGAAGATAGAGCCAGCCGCGGAGGGTAGTCCCCTCCGCGTTGAAGGCGATGTCCCGCCGCATTGAGTCCTCCCCGCGCCTCTCAATGCAGCATTCCACTCCCTCCGGCTTCGTAGATGCAAGCGTTCCAAGAAGGTGGAACGCAACGTCGTTACCTGAGGGGCACCGTTAGGGGCTACTCCCTGCCTGCAAAAGACCTGTGCGAATGTCTGCATGAAGCCGCCCTTAGCGGCAGCCTCGCATGGTCGAGAGAGGCAGTTGGCGAAAAGGACGGCCGACCGGTCGTCGGTTCGCCTGGAGGCGCTGAGGGCGATGCAACCAAGGATACCAGGATCACAGTCCGGGTGCCGCTGGCCATTCGGCGCCAGCCGGGGCGGAAGACGGTGGTGACGTCGGTGCAGGACGAAGCGCCGGCGGTGGCCACGCGCGCTGATCCGGCACTGGTGAAGGCGCTGCCCAGGGCGTTCCGGTACCAGCGGCTGCTGGATGAAGGGCGGTATGCCTCAACCAGCGAGATGACGGAGGCGGAGCGCATTGAGCGAGGGTATCTTGGGACACTGCTACGGCTTACGCTGCTGGCGCCTGACATAGTTGAGGCAAATGTGGACGGGCGGCATTCAGTGGAGGTCAGGTTGCCAGGGCTGCTGGAGCCGTTTCCAAGTGAGTGGCAGCTACAACCTGCCACACTTGCGCAGGCTGCCTGTGGCATGTTGGCACGCACCTGATGCTGACAGCGGGCCCGAACTCGCCCGAACGGCGGCGCCGTAGTCGAGATTTGGCGCCGCCCAGCTTATATTCATATGGTCGCAGAGGTCGAGGGAACCTCGCCTTGGTTCCCCGCATCACGCACTCACTGCTTGGCGATGTACGCGCGCGCAGTTGCAAGCTCCGGTCGCGCGCCATCTTCCGCACGCGCCGCAATCTCGAGGAGGTGGGCGTAGTGCCGGCGCGCTGCCTGAGCATTACCCGCCATTTCCGCTGCTCGGGCAGCGCCATTGACGGCGCGGAAACGGCGTGGCTCCGTCTCTTGCACCGCCTCGAACTCGCGCTGTGCCTCAGCGGGACGGTCCACCAGTAGCAGTATTTCGCCGAGCTGCTCGCGGGCAGGCATGAGAGGCCCTGGCGTCACCGGATGCTTGTCCGTCCGGCTCTCTCGTTCCGCCGCCTCGCGCAACAGGGCTAGGCTCTCTTCGCGCCCACCGCGGGCGAAAGCGACCCAGCCCTCGGCAGCGAGACGCAAGATCTCCGTCTGCTCTGCCCAGTAGGCATCGCCGCTGTCGCGCAACGCCGTGGCAGCAGCCTTCAGTGCTTCAATGTCGCCGCCAGCGGCGTCCGGACGTCCAGTGCGGGCAGTGCCCACCGCGCGCGCGAAGTACGTGTTCGCAACCACGAGGGGCGCTGTCTGCCGACCCATTTCCAAGGCTGCCGCCTCCTCCCAGGCACCCCGCTCCAACGCGTAGCGCGCCGGCATCACCGTGAGTGCCCAAGCGAAGATCGGTGCGGGTGCGTTCCAGCTGGCGAAGCGCGGCAGCTCCGCGAGCGTGCGACGTGCCGCCTCCAGCTGTCCGGTCTGAAGATAGCCATAAAGCATGTAGTCGAGCGCGTGGATCTCGTCGAACGGCGACCGTCGCGCCCGCGCTGTCTCGGCCGAGCGCCGGTTCGTCTCGATCGAGTCCTCCCATCGACCGACACGAGTAAAGATGTGGGAGGGCATGTGCAGGGCGTGGGGCGCGTCCGCGGCGAGGCCGGCGTAGCGCTCGGCAGCGGGCAGGCCACGCCGCGCTAGCGCCGGCACGTCGTAAGTGTGGATGAGATAGTGGACTACACCTGGGTGCTGCGGTTGGCGAGCGGCCTCACGCTCCAGGATCTCGGCGGCCTTGAGCTGCCTTGTATATGTCTTGTCGGTCGGCGACGCGGCCATGGCGAGCGCAAGCGCGTAGTGAATTGCCACCTCTGGGTCGTCCGGAAAGCGTCCGTGCAGCCGTCCCATTGCATGCTCGTAACGCTCCAAGCGGGCACGGTGCGTCGCTGGGTTCTCATCGCCGTAGAGTTCTGACAGGGCGTCGATCAGGCTGGTCTCGCGCTCACTCTTCGCCCCGATGCGCCGCGCCTCTGCCAGCACAGCCCGGCCCTGGCGCAGGTTGGCTGCTGTGGTCACAGTAAAGGGGTTGACCAGCAGCGCCATGGCCTCTCCCCAATAGGACATGACGCAGCCCGGATCGCGCTCGCGCACACGCTGGAAGGCCTCCTGAGCGGCCTCGTACCAAAAGGAGTGCTGCAGCTTCATTGCCGCGTCGAAGGCAGCCTGCGCCTCCGGCGTGCAGCTAACCGGGAAATGCACCTCGCCGAGCGTGGCCGGCGCCGGGGGAGTGCCGCCATGGGTGTGACCGTCGTGGTGTTGTTGCGCCTGGCCGAACGCCGGGCACAACGCGACGCCGAGGGCAAGCGCCCAGCGGTTGGCGTGGTTCCGCATTGCTTCCTCCCTTGCTGGGGCAGCCTCGAGCGGGCGCCTCCAACGCCGGAGCGTACACAGCCCATTGCATCTGCACCAAGGTGAAAGCTACGGCGCCCAAGCCACCCCTATGCATTTGTCTCGTGCGGCAACCATCAAGGTGTTCTAAGGGAGGCTGCCGGACGCTGCCGCTTGAGCCTTTGCCGCTCCAGATGATCCCTTCATCCGGCGCGGCGGCCCTGGCGGATAGCAATCGAGACCTGCTCCAGCTGCGGCCCATCAGAACCGGTCTCGCTTGTTGCATTCGGAAAGGTCTGGATTCCGTTTGCCTCAGCTTGAGGAGTGGAAAAATACAAGGTCTGCTTTTGAAGCAGCTTTCCATTCGGATTGGGCAAGTCGCGCGCCTCGCTCGGGGCGGAATGGACCGCTGTCCGTTCGAGTCGCTGCCGCGGAACGCAGCAATTTGGCGATCTCCGTCGACCACTAGTGGATGGCACCTGACGGAAGATACCGCCCAAGACTTCCTCAGATCGCTCGCGAAAAGGCGTGCGCGTGTTCCGCGGCGCCCAGCCTAGCCTGGATCGTGCAGTCGGACCGCCGAGGGCCTGCCTCCGGCGCGATGCCGCGCTCGGGAGGGACACGACCGATGCCCGAACTCCAGTTCCACGAGTCCGTCGCGGCCGGGTATGACCGCGCGGTCGGGCACATGACCCGGCAACTCATCCCGCCCCTGCTGCGTACCGCGCGCCTCGCGCCCGGTATGCGCGTTCTCGAAATCGCCACTGGGACCGGCATCGCCGCCGAGGCCGCGGCCAAAGTGGTCGGGCCTTCCGGCCACGTGGTCGCGGCCGACATCTCCCCCGCCATGGTCGAACGGGCGCGCGAGCGGCTGGGCGGCCTGCCGAACGTCTCCTTCTCCGTCGAGGACGGCCAGCGCCTCACACTCGTGGACGAGAGCTTCGATGCGGTGCTCTGCAACATGGGGCTGATGTACTTCCCCGACCCCGCACGGGGCCTCGCGGAGTTCCGCCGCGTGCTTCGCCCCGGCGGGCGTCGGCGGTCACATGAAGCCCGGGTTGCTCGGCAGGTAGCGCGACCAGTCCCCGAACGGCCGGGCGGAGAGCAGGACGAAGGGCTCGTCGATCTGGAAGCCGAGCCTAAATGCCACGTCCAGCATCCGGTCGGCCTTGCCCGGAACTACCATCGAGACCTGCTTCGGCTGCACCTCCAGCGCGCCGCGCACGGCCGCTTTCAGGGCCTCCACCGCCTCCACGCCCGGCGAGACGGCGAGCGGGCCGACATGGCCGGCTCCCGAGACGTAGGCGTAGCCCACCGGCCTCCCCGCCTGCTCTAAGCGCAGCGCGCGAGCCGCGACGCCGCCGAGCTGGAAGGCGTGGTGCGACTCCCGCCGGAAGCCCAGCACCGCCTCGTCGATCCCGTCCAGCCACTCTCGCGGGCCAGGCCAGGGCTCGATCGGAACCGCTTCCAGGCCGGGGGTGGCGATCCGCTCCGCCACAAGCGGCGCGGGCGCGACCAGTCGTAGCAGCGGTTCGCGCGGATACAGCCCGTTGCGGATGTAGAGCCCCGTCGAGGCCGTGTTGTAGGCCATGGTGATCAGCGCCCGGTTCTCGGCGCCGTTCTCCTCCGCGTGCCGTATGATCCTGGAGAGCAGGGCCTGTCCGATGCCCATTGACTGCATGCCGGGCTGGACGAAGAGCTGCGCGAGGAACCAGAACCGCTGCCGCATCCAGGCGAAGGCGAACCCTTGCAGCGCGCCGTCCGCCTCGGCCACCCAAAGGTTGGATGAGGGCTCGGCAAACGAGAAGGTTTGGAACAGCGGTGGGCCCAGCGCGATGCTGGGCGTTAGGCCGTGCCGCACGCGCAGGTCGTTGTAGGCGTCCTGGACGATCCTCGTTGCGGGTGCGAGGTCTTCGGCCCTCGCGGTACGATAGGTGATGTGCATGCTTCACCTCGTCTCGAAGCAGATCTGCTCGGGACCGACATTCTGCCGATTGTCATGGCGAGAAAGCAAACCTCCCGGTGCCGCCCCTCGACCCGGTGGGGGCCCGTCCGCCCAAACGGGGAGTGCCTGCGGGCGTTTTGCCACCTTTCGGGAGGGTGGCGCTCGTGCTGATGGACGAGCAGTGGGCGGTGCTCGGCTCCGATAGAGCAGAGGGTTGGTGAGGCGCTCGGCCACTCGCGCGGCGGTATGGCAAATGCCTGCGTGAATACCGACAGCATGGGACGGGCGGTTGCCTTCGCACTGGCACACGGCCAGGCGCACGAACTGCCGCAGGCCGTCCCGCTGTTGGTCCGCCTGCCCTACATGCCGATGTGGGTGGTGGCCGATCGCGGCTACAGCAGCCATTCCGACCTGCCGCGACGAGGCCCTGGTCGCCTGTCCGGAGCCGATCTACAACAACCGCAAATGCATCGAGCGCCCTTGGGCGAGGCGGAACGAGTGGCGGGTTGTCGCCACCAGATACGAGAAAATCGCCGCCTCCTTCCTCGGCGTCCTCTCCCTCGCCGCCGCTCTGGACTGGCTGAGGCGCTCCGCCGCACCCGGGCGGTAATCTTCGGGACTGGCTGGCGCTATCCATTCGGAGCTAGGCACACTGTGCTGCTCGGGCCAGCATCAGGCCTAACGCTCAGGGAGGCGAAGCATGCAAGCGCATTGGCAGGCGCTCACCGTGCTGACGGTCGCCCGCACCAGCATGGGATTCCAGTTCCAGTCCATTGCTTCGGTCTCCCCGGACCTCGTGATGCAGCTCGGCCTGACCTACGCCGATCTCGGTACGCTCATAGGTCTCTACTTTCTGCCAGGCCTAGCCTTGGCCTTACCAGGTGCGGCACTCGGCCGACACTTCGGAGACAAGCGCGTGGTCAGCTTCGGCCTGCTGCTGATGGTCGCTGGCGGGCTTGCGACGACATGGGCCTCGGACTTCGCCTCGCTCGCAGCAGCTCGATTGCTGTCTGGAGTGGGCGGCGTGCTGCTGAACGTCCTCATGGCCAAGATGGTGACGGACTGGTTCGCCGGGCGTCGTGAGATCGTGCTGGCCATGGCCGTCTTTGTGAACTCCTTCCCAATCGGCGTGGGGCTCGCCACCCTCTCGCTAGGGACGCTGGCTGGCCTTGCTGGCTGGGGCGCGTCCCTCGCGGCCACTGCGGCACTTGCACTCGCAGCGTTGCTCCTTCTTACCCTCGCCTATGCGAAGCACCCAAACGACGGCATAGGCACCACGGTGGGTGGCGTGATCTCTGCGCCAGAGGCGATGCTGGTCTGCTTAGCGGGCGCGGTATGGGGGATCTTCAACGGCGCGTTCGCAGTGATGTTCGGCTTCGCGCCGACCTTTCTTGCGGGCGAAGGACTCAACCCCACCCAGGCGGGCCTGCTCGTTGGCGTCGCAACGTGGCTGGTCGCGGCCTCTGCCCCGGTTGGTGGGATCATCGCCCAGACCTGGGGACGGCCAGCTATGCTCATGGCTGTCGGCGCCCTGGGCTGGGCCGCTTGCCTTGCCACACTGGCCTTGGCGATTGGGTTTGCCGGTCCCGCTCTCATCAGCGCAGGACTGCTCATGGGCCTGCCCATCGGGGTCATCATGTCTATGCCCTCGCAAGCGCTGCGGCCGGAGAGCCGGGCAGTCGGCATGGGGCTGTTCTACACCTGGCTTTACGTCGGACACGGCTTTATGCCGCCCGCGGCGGGCTGGCTGCAGGATCTCACGGGTAGCGCGGAGCTGCCATTGCTCCTCACGGCGATGCTCGTCGGCGGAATACTACCACTTTACGGGCTGTTCCAGATTGTTGCCCAGCGCCGTTACCGCTCCGACTGCCCCAGGCGCTAACGGGCCCTAGACATCTTTGCTCGAGGCAAGTCCTTTTCTACTCGACTGATCCTCAATCATGCTGCAAATCTTGGCTGCAAGCGTGTCAAGCGCGAAGGGCTTCGTCACCAGCGCCATACCCGGCTCGAGTACGCCATTACCGAATGCGGCGTTCTGGGCGTAGCCGGTCATGAACAACACCTTCAACTCGGGTCGGATCCGGCGCGCTGCATCGGCGAGTTGACGTCCGTTCATGCCCCCGGGAAGACCCACATCAGTGACCAACAGATCGATGCGGGTATCCGTCTCTAGTATGCGCAGCCCCGCTGCTGCGTCCGGAGCTTCGAGTGGCGTGTAGCCCAGTTCCTCCAGCACCTCGACGACCAGTAGGCGTATCACCGCCTCGTCCTCCACGACCAGTACGGTTTCCCCCGCCACCGCACATGGCTGCCGCGCCTGTACTTCCAGCTCTGTTTCACTCTCCGCTGGGCCGCGGTGACGAGGAAGGTACAGCTTCACCGTCGTGCCGCGTTCCTCCTCGCTGTAGATCCGGACATGACCGCCCGACTGCCGAACAAAGCCGTAAACCATAGAGAGCCCGAGACCGGTCCCTTGGCCGAGCGGCTTGGTCGTGAAGAACGGATCAAAAGCACGCCCTACCACGTCTGGCGGCATACCCATGCCGGTGTCGGTCACGCAAACCGCTACGTACTGCCCTGGCTCAACATCCCGTTGCGCCGCCGCGTAGCTGTCATCGAGGTGCGCGTTCGCCGTCTCGATCGTGAGGATGCCACCTTCCAGCATGGCATCGCGGGCATTGATGCAGAGGTTCAGCAGCGCATTCTCAAGCTGGTGCCGATCGCACAGTGTCGGCCAGAGCCCGCCGGCTAGCACCACCTCGACCCGGATGGCGGGCCCGGCGGTGCGCCGCACCAGATCTTCCAGAGAGGACACCAGGCGGTTCACATCGACGGGCTTCGGATCGAGCGGCTGGCGCCGGGCGAAAGCGAGCAGGCGGTGGGTGAGTGCAGCCGCCCGGTCGGCCGAGGTCAAGGCAGCGTCAACGTAACGGCCGAGATCAGCCGTGCGGCCCGCCGCGGCTCGGCTGCGGAGCATGTGCAGACTGCCCACCACGCCTTGAAGTAAGTTGTTGAAGTCATGCGCTAGGCCACCGGTCAGTTGGCCGATGGCCTCCATCTTCTGTGCTTGGCGAAGCGCCTCCTCAGCCCTGAACCGCTCCGCCACCTCCTCCGCCACCCGCCGCTCGAGTGTCTCGTTGAGGCGCTGCAGATCCGCCTCGGCTGCTGCCCGCGCTGCGATCTCGCGCTGCGCAGCCTGGTACAGGCGGGCGTTATCAATGGCCACCGCTGCTTGCGACGCGATACCAACGACCAGGTGCTCGGCGCGCTCACTGAAGATCCCCGGTTCAGGATGTCCGAAAAACAACCCTCCCAGCACTTCGCCAGAGCGAGATGAAACGGGAACCGCCAGGTAGCTCCGAACCGGAAGGTGGCCCTCCGGCATGCCGTGATGGGGCGCATTCTGGCCATAGCGTGGGTCCGTCAGGATGTCGCTCGAGCGGACGATCCCCTCGCCGGCCAGGGTTGGTCCAAAGACGGCAGTGCCGCGCGGCATCGGGAACCGCTCAAAGGCGGAGCGGGGTGCGCCCGAGAGGGAGTAGAGGGAGAGGGCCTCGCCGCGCTCGCTGGTGGTGTTGTAGAAGAACGCGCCGAATGCGGCGCCCGAGAGCTCTGTCGCGGCGTCGGTCACCGCCTGGACAATGCGCTCAAGGTCGAGCTCAGCAGCCAGTAATGCGCCCGTGCGGTTCAGTACCTCTAGGCGGTGTGCTTCGTCGCGTAATGCGTCAATGGCCGCCCTCCGGTCGGTGACGTCGACCAGCAGGCCGTCCCAGACTAGGGATCCGTCCGGCATCCGGCGAGGGGCCGAAACGATGCGGCCCCAGCGGGCTTGCCCGTCGGCACGAGTGAAAGGCACTTCGCGATCAAAGTGCGCAAGATCACCGATGGCTGCCCACTCGGCGGCAGCCAACTCCTCCCGGTGCTCCGGGGCAATGGTTTGGTAGAGCGCCCCGGGGTCGGCCAGTGCCGCCTCGACCGAAACACCGGTCAGGCGCTCGCAGCCGCGCGAGACGTAGACAAAGCGGCGCTCCGAGCCATCGCGTTGCATGGCGAGCTGGTAGACCATGCCGGCGGGCAGATTGTCGGCCAAGGCCCGCAGCCGCGCCTCACTTTCGCGCAGCTCTGCCTCGACCCGAAGCCGATGGATTGCGGCGCCGAGTAAGCCAGCCAGGGACCGCAGGAAGTGCTCGTGCTCGTGACCGAAGCAGCGTGGCGTCGCGGCGTCCACCTCCAGTACACCCCAGGCACCGGAGCCGGCCGGGACTGGTACGTTGAGCAGCGAGACGATACTGTGCTGACGCAGCACCTCGGAATACTCAAAGCCCTCGGCCCTGGTTATATCGGCAACCGAGACGGTTTCACCGGTCTTTAGTGCTCGCCCTGGTGGCGAAGTCATGCCGGCCGAGAGCGTCGTGCGGCCAACCACCCCAGGGGCCCAGCCCACACCAGCGCGGACGAGGAGGTCGCCTGCCTCCGGACGGTACTGCAGCACCTTGGCCCGTTTGACACATAGCCCTAGTGCGGCATGCTCGGCGGCGTCGGCGAGCAGCCCGTCGAGATCACGTCCCTCCTCAAGAGCACGGCTGCCGAAGGAGGCAACAAGGGCCTGACGCCGAGCATCATCCGATGACGCAACATCTGGGTCGTCCTGGCGATCCATCCGGTCCCACTGAGGTTAGATGTGATGGGTCTTTAGCAGACCTGAGCACTGTGGCGGTCCAGTAACTCGGCCAGGGTGCCGCGCCATTCCTCGCGCTTGGCCCAGGCGATCGGTGCGGCGATAACCTACTGCGGCATAGGATTGGCGACCGCCTCCGATCAGGGTGGACGCGGATGGTCTATCGGCGTCGCCATCAGGGGCAAGGGCTTGGGGGCGGAGACGCCAATCTCATCAGTAGCTTCGACCGGCAAGCGATAGGTACGCTGAATAAGGTGCCGATGCTCCGTCCGAAGATCCTGCATTCTCAACGCAGTAAAGCTTGAGGGTTAAATTGCCCTACCCTCAAGGTCCGGAGAGTCTTCGGCATTTCGGAGAGAAAACCCGGCTCTGTTCCGCTGCTGCACCATCAAGGTTGCCGCAGAAACCCAGGCCAAACCTGCGCCTCAGCGCGGTGGTCCGGTTAGGAGAGACAGGTTGTGTGGAAGCCGACTGGAGCGGGAGTAGAGATTCGAACCCTTGGCCCCAACCTCGGGCGGAACGTTTTAAAAAAGTCTCGATCACTATCAGCGGTTTGGGTTTGGACGTTCAGTACCAGGACCCACCCTCAGCCGTTCGGCGCGGATGGTGATCGTTCCAAAAGCATGCGGTTGATCAAGATGTACGACCCCATTACGGCCTAGCTCCAGCCCTGCCATCAGAGTCGCCGCCAGCGCCGCCCGTCGTTGCAGCTGAGACTTGGCTCGCTCCTCCGACGGCGGCGGCAGGAAGGCAGTGAAATCAGCCCCCTCCCCCAATGTCGGCAGCAAAGCGCGCATCCGCTCCAGCGCATCCGGCACCCGCCACAACGCCGGCGGCCGCGGCCGGTACACCCGGTCCCGGTGTGGCAGCACCAGCAGCCGCAGGCAAGCCCGCAACAGCTCTGTCGTGTCCGCAGGCGGTGGTGCACTGGCCATGGTGGCTGTAGCAGGCTCCGCCTCGCCGCGGGCAAAGACCTGCCGCCCCAGCTGTGGCCGCCGCTCGAGCCAATCCGCCAGACGGTTTGCCCACTCCCGGTCGGCCAGCCGCCGGCGTAGATCCTGCGCCTCGCGCTCCGCCTCGACGATCTCCGCCGCGGCGGCCGGCAGCAGCAGGCGCGAGCGCAGCAGCGTCAGCCAGGCCGCCATGATCAGCCAGTCCGCCAACCGCGGGAGCGGTACCCCCCGTTGTTCGATCGCTACCGCGACCACCGCTTCGAACTGCTCGGCCAGGGTGGCGACCGAGATCTGCGCCAGGTCCATCCGCTGCGCCCGCGCCAGCTCCAGCAGCAGGTCGAGCGGACCCTCATAGGCCCCGAGCCGCAGCGCCGGCGCGCCGCTGTTACCGACCGCGGCCGGTGCGGCGTCGAGGAAGGCCTCGGCGCTGTCCGCCTTGTATCTCACAGTTGCCTCCCGGTGGTGAGCCGGCGAGGCTGACGGCGGACGGCAGCCCGAGACCGCCTGGGGTGAATGAGCCCGTCTCTGAGCTGGGCGCCGTCCGTCGTCCCATCCGGGAACCCGAACGGTCGCCTGGGCCGCTGCCGAACGGCTGCGAGCCCGCATTTGCAAGGACGGGTCATGGACCAGCTTCCTACTGCGGCGCACAGCTTTGTCGGCATCGACGTTTCCAAGGACCGCCTCGATGTGCATCTCCGCCCATCGGGCCACGCCTTCGCCATCCCGCGTGATGGTCCAGGTCTCGACCAGCTCTTGGCGCGGCTGCGGGCCGAACCACCAG
>NZ_JQKB01000058.1 GCF_000745835.1 Belnapia moabensis DSM 16746 | reverse complement strand
GGGTATGGTTCAGCCGTGACGCCTGGCCCGGCGCCTTGCGGTCAATCAGCCCAGCCGGACCCTCGGCATTGAACCGCACCACCCAGTCCCGGACGATCTGCACCGTCACCCCGCCGATCCGGGCGGCCTCCGTGCGCGACACTCCGTCGTAAACGGCAGCCAAGGCCAACAGGCGACGGGCCTGGGCCGCATCCTTGGTTCGGCGAGCCGCAGCACGAAGCCCAGCTGCGTCAAAGTCAGCTCGGAGTGGGATGGGCATGGCGAAGCTCCTCTGCTCGCCACGTTGAATCAGAGCGCCGTCAGTCTGGGAATCCCCAGAGAGTCATGCTCTCGGAGACTTGGTATTAGGCCTCGCCGCATTATTCGCACCTTCCGCGGCAGGGCTGCGGAAGGGGACCGGCCTCGATGGGCGCTCATGGGGGATTGCCCCATCGGGCGCACGGCAGGACGATGCCGGCACGCCGATCGCCGGAGTTGCTGCCATGACGGATGCCTTCCCCCTCCCAGAGCACGAGAGCCAGAACTGGACGTTGCGCAAGCCGGGCGCGAGCGGCGCCGGGGGCATGGTCGTCTCGCAGGTGAAGGTGGCGGCGGAGGCGGGGGCCGCCATGCTGCGCGCCGGGGGGACGGCGGCGGATGCGGCGGTCGCCACGGCCTTCGCCCTCGCCACGCTGGAGCCGTGGAACAGCGGCTTGGGCGGCATCGGCTTCGCGCAGGTGATGAAGCCGGGGATGGCGCCGGCGGAGACCATCGATTTCGGGCCCGTCGCGCCGGCGGGGCTCGATGCCTCGGCCTTTCCGCTGACGGGGCGGATGAAGCAGGACCTCTTCTCCTGGCCGGAGGTGGAGGGGGACCGCAACATCCATGGGCCGCTCTCCTTCGTCATCCCCTCGGCGGTTGCGGGCTATGCGCTGCTGCATGAGCGGCATGGGCGGCTGCCAATTCGGGAGGTGCTGGCGCCGGCCGTGGCGCTGGCGAAGCGGGGGCTGCCGGCGGATTGGTACACGACGCTGAAGGTGGCGAGCTCGGCGAGCGTGCTGCGGCTCTACCCGGAAAGCGCGCGGATCTACCTTCCGAACGGGCTGCCGCCGACGACGCCCTATCAGGGGGCGCCGGGCTTCTTCCCGCTCGGCAACCTGCCGGCAACGCTGGAGCGGCTGCAGCAGGCGGGGCTGCGCGACTTCTACGAGGGCGAGATCGCGGCGCAGATCGCGGCCGATGCGCGGGAGCTGGGCGGGGTGCTCTCGGCCGCTGACCTGGGCGGGTGCCGGGCGCGGGTGCTGCCCGCCGTCGCGGTGCCCTGGCGGGGGCGGACGCTGATGCTGTCGAACGGGCTGACGGCGGCGCCGACCATGCGCCGGGTGCTGGAGCTGATGGCGGATGTGCCGACCGGCGCGGCGCCTTCGGCCGCCTGGTACGGCAGCTTTGCCCGCGCCATGCAGGCGGCCTATGCGGAGCGGCTCGCGGGGCTTGGGGATGCCGAGCCGCAAGGGGCGGAGACCTGCACCACGCACCTCACCGCCTGCGACAAGGACGGGATGATGGTGGCGATTACCACCACACTGCTCTCCTCCATGGGCAGCCGCGTGGTGCTGCCGCGCTCGGGCGTGCTGATGAACAACGGCGTCATGTGGTTCGACCCGCAGCCGGGCACGCCGAATGCCATCGCGCCGGGCAAGCGGCCGCTGACCAACATGTCGCCGATCATCCTCGCCTCGGGCGGCCAGCCGGAGATCGCGGCGGGCGCCTCGGGCGGGCGGCGCATCCTGGCGGCCGTGCTGCAGCTGCTCTCCTTCGTCGCGGAATTCGGGATGGCGCCGGAGGATGCCGCGCATCATCCGCGGATCGACGTCTCCGGGCCGGAGGGCGTCACCGCGGACCGGCGGCTGCCGGCGGAGGTGCTGGCGGCGCTGCCGGGCGTGCCGACCGTCGTCGAGCATGCGGTGATGCCGCTCAACTTCGCCTGCCCGAACCTGATCCAGCGCGGGCCGGGCGGCGTAGCGACGGGCATCAGCGATGCGATGAGCCCCTGGAGCGGGGCCGTCGCCGCCTGACCGCGGCACGCTCCTTGCTGCTGCCGCCTTGTTCGAGGGCAAGGCGGCAGCCGAGACGTGAGGTCTGCGTCATCTGACGGCAATCCGCCTCTGCCCTGCCGCAAAGGAGCGCAGAGCATGCATCGTCGTCACCTGTTGGCCGCCCTCGCCGCCCCTGCCCTGCTGCCGCGACTCGCGCGGGCGCAGAATGGCTGGCCGGGGCGCGGCTCGATCCGCCTGGTTGCGCAGTTCCCGCCGGGCGGGCTGGTCGATACCGTCGCCCGGCTGATCGCGCCGCCGCTGGCCCAGGCGCTCGGCCAGACCGTCGTCGTCGAGAACAAGGCGGGGGCAGGCGGGGTGATCGGCACCGACGTCGTCGCCAAGGCGCCGGCGGATGGCTACACCTTCCTCGTCAGCCATGCCTCGGTGCATGTCTTCTCGACGGCGACGCTGCCCACCCTGCCCTTCGACCCGGTGGCCGACTTCACCCATCTCGGCATGCTGGTCGAGGCGCCGAATGTGCTGCTGGTGAAGGCGGGCTCGCCCTACAAGACGCTCGACCAGTATCTCGAGGCAGCGCGGCGCGTGCCGGTGCGCTACGGGTCGTCCGGCATCGGCTCGGCGCCGCATCTGCTGGGGGTGATGCTCGGGGCGGAGGCCGGGGCGCGCAACCTCGACCATGTGCCCTATCGCGGCAGCGCGCCGGCGATGCAGGACCTGATGGCGGGCACCATCGAGAGCATGATCGACCCGATCACCACCAATGTCGCGCTGCTGAAGGACGGTACGCTGCGCTGCCTCGGCATCTCCGCGCCGCGGCGGCTGGCGGCGCTGCCGGACATCCCGACCTTCGCGGAGCTGGGCTATGGCAAGCTGACCTCGAGCCAGTGGCTCGGCCTCTCGGCGCCGAAGGGGCTGCCGCAGCCGATCATTGAGCGGGTCACGGCGCTGATCCCGCCGTTGCTGGAGACGCCGGTGCTCCGCGCCCGCTGCGAGGAGCTGGTGACGCTGCCGCGCAATCCGGTGCCGCTCGGGGGGGATTTCGTCGCGGCGATGCAGCAGGACATCGCTACCTGGACCGGCATCGCCCGGCAGTTCAACATCGTCGCTGCCTGATCCATGGCATGAGTATTGCGTGCCCCTCTGCGGTTCATCGCAGAGGGGCGTGCCCATGGATATCGGCGTCTTCATCCCGATCAACAACAATGGCTGGCTGATCTCGGCGACCTCGCCGCAATACATGCCGAGCTTCGAGCTCAACAAGCGCGTGGTGCAAATGGCCGAGGGCTATGGCCTCGACTTCGCACTCTCGATGATCAAGCTGCACGGCTTCGGTGGGAAGACCGGGTTCTGGGACCATGGGCTTGAGAGCTTCACGCTGATGGCGGGGCTTGCCTCGGTCACTTCGCGCATCAGGCTCTATGCCTCGACGGCGGTGCTCACCATTCCGCCGGCGATCGTGGCGCGGATGGCGACGACCATCGACAGCATCTCGGGCGGGCGGTTCGGGGTGAACATCGTCTCCGGCTGGCACAAGGTCGAGTACAGCCAGATGGGGATGTGGCCGGGCGATGCCTATTTCGGCAAGCGCTACGACTACAGCACGGAATACGTCCAGATCATGAAGCAGCTCTGGGAGACCGGGACGAGCGACTTCAAGGGCGAGTTCTTTCAGATGGACGAGTGCAAGATGAGCCCGCCGCCCTCGGTGCCGATCAAACTGGTGGCCGCCGGGCAGAGCGACCGCGGGATGGAGTTCGCGGCGCAGTATTGCGACTTCAACTTCGCCCTCGGCGAGGGGGTGAACGAGCCGCAGAGGTGCATCGACGTGCCGCGGCGGATGCTGAAGGCGGCCGCGAAGACGGGGCGCGATGTCGGCTCCTACATCCTCTACATGGTCATCGCCGACGAGACGGACGAGGCGGCGATGGTGAAGTGGGACCTCTACAACCGCGGCGCCGACCGCGAGGCGCTGGCGCATCTGCTGGGCCATGCGGCGGCTGACGTGAATACCGAGTCGACCTCGATGGCGGCGGCGATCCAGCGCTCGCCCTCGCCGATCAACTTCAACATGGGCACGCTGGTCGGCTCCTATGCCAGCATCGCGCGCATGCTGGACGAGGCGGCGGAGATGGCGGGGGTGAAGGGCATCATGCTCGCCTTCGACGACTTCCTAGTGGGGATGGAGAATTTCGGCACACGCATCCAGCCGCTGATGCAGTGCCGGAGCCATGTGAAGCTCGCCGCCTAGCCCTCGGCCTCGGGTGGGTCCAGATTGGGGGCCCGCCCGAAGGTGATCCATGGCCGAGACCGATCCTGCCCTGATGTCCGCCGAGACCCTGCTCGCGCTCTATGCGCGGCGGGCGCTTAGCCCCGTGGAGGTGCTGAGGGCGGTGATGGAGCGGGTGGCCCGCTACAACCCTTGGGTCAATGCCTTCGCGGCGATGAACCCGCGGGCGCTCCAGGCGGCGGGCGAGAGCGAGGCCCGCTGGATGGCGGGGCGGCCGATGGGGCTGCTCGACGGCGTGCCGGCGACGGTGAAGGACCTGCTGAACCTCAGCGGCTTCCCGACGCGGCGGGGCAGCAAGACCACCGATGCCACGCCGGCGACGGAGGATGCGCCCTCCGTGCTCGGGTTGAAGGCGGCGGGGGCGGTCATCCTCGGCAAGACGACGACCACGGAATTCGGCTGGAAGTCGCCGGGGGATTGTCCGCTGCATGGCATTACCCGCAACCCGTGGAACCGGGAGCGGACGCCGGGCGGGTCCTCCTCCGGGGCCGGGGCGGCGGGGGCGGCGTGTTTCGGGCCGCTGCATATCGGGACGGATGCGGGCGGGTCCATTCGTATCCCGGCGGCCTTCTGCGGGCTGGTGGGGCTGAAGCCCAGCTTCGGGCGGGTGCCGCAATGGCCGCTGGGTGCCTTCGCTCATGTCGCCGTCACGGGGCCGATGACGCGGACGGTGCGGGATGCGGCGCTGATGCTCTCGGCCATGGCGCAGCACGACCTGCGCGACCCCTTCAGCCTGCCGGATGAGGGGCGCGACTGGCGGCAGGGCATCGAGCAGGGCGTGGCCGGGATGCGGGTCGGGCTGGTGCGGCGGCTCGGCTTCGGCCCGCCGCTGGATGCGGATGGCGAGGCGGCGCTTACCGGTGCGGCGCAGTTGCTGGAGGAACAGGGGGCCATCGTCGAGGAGGCCGATCCGGGGCTGCCGGATACGCGGGCGATCTTCGGCCGGGTCTGGGGCGTGGCGCTGGCGCGGCTGGTGGCGGGCATCCCCGAGGAGCGGCGCGGGTTGCTGGATGCGGGCCTCGTCGAGGTGGCGGAGCGCGAGGAGGGGATGAGCGCGGTCGATTTCCTCGGTGCCGAGGCGCTGCGGATCGAGGCGGCGCATGCGGCGGCGCGCTTCCACCAGCGCTTCGACCTGATGCTTTGCCCGGCGACGCCGACCGCCGCCTTCGCCGCCGATCAGCCGACGATCCGGCCTGCGGAGGCGCTGTGGCGGGACTGGGCGCCCTGGACCTTCGCCTTCAACCTGACGCGGCAGCCGGCGATCTCGGCGCCGGTCGGGCTGGACGAGCATGGGATGCCGCGGGCGGTGCAACTGGCGGCGGCGCTCTACCGCGACGACCTAGTGCTGCGCGGGGCGCGGGCACTGGAGGTGGCGGCCACCATACCGCTGGCCCAACCGGGCTGATTCTGCTTCACCGGAGGGAAAGCTGGAGGACGCGGCATGCGGTTGGTGACCTACAAGCGGGGCGGCTGGGCCGGCGGCAAGGTGGGGGCGCTCCGGGCGGATGGGGCGGTGCTCGACCTCTCGGCGGCGGATGGGCAGGTCTCGTGGGACAACATGCCGGCGCTGATCGCCGGCGGCGAGGCGATGCTGAAGCGGGCCCGGGCGGCGGCGGCGCAGGCGCCGGTGGTGGAGGATGCGGTGCTGCTGGCGCCGATCCCCCGGCCACTCAAGAACATCTTCTGCGTGGGCAAGAACTACCACGAGCATGCGAAGGAATTCGCCGGCTCCGGCTTCGACGCCACGGCGAAGGAGGTGGTGCCGGAGGCGCCGGTGGTGTTCAGCAAGCCGCCGACCGCCGTCAGCGGGCCGGGGGATGCGATCCCCTCCTTCCTCGATCCGACGAACTCGGTGGATTACGAGGGGGAGCTGGCAGTCGTCATCGGCAAGGGCGGGCGGGGCATCAGGGCGGCCGACTGGGCGCAGCATGTCTTCGGCTACACCATCGTCAATGACGTCACGGCGCGGACCCTGCAGCACAAGCACCGGCAGTGGATCCTCGGCAAGGGCATCGACGGGTTCTGTCCGATGGGGCCGGCGATCCTCACGGCCGACGAGGTGCCGGATCCGCGCCAGCTTCGGCTGACGACCACGGTGAATGGCGAGAAGCGGCAGGATGCGGCGGTCGCCGACCTGATCTTCGACATCCCGACCCTGATCGAGGCCATCAGCGCCGGGATTACGCTGGAGCCGGGGGATGTCATCGCCACGGGCACGCCGGCGGGCGTCGGAATCGGGTTCCAGCCGCCGCGCTTCCTCAAGAAGGGCGATGTGGTGCGGGTGGAGGTGACGGGGATCGGCGTGCTGGAGAATCCGGTCGTATGAGGCGGCGGGCGGTGCTGGCGGGTGGGCTGGCGCTGCCCTCCCTCGCTCATGCTCAGGATAGTCGCGCGCAGGAGTTTCCCGGGCGGCCGGTCAGCATGGTGGTCGCCTTCCCGCCCGGCGGGCAGGCGGATGTGGTGGCGCGGCCGGTCGCGGCGGCGCTGGAGCGGCATTGGCGGCAGCCGGTGCCGGTGGTGAACCGGGCCGGGGCGGCGGGCGAGATCGGCAACGCCTTCGTCGCCCGTGCGGCGCCGGATGGGCTGACCCTGCTGATGGCGCTGTCCTCGCTGGCGATCCTGCCGGAGGCGGCGCGGCTACTCGGCCGGGCGCCGGCCTATGAGGTGGAGCAGCTGGCGCCGATCGCTCTCTTCACCGCCGACCCGACGCTGCTGGTGGTGCCGGCCGCCTCGCCCTGGCGGAGCCTGGAGGAGTTCATCGCCGATGCCAGGGCGCGGCCGGGGCGGATCGGCTACTCCTCCTCGGGGAATTACTCGGCGCTGCATGTGCCGATGGCGATGCTGACCACCGCGGCGGGGATCGACCTGCTACATGTGCCTTTCCAGGGCGGGGCGCCGGCGCTGACGGCGCTGCTCGGCGGGCAGGTGCAGGCGCTGGCCAGTGGGCCGGGGCCGGTGGCGCCGCATCTGCGGGAGGGGAGGCTGCGGGCGCTGGCCAGCTGGGGTGCGCGCCGTCCGGCGGAGATGCCGGAGGTGCCGACGCTGATCGAGCGCGGCTTCCCGGAGGCGGAGTATTACATCTGGGCCGGTGTCTTCGCCCCGGCCGGCACGCCGGCGCCGGTGCGCGAGGCCTTGCGGGCGGCGATGGCGGCGGTGGCGGCGGAGCCCGAGACCGGGCGGGCGCTGGCCGCGGGCGGCAATGCGCTCGATTACCGCGACGAGACGGGTTTCGAGGAATTCCTCCGGGCCGACAGCGCCCGGCTGGTGCGGGCGGTGCGGCGGATCGGGCGGGTGGAGTAGGCCGCTCGCGCCGAAGGGGCAGGACAAGCGGCGCGAGCCGTGGCAGGATCGGCGGCGATGCGCCAGCTCCTGCTGCTGCGGCACGCGAAGTCCTCTTGGGACGATCCGGGCCTCTCCGACCATGCCCGCCCGCTCAATGCGCGCGGGCGCCGTTCCGCCGCGGCCATGGCCGATGCCATGCGCGAGCTGGGGCTTTCGCCCGATATCGTGCTGGTCTCCTCGGCCCGCCGCACCCTGCAGACGCTCGAGGCGCTGACGCCCTTCGAGGACGGGGCGCTGGTCGAGCCGATGGATGCGCTCTACCTCGCGCCCTGGCCGCGCCTGCTGGACGAGCTGCGCCAGGCGCCGCCGACGGTGCGCAGCCTGCTGCTGATCGGCCACAACCCCGGCCTGCACGAGCTGGCGATGGAGCTGGCCGGGCCCGAGGCGCTGGCCCGTGGCGGGGCGGATGCGCGCCGCCTGGCCGAGGGCTACCCGACCGGGGCGCTCGCCGAATTCACCATCGCCTCGACCTGGCGGCAACTCGACCGGGGCGGGGCGCGTCTGGTGCGCTTCATCGCCCCCCGTGACCTTCCCGCCGCAGAGGTGCCCGCCTGAGCCGCTTCGAGACCCCTGACGCTGCCATGGATTCCCAGAGCGAGGCGAGCCCCGCCGTACAGGCCGACGCCTCGGTCGCGCTGGAATTCGCCCTCGACGCGGAGGCGGCGCAGCGGCTGCCGCGGCATGCGGCCGTCACCGCGGCGCGGGCCGGGCGGACCCGCAGCCTGGCCGAGGAGCTGATCTGGCTGGATACCGCCGATGGCACGCTGGCGGCCGAGGGCCTCGCCCTCGAATCCAGTCGGCGTGGCCCGCGCCGGCTGCTTCGCGCCATGCCCGCCTCGGGTGCTCCCTGGCGGCCTGGCCAGCCGCCGGAGGAGCTGGAGCAGCCGACCGAGGAGGCGGCGACCCTCGTGCCCATCGCCGCCTTCAGCGGGCGACGGAGCGTCTTCGCCCTCGGCGAAGTGGAGGCGGAGCTGCTGGCCGGCAAGCTGCGCGCCGTCGCCGACGAGACGCCGGTCGCCCGGCTGACCCTGCGCGGCCCGGCGGCTGCCGTGCTCGCGCGGGCCGCGGCGCTAGCCGACCTGCATCCCCTGCCGCCCGTCGCCAGCCTCGCCGAGGAGGGCCGCGCCCTGGCCCGCGGTGAGGCGCCCCGGCCGCGTCGCCGGGGCCCGCCGCTGCTCGCCGGGGCGGCGACGGTGGAGGAGGCGCTGCTGGCCGCCCTCGGCCATCTGCTGGAGGTGATGCTGGGGCATGCGCCCGGTTGCCGGCTCGGGGCGGGGCCGGAGGGGGTGCACCAGACCCGTGTGGCGCTGCGGCGGCTGCGCTCGGTGCTGAAATCCTTCGGTGCGGCGGCGGCCTGCCCGGAAGTGAAGGAGTTCGACCAGGGGCTTCGCGGGCTGGCGACCGCGCTCGGGCCGGCACGGGACTGGGATGTCTTCCTCGCCGGCACGGGCGCGGCGGCGGCGGAGGCAATCGGCGGCGACCGGCGGCTGCTCGCCCTGCTCAAGGCCGGCGAGGTGAGGCGGCAAGAGGCCTATGGCGCGCTGCGGCGCATGCTGGAGGGGCCGGCCTTCCCCCGGCTGGTGCTGGCGGGACTCGGGCTGATGCTGCTGCGGCCGTGGCGGGCGGGGCCGCCGGAGCAATCGGAGTTGCTCGACCAGCCGCTCACGGACTTCGCCGGCGGGCTGCTCGACAAGCGCTGGCACCGGCTGCGCAAGCGCGGGGAGGACATCGCCGAGCATGGCGCCGAGGCGCTGCACGAGGTCCGGCTGGATGCCAAGCGGCTGCGCTATGCGGCGGAGCTCTTTGCCCCGCTCTGGCCCGGCAAGGCCTCGCGGCGCTTCCTGCGGCGGCTTGCGGCCTTGCAGGAGGAGCTCGGGCTGGCGAACGATGTCTCGGTGGCGCGCGGGCTGGTCGGCTCGCTCGGCGCCGGGGTGCCGGCCTGGGCGGTGGGGGCGGTGGAAGGCTTCGCGGCCGCTCGCACCGGTCGCGCCCGGCGGCATGCGCTGGAGGCCTGGGACGAGCTGATGGGGGCCGATCCCTTCTGGCGGTGACCCTTTCGCTTGACCTTTGGGCAGGGAAGGCTAGGTTGCGGCCCCTTACGTTCTCGCAGGATATACGGGCTTCGTCATGGCCAAGTCGAACACCATTCAGATCAAGCTCGTCAGCAGCGCCGAGACCGGCTTCTTCTATGTCACCAAGAAGAATGTCCGGAACACCACGGGCAAGCTGGAGCTCAAGAAGTACGACCCCGTCGCGCGCAAGCACGTCGTCTTCCGCGAAGCCAAGATCAAGTAATCTAGCCTGACGGTATCGGCGAGGCGAGAGGCGGGGCCGCGAGGCGCCCGCCTTTGCCGATTCAGGCTGTGCCCTCACCTTCCTCGGTGAAGTCTTCCGGACGGGCCTGCTCGACCCGGTTCCGGCCTTCCTGCTTCGCCCGGTAGAGCGCGGCATCCGCCGCTGCCACGGCCGCGTTCACGCTGGTGCCAGCGGTGGCGATGGCGAGGCCGAAGCTTGCGGTGATGGAGAGCGACAGGCCGGCGATCTCGAAGGGATCTGTGGCGAGCGCTATGCGCAGCCGCTCCGCCACCATGGTGGCGTAGTCGGTAGGCGCCCCGGCCAGCACCACCATGAATTCCTCGCCGCCATAGCGGGCGACGACATCCGCGGCGCGGAGATGGGATTTCAGCCGCTTCGCCACCTCCTTCAGCGCCGCGTCGCCGGCGGGGTGGCCGTAGCTGTCGTTGATCGACTTGAATCGGTCGACGTCGAGCATCAGCACGGCGGCGTCGGCGCCGCGCAGCACGCCCTCCATGTGGCGGCGGACATAGCGGCGGTTGCGGAGGCCGGTCAGCGGGTCGGTGACGGCCATCTCGAGCGAGCGGTCAAGATCAGCGCGCAGCCGCTCCTGGTAGCGCTTGCGGCGGATCTGGTTGCGGGCGCGGGCGCGCAGCTCGTTCGGGTCGATCGGGCGGAGGACGTGGTCGTTGGCGCCGAGGTCAAAGCCGCGCAGCACCAGGCCGCGCTGGCTGACATCGGCGGCGAGCAGCACCGGCAGGTCCCGCGTCGCACCCTGGGCGCGGAGGCGGGAGGCGAGGCGTAGCACGTCGCCCCCCTCCCCTCGCAGGCAGAGCACGGCCAGGTCGAAATTGCCGTCCACCAGGATGCGGCGGGCGGCTTCCGAATCGGTTGCGGTTTCCACCAGGACGCCATCGGCGCCGAGGATGGCGGCGACCCGGGCGGCTTCCTCGGCCTGTTCGGAGAGGACCATGACCTGTGCGCCCTCAATGCCCGGCGAAGGGTCGGGCTGCGGCTCGAAGCCGAGGTCGCGGGCGGTGTCGGAGCGGAGGCGCCAGGCATCCTGCACCTGCTTGACCCGCAGCAGGGCGCGGAGACGGGCGAAGAGCGTCGCATCGTCGACCGGCTTGGAAAGGAAATCGTCGGCCCCGGCCTCGAGGCCGCGGACGCGCTCCACCGGGTCGATCAGGGCGGTGATCATGACGACGGGCATATGCGCCGTCGCGCCGCTCTCCTTGAGGCGGCGGCATACCTCGTAGCCGTCCATGCCCGGCATCATCACGTCGAGCAGGATGACGTCGGGCGACCAGCGGGCGGCGGTGGCGAGGGCCTCCGGGCCGGAGGCGGCCAGGGCGACCTCGTAATACTCGTTCAGCAGCTTGGCTTCGAGCAACCTTAGGTTGGCGGCGATATCATCGACGACGAGGATCCGGGCGGTCATAGCGGGCCCCCAGGGTTGTCGCGCCGCAAACCCGTCTGCTGCTCCATCCCTATCCTATCGCCTTCCCAAACCGGCCGGCGCCGCCGCTCCTGGCGCCGCTCCGGCCTGTCCTTCAGCGCCCGAGGCCCGGTCGCCGTTGCGGGAGAGGAGATGAGCCCGAGCCATTCTCCTCCGCGTGATCAGGATAGCACAGTCGCCCCCTTGCTTAGAACACCCCCGTCTCGCCGGACGCGATACTTGCGCCTCAGGCGTTGCCGTTCAGGTACGCCATCGCCGCCTGGACGCCGCCCGGCTTGTGCGGCACGCCGGCGGCGGAGAGGCCCATCTCCACCCCGCCCAGCGCGCCGATAAGGGAGAGCGGGCCGAAATCGCCGAGATGGCCGATGCGGAACACCCGGTCGTTCAGCCGGCCGAGGCCGTTGCCGAGGGACATGTTGAAGCGCTCGAGGATCACGGCGCGCAGCGCATTGGCGCCGTGGCCCTCGGGCAGGCGGACGGCGGTGAGCGAGGAGGAGTAGTGGCGGGGGTCCTCGCACTGCACCTCGAGCCCCCAGTGGCGGACGGCGCGGCGCGTTGCCTCGGCGAAGCGGTCGTGGCGGGCGAAGACGTTGTCGAGCCCCTCCTCGTTCAGCATGTCGACGGCGGCATCGAGGCCGTAGAGCAGGTTGGTCGCGGGCGTGTAGGGGAAGTAGCCGGTCTCGTTCGCCTTCAGCATCGGGTGCCAGTCCCAGAAGCTGCGGGGGAGCTTCGCCGATTCGGTCGCCTTCAGCGCCTTCTGCGAGACGGCGTTGAAGGAGAGGCCAGGGGGCAGCATCAGCCCCTTCTGCGAGCCGGCGACGGTGACGTCGACGCCCCATTCGTCGTGCCGGTAGTCGATGGAGCCGAGGGAGGAGATGGTGTCGACCAGCAGCAGCGCCGGGTGGCCGGCGGCGTCGATGGCGCGGCGGACCTCCTCGATGCGGGAGGTGCAGCCGGTGCTGGTCTCGTTGTGGACGACGCAGACGGCCTTGATGCCGTGGGACCTGTCCTCGCGCAGCGCGGCCTCGATGCCGGCCACGTCGGCGCCGCGGCGCCAGTCGGTCGGGATGAACTCAGGCTTGAGCTGGAGGCGCTCAGCCATCTCGCGCCAGAGGGTGGCGAACCAGCCCGTCTCGCACATCAGCACGCGGTCGCCGGGCGAGAGGGTGTTGACCAGCGCGGCCTCCCAGGCGCCCGTGCCGGAGGCGGGATAGATGACGACCGGGCCCTCGGTCTTGAAGACGGTGCGGAGCTTCTCCAGGAGCTGGGCGCCGAAGCGACCGAAATCCGGGCCGCGATGGTCCATCGTCGGGTTGTCCATGGCGCGGAGCACGCGGTCGGGGACATTGGTCGGGCCAGGGATCTGCAGGAAATGCCGGCCGGCGACGGGGGAGGACTGGTAATAGGCCATGCTCTGGTCTCCGCTCTTGGGGCGACCTATGCGCCCGATCCATGTACTTCCGCCAATGAGAAGGGCTTGTCGGATTGATGAGCATTATAGATCGGACAAGCAGCCCGCCCAGGATTAGAACCCGCGCATGAACGCCTTCACCATCCCCAAGGACCGGATCGGCGACAGCCGCCTGGCCGAACGCCTCCGGCGCGAGACCGAGGGCGAGGTGCTCTGGAGCGCGGCCGATCGCGGCCGCTATGCGACGGATGCGAGCATCTACCAGATCGAGCCGGTGGGCGTGCTGGTGCCAAGGAGCGTGGCCGATGTGGAGGCGGCGCTGGCGATCTGCCGCGAGGCCGGGGTGCCGGTGCTGCCGCGCGGCGCGGGGACCAGCCAGTGCGGGCAGACGGTGAACCGGGCGCTGGTGCTCGACTGCACCAAGTACCTGAACCGCGTGCTGAGCGTGGAAGGCGACACCGCGCGGGTGGAGCCCGGCATCAGCCTCGGGGCGCTGAATGCGGCGCTGGCCAAGGGGAAGCAGTTCTTTCCCGTCGATCCCTCGACCTGGGCACGCTGCACCATCGGCGGCATGGCGGGCAACAATTCCTGCGGCAGCAAGTCGATCCGCTACGGGCTGATGGCGGACAATGTGCGCGCCATCGACGCGCTGCTCGCCGATGGCAGCCGGTTCCGCTTCGGCGAGATGCCGGACAACCTGGGCGGCGAGGTGCCGGCGGGGATCGCCGACCTCATCCAGCGGCTGCGGGCGCTGGGGGCGCGGGAGGCGGAGGAGATCGCGGCGCGCTTCCCGAACCAGCTGCGGCGGGTCGGCGGCTACAATATCGAGAGCCTGACGCCCGCCGCCCGCGCCGAAGGGCGCGGTAACCTGGCGCGGCTGCTGGTGGGCAGCGAGGGGACGCTCGCTTTCTCGGCGGCGCTCGACCTGAAGCTCTGGCCGGTGAAGCCGCGGAAGGCGCTCGGCATCTGCCAGTTCCCGACCTTCCGGGCAGCGATGGCGGCATCACAGCATCTCGTCACGCTCGACCCGGAGGCGGTGGAGCTGGTCGACCGGACGATGATCGATCTTGGCCGCTCCATCCCGATCTTCCGGGCGACCATCGACAGGATCGTGCGTGGCGAACCGGACAGCCTGCTCATCGTCGAGTTCCATGGGCAGGAGGATGGGCCGCTGGCCCGGCGCCTCGATGCGCTCGAGGAGATGATGGGGGATCTCGGCTACCCGGAAAGCGTGGTGCGCTGCATAGACCCCGGTTTCCAGGCGGCGGTCGCGGAGGTGCGGGAGGCGGGGCTCAACATCATGATGAGCATGAAGGGGGACGGGAAGCCGGTCTCCTTCATCGAGGATTGCGCGGTCGCCCTGCCCGATCTCGCCGATTATACCGAGCGGCTCAATCAGGTCTTCGAGCGCTACGGGACCAAGGGCACCTGGTATGCGCATGCGAGCGTCGGCTGCCTGCATGTGCGGCCGGTGCTGAACATGAAGGACCCGGAGGATGTGCGGCGGATGCGCGCCATCGCCGAGGAATGCTTCGCGCTGGTGCGGGAATATAAGGGCTCGCATAGCGGCGAGCATGGCGACGGCATCGTGCGCAGCGAGTTCAACGCGCCGATGTTCGGGCCGCGCATCGCCGCCGCCTTCGAGGAGGTGAAGGATGCCTTCGACCCGGCCGGGCTGCTCAATCCGGGGCGGGTGGTGCGGGCGCCGCGGATGGATGACCGCAGCCTCTTCCGTTATGCGCCCGAATACGCGGCCGATCCCGGTGTCGCGCCGGTGCTCGACTGGTCGGCCTGGCCAGGGCCGCAGGGCGGCCTGCTCGGTGCCGTCGAGATGTGCAACAACAACGGCACCTGCCGGAAGTCGGATGCCAATGTCATGTGCCCGAGCTTCCGGGCGACGCGGGACGAGCAGCATCTGACGCGGGGGCGGGCGAATACGCTGCGCCTCGCCTTGACCGGGCAATTGCCGGGCGGCCTCGCATCGGACGCGGTGCATGAGGCGCTGTCGCTCTGCGTTTCCTGCAAGGGCTGCAAGCGGGAATGCCCGACCGGCGTCGACATGGCGAAGATGAAGATCGAGGCCATGGCGGCGCGGGCGCTGGAGCGCGGCATCAATGCCAAGGACCGGCTGATCGCCACGCTGCCGCGCTGGGCGCCCTTCGCCGCGATGCTGCCGGTGGCGGCGAATGCGCGGAACTGGGTGCCGGGCCTGCCGCGGCTCACCGAGCGGCTGTTCGGCTTCGCGGCGGAGCGGAGCCTGCCGCGGTTCCGGCGCGATGCCTTCCAGGATGCGGAGCTGCCGGCGCCGGATGGCCAGCCGGGCGAGGTCATCCTTTTCCCCGATGTGTTCAACCGGTATTTCGAGCCGGAGAACCTGCGCGCGGCGGTGCGGGTGCTGCGGGCGGCGGGCTACCGGCCGGCGGTGGCGCGGCCGGCGCGCGGGTCGCGGCCGCTGGACGAGGGGCGGACGCTGCTGGCGGCCGGGCTGGTCGACCAGGCGCGGGAGGAGGCGCGGCGGACGCTGGCGGCGCTGGCCCCCTTCCCTTCTCCGGTGGTCGGCATCGAGCCCTCCTCGACGCTGACGCTGCGGGACGAATTCCTCTCGCTGCTGCCGGGGGCGGAGGCGGAGGCGCTGGCGGCGCGGACCCTGCTCATCGGCGAATTCCTGGCGCGGGAGAAGCCGAAGCTGGCGCTGAAGCCGGTGGCCGCGGCGGCGCATGTGCATGGGCATTGCCATCAGAAGGCCTTCGCCGCCTTCTCGCCGGCGGTGGCCATGCTCAGCATGATCCCGGGGCTGAAGGTGGTGCCGATCGCCTCCTCCTGCTGCGGGATGGCGGGGAGCTTCGGCTACGAGAAGGGCAATCTTGCCGTCTCCAAGGCGATGGCGGAGCTCTCGCTGCTGCCGGCGGTGCGGAAGGTGCCGCAGGGGGAGCTGGTGGTAGCCGACGGCACCTCCTGCCGGCACCAGATCCAGGACCTCGCCGGGCGTGAAGCGCTGCATGGCATCCGGGTGATGGAGATGGCGCTGGCCTGAAAGGGTCGCGCTTCGGGCTTCATGCTCCGTTAGGGTCTTTATTGCACAATCGGTTCAAGAACTGATGTTGCAGTGCAGCATAAATCCATTCTATGATGTTGCGGTTTCGGGAAGGAAGGCGGTCACGGCCTCGCTTGTCCACGCCGCGGATCGGGTGCGCGCAACGCCCCTCCACGGCCAGAAGGGGGTCGTATGCGTAGACGCGATGTGCTGGGGGCAGCCCTGGCGATGCCCGCCATTCTCCATGCCGGGCGGGCAAGGGCCGCAACGCTGGTCGATGTGGAACTGATCCTCGCGGTCGATGTCAGCCGCTCGGTCGATCCGGAAGAGCAGGAGATGCAATTCTCCGGCTACGAGGCGGCATTCCGCGATCCGCAGTTGATCGAGGGCATCATGGGCGGCCCGGTCGGGGCCATCGCGGTGACGATGTTCACCTGGTCCGACTGGCATATCCAGAACACCGTGGTACCCTGGATGCTGCTCGACGGCTCGGCCTCGGCCAACCGCTTTGCCGATGCCATCGGCAATGCGCCGCGGCGGACCTGGCTCTATACCTCGATATCGGGCGCCATGGACTTCGCGGCGCGGCAGTTTGGCCAAGGTTTCGAGGGGACGCGCAAGGTCGTGGACATCTCGGGCGACGGCGTCAACAATTCCGGCCGCCCGGTCGCCGATGCACGGGCCGAAGCGCTGGCCCAGGGCATCGTGCTGAACGGCCTCGCCGTGCTCGACCGGACGCCGCAGCCGCTCTCCCTTGCCTCCTCCCTGCCGCCGCTCGACACCTACTACCAGAACGAGGTGATCGGCGGGCCGGGCGCCTTCCTGGTCGTGGCCGAGGGGTTCCAGGCCTTCGAGGCGGCTGTGCGGCGGAAGATCATCCGCGAGATCGCCGCGGTGCCGGAGCCGGGGCCGGTGATGGAGCGCTTCGCCTGAGCCCCTTGCGCAATGGCATCGGATAGCCATTCCTGGCGGTGCATGACAGAGACCTGTATCGCCATCCTCGGCGCCGGCCTGGCCGGATTGGCCTGTGCCCGTGACCTCGCCGCCGCGGGGGTTGCCGTCACCCTCTTCGACAAGGGGCGCGCGGCCGGAGGACGGCTGGCAACCCGGCGGGGGGAGGCCGCGGGGCGCAGGCTGCAATGGGACCATGGCGCGCAATACCTGACGGCGCGCGGGGCGGAGTTCGCCGCGCTGCTGGGCGAGGCAGGGGCGGAGGCCTGGGGCGAGCCAGCGCGCTTCGTCGGCGTACCGGGGATGTCGGCGCTGCCGCGGGCGCTGGCGAAGGGCCTCGACCTGCGGGCGGGGCGGCATGTGACGTCGCTGGCAGGTGCGCCGGGGGCCTGGGTGGTGCGGCATCTGGAGGCGGCGCTGGTGCGGCCGGGACAGGCGCTGCCGGTGGTCGAGCCGGCGGAGGACGGGCCGTTCGATGCGGTGGCCATCGCCCTGCCGCCGGCCCAGGCGGCGCCGCTGGTGGCGCGGCCGGCGCCGGGGCTGCGGGCCAGGATCGCCGAGGTGGGCATCGCGCCGTGCTGGACGGTGCTGGCCGCCTTCGAGACGAGGCCGGACTGGCCGGACACGCTGCGGCCGGATGCCGGGCCCATCGGCTGGCTGGCGCGGGACAGCGGCAAGCCGGGGCGGGATGCATCCGCCGAGTGCTGGGTGATCCAGGGCGGGCCGGACTGGTCACGGGCCCATCTGGAGGCGGAGGCGGCGGGCATCGGCCCGGCCTTGCTCGCGGCGCTGCCGCCGGCCCCGGCGCCGATCCATCTCGGGGCGCATCGCTGGCGGTACTCCCTGGTGGAGCGGCCGCTCGGCGAGCCTTGCCTCTGGCTGCCGGAGGCGCGGCTCGGGCTGGCCGGCGACTGGTGCCTGGCCGGGCGGGCGGAGGCGGCCTTCGACAGCGGGCGGGCGCTGGCGGCGGCCATGCTCGGTGCGTGACGGGACGGTGGCGGAAATCCAGGCTGACAGCGCCGCAGGCGGGCCTATGGTGCGGGCCAGCATGACCATGAACCCCGACCAGGCCAGCATCGCGGCCGAAATCCTTCGCCAGACCGCCGAGCGCGGCGACGGGAAATCCATCTGCCCGAGCGAGGTGGCGCGGGCGCTTGCCGGCGAGGGGGCATGGCGGCCGCTGATGGGGCCTGTCCGGCAGGCGGCGGTCGCGCTCAGCCGGGAGGGGGCGGTGGAGATCCTGCGCAAGGGCAAGCCAGTGACGCCGGAGGAAGTTCGCGGGGTGATCCGCCTGCGCCGGCCGGTGCAGGCGTGAGCGCCCCTATCGGGGCGCTGTTCGGCCGTGGTGCAGGCGGGCTGCCGCCGGCCGAGCCGGTGGACTTCGGCCGCCTGGTGCTGCCAGCTTCGCCCAATACCTGCCTCGCCGCGCCGCCGGGCGGGCACTCCCAGGCGCAGGTCACGGTGCCGCTGCTGCCGGTCGATGCGGCGACGGCCTGGCCGGTGCTGCGGCGGCTTGGAGAAGGCTTTCCACGCACCACCCTCATCCGTGATTGGCCGGAGCGGCGGCAGGCGCAATGGGTGGAGCGCTCAGCGCTGCTGAACTACCCGGACATCATCGCGGCCGAGCTGGTGCCCGGCCCGGCCGGAGCCGGGCTCTTCCTCTATTCGCGCAGTCTGTTCGGCTGGTCCGATCTCGGCGTGAACCGCAAGCGGGTGGAGCGCTGGCTCGCCGCCTTCGATGCGGCGCTGCGGCGGCGCTGACCCCCCTTCCCTTTCCCGCCTTCCGGAGTGCCCAGCATGCGCCGCCTCGGCCATTTCCTCTCCGATGCCTGGACCCTGGCCGGACCCTATTGGCGGAGCGAGGAGCGCTGGCGGGCCCGGCTGCTGCTCGGCGTCGTCATCGTGCTCAACCTCTCGCTGGTCGGGATGAGCGTGCTGCTCAGCTACTGGAACCGGGAATTCTTCAACAGCCTGCAGGAGAAGAATGCCGAGGCCTTCTGGGCGCTGCTGTTCTGGTGGCGGCAGACGGAGAGCGGGCCGATGCCGGGTTTCGTCTTCGTGGCCGCCATCTACATCCTGATCGCGGTCTATGCACTCTACCTTCGCCAGGCCTTGCAGATCCGCTGGCGGTCCTGGCTGACGAAGGAGGTGCTGGACCGCTGGCTCGCCGACCGGGCCTATTACCGCGTGGCGCTGACCGACCCGGGGACGGACAACCCGGACCAGCGCATCGCCGAGGACTTGCGGCAGTTCGTCGACAATACCCTCGCCCTCGGTCTCGGGCTGATGCGCTCGGTCGTCACGCTGTTCAGCTTCATCCTGGTGCTCTGGGGGCTGTCGGGGCCGGCGACGGTCTTCGGCATCACCATCCCCGGCTACATGGTCTGGGTGGCGCTGGCCTATGCGGTGGTGGGGACGGGGCTCGCGCATCTCGTCGGGCGCAGCCTGATCCGGCTGAACTTCCAGCAGGAGCGGGTGGAGGCGGATTTCCGCTATGCCCTGGTGCGGCTGCGGGACAATGCGGAGGGCATCGCCCTCTATGGCGGCGAGGCGGATGAGAAGCGCGGGCTGCGCGACCGCTTCGGCGCGGTGATGGGGAATTGGTGGGCGATCATGGTCGCCACCAAGCGTCTCACCTTCTTCACCAACGGCTACGCGCAGGTTGCCATCATATTCCCCTTCGTCGTCGCGGCGCCGGCCTATTTCGCCGGGCGCATTCCGCTCGGCGGGCTGACCCAGACCTCGGGCGCCTTCTCCGAGGTGCAGGGGGCGCTGTCCTGGTTCGTCGACAACTACGCCTCGCTGACGGAGTGGCGGGCGACGGTGCTGCGCATCCGCGGCTTCATCGGCGCGATCGAGGCGGCGCGGGCGGCGGCGGGCAGCGGCATCCAGGCGGTGACGGATGGCGGTGACGAACTGGTGCTGGAGGATGTGACCCTCGGCCTGCCGGATGGGCGGGTGCTGATCGAGGATGCCTCGGCGCGGATCGGGCCTGGCGAGGCGGTGCTGATCGCCGGGCCCTCGGGCAGCGGCAAGTCGACGCTGTTCCGGGCGCTGGCTGGGCTCTGGCCCTTCGGCCATGGACGGGTGCATGCGCCGGCGGAGGGGCGGCTCTTCCTGCCGCAACGGGCCTATCTGCCGCTGGGATCGCTGCGGCGGGCGGTCTGCTATCCGCGCGATGCGGCGGAGTTCGGCGATGCCGAGGTGCGCGAGGCGCTGGAGGCCGCCGGGCTCGGTCACCTGACAGGGCGGCTCGACGTGGTGGATGCCTGGGACCGGCACCTCTCGGGCGGCGAGCAGCAAAGGGTGGCGCTAGCGCGCGCCCTGTTGCTGAAGCCGCGCTGGCTCTTCCTCGACGAGGCGACGGCGAGCCTCGACCCGGAGGCGGAGGCGCGCTTCTACGAGCTGCTGAAGGAGCGGCTGCCGGGAACGACGCTGGTCTCCATCGCCCATCGCCCCGCCGTGGCGCGTTATCATCAGCGGGCGCTCAGGGTGCGGGACGGGCATCTGGCCGCCACTCCGGCCTGACGCAAGCGGAAACCCTTTCCACCTCCGGATGTTCGTCCGGCTACGGGAGACGGGTGGATGCTGAACCGGGTCTGGGTCCTGCTGCGCGCGACGGTCGAGGGCTATATCGAGGACGAGGCGCTGAGCCGCGGGGCGGCCATCGCCTACTACACCGTCTTCTCCATCGCGCCGCTGCTGGTCATCGCGACGGCCATCGCCGGCCTTTTCTTCGGCGAGGATGCGGTGCGCGGCGCCATTTCCGAGCAGCTGCGCGGCCTGCTCGGCCGGACCGGGGCGGAGACGGTGGAAGCCATGGTCCGCGGCGCGGACGACATCACCTCGGGCACCATCGCCACGGTCATCGGCGTCGTCACCTTGCTGCTGACGGCGAGCGGTGTCTTCGGCGAGTTGCAATCGGCGCTGAACGCCATTTGGCGGGCGACGCCGCGCGAGGGCGGCGCGGTGACGCGGCTGATGCGGGCCAAGCTTGCGAGCCTCGGCCTGGTGGCGGCGACGGGCTTCCTGTTGCTCGTCTCGCTGATCGCCAGCACCGTGATCTCGGCGCTGATGACCTGGTTCCGCGACCAGCTGCCGGAAATGCTGATGCTGCTCGGGGCGGCGAATTTCGTCATCTCCTTCCTGATGGTCGCCGTCCTCTTCGCCGCCATCTACAAGATCCTGCCGGACCGCGAGATCGGCTGGCGCGACGTGGCGATCGGCGCGCTGGTGACGGCCTTCCTCTTCACCGTCGGGAAGACGCTGATCGGCTGGTATGTCGGCAGCAGCCATGTCGCCACCAGCTACGGCGCCGCGGGGGCGCTGATGGTGGTGCTGCTCTGGGTCTATTACTCGGCGCAGGTCTTCCTGCTCGGGGCGGAGTTCACCCGGGCCTGGGCGGGGTTGCAGGGGAGCCCGGCGGGACAGGCGGCGATGGCCGAGGCGCCACATCAGCGCGGGCGCGACAGGAAGGCCCAGAAGCGCGCCGAGACCGGGCATTTCCTCGGCGGCGCCGCAGTGGCGGCCGTGCTGATGGCGGTGTTCCGGCGGAAGAAGTAGGCCCCTCAGCCGATGTCGCGCACCACGCGCAGCACCGCGTCGGCATAGCGCTCGAGCTTGCTGCGGCCGACGCCCGGGATCATCGCCAGTTCCTCGGCATCCTGCGGGCGGCGCTCGGCGATGGCGGCGAGGGTGTCGTTCTGGAAGATGACATAGGCGGGTACGCCCTGCTCGGACGCCTCGCGCTTGCGCCAGGCGCGCAGCGCGTCGAACAGCGCGTCGCCGGCCATGGCGGGCTCGGCGCTGCGGCCGCGCTCGCGCGGGCTCGGCGCCGTCAATGTGTCGGCGCGGAGCATGACCTTCTCCTCGCCCTTGAGGATCGGGCGGGCGGCCTCGGTCGGCACCAATTCGCCGTGGTTCTCGACCGCGACGTCGAGCGCACCGCGGGCGACGAGCTGCCGCGCCACGCCGCGCCAGGCGAGGTCGGAGAGGTCGGCGCCGATGCCGAAGGTCTTCAGCTGGTCGTGCGAGAATTGCGCGACCTTGGGCGTCAGCTTGCCGCGCAGCACGTCGACCACATGGCCGAGGCCGAAATGCCCGCCCGAGGGCAGGCGGGTGCGGACAACGGCGCTCAGCAGCTTCTGCGCCGGGATGGTGCCGTCGAAGAGGCGCGGCGGGTTGCGGCAGACATCGCAGGCGCCGCATTGCTCGGGGCCCTGCTCGCCGAAGCAGCGCAGCAGGATGCGGCGGCGGCAGGTGGCGGCCTCGGCGATGGAGACCATCGCCTCCAGCCGGGCGCGTTCGATGCGCTTCTGCTCGGGCGTCGCCGGGCTGCCCTCGATGCGGTGGCGGGCAAGGGCGATGTCGCCGGCGCCGTAGAGTAGTAGGGCCCGCGCGGGCAGGCCGTCGCGGCCGGCGCGGCCGATCTCCTGGTACCAGCTTTCCGGCGAGCGCGGCAGGTCGAGATGGGCGACCCAGCGGACATCGGGCCGGTCGATGCCCATGCCGAAGGCGATGGTCGCCGCCATGATGACGGCGTCGCCGCGGGCGAAGCGGCGATGCGCCTGGCGCTTCGCCTCGCCTTCCATGCCGGCATGGAAGCAGAGCGCGTCATGGCCGTCAGCGCGCAGCCATTCAGCGGTCTGCTCGGTCTTGGCGCGGCTGCCGCAATAGACGATGCCGGCGCCCGAGCCGTCGCCGGCCGCCTTGATGAAGGCGCGGAGCTGGGCGCGCTCCTGCTCGCGCGGCTCGGCGGTGATGAGGATGTTCGGCCGGTCGAAGCCGCCGCGGAAAACGGGACTGTCCGTCAGGCCGAGCTGGGCGCGGATGTCCTCGACGGTGCGCGGGTCGGCCGTCGCGGTGAGCGCGAGGCGCGGGACATCGGGGAAGCGTTCGGCCAGCAGGCCGAGGCCGCGATATTCCGGGCGGAAGTGATGGCCCCACTGGCTGACGCAATGCGCCTCGTCGATGGCGAAGAGGGCGAGCGGGCGGCGGGCGAGGAAGTCGAGCGTGCCCTCAAGGGTCAGGCGCTCGGGCGAGATGTAGAGCAGCTTGACGGCGCCGCGGGCGAGGTCGCGCTTGACCTCGCGCGCCTCATCCTCCGGCAGGTCGGAATGCAGCGCAGCGGCGGCGACGCCCTGCTGGCGCAGCGCCGCGACCTGGTCCTCCATCAAGGCGATCAGCGGCGAGACGACGACGCCCAGGCCCTCGCGGCAGAGCGCCGGCACCTGGAAGCAGAGCGACTTGCCGCCGCCGGTCGGCATGAGCACGAGGCCGGAGCCGCCCGCCATCACATGGTGGACGATCTCCTCCTGGCGGCCGCGGAAACCGGGATGGCCGAAGACCCGATGCAGCAACTCGGCCGGATCGGCGACAGCCCCCGGATGGGTCGGGGACTCCATGACATCGGGCATGCCGCCACCATGCCATGCGCCGGGGCCGGCGTCAGCAATTGTTGCCGATTAGCTGCCGAGAAGGATCTCCACGCGGCGGCTCTCGGTCGGGATCATCTCGTAGGAGACCGGGCCGCGCGGCTCGATGCGGATGCGGCTGCGGTCGATGCCGGCGGCGGCCAGCACATCGGCGACGTTGCGGGCGCGGGCCTCGGAAAGCGAGCGGTTGAAGCCGGGGCTGCCCTCGGGGGCGGCGAAGCCGCGGATGCGGATCGGCGCGGAGGGGTTGGCCTTGGCACGGTCGGCTACTTCGGAGACGAGGCTCACCGCATTCTCGTCCAGCGCCGCGCTGTCGGCGGTGAAGAAGACGACGCTGCGCGAGGCCGGGGTCTGGCTGGGCGCCTGGCAGGCGGCCAGGGCAAGCATCGGCAGGGCAGCGAGGAACAGGCGACGCATAGGTTCACTCCAGAGGCGATGTAACCGACCAGGGTGAAACGCAACCGGCGGAGGTGGATGCCGTGGATCACGCGACCCTGATCGACCGGCTTCTCGCATGAGCGGGAGCGGCAGGGGCCATCACATTGCGGAGCATGGAACCGGCTTCGTCAGCGCGAGCAGGCAGCGCCGCCGAGGACGCAGAAGCGGGCGCAGTGGGGGTGGTTCAGCGCCACCGGGCGGGAGGCCTCGGCGAGGGTCGCGCCGAGCTCGAACTGCTCGTCATAGGGCAGCAGGGTGCAGGCGAGCACGGCGGGCGAGGTGGCGCCGCGGCGCTTCACCAGCATTCGGGAGGAGGCGCACATCAAGCTGTCCGGCGACTTCCGCAGGATGCCCCAGCAGGCGGTGGTGATCTCCGGCACGTCGACGGCGGCGTCCATCTCGGGGAAGAGCATCAGCGCGACCGGGTCATGCGCGTCGATCGGGATGGCGTGCCCGGCGAAGAGGGCAGCGAAGCCGTCGCGCATGGCGGCCTCCCCTTCCCCGCCGAAAGCGGCGCGGCCCGCGACATGGATGCGGAAGCCTTCGCGGGCCAGCCAGCGCAGCCCGTCGAGGGCGATGGCGAAGCTGCCTTCCTGGCGCTCCATGTCGTGCAGGACGGCGCTGTAGTGGTCGAGGCTAATGCGGAGCGTCAGTGCATCGCCATGGCGGTCGCGCAGGGCGAGCAAGGCTTTCGCGTGGTTGCGCATCGGCCTCATCGCGTTGGTCAGGACCAGGGCGCGATGGCCGCGGGAGAGCACGTCCTCCAGCATGGCCGGCAGGTCGCGGTTGAGGAAGGGCTCGCCGCCGGTGAAGCCGATTTCCTCCACCGGCAAGCGGTCGCGGGCAATTTCGTCGAGGAAGGGGCGAAGCTCGGCGGCGGTGATGTAGACGAGGGCGTCGTTGCGCGGGCTGCTCTCGATGTAGCAGTTGCTGCAGGTGATGTTGCAGAGCGTGCCGGTGTTCACCCAGAGCGTGCGAAGGCCGGATAGCGCCACGGTCGCGCGGGCCTCGCCCTTGGCCGTAACCCTCGGGTCGCGGAATTTCGCCGGGTCGAGCGAAGGCGGGGCGGTCGGGGCGAGGACGGACATGCGTGCGATCTGGCCCTCACCCGGCGGCAGGCAAGGCCCGGCCGCCGGCGAGGCGGATGATGCGCGTCGGCCGCTCCACCCCGGTCAGGCGATGGGCGATGAGAATGACGGTGCGGCCGGCCGTCACCTCCTCCAGCGTCTCGAGAAAGGCGCGCTCGGTTTCGGCGTCGAGGCCGGCGGTCGGCTCGTCGAGGATCAGCACGGGGGCGGCGGAGAGCAGCACGCGGGCCAGCGCCAGCCGGCGGGCCTGGCCGCCGGAGAAGCGGGCGCCGCCCTCGCCGCAGCGGGTGTCCAGCCCCTCCGGCAGGGCGCGGACCAGGGTGCCGATCCCGGCCCGGTCGAGCGCCCGCCACAGGGCCGCCTCGGGGGCGAGCGGGGCAGCGATGCGGAGATTGGCGGCGATGCTGTCGTCGAAGAGCCGGGCATCCTGGCTGAGGCAGGCGATGCGGCGGCGGACATCCTCGGCGGCGAGCTCGGCGAGATCGATGCCGCCGAAGGTGATGCGGCCGGCCTGGGGGGCGGCGAGCTTCAGCAGCAGGGCGGCAAGGGTCGACTTGCCGATGCCGCTCGGGCCGAGCAGGGCGAGGCGGGTACCCTCCGGCAGGTCGAGGTCGAGGCCGTCGAAGACCGGCGGGCGGTTGGCCTCCCAGGTGAAGCGGAGGCCCTCGACGCGGATGGCGTGGCCGGCGGGGAGGTCGGCGGGACGGGCGGGCTCGGCCAGCGGCGGCGGGGCGTCGGCGGCCTCCAGCAGGCGGCGGGCGCCGGCGGCGGCGGCAGCGAGCGCGGTACCGGCGCGGGGCAGGATGCCGACCGTCTCGGCCGTCGCCAGGACGAGGAAGAGGGCGAGGACGGTCATCCCCGGCGCGCCGCCGCCGAGGCCCCAGGCCAGGGCGGCGAGCAGCGCGGCCTGGCCCAGCACGGTGCCGGCGGCGCCGGCGAGGGCGGCGCGGCCGGCGAGGCGGCGCTGGGCGCGGCCGAGCTGGCGGGCCTCCGCAGCGAGGGTCGCGCCGGCCTGGCCCTCGGCATTGGCGGCGAGGGTGTCCTCAATGCCGATTAGCGGGTCGACGGCGGCGGCGCGGAGGCGGCCCTGCGCCTCGGCGGCCTCGGCGGCGGCGCGGGCGGCGCCGGGGGCGAGCAGCAGGGGCAAGGCGAGGGCCAGGGCCAGCGGCAGGGCGACGGCGGCGGCGAGCAGCGGGTGGCCGGCCAATAGCGCTACCACGACCAGCACCAGGGCCAGCGCCGCGGCGACGGGGACCATGACCTTCAGATAGAGGCCGTCCAGCGCCTCGACATCGGCCACCAGCCGCCCGAGCAGGTCGCCGGAGCGGCGGAGGCCGATGCCGGCGGGCAGCCGCTCGGCGAGGCGGCGGAAGAACCAGACGCGGGTATCGGCGAGCGCCCGGAAGGTGGCGGCATGCGTCACCATGCGCTCGGCCCAGCGGGCGGCGGGGCGCAGGCCGATCAGCGGCTTGAGCAGGAAGAAGGAGACGGCGGCGGCGACGGCGGCACCGCCCAGCGCATCGGCCACCGCCTGGCCGGCGAGCGCCAGCAGCGCAGCGCCGATCAGTGCGGAGAGGATGGTGACGCCGAGGCCGGCGGCCAGCCAGCCGCGCCGCCCGCGCCAGAGGCCGAGGATGCGGAGGAGGTCGGCGGTCATGACGGGGCTACCCTTGGGCCTGCCGCGCGCTGCCGGCGGCGCGGCCGCCGCTGATCTCCAGCACCCGGCCAAGCCGGGCGCGGGCGGCGGCGGAGTGGCTGGCGATGATGGCGGTGCGGCCCATGCAGAGGCGTTGAAGGCTCTCGATCACCTCGGACTCGGTGCCGGGGTCGAGATGGGCGGTCGGCTCGTCGAGCAGGACGAGCGGCGTGTCGCGGAGGAAGGCGCGGGCCAGCGCCACGCGCTGCGCCTGGCCGCCGGAGAGGCCCCATCCCCCCTCGCCCACCAGCGTGTCGAGCCCCTGCGGCAGCGCGGCCGCGAAGTCGAGCACGCGGGCGGCGGCGGCGGCGGCATCCACCTGCTCGGGCGAGGCGTCGGGGCGGGCGAAGCGGATATTGTCGCGGATCGAGGCGCGGAAGAGATGCGGCTTCTGCCCGACATAGGAGGAGAGGCGGCGCAGCTCGGCCGGCTTCAGCGCCAGGGCGTCCTGGCCGTTGATGGCGATGCGCCCGGCCTCGGGGCGATTGAAGCCCATCAGCAGGCGGAGCACGGAGGACTTGCCGGCGCCCGAGGGGCCGGCCAGCACCAGCGTCTCGCCGGCATTGACCCGGAAGGAGAGGCCGTCGAGGGCGGGCGGGCGGGCCGGGTCGTAGGTCAGGCGGACATCGGTGAAGGTGACGACGAGGCGGGGCGGCATCTCCTCCAGCAGCAGGCCGCCCTCCTCCTCGGCCAGCAGGAGGGGGGCGAGGGCGGCGGCGGCGCCGGCGGCGGCGA
This sequence comes from Belnapia moabensis DSM 16746, assembly GCF_000745835.1. Lineage (GTDB taxonomy): Bacteria > Pseudomonadota > Alphaproteobacteria > Acetobacterales > Acetobacteraceae > Belnapia > Belnapia moabensis. The sequence continues at coordinate 3,764 of NZ_JQKB01000058.1, read as the reverse complement.
GGCGCTCGTGATAGGCGGCGGCGAAGCTGCGGAGCGGGGCGAAGAAGGCGGGCACCAGCAGCAGGCAGAACAGGCCAGCGGCGGGGTTGCCGCCCTCCAGCGCGCCGTGGCGCCAGGCGATGCAGGCGAGCGCCAGGGCGGAGAGCAGTTCGAGTGCGGTGCCGGAGAGGAAGGCGACGCGCAGCACCTTCATGGTCCGCTGCCGAAGCTCGTTCGCGGCCGTGCCGAGCGCCTCGGCCTCGGCCTCCTGGCGGTTGAAGAGGACGAGGGTCGGCAGGCCGCGCATGCGATCGAGGAAGCGGCCGGACAGGCGCTCGAGGGATTCGAACTGGCGGCGGCTGGCCTGGGCGGCGCCGATGCCCGTCGCCGCCATCGCCACCGGGTAGAGCAGGCCGGCGATCAGCAGCAGCAGGCCGCTGCGCGGGTCGGCGGTGCTGGCGGCGGCGATGACCATCAGCGGCGAAAGCAGGGCGAGCATGGCGGCCGGCAGCCAGCGGCCGAAATAGCCGTCCAGCGCCTCGACGCGGTCCACCGCGAGGGAGGCGGCCTCGCCGACGCCGCGCGGGGCGGCGGGGCCGGCGGCGAGCAGCCGGGCGAAGGCGGCGTCGCGGAGGCGGGTGCGGGCGGCCTCGCCGGCGGCGAGCTGGGCGCGTTCCTGGGCAAGGCCGAGGGCGGCGCCGAGCAGGGCCAGCGCCGCGGCGGCGGCGAGTTCCGGCCAGCCGGCGCCGGGGCTGCCGAGCAGGGCGGCCAGCAGCCGCGCAACCAGCCAGGTGGTGCCGAGGGCGCAGGCGGTGGCGGCCACCCCCAGCAGGACGGGCAGCAGGACACGGCCGCGCAGGGCCCGGGATTCGCGGCGAAGCAGGGTGCGCGCAGCATCCTGCCGGCCAGCCGAGGGGGAAGCCATGCGGTATATTAGTGTCGCGGTGGGGTTTCGTCACCTTGCAGTGCGGCAAGGTGCCGGGCAGAGGATGTCCATCCGTTACGGGAGTCCTTCCGCATGCTGCCGGGCCATGGCCGCTTCGATTATCACCCCTGGCATGGGCGCCCCCGCTACGCCTGGCCCGGCGGGGCGAGGCTGGCGGTCTTTCTCGGCGTCAATCTGGAACATTTCGCCTTCGGCGAGGGGCTGGGGGCGGAGCTGGCGCCGGGTGGGCCGCAACCGGATGTGCTCAATTATGCCTGGCGGGACTATGGCAACCGGGTCGGGGCGTGGCGGCTGCTGGAGCTGCTGGACAGGCTCGGCCTGCCGGCGACGGTGCTGCTCAACAGCGCGATGTATGATTACGCGCCGCCGCTCGTTGCCGCGCACCGGGCGCGGGGGGACGAGATTGCCGGCCATGGGCGGACCAATAGCGAGCGGCAGTCGGTGCTGGACGAGGGCGCCGAGCGGGCGCTGATCGCCGAGAGCACGGCGGCGATCCTGGCGCATGAGGGGGTGGCGCCGCGCGGCTGGCTCTCGCCCTGGATCGCGGAGAGCCGGGTGACGCTGGACCTGCTGGCCGAGGCCGGCTACCGCTACACGCTCAACTGGTGCATGGACGACCAGCCGGTCTGGATGCGGACGCGGGCGGGGCGGCTGCTGGCCATCCCCTACCCGCAGGAGGTGAACGACATCCCCTCCATCGTGGCGCGGAAGGACGGGGCGGAGCAGTTTGCGGCCATGGTGCTGGCGGGTTTCGAGGAGCGGCTGGAGCAGGTCGCGCGCGACGGCATCCCGCAGGTGATGGGGATCGCGCTGCACCCCTACATCATCGGCCAGCCCTACCGGCTGCGGGCGCTGCGGGAGGCGCTGGCGGCGATCGCGGCGCGGCGGGGCGAGGTGTGGGTCACCACCGCCGGCGCCATCTTCGACCATGTGGCGGCGCTGCCGGAAGGGAGCGGCTGAAGCCGGGTGTCGAGTACGAAACCTGCGGATCTGCTGATCCAGCGGATGATGGTGCCGGGAGTGGCGAAGGCGAGGCGGGCATCGGCCTGCCGGTCGTGGCAAATCACAAGGCGCCGGAACCGGGCCAGCCACGCCGGCATCCGCCCGGCCTTCCAGCGATGATGCCCCGTCTGCCGCACGCGCTGGCCGACACTTCTCAGTCCGCAAGGCTCGCGCCGCAGCGGCGGACGGACCGCCGCCCCGCGATCCCCGGAAACAACAGGCACCGCCATCGCCTGCCCGATGCCCGGGACCAGGATCCAACCCAAGCTTCTGGCCGCCTGTCGCTGTGCATCAATTGAAGGTTTGATGCTGAGCCCAACAAGGCTTTACCAAATTTTCGTACCGTCCCCGGCGAGATGCGCCCTACGCTTCCCGGACAGGCGAGAGGGAGGCCCACCATGCGCAAACTGCGCTTCAAGCGCGACGCCATCACCTGCCACTCGAAGGCGATGCCCGGCGACTACGCAGACACGCTCAACATAAAGCTCGAATTATTCCGGCGAGCGCCGCGGAACGATGGCTGAGTCCAGATTGGCGGAATGGGCTCTCCCCTTGGCATGAGAGGGCCGCGCCTGGACATCTTCTTCCTCCCAGGGGCGACACACCGCTTCATCCGTACCCAGTTCTCGGCCGGCACGGACCTCGACTGGATGCTGGAATGGGACGTCGAGGACGGCGACGATGGCTTCTACAAGATTGCTGTCGAGCCGTGGAACGACCGGGATGTCAAGGATCCCTACCTGCTGACGCGCGTCCTGCTCGCAGCCGGTGTCGCGGGGGAGGCATTGCCGGGGGCATCGCGGTCGGCAAGTTTATCAAGGAGGGCGCAGCAGCCGTCATCGCGAAGATCGGCCTGAAGGGGATCGAGAAGTTGCTGGACAAGCTCCTGCAGGGGCTTGTCGAGGATTGGCCCGCCTGCGCGAACGTGGTGTACGCACGCGAGTGGGACTTCCGGAACGATGAGTGGTCCCGCCGTATCGGGCCAGGCAAGGACCGATCGCCGCAGATCGGCACCTTCCAGGAAGGCTGCGGCAATCCGGATTACGAGCTGGCTTACACCGTCGAGGAGGACGTACCGCCGCCTCAATTCGGCACCGCTGGCCCGAAGGCAAGGAGGTCGACCTGGATCCCACGCGCGGCACCGGCAGGCGACGCATGGCATGGCGATTGGTCAGACGTGATGGGCGTCCCCTGGATCAGCGTGCTGATCTCGCCTTCCGCCGCCGACGCAAGGCACTTCAAGGTCGACGTGGACGAGGTTGTCGCGCCCAACAGGAAAAAGGTCATCACCGCCTCGGTCGACCCCGTCTCTGAAGAGAGCCTCATCCCCCCACAATGGAATGTGCCGCGCGCGCCTGCCGAGCAATCGGCCGGCGGCGTCATCAAGCCATCCGACCGTCCGGTGCCGATGCAGAAAGGGCCGAGCCCGGCGGGAGGCACTGGCATCGGTGCCGCCACTCAGCAGGTAGGTCGGATAACGGACCGGCTGATACCAAATCCCACTGATCAGAACCGATACGCCCAATCGCGCAGTCCGATGGACATGATAGTCCAGGGCTGCTCGACGAGGCGGTTCCAGGCGCGACAGCAATGGTCGACGATGTCGTCGTGGCAGCGGAAGACGCGGTTGGAGAGCCAGTTGTCCCGCATGAACTGCCAGGTGTTCTCGACCGGGTTGAGCTCAGGGCACTTGGGCGGCAGCGGGATGAGGGTGATGTTCGGCGGTACCTCGAGCCTGTCCGATAGGTGCCATCCGGCTTGGTCGAGCAGCAGCACGGCATGCGCGTTCGGCGCCACAGCGGCAGCGATCTCGGCGAGATGCAGGCTCATGGCTGCG
>NZ_JQKB01000057.1 GCF_000745835.1 Belnapia moabensis DSM 16746 | reverse complement strand
CCTTGGTATGGCGTGTCTCGATGCAGATCGCAGGCAGGCCTGAGGCCACCAGCCCGGCGTAGAGCCACTGCGAGAGCGGGCCCGCCTCCAGGCCGAGCCGTGCGACGGAAACACCTGCCCGACAAAGGCAGGCTGCGATCGCGGCCGGATCGGTGTCTACTTTCGTCTCGCAGACAACCTGGCCAGCGCCGTCGAGGACGCACAGGCTCGTCTGGTCCAGAGAGACGTCGAGGCCAACATAGTGCTGGTTCATCCTGGAAGCCTTTCGGGTGAGTGGAGCAGTCCGGAGAGGTTGCCCGCCTCCAGACCGATTACGCCATCTCCCAGAGCCGCTCGGCCCAGGCGATGCGCGACAGGGCGAGGCTCTCGGCGGGTTTCCGGGTATCCGGCGGCGCCTCCGGCAGCGGCGCGAGGCCGGTGGCCTCCTGCTCGGCCGGCCGGCCAGGCAGGCGGTCGGCCGCCGGCCGCAGCAGGCCGGCGAAGCGGCTATGCTGGCCGGGGTGGAGCAGCCGGGCCAGGGCATCCCTCAGGGCCGGCATAGGGGCCGGGTCATGCTTGCGTTCCTTGCCTCTCGATGGAGAGGGCCCCGAGCTGAGCATGGGAATGGTGAAGGAAGCGTTGCGGCGGGGTGGCCTTGGGTCTATCGCAAGGAGCCATGCCCGAAGCCCCCTACCCGATCCGCTACGTCGCCAAGAACATGCGCCTCGATCTCCGGCTGATCGCCGAGATGATCGCGCCGGGCACGCGCGTCCTCGATATCGGCTGCGGCGACGGGGCGCTGCTCGCCTATCTCACCGCCGAGAAGGGCGCCGATGCCCGTGGCATCGAGATCGACATGGCCGAGGCGACGCGGGCGGTGGCGGCTGGCCTGGCCGTGATCCATGGCGATGCCGACCACGACCTCGCCTCCTACCCGGACGGGGCCTTCGACTATGTGGTGCTCTCCCGCACCTTGCAGGCGGTGGAGCGGCCGCGCGAGGTGCTGCGGCAGATGCTGCGCATCGGCCGGCGAGCGATCGTCAGCTTCCCCAATTTCGGCCACTGGCTGGTGCGCTGGCAGGTGCTCGCCACCGGGCGGATGCCGATGACCGAGACCTGGCACCGCGCCTGGTACGAGACGCCGAACATCCACCCCTGCACGATCCAGGACTTCTTCGACCTTTGCGCCCTCGAAGGCTATGTGGTCGAGCAATGGCTGGCGGTGGATGAACGCGGGCTGAAGGCGCCCTGGAAGCGCTCGCCGCGGCTGGCCAACCTGTTCGGCGAGCAGGCGCTGTTCCTCCTGCGGCGAGGCTGAGCCGGCTCCCAAGGTTGCCCCGCGCCGCCCCCGGGTCTATGCCCCGCCGCGACCCGCGGAGCGCCATCCATGACCGATCTCGTCCCCGTCCGCCGTGCCCTGATCTCCGTCTCCGACAAGACCGGGCTGCTCGAATTCGGCCGGTTCCTGGCCGGGCAGGGTGTGGAGATCCTCTCGACCGGCGGCACCGCGCGGGCACTGCGTGAGGCCAGCATCCCGGTGAAGGACGTCTCCGAGCATACCGGCTTCCCCGAGATCCTGGATGGCCGGGTGAAGACGCTGGTGCCGCAGGTGCATGGCGGGCTGCTCGGCCGGCGCGATCTGCCGGAGCATGAGGCGCAGATGGCCGAGCACGGCATCGCGCCGATCGACCTCGTCGCGGTCAACCTCTACCCCTTCGAGGCGACGGTCGCCGGCGGCGCCAGCTTCGAGGATTGCATCGAGAACATCGACATCGGCGGCCCGGCGATGATCCGCAGCGCCGCCAAGAACCACGCCCATGTCGTGGTGCTGACCGAACCCGCCCAGTTCGCCGAGGTCCAGGCCGAGATGGCCGCCGAGGGCGGCACGCGCCTGGCGACCCGCCGCCGGCTGGCCGCCGCGGCCTATGCCCGGACGGCGGCCTATGACGCCGCCATCTCCGGCTGGTTCGCCGGGCAGCTCGGCGAGGCCTTCCCGCCCCGCCTCACCTTCGCCGGCGTGCTGCGGCAGGGGCTGCGCTATGGCGAGAACCCGCACCAGCAGGCGGCCTTCTACACCGATGGCAGCGACCGGCCGGGCATCGCCACGGCGCGGCAGGTGCAGGGCAAGGAGCTGTCCTACAACAACCTGAACGACACCGACGCCGCCTTCGAATGCGTCGCCGAGTTCGAGCGGCCGGCGATCGTCATCGTCAAGCACGCCAATCCCTGCGGCGTCGCGGTGGACGAGGACCTGGCCTCGGCCTGGGACCGGGCGCTCCTTTGCGACCCGGTCTCGGCCTTCGGCGGCATCGTCGCGGCGAACCGAGTGCTGGACGCAGCGGCGGCCGAGCGGATCGCCGCCATCTTCACCGAGGTCGTCGTCGCCCCGGATGCCGATGAGGCCGCCAAGGCCGTCTTCGCCCGCAAGAAGAACCTCCGCCTGCTGCTGACCGGCGGTGTGCCCGACCCGGCGGCGCCGGGGCGGGTCTTCAAGAGTGTCTCCGGCGGCTTCCTGGCGCAGTCGCGCGATGCCGGGCGCGTCGAGGCGGCGGAGCTGAAGGTGGTGACCAAGCGGGCGCCGACCGAGCAGGAGATGGCCGATCTGCTCTTCGCCTTCCGCGTCTGCAAGCATGTGAAGTCGAACGCCATCGTCTATGCCAAGGGCCTGGCGACGGTCGGCATCGGCGCGGGGCAGATGAACCGGGTGGAGAGCAGCCGCATCGCCGCCTGGAAGTCGGAGGCGGCCGCCAAGGCCGCCAGCCTGCCGGAGCCGCTGGCCAAGGGGAGCGTCGTCGCCTCGGACGCCTTCTTCCCCTTCGCCGACGGGCTGGAGACGGCGGCGGCGGCCGGCGCCACGGCGGTGATCCAGCCCGGCGGCTCGATGCGCGACAACGAGGTGATCGCGGCGGCCGATGCGGCGGGGCTCGCCATGGTCTTCACCGGCATGCGGCACTTCCGTCACTGAGCCGGGCTTGATTCCGGCCCCGTTCGGAACACATCGGACGAGGCATCACCGCAGCGCAGCAGGAGCCCCATGCAACGCCTGATCGACGGCTACCGCCGCTTCCGTGAGGAGACCTGGCCGCAGCAGAAAGCGCGGTTCGAGGAGCTGGCCGAGCGCGGCCAGAGCCCGAAGACGCTGGTGATCGCCTGCTCCGACAGCCGGGTCGACCCGCAGATGATCTTCTCGGCGGCGCCTGGGGAGCTTTTCGTCGTCCGCAACGTGGCCAACCTCGTGCCGCCCTACATGCCGGACGCCGCCTTCCACGGCACCAGCGCGGCGCTGGAATTCGCCGTGCGCGTGCTGAAGGTGGAACGGGTGCTGGTGCTCGGCCATGCCCTCTGCGGCGGCGTCGCGGCCCTGCTGCACGGCGCTCCGCCCGAGGCGCAGGACTTCGTCGTCGGCTGGATCAGCATCGCCGCCGAGGCGCGGGAGCGGGTGCTGCGCTGCGACCCGGCCGAGCAGCAGACCGAGGGCGAGCATGAGGCGGTGCGCATCTCGCTCGCCAACCTGATGACCTTTCCCTGGGTGGTCGAGGCGGTGCAGGCCGGCCGGCTGACGCTGCATGGCGCGCATTTCGGCGTGGCGACGGGACGGCTGATGCTGCTCGGCGAGAACGGAGAATTCCACCCGGCCTCCTGATCCCGGCACGAACCATGCAAGACTCGCCCCTTGCGAATCGGGGGAGTGCTCTGCGTGCCGGACTGGCTGCTGCCCTTGCTGGTGCCTGTCGTGGCCGCGCTCGCCGGCGGGCTGCTGGTGCTCGCCTTCCGCCCGCGCGGCGGCGGGGAGGGCGTAGCGCTGCTCGCCGACCGGATGGAGGCGCTGTCCGATCGGCTCGACCAGGCCGTCGCTCAGCAGAACGAGCGCCTGGCCCGCAGCCTCGCCGACAGCGCCGACCGGACGCAGGAGAGCGCCCGCCGCATCCATGAGCGCCTCGCCGTCATCGACGCCGCGCGGGCCAATATCGAGGCGCTGGGCGGGCAGGTGACGACGCTTGCCGGCATCCTCGGCAACAAGCAGGCACGCGGGGCCTTCGGTGAGGTGCAACTGCGCGACATGCTGGCCGACCGGCTGCCGGCCGAGGGCTGGGCCTGGCAGCACCCGCTCTCCAACGGCACGCGCTGCGACGCGCTGATCCGCCTGCCCTTCCCGCCCGGGCCCATCGCCATCGACAGCAAATTCCCGCTCGAGGCCTGGCAGGCGCTGCGGACGGCCATGGACGACGCGGCCAGGGTGCATGCGACGCGGCGGCTGGCCTCCGATATCCGTCGCCATGTGGACGACGTGGCGACCAAGTACATCCGCCCCGGCGAGACGGCCGAGGGCGCGCTGATCTTCCTCCCTTCCGAGGCCCTCCATGCCGACCTCCACGCGCTGCATGGCGGGCTGGTGCAGGAGGCGGCGCGGCGCGGCGTCTACCTGGTCTCGCCGGGGACGCTCTGGGCCGTGCTCGGCGCCATGCGGGCGCTGATGCGCGATGTGCGGCTGCGGGCGGAGGCGCAACACCTCCGGCTGGAGGTCGCCCGGCTGGCGGAGGAGACGGGGCGGCTCGACCGGCGCGTCGCCAATCTCAAGCGGCATTTCGGCGAGGCGCAGGCGGACATGGACCAGATCGGCATCACCGCGCAGAAGATCCTGGCGACGGCCGCCCGGATCGAGGCGGTGGAGATGGACACGCCGCGCACGGCACGGGCCGCCGAATGAGCACGCTGCAACTGCAGTCCCTCGCCGGCCTGCCGGCGCTCTGCCTACTGGCCTGGGTACTGGGCGGCTGCCGGCATGGCGTGCGCCCGCGCGTCGTAGTCGCCGGGCTGCTCGGCCAGACGCTTGTTGCCGCGGCGCTGCTGCACCTGCCGCCGCTGCGCGCTGCCTTCGCCCTGGTGGGCGATGCGGTGGAGGCGCTGGCGCGAGCGACGCGGGCGGGCACGACTCTGGTCTTCGGCTATCTCGGCGGCGGGCCGCTGCCCTATGCCGAGACGGTGCCGGGCGGCAGCTTCATCCTGTTCTTCCAGGCGCTGCCGCTGGTTCTGTTGGTCGGCGCGCTCTCCGCCGTGCTCTACCACTGGCGCGTCATGCCGCTGGTGGTGAAGGGGCTGGCGCGGCCTCGGCTGGCTCTTCGGCCTCTCCGGGGCCTGCAACCTCTCGGTCGCGGCGAATGTCTTCGTCGGCATGGTGGAGGCGCCGCTGCTGATCCGCCCCTGGCTCGGGCGGCTGACGCAGGCGGAACTCTTCGTCGTCATGGTCGCCGGCTTCGCCACGATCAGCGGCAACATGCTGGTGGTCTATGCGACGATGATCGCCCCTGTGGTGCCGGATGCGGCCGGGCAGCTGCTGACGGCGAGCCTGGTCTCGGCGCCGGGCGCCATCCTTGCCGCGCTGCTGATGCTGCCGGAACGCGAGGCGATGGCGGCATCCGCGCCGGAAAGGGAGGCGCCCCGCCTCCATGACAGCACCATGGACGCGCTGGTGCGTGGCACGGCGGATGGGTTGCAGCTGCTGCTCGGCATCATGGCTTCGCTCATCGTCTTCGTCGCGCTGGTGGCGCTGACGAACGGCATCCTCCAGCCGCTGACAGGCTGGACGCTGGAGGGCATCGCAGGCGTCGCCTTCTGGCCGCTCGCCTTCGCCATGGGCATCCCGGCCGGCGAATGCGCGACGGTGGGCGCCAGCCTCGGCGTGAAGGTGGTGGTGAACGAGTTCGTCAGCTACCTCCAGCTCGCCGCCAGCGGCGGGGCGGGGCTTGCCGAGCGATCGCGCGTCATCCTCACCTACGCGCTTTGCGGCTTCACGAATTTCGCCTCGGTCGGGATCATGGTGACGGGGATGGCCGCGATGTGCCCGGAGCGCCGGGCCGATATCCTGCAGCTTGGCCTGAAGGCCCTGGTGGCGGCGAGCATCGCCTGCTGCATGGCGGGCGCGACGGTCGGGGTGCTGACGGCACCCTGAGCAACTTCGGGGGGCGACGGGGTTTCTGCCTCTGTTGCAACCGCCTTGGAGACGGATCATGCGCCTTGCCGCCCCGCTGCTGCTGCTCGCCCTGCTCGCCGCCTGCGCCGAAGCGCCGCGCCGGACCGACGGGGTGGCGACGCCCGACCAGAACGGCCGCATCGCGCCGACGCCGCAGACGACCGCGCCGCGCACCATGCCTTGAAGTTGCTGCTTGGCCGCGTGTTGAGCGGCTTTCGGAATCATGGAACCCTGGCCGCCTTGCCGCGCCGGAGGTCCTACCCGTGAGTCACCTCATCCATCGCAGCCTGCATGCCGACCCGCCGCTCGCCGTGGGGGGCGAGGGCATCCATCTCTACGACCAGGACGGCCGCGCGATCATCGATGCCTCGGGCGGCGCGGCCGTCGCCTGCCTCGGCCACGGGCATCCGAAGGTGATCGAGGCGATCAAGGCGCAGCTCGACAGGCTCTCCTACGCTCATACCGCGCTGTTCAGCTGCGAGAGCGCCGAGGCGCTGGCCGATGTGCTGGTCGGCCACGAACCGGGCGGGCTGACGCATGCCTATTTCTGCTCCTCCGGCTCCGAGGGGAACGAGGCGGCGATCAAGCTGGCGCGGCAGTATTTTCTTGAGCTCGACCAGCCGCAGAGGACGCGCTTCATCGCCCGGCGGCAGAGCTACCACGGCAACACCCTCGGCGCGCTCTCGGCCGGCGGCAACGCCATGCGCCGCGCGCCCTACCAGCCGCTGCTCTCGCCGGCCTTCAGCCATGTCTCGCCCTGCTACGCCTATCGCGGCCAGGGCGAGGGCGAGAGCGACGAGCAGTATGTCGCCCGCCTGGCCGACGAGCTGGAGGCGGAGTTCCAGCGCCTCGGCCCCGATACCGTCATCGGCTTCATGGCGGAGACGGTGGTGGGCGCGACGCTCGGCTGCGCCACGGCGCTGCCCGGCTACTTCCCGGCGATGAAGGCGGTCTGCGACCGGCACGGCGCGCTGCTCATCCTCGACGAGGTGATGAGCGGCATGGGCCGCTGCGGCGCCATGCACACCTGGGAGCAGGAGGGCGTGGTGCCCGACATCCAGATCGTCGCCAAGGGGCTCGGCGGCGGCTACCAGCCGATTGGCGGCATCCTCGTCCATGGGCGGGTGATGCAGGCCTTCCTGCAAGGCTCCGGCGCCTTCATGCACGGCCACACCTACCAGGCGCATCCCGTGGCCTGTGCCGCGGCGCTGGCGGTGCAGCAGGTGATCGTCGAGGAGCACCTGCTGGACAATGTGCAGGCGATGGGCACGCGGCTGGAGCAGCGGCTGCTGGAGCGCTTCGGCAACCACCGCCATATCGGCGACATCCGCGGGCGCGGCCTGTTCTGGGCGGTGGAGTTCGTCGCCGACCGGGCGAGCAAGGCGGTGTTCGACCCGACGCTCAAGCTGAACGAGCGGGTGAAGATGGAAGGCTATGCCCGCGGCCTCGCCTGCTACCCGATGGGGGGCACCATCGACGGGCGGCAGGGCGACCATGCCATCCTCGCGCCGCCCTACAACGTCACGGCCGAGCAGGTGGATACGATCGTCGAGCGTTTCGGCGATGCGATTGAGGCGGCGCTGGAGAGCCTGTGACCGGATCGTAACCCGGAACCTTTCGTTCCCCCATCGCGTTCTGGTCCTGAGGCCATCGCATGTCGCGGTGCGCCAAGGGGAGTGCCAGCCATGGACAAGGATCGCATCGAAGGCATCGGCAAGCAGGTCAAGGGCGCCGTGAAGGATGCCGCCGGCAAGGTGACCGGTGATGCCGCCCTGCAGGCCGAAGGCAAGACCGACAAGGCCGAGGGCAAGGTGCAGAACGCCGTTGGCGGCGCCAAGGACAAGGTCCGCGACGCGACCAACGACTGACGCATCGGGAAGGCCCCCCTTGCGGGGCCTTCCGCCTTGCTTGCAGCAGGCAAATAGAGGATAGCGCCTCCTGGATTACAGGGGGTCGTCCTGCCATGCCGCTCACCCGTGACGAGGTCGTGCTGGCCTATCGCCTCCTCCTCGGACGGGAGCCGGAGAACGAGGCCGTCGTCGACGGCCACTGCCGCCACTACAACGATCTCGACAGCCTTCGGCGTGATTTCACCGGCTCGCCTGAATTCCTGGACCAGTTCGGGCCGACGACCGCAGCACCTTTGGCCGCGACCTTGTCCCTGGAGGCGCCGCCGCTGCATGTCGACACCGAGGCATCGCCCGAGGACCTTACCCGTCTGCTGCATGTAGTGGCGGCGCGATGGGAGGCGATCGGCGAGGCCGCGCCGCATTGGTCCGTCATCAGCAACGAAACCTTCCTCCCCGACCGCATCGGCGGAAGCGAGGAAGAGTTCTACGCTTCAGCGGCCATTGACCGACATATCCTGCTGGCCATCCTCGCCCGCGTCGGGCGCAAGCCAGAGGAGGTTGCGACCCTTATCGAGTATGGCTGCGGCGTTGGGCGGCTCACCATGCAACTGGCGCCCTTGTTCCGAAAAGTCGTCGGGCTCGACATCTCCGCCGCGCATCTGCGCCTGGCAGAGCAGCGGCGGCAGCGCCTCGGGCTCGACAATATCGGTTTCCAGCAAGTGACGGCGCAACAGCTGCATCCAGTCCAGGGCTTCGACCTCTGGTTCTCGCGCATCGTGTTGCAGCACAACCCGCCGCCGGTGATCATGCATATCCTCGATGGCATGTTCCGCGCGCTGGCGCCGGGCGGCCTCGCCATCTTTCAGGTGCCGACCTATTACGAAGGCTATCGCTTCAGCTTGGCCGAGTATGCGGCGGATGCCCAGGGCCCGGCGGTAGAGATGCACCAGGTGCCGCAGCGGGCGGTGCTCGACCTGGCGCATGCGCATGGCTGCCGGCTGCTCGAACTGCGCGAGGATACCTGGGTGGTTGCGCAGCGCGCTGACTGCCTCTCCAACAATTTCGTTTTCCAGAAAGGCTGACCGGGCTCAGATATCCCGGTCGAGCCTGTCGTCCGGCCGTGCGGCCTGCCGCATCGCCTCAAGGCCATAGGTCGCGTAGCGCCGGTAGGACGCGTAGACGAATTCCTCGAGGCCAAGACTGCTGGAGGGCGTACCGAAGCGGAACGCGGTCTCGTAGCGCAGCCGGTTCGCCTCACCGATCTCGGGATAGATTGGCCAGTGCACCTGGTCCGCCAGCGGATTGTGGAAGGCATCCGGCAGAAAGCGGCCGCCAAGACCGAGCGCGCGCGCAATGCACTCCGCCTGCGAGGCGATGGCGATGCTGGTCGGGTGGTTCATCGAGTAGAGCGTCTGCTCCTGCCGCGTGATTTCGAGGAAGGCATCGGCGAAGGTGATGTTCATCGGCCGGTCGCGTCGGCGGAGCTCGTCGGCCGATTCGTCCCAGGCGCGGAAATAGCCGAGCGCCTCATAAGTCCTAGCATTGAATCGGGCGAGGCAGTCCCGCTCGCTCATGTTTCTGAGGAAGCACAACAGGACGATGCGGCTGTTGTACTCGCCGATCGCGCTGTGGATGCGCCGGCCGAAGGGACCGAAATAGGTAATGTCCGGATGCAGGCCGGTGAAATGGATGTTCGTCATCAAGTGGAAGCGCCCTGGATTGAGCGCCCTGATGCGGCTGCTGGACAGGTCCGGGTAATCTTCGCCGAAAGGGACGGAGATGATGTCGCCCGCCATCCCCGCATTCATTGCCGCCATGGCCGCGTCGAAATGCGGCCTGCCGCGGTCATTCACGTCGGCCACCCATCGCACCCAGGCATTGCTGCCGCTGCGCAGGCAGTTGGCGAGCACCGGAGCATTGCAGTTGCCGACGATGGTGAGCATCCGGTTTCCGCCGAGGCCGTTGGCATTGCGGAATTCCTCGCTGCCAAGCAAAGAGCCGATCACCGGCCCCAGCCCGTCACGGCGCAACTCCGCGGCATAGGTGGCAAGACCTTCCGGGTCGGCGCCACGCTGCAGCAGGCCCTGGTAGAGGGCCTCGACGATGTCCTCGGCGGAGAAGAAGGCTTTCATGGCCCGCTCATACCAAATCCCGCTGATGAGAACCCATGCAGTAAAGCGGCTCCTCCGAGGCCGGAGCGGGTTGTGTCGAGGGCGCGCCCCTCCGCCGCTGACAGGTTGGGGTCACCGGGACTTGGTATCAGTCCTTGCAGAAGGAGCGTCAGTCGTCACCGGAATCGGTGGCGAGGCTGAGCGCGACCCAGGGCTGGGTCTCCGAATTGCTTTCGGCGGCGAAGGCGGAGGTTCTGATCTCCAGCAACCCTTCCTCCTCGCGGATGGATTGCACGAACTGGGTGCGGATCAGCGATTCGAAGCTTTGCAGCCGCGTCGCGTGCTGCGCCGCGACCTGGCGGAGCGCCGGATGCGCGGCGCCGTTCAGAGCCTTGAAGGCACGCAGGCTGAGCGCGGCGCAGAAATTCCAGAAGGCGTGCTCATAGACCCGTGCGCCGCCACCCTCCGAATGCAGATAGTTGACGACCAAGAGGTCCGATTTGCGCGGATGGGCTGCCTTCAGTCCCATGGTCTGGATCTGGAAGGCGTGCAGCGCGCGGTCGATGCTGGCGGCGAGGCCTGCGTCGTCAAGCACCGGCAAGGCGCGTACCAGTGCAAGGATCGCCGCCGCATGGCAATCGACATAGGGCAAGGCGCTGGACGACATGCCCATGAGGAAGCCGGATTCCGTCTCCCCGGTGATGCCCCGGAACGGTCGCTCGAATTCCAAGAGCGTATCGACCACTTGGCGCAGGCGGCGACGGTAATGCTCCTCCCCGGTCGCCTTCCACATGTCAACCAAGCCATAGGCGACGAAGGCGAGCGGGCGAGAGAAGATGGCCGAGACGTCGCTGCGCTGCGCGGTCAGCAGATTTTCGGCATAGACCTCGTAGAAGTGGTCGAACATCGCCCGTGATTGGTCGCGTAGCAGCAACGCGGCGCGTGGCATGTCGGGCTGGCCGGCGCCGCGGTAGCAACGGGCGAAGGCGGCCATCTCCGCCCCGTAGTCGTAGGAGATGGAGAGGTCGAGCGGATGCGCGGCCTCCCGCGCGGAGAAACCGTGGGCGCGGAACATTGCGCTGCAGTCCGCCACGCGGTCGTAGAAGCCGCCGCCGGTGATGGTCTTCCGCTCCGCCGCCACGAGCCGCTCGCCGCGCCAAGTGCCGGGAAAGCGATACTGGGCGACAACCCAGTGCAGGCGATGCGGATGTTCCGATACGGCCTCGATCCGCGCGATGCGGCCCGGGTCCCGCGGCATGGTGTGGACGGCCAGCGCGAAGCCGCGCATCTCGCCGCTCTGCACGATCGACCAGTAGGGCGTGCCCTCGGCGGCGAGCTTGTTATGGCCTGGCGTGGCGGCGTCGTGGCGATGAGGCGTGCTGCCCGGCCGATCAATGAAGATCGTGCCGTATTGCACGCCGTTCTCGCCGTGGCTCAGCCCGTCCTGCCCGATGGTGAGCACGACGTCGGAGACGCTGATGGCAGGGTCCAGCTCCAGCACCGCCTCAGCATCGACGAACATGGAGGAGGCCTGGACGACATAGCTGTAGGTGAGCTGGCCCAAGCGCAGGCGGCGGCCTCCATGCAGGAAGGTCAGCTCGCTGCGATGGGAGAGTCGAAGCCGCCCGGCATCCTGCTCGATGTCCCAACCGGAGATGGCGTCCTCGACATCGAGGCTGAAGAAGACGCCGTCATGCACGAAATGCACGTAGTTGCCGGTGAGGATGACGTTCCGCGCATCCCGCCCGTCATGGAAGCGCGTGCCGATGGTGACGCTGCCGGCGGGCAGGTCGCATTCCACATGGAGGAAGGTGTGGATGAACCTGGCACGGCCGCCGTCGCGTTGCGCCTGTTCCAGCCGCGCATGGCCGGTGCGGCGGAAGATGAAGGGCCCTTCGCAGAGCGAGGTGAGAAAGCGGAAGGCGTGGGTCACCGCCTCGGGATGTTCGCGCCAGACGGCGGGCAGGCTGAGGAATTCGAGGATCTTCGCGTTGTCGTCGGCCCAGAACCAGCGATCGCCGAGGATCGGAAACTCCGTCTCGGAGACGGCGAGCCCTGCGCTGCCGTCCGGCGCGACCGGCTGCATCAGCTTGCGGACGATGAAATCAGCGTAAGGCAAGGGATCGCTGGGAAGTACGCGCATCTTGTCCTTGAACGCCAGCCTCACATTCTTGTCAACATAACTTTGGCAGAACAGATAATGCGGAATTCAAAACGATTCGGGTATCGGCAAGATAAGAAGTCAGAAACTACGTCGCGCCTTCAATGCAGCCGCCAGCGTTCCCTCGTCGAGCACGTCGAGCGCCCCGCCCATCGGCACGCCCTGTGCTAGGCGGGTGACGCGCGCGCCGGTGCCGGCGAGCCGGTCGGAGAGGTAATGCGCCGTCGTCGCCCCATCGACCGTCGCGGGCAAGGCGAGGATCACCTCCTCGACCTTCGGCTCAGCCTCGTCGATGCGGGCCAGCAGCGGCTGCACAGCGAGATCCTCCGGCCCGACGCCGCCCAGCGCCGAAAGCGTGCCGCCCAGCACGTGGTAGAGGCCACGATGCGCATGCGCCCGCTCCAGCGCCCAGAGTTCCGCGACGCCCTCTACCACGCAGATCAGCCCGCGGTCCCGCTGCGGGTCCCGGCAGATGCGGCAGGGATTGCGGGCGTCGAGGTTGCCGCAAACACCGCAGGGTTGCACCGCCGCCGCTGCGGCCTGGAGCGCGGCTGCCAGCGGCAGCATCACCCGGTCCGGCTGCATCAGCATCTTCAGCGCCGCGCGCCGGGCGCTCCGCCGGCCGAGGCCGGGGAGGCGCGCGAGCAGCCCGACAAGCTGCTCGATGGGGTCTGCAGGCGCCTGCCCGGACACGTCAGAAGGGCAGCTTGAAGCCGCCCGGTAGGCCGCCGCCCGGCAGGTTCAGCCCGGCCGTCGCCTTCTGCATCTCCTCGGCCATCATGGCCTCGACCTTCTGCTTGGCATCGGCATGGGCGGCGACCAGCAGATCCTCCAGCACCTCGCGCTCGTCAGCCGCCATCAGGCTCGGGTCAATGGAGACGCGCTTGAGGTCGCCCTTGCCGGTCAGCGTCACCTGCACCATGCCGGCGCCGGCGACGCCGTCGACGGTGGTGGCGTCCAGCTTGGCCTGCATCTCCGCCATGCGGGACTGCATCTGCTGGGCCTGCTTCAGCATGTTGCCGAGATTCTTCATGGGGCTGCCCTATTCCCTGTCATCGTCATCGGGGGGTGGAACATCGTCGAAATCCGGCGGTTCGCTGTCGCCATCCGCCTCCGTGGCGATGGCGGTAAGGCCGTAGGCATCGGCCCCGGCGTCCCGCACCGCCTCGATCACCGTGCCGGGGAAGGTGGCGAGCACCGCCTGCACCAGCGGGTGGCTCTGCGCCAGGCTGCGCCGCTCCGCATCGGCGGTGCGGCCTTGCTGGGCGAGGGTCGGCTCGCCCTCGGCATTGGAGAGGGCGATGGTCCAGCGCTGGCCGGTGCGTTCCAGCAGCAGCGCGCCGAGTTCCATGGCGAGGTCGCGCGGCGCGTCCGGCTGCACCCGCATCTCGATCCGCCCCGGCTGCACCCGCACGGGATGGACGCTGTGAAGGAGATGGGCATGCACCATCGGCTTGCGGCCGGAGGCCAGCGCCACCACCTCGCGCCAGCTCCGTGGCTGGGCAAGGTCGGGCGTGGCGACGGCATCGGCCAGCACCGGCGCGCCATTGGCGGCGGCTCGCATCCCGCCGCCATTGCCGGGCGGGGCAGGGCGGGGCGCATTGGCCGGCACCGTGCCGCCCTCGGTCAGCCGCCGCACCAGGTCGCCCGGCGTCGGCATCTCCGCGACATGGGCGAGGCGGATCAGCACCATCTCCGTCGCGGCGCGGCGGTCCGGCGCCTCGTTCACCTCGCCGAGCCCCTTCAGCAGCATCTGCCAGGCACGGCCGAGCACGGGGACGGAAAGCCGCTCCGCCAGCGCCGCGCCACGGGTGCGCTCGCCCTCGGTCAATGAGGGATCCTCCTTGAGGCCGGGAACACTGCGCAGGCGGGTCAGCGTATGGGTCAGCTCCAGCAGGTCCTGCAGCACCACGGCCGGGTCGGCGCCGCGCTCATGCGCGCGGTCGAGCAGGGTGAGGGCCTCCGCCGTGCGGCCGGCCATCAGCGCCTCCATCAGCTCCAGCACCATGGCGCGGTCGGCGAGGCCGAGCATGTCCCGCACCGCCTCGGTGGTGACCTGCCCCTCCGGCCCGCCGAGGGCGATGGCCTGGTCGAGCAGCGAGAGCCCGTCCCGCACCGAGCCATCCGCCGCGCGGGCCAGCATCGCCAGCGCCTCCGGCTCGACGGTCACCTGCTCGAGCCCGGCGATGCGCTCGAAATGCGCCCGCAGCTCCGCCTGGGGCACGCGCTTCAGGTGGAAGGTCTGGCAACGCGAGAGGATGGTCGCCGGGACCTTCCGCAGCTCGGTCGTCGCCAGCATGAATTTCACTTGGGCCGGCGGCTCCTCCAGCGTCTTCAGCAGCGCGTTGAACGCCGCCGTCGACAGCATGTGGACCTCGTCCAGGATGATGACCTTGAACCGCCCCTGCGCTGGCCGGTAGCGCAGCCGCTCGCGCAACTCCCGCACGTCATCGATGCCGTTGTTGGAGGCGGCGTCCAGCTCCTGCACATCTGGGTGGCGGTCGGCGAGGATCGCCTTGCATTCCGGGCAGACGCCGCAGGGTTCGGGCGTCGGGCCGCCCTTGCCGTCCGGGCCGATGCAGTTCAGCGCACGGGCGATGATCCGCGCCGTTGTCGTTTTGCCGACGCCGCGCACGCCGGTCAGCAGATAGGCATGCGCCACGCGGTCCTGGGCGAAGGCGTTGCGCAGCGTGCGCACCAGCGCGTCCTGGCCGATCAGCTGCTCGAAGGTGCTCGGGCGGTACTTGCGGGCGAGTACCCGGTAGGGCGCATCGGCCTGGGCAGCGGGCGGCGTCGGGGCAGGCGGCGGCGGGAGGGGCGGCGCCTCGCCGAACAGGCCGGGGCCCTCGGCCGGTGGCTCGGGCAGGGAATCTGCGGGCGGCGGGTCTTCGGTGCCGAACAGGGATGAGGACATCGGCGCGGCGGCATCCCGTGCATCTGGCCCGCCGGGCCGGGGGAGAGGGTGGAAGGCCGGCAAGCGACCCGGGCGAGAACCCGTTACGGCTGCTTCCTTCCGGACCTGACCGGGTTGGCGGGGAGCCCGTCCGCCGCCGACCTTCCGAGGGCACCATATCATGGTCCAGGGGGTCTCGTACAACCCGGCTGCCGTGTTACGCTCCCGGCCATGCGCCGCCTTGCCCTCGCCCTGCTGCTGATGCTCACCGGGCCTGCCTTGGCACAGGAATTTCCCATCCCCGGCAGGCCCATCACGCTGATGGGCGGCTTCGCTGCCGGCACGCCAGGGGATGTTTATCTCCGCCTGATCGCGCCCATCCTCAGCCAGTCCCTCGGCGTGCCGGTGGTGGTGGAGGCCCGCGTCGGCGCCACCGGCAACCTGGCGATGGAGGCGCTGGCGCGGGCGGCACCCGACGGGCACATGGTCGGGCTGGTCACCTCCGGGCAGCTCACCATCAACCCGGCGATCTTCCCCCGCATGCCGGTCGATACCGTCCAGGACCTGGCGCCGGTGATGACGCTGTTCGACGCGCCGAACGTGCTTGCCGTCAGCACGGCGCAGCGGCCGGGCTACACCGATTGCCGGGCGATGATGGCGGCGATCCGGGCGCGGCCGGGCCAGCTCAACTATGCCAGCAGCGGCAGCGGCGCCTCGACCCATCTGGCGGCGGCGCAGTTCGTGGCGGCGACGGGCCTCGACATCCTCCACGTCCCCTATCGCGGCGGGCCGGCGGCGATGATCGGCCTCTACCAGGGCGATGCGGAGTTCTTCTTCTACCAGACCGGGCCGGTGCTGGAGGACTGGCGCGCCGGGCGGGTGCGGCTGCTCGGCATTACCGCGGCCAACCGGGTGCCGGCCCTGCCGGAGCTGCCGACCATCGCCGAGGCCTGCGGCCTGCCCGGCTTCCGGAGCAGCGTCTGGTGGGGCATCGCCCTCCCCGCGCGGACGCCGGAGCCGGTCATCGCCCGGCTGCGCACGGCGATCGGCGAGGCGACCGCGACGCCCGAAATCCAGGAGCGCGTCCTCGGGATGGGCTTCACCCTGATGCCGGGCGGGGCCGAGGCCATGCGGGCGGCCATCGCGCGCGACCTGCCGCGCTGGGCGGCGGTGGTGAAGGCCTCCGGCGCACGGCTCGAATAGCCGAGGCCGCCATCCGACGGCCCGTTGCCCCCGCGCCCCCCGCATGGCACCGTCCCCCCGCATGCTCTCCATTCCCGCCAGCCGCCCCAACGCCTATTCCGGCAGCCCCCTCGACCGCGCGTCCAACCGCCGCGAGGATGCCGCCTTCATCGAAGCCGCCCTGACCGATACGGAGGCGCTCTTCGTCCCGGTCTGGCGCAGCCGCAGCCTGATGAAGGGCGTCCCCGAGGGCACGCCGGAGGCGGTGCTGCTCACCGGCGCCGCCGCCGGTGCGGTGCGGATGGCCGGCGGCCCCTGGGCCTTCCTCGGCTTCTGGGAAGGCCGCACTGTCTTCGCCGTCGACTGCTCGGAGGCCGAGGATCCGCTCCCGCTGCTGCCGGAGGGGATGGGCGCCTTCACCGATCTCCGCGCCGTCGCCGGCCTGCTGCCGCCTGGCGAGGCCAGCATCCTCGCCCATGCCCGCGGGCTGATGCACTGGCGAACCCGCCATCGCTTCTGCGGCGTCTGCGGCGGCGGCTGCGAGCCGCGCTCGGCCGGCAATGCCATGGCCTGCACCAATTGCGGCGCCCAGCATTTCCCCCGCACCGACCCCGCCGTCATCATGCTTGTGGTGCGCGAGGGGCGGTGCCTGCTCGGCCATTCCACCCGCTTCCCCAACAGCGTGATGTACTCGACCCTCGCCGGCTTCGTGGAGCCGGGCGAGACGCTGGAGGAGGCCGTCCGCCGCGAGGTGCAGGAGGAGACGGGCGTCGAGGTCGGCGCCGTCCACTACCATTCCTCGCAGCCCTGGCCCTTCCCCGCCTCCATCATGCTCGGCTTCCATGCCGAAGGCCTTTCCGACAAGATCACCATCGACCCTGAGGAGCTGCGCGACGCCCGCTGGTTCACAGTCGAGGAGATGCGCAACCCGGAGGCGCACGGCTTCGCCCTGCCGCGCGGCGACAGCATCGCCCGCCGGCTGATCGAGGACTGGCTGGCCGAGGCCGGGCGGTGAGGCGCACCGCTGTGGCGCTCGCCCTTCTGCTGCCGCTCGGCGGCTGCGGCCTCTATGGCAACCTCTTCGGCACCGTCCCGCAACGGCTGCCCGAGACGCCGGAGGAGCGGGAATGCCACGAGGAGGCCAGGCGCTCCCCCAGCGTGACCGCGCTCAACCGCCAGCGTCTGCCAGGCAATTCGGTGAATGACGACCGGCTGAACCGCGAGGAGCGGGTCCTCTTGGCCCGCGCCTTCCGCGACTGCCTGCGCACTCGCGGCCTCGCCCTGCCGGGCGGCGTGGAGGTCGAGCAGCCGCGGTAATCCCCATCGGCGTGGGGTGGGCAGCACCGGCTTGCCCTGTCTATACTGCACCGCAGCATGAGCGCCCTATCCATCCTCGCCGTCGTCGGCATGCAGTCGGAGGCAGCTCTGCTGCCGAAGGGGCTGCGCGTCGTCGTCAGCGGCGGCGACCCGGCCCGGCTGCGCGCCCTGTTGCAGAACCAGCCGGAGGACATCACCGGCGTGCTGAGCTTCGGCATCGCCGGCGGGCTCGACCCCTCTCTCATCACCGGGGACCTGGTAGTCGCCACCCGGGTGCGCGGTCCGGGCGGCGCCTATGCGGCCGATCCGGTCTGGTCGGCACGGCTGGCACGGCGCTGCGGCGCGCGGCTCGGCATGGTGGCGGGCGCGGCCGGGGTGGTCGGCGAGCCGGCCGGCAAGCGGATGCTGCGGGCGGCGACTGGGGCCCTCGTCGTCGACCTGGAAACCGAGGCGGCGGCCGCCTTCGCCACCGCCCGCCGCCTGCCCTTTGCCGCGCTGCGGGCCGTGGCCGATACGGCCGAGGAAGTGCTGCCCCGCGCCGCCGCGGTCGGGTTGACGGCGGATGGCAGGCCGGCAGCCGGGCGGGTGGCGCTCGCCCTGCTGCGCCAGCCGCGGGAATTGCCGGCCTTGCTGGTCGTCGCCCGCCGCAGCCGCGCGGCGCTGGAGGCCCTCGGCAGCGCGGTGCAGCGCGCCGGCCTCACCGGCGAGGCGCGCTGAACTCCTTCCTGGCCTGACACGCGGGATGGCGATGCGACGCCGCCACCATACTGCCCGACCCGCTTGGCCATTCCGGGAAGCGGAGACGTGAACAGACCGGAATTCGCCTTTCTGCCGCCTGATACGTTTTCCGTTTCCTGAGAAGGAGGCTTCCATGAAAGCGACGATCAAGGCAGTGCTGCTGGCAGCGACCGTGTCCTTCAGCCTTGCGGCCTGCGGCCAGAGCGCAGGCGGGCGCGCCGTGTCGGGTGGCTTGCTCGGTGCCGGTGCCGGTGCCGGCGTCGGTGCGCTGACCGGTGGCAGCGTCGGCACTGGCGCCCTGGTCGGCGGCGGCATCGGTGCGGCAGGCGGCGCGCTGACGGCACCGCGGCGGTACTGAGGCCAGCCGATCAGCCGGGAGGCGAGGCCCCTTCAGCGGCGTCGCGTGGCGTAGTCGCCCTCCCGGTTGATGGCGGTGCCGAAGGCCAGGTCGGCGCGGTCGTCGAGGCCCATCGTATCCCAGGTTGATGCCGGCTCACCGCTCGCCACGAGCCTGCCGGTGCCGGCATCGGCAAGCCGGCCCTCGATCCGCTGCTGCTGCGCCACCGTCAGCTGGCCCCAGTTCAGCGCGAGCCAGGGGTGCATCCGCACGGTGTTGCGAACCCATTGGTCCCTATCCGGCGCGGTGGAGGCTTGGCTGGCCGCCTCGACCGTGGGCTCGGGTGCCGCCGGCGCGGGGCGCCTCTGGTCCGGGATGGTGGCAGGCTGTTCCTCACGAGGCGAAGCCACCGGCTGCCTCGGCCTGGCGACGGCGGGCAGGCGCGGCTGGTGCCGTGCCTCATAGCCCTTTGGATCAAAGAACTGATCCAGGTAGTCCATGCGATTCAGGGTCTGGCAGCCCGACAGCAGGACCAGGGCGGCGAGCAACGCAGCCCGGCGCCAGCGTCCCGGCGGAGGAACTTCGCTCTCAGAGGTGCACCAGGGTCGCTGACCATATGCCATGCTTGCGAAACGGCCGACATGAACCCGGGATGCCCCGGTGCCGCGAGCTTGATCCCGGCTCCCTGGTTCTAGGTCACCCGCTCCATCTCCGCATCGTCGAGATTGCCGGGGACGATCGTCATCGGCACCCGCACATGCGTCGCATAGCGCCCGGTCAGCGCATTGATCAGCGGCCCCGGCCCGCTGCCGTCGCCTGAGGAAGCCAGCACCAGGATCGACAAGCGAGGATCCTCCTTCAGCAGCGCCAGCAACTCGTCCCGCGGGTTGCCCTCGCGGATCAGGAGGATCGGCAGCCCGCCGGTGATCTCGTTCACCTGCGCGGCGAGGCCGCTGAGCACGCGCTCCGCCTCCTCCCGCCGCTCCTCGGCCATCATGGCGCCGACGCCGGCCCATTCGGTGATGCCCTCGGGCTCGATCACCCGCAGCAGCGCCACCCGCCCGCCGCCATTCCTGGCGCGCAGGCAGGCATAGCGAAGGGCGACGGCCCGCTCCGGGCTGTCGTCCACCACCACGAGGAACACCCGGTCGCGCTTGCTCGCGGCCTCCTGCTGCTCCCGCGTCTCGCCCATCAACCCCTCCGGAACAGGACGCTGCCGAGCCAGCCGGCCAGCGCCGCGAACATGATGCAGGCGAGACCGTAGAGGAAAGGCTGGTCCGCCGCGACGGTGGCGATGCGGTCCGCCGCGCCGACCCGGTCGACCCGGAAGGCGAGCTCCTGCCGCGCCACGATCCGGCGGGAACGCACCAGCAGCACCTCCACCTGGTAGTCGCCGGTCGGCACCGCGGCGGGCAGCGGCAGCCGGGCATGGAAGAGCCGGCTGCCGGCGATCTCGACCGGCGACGTGTTCTCGACCCAGAGGCCGCTATGGCTCTCGAGCTCCAGCAGTGCGGCGCGGAAGGCGGGCGAACGCGCGCCAGTGCTGGTCAGCGGCAGGCTGTCGAGGCCGAGGCCGTTCCGCTGCCGCTCCTCCTCCGGCAGCAGCTGCCAGGCCGGCCGCGTGCCGGCGATGAAGTAGAAGCCCGGCACCCCGGCGAAGCGCGCCGAGGGGCCGTTCACCCAGATCAACCCGAGAACCGGGACCTTCCGGCGCACCACCACCGGCCGGGTCGGGCCACGCGCCAGGACCAGTACCTCGTCCCCGCCCGGCCCGATCGGCCCCTCGGTGCTGCCGAAGACCATCAGCGAGGTACCGGTGAAGCCCGTCGTCACCTCCACGGCATCCTGCGAAAGGGCGGCGACCAGCGGCAGCTCCTGCGCCCGGCCGGGACCCGCCCAGGCGAGCAGCAGCAGCAGGGCGAGGCGGATCACAGCGCCGGGCCGCTGCTGAACAGGTTCGGCGGCCGCCGCAGCAGCCCCCAAAGCAGGCTCATCGCCACCGAGAGCACCAGCAGGCCGAGCAGCGCCCGCGTCTCCTCGCCGCGCAGCCGCGTCCCCATCGAGGCGCCGAATTGCGCCCCCGCGACGCCGCCGAGCAGCAGCAGCATGGTCAGCAGGATGTCAACCGTGCCGAGCTGCACCGCCTGCAGCATCGTCACATTGGCCGCAACGAAGACGACCTGGAAGAGCGAGGTGCCGATCACCACCGAGGTCGGCATGCCGAGGAAGTAGATCATCGCCGGCACCAGCATGAAGCCGCCGCCCACCCCCATCACCGCCGAGAGCATGCCGATGCCGAAGCCCACCGCGAAGGGCGGGATGATCGAGATGTAGAGCCGCGAGCGGCGGAACCGCATCTTCAGCGGCAGGCCGTGCATCCAGAAATGCTCGTGCAGCTTGCGCTTGATGGTGGTGCGGCGGCGCAGGATGGCGCGCACGCTCTCCATCACCATCAGCCCGCCGACTGTCCCCAGCACGACGACGTAGAAGACCGAGACGGCGAGATCGACCTGCCCCACCCGCCGCAGCAGTGCGAAGAGCTGCACCCCCGCCAGCGAGCCGAGCACGCCGCCGACGAGCAGCACGCCGCCCATCTTGGCGTCCACATTGCCCCGCCGCCATTGCGCGATGAGGCCCGAGACCGAGGCGCCGAGCGTCTGGTTGGCGCCCGAGGCGACGGCGACAGGGGAGGGGATGCCGATCAGGATCAGCAGCGGCGTCAAGAGGAAGCCGCCGCCCACGCCGAACAGGCCAGAGAGCCAGCCCACGCCGAAGCCGATGCCGACCAGCAGGAAGGCGTCCACCGACATCTCGGCGATCGGCAGGTAGACCTGCATCGGCAATTCCGGACCAGAGAAGCAATGGCCGGGGGTTTGAACCGGGCCTGTGGCGGGAGCAAGGCAGAAACTGCAACTAGAAGCCGTGAACCCCGGCGCGGGGCAGGCGTTCAGCCGCCACAACCAGTCACGGATACATCAAATGGCCACGCAAACCATAGGCGCGACCACCACACCCGGCACCATGACCGGCTCGCTGGAGGCCACCGCGCCTCTGCCGCGCCGCGTCTCCTGGGGCGCCATCCTCGCCGGCGGCATCGTCGCCGTCGCGGTGGGCGCCATGCTTTCCATCCTCGGCGTCGCCGTCGGCGCAAGCTCGGTCGACGCCACCAACGCCCAGTCGCCGAGCGGCTCCACCGTCGGCATCGCCGCCGGCGCCTGGTTGCTGATCTCGAACCTGATCGGCCTCGCGGTCGGCGGCTATGTCGCGGCGCGGCTCTCGGGCAGCGCGGACGGCACGGACAGCACGCTGCATGGCCTCTCTGTCTGGGCCATCGGCTACCTGCTCTCTGCGGTGCTGCTGGGCAACATCATCGCCGGCACCGCTTCGACCGCGACCCAGGGCCTCTCCTCCATCGTCGGCGGCGTCTCCCAGGCGGCCGGTCAGGCAGCCTCCGCCGCCTCCGGCCCAGCCAGCCGCCTCGCCAGCCAGATCGACCCGCAGCAGATTATCGACCGCGCGCAGAATGCGCTGAGCGGCACCGGCGGCGGCGATCCGGCGGCGATGAACAGCGACCAGCGCAAGGCGGAGATCGGCCAGCTCCTCACCCGCCGCGTCACCGACGGCAACCTGCCGCAGGGCGACCGCGACCGGCTGAGCCGGCTGGTGGCGGCCGAGTACAACATCCCGGCCGATGAGGCGAACCGCCGCATCCAGCAGGTCGAGCAGCAGGCGACCGAGACGGCGCAGACTGCCGAGCGCCGGGCCCGCGAAGCGGCCGACGCGGCGGCGACGGCCGGCGCGGTTGCGGCCTTCTGGGCCTTCGCGGCGATGCTGCTCGGCGCCGTGGCCGCGGTGCTGGGCGCGCGGATGGGGACGCGGAACGCCAACATGGCGGCGCGGCGCTACGCCTGAAAACAGGGGGGCCGCCTGGCCCCCTTGGTGTGACGACCAGAGCGGCGGAAGCGGGACACGCTTCCGCCGTTTTTCGTTCAGTCGGGAAGAGCCTGTGCGAGCGCAAGCCCCGCAAGGCGAGCCGTCGCCATCAGGCGTTCCACGCCATGGCCGCTGCGGGCCTTGGCCGAAAGCCCGTTCAGGGTGGTGCTGACGAAGTCCGTCAGCCGCTCGGCCTCGTCTGGGTGACGGGCGGCGATGTAGCGCCGGATCGCATCCTCCCCAGCGGACTGGTAGGCGTGGGCGGCCTCGCGCGCCTCCCGGTCATCACAGCGGGCACCTTCCACCACTAGGCAGCCGGCAGCAGCCGGATTAGCGGCATAGCGGCGCGCCGCCTCCTCCAGCAGGGCCGCCAGGGATGCCGCCACCGGGCGGTCGGGCCGCAGCAGGCTCTCGAGCGGCAGGGCATCCACGCCCGCATAGCGGCTGAGAATCCGGGCATAGAGGCCGGCCTTGCTGCCGAAGGCGGCATAGAAGCTCGGTGGGTTGATGCCGAGCGCCTCCGTAAGATCAGCGACGCTCACGGCGTCATAGCCCCGGGCCTGGAACAAGCGTTGCGCCGTGGCGACAGCCTGATCAGGATCGAAGCGACGAGGACGGCCACGGGGACGTGGGATATCTGTAGTCATTCTTACAAAATGCCTTGACGCGACCTCTCCCTGGATTATGTAGCCTCTCATACATTAATCCTCAAGGAGGCCTTGATGGCCGTGTTTCAAGGAAAATCCGTTCTCGTCCTCGGCGGCAGCCGCGGCATCGGGGCGGCGATCGTGCGGCGCCTCGCGGCCGATGGCGCCACAGTGACCTTCACCTATGCCGGCTCGAAAGAGGCGGCCGAGCGGCTGGCGGCGGAGACTGGCACCACGGCCGTGATGACCGACAGCGCCGACCGCGACGCGGTCATCGCACGCGTGCGCGACAGCGGGCCGCTCGACGTGCTGGTGGTGAATGCCGGGGTCGTCGTCTACGGCGACCCGCTGGAGATGGACCCGGATGCGGTGGACCGGCTGATCCGCATCAACGTGGCCGCGCCCTACCACGCCTCGGTTGAGGCGGCGCGGCGCATGCCGGAAGGCGGGCGGATCATCGTCATCGGCTCGGTCAACGGCGACCGGGTTTCCTTCCCCGGCATCGCGGCCTATGCGATGAGCAAATCGGCGATGCAGAGCATGGCGCGCGGCCTGGCGCGGGACTTCGGCCCGCGCGGCATCACGGTGAACGTCGTCCAGCCCGGGCCGATCGACACCGACATGAACCCGGCCGATGGACCGTTCAAGGACCTCGTCTACCCCGCCATGGCTTTCAAGCGGCACGGGCGGCCGGAGGATGTGGCCGGGATGGTGGCCTGGCTGGCGGGGCCGGAAGCCGGCTTCGTCACCGGCGCGATGCACACCATCGACGGCGGCTTCGGGGCGTAGCCTCCCCCGCCTCGGTCCCGTCGCTACTCCGGCGGGGCCGAGGCGCCGGCGCCGAGCGGCAGCGTCATCAGCACGCAATCCAGCCAGCGGCCATGCTTCCAGCCGACGGCGGGCAGCAGGCCGGCATGGCTGAAGCCGCAGGCCTTGTGCACCCCGATCGAGCCGGCATTCCCGGAATCGCCGATCACCGCCACCATCAGCCGGAAGCCGAGTGCCTCGCAGCGCGCCATCAGCGCCGCCAGCAGAAATCGGCCGATGCCGCGCCGCCCGGCATCCGGCGCCACATAGATCGAGTTCTCCACCGTGAACCGATAGGCCGGCCGCGTCCGGTAGGCGCTGGCATAGGCGTAGCCGACCACCGCTCCGGTCCGGTCCACCGCGACCAGATAAGGATAGCCCCCGGCCAGGATCGCCTCCCGCCGCCGCGCCATCTCCGCCTCCTCCGGCGGCTCGGTCTCGAAACTCCCCGAGCCATGGCGGACCCAATGGCCATAGATGCGGGTGATCGCCGGGATATCGGCTTCGGTGCTGTCGCGGAGTGAAAGCTCGGTCATGGCAACGAATCTGCCGCCTGGATGCCGCCCTGTCTACCGGGCAAGCCCTTCACCCACCCCGCCCGCTGCCGCACTCTGCCCGGCCGCCGCCGGAGTCGCCGCTTGCCTTACCCCGCCCATGCCGCCCTCCTGGTCGGCCTCGCCGTCGGCGCCGTCGGGCTGGCGACGACCATCCCCCTGCCGCTCTATGGCGAGATGGCCGCCCGCGGCGGCTACGGCGCCGGCGCGCTCGCCCTGGCCTTCGCCTGCTATGCGGCGACGGTGATCGTGACCGCGCCGCTGCTCGGCCCGCTGCCCGACCGGATCGGGCGGAAGCCCTGCGTCCTGCTTGGCGTGGCGCTGGCGGCGCTGTCCAGCCTGGCGCTGAGCCTCTGGCCGAGCATCCCCGCCCTGGCCCTGGCGCGGATCGCTCAGGGCCTCGGCATGGGCTGCGTCGCCGGAGCCGCCGCCGCCTGGGGTGCCGAGCTGGGCGGCGGCGGGTCGGAGGGCGGGCGCCGCGCCGCCGCGGTGATCGCGCTGGCGACCATCGGCAGCTTCGGCGCCGGCGGCATCCTGACGCTGGCCGCCATTCTCGCCTGGCCGGCGCTGCGGCCGCCGCCGACCTTCGCCCTGCACCTCGTCATCTGCCTCGCCTTGCTGGCCCTCGTCGCCCGCCTGCCGGAGACGCTGGCGGCGCCGCAGCAAGGCTGGCTTCGCCGCCCCGGCTTCCCGCGCGGCACGCTGGCGACGACCATTGCGAAAGGTGTCGGGGGCGGATAGACTCGTATACCGGAGAGAGCCACCCGATGCCAGATGAAATAAGCCGGCCCGGCCGCCTGCACAATCACCTGCCCGAAGCGCTGGAGCCTCAGGTCTATGGGTATGTGCGGTTTTCCTCGCCAGATCAGCGAGAGGGCGACAGCGAGCGCCGGCAACGCACCAAGCTGGAGGCTTATGCCGCCTCAGTGAACCTGCCGCTCAATAGCGACTACGCCGACCTGGGCCTATCCGGCTTCACAGGGAAGCACATCAGCCATGGAGCGCTCGGTCGCTTCGTCGAGGCGGTGGCTAACGGGGAGATCGCGTCAGGCTCCCATCTCGTGTTCGAGGCATTCGATCGGATGTCTCGACAGGAGGTCGATGACGCCCAGGACTTGTTCAAGGCGCTGCTGAAGCGTGGGATCATCATCCACACCCTGGAAGATGGCCGGACCTACACTTACGCCAATACCCGAAACAACCTCGTCAATCTGATCTATCCGATCATGATGATGCACGCGGCGCATAACTTCAGCGCCCGGCTGTCCGGCCGCATGCTGGAAGCGACCGACGAGAAACGTAGACTGCTGCGAGAGAAGAACTACACGAAGTCCTGCCCTGGCTGGCTCAAGCCAAAGCCGAATGGCCGCGGATTCGAGTTCTATGATCTGGAGCGGGTCGGCGTCATCCGCATGATCCATGAACTCTATGTCGAACACGACATGGGCTGCGATTACATCGCAGCCGTGTTGAACGAGAATGGCATCCCGACATTTGATTATGGCGGGAAGCGTGCCCGCGCTGCCGGATGGCATCGCCACTATGTCTGGTCGATCATTACTAATCGTGCCGTGATCGGTGAGTTCCAGCCCAACCACCGCAACGCCGCGACCGGGGGGAAGTCGAGGCCTATCGGCGATCCCGAGCCGGACTACTATCCGGCGGCCATCGAGATGGAGGTCTGGAACCGGACACAGGCGATGCGGGAGTCCCGCAAGGGGACGGGCGGACCCAAAGGCACCCGGATCGCCAATCTGTTCTCAGGCTACGTCTTCTGCGCGCTGTGTGGTGGCAAAGGCAGCGTGAGCGCCAAGGGTGACAGGCGACGCAAATCGAAGCGGGTGGAAGGTGAGCCTCGGCTCACCACCGACTATTTCATCTGCGAAAATGCCAAGCGTTGCATCCGCGATCCGGACACCCAGGAACGTCTTTGCAACAACCAGACTATGATGCGCTATGAGCCTGTCGAGGCCGAGGTGCTGCGGGTCATCGGCGATACTCTCCCGGTCACCAAAACTCAGGACCGGAACCCTGAGATCGCCGCACTGGAGGAGGAGATTGCCAGACTGCGCGTTGTCATCGACCGCGAGCGGAAGGGCATTTCACGGCTCACCTCCCTGTTGGGCGACGATGATCCCGAGACCGAACTGTCGATCAAGGCCAATCGGCGGAGGATCGACGAAGCGCAGAAGCAGATCGCGGTGCTGAAGCGGGAACTGGTGCCGCTACGCGGCCGGCAACCGATCCCAAAGGGGGCGGCGGTCGTTCGTGAGTTGAAGGCCGCACACGCCTCGGCGGACCCCACGGTGCGGAAGGATGCGTGGCAGCGAATCTCGGCCGCTCTCCGATCCATCATCGACCGAGTGGAGATCGACACCCCGCAGAACTACGCCAGGGTCACCTTCGCGGGCGACGCTGCATACCTTGAGGTAAAGGATGGGAGGGATTGCGGGGTGGGTGTCTTCTATCCCCGCCTGGAGGCTGAGGAACCCGCTGTCGATCGGCGCACCGCTGAACGGCTGAAACGCCTGCGAGCCGCAGTCAAAGCGACTGAGGTCGGCCTGGGTGAGATCATGGACCTATCCCGCGCAGAGCGAAGACTAGCGGACCAGCCCAAAGGCGCTGCGGATGACGGCATCACCGTCACCGTTGACTACCAGACCAAGGAAAGAGGCTCAGACCGATGGCTAACCCGCAAGCCTTTCGGTAACGATGATCCCAAGCCCGTCGTCGATGGGGTGGTGCATCTCACCCCAGCCCCGGTGGTGGCGCGCGGCGTGCCGAAGAAGACGGGCGAGGACTAGCTGCGCAGGATGGCATCCACGTCGGCGCCCAAGACGGTCATCTGCGCGAACTTGGCATCGCTGATATTTCCATCAGCACCGAGCCACACTCCGAGCAGGCGTCCGTTGAGCGGGCGGGGAGTATCCTCCCGGCCACCGATGCGGAGCCAGTTGAAGCCCGTGGAGATGGTCGCCCCAATGGTGCCAGCTATCTGGCCGTTGACGCTGAGATGCAGCGCTCCCGCGCGCCAGCGCATGCCGATGCGGCGGGGTACACCAGCGACGAAGGTTTTGTCAGGGCTCGCGCCAGCGGGGCCGTTTCGCCGGCCAGGGCGGGGCTGGTAGGCTCCGGGGCCATCGGAGTGGAAAGTAGTGATGGAGTGTGTGGCCTGTGGCTCTGCTGCTGTGACGGAGCGGCCGGAGCGTACCGCTCGAGGCTACCGCCGGTTCCGCTGCCGCGATTGCGGCAAGCAGTACAACGAGCGCAGCGGCGGGCTGCTGAACCACGCCCAGTACCCATCCGATGTTATCGCCCTCGTGGTGCTGTGGCGACTGCGCTACCGCCTGACCCTGCGTGACCTGGCCGAGATGTTCCTCCAGCGCGGCATCATCTTCAGCCACGAAGCCGTCCGCGACTGGGGGGCGAAGCTCGCGCCGGTCCTGGCTGGCGAACTCCGCCGACGCCGGCACGGCAAGGGCGGCACCCGCGGCCGGCACTGGCATGTTGACGAAACCTATTTGGGGGTTCGCGGCCGCTGGGCCTATCTGTATCGGGCCATTGATCGCGACGGCCACCTTGTCGATACCATGCTGAGCGAGCACCGCGACATGGCAGCAGCGCAGGCCTTCTTCCGCTCGGCCAAAGCTGCCACTGGCATCACGCCCGAACGCGTCACCACCGATGGTCATGGCTCCTACCCGCGGGCGATCCGCTCGACACTCGGCCGGCGCGTCGTACACCGGACCAACGCCTTCAAGAACAATAGCCTGGAGCAAGACCACCGTGGCGTTAAAGGCCGCACACGATGTATGCGGGGCTTCAAAAGCTTCAATTCAGCGAGGCACTTCTGCCGAAGCTATGACGAACTCCGAAACTTCCTCCGCTTTCGTACCCGCCACAACCAGCACATCTCTGCCCGCCGCCACCGCCTGGTGCACATGCGTCGTGCCGCAGCTGCGCTCGCCATCCTCACAGCAGCATAGGACAAGTTTTGCCGGCACCTCTCTTCGCCAGGCTTGGCGCGAGCGCTGACAGATCCAGCTTAGGGTGGGCTTTGAGTTGGGTAGGTGCGCCGGTTGGGTCCGGTGCATGTTAGTCATCTGAGCAGATCGCATTATAGCGCCGTGGTTGATTTATTGGCAGTACAAACGATACATCGCGGCGTTGGCGCGAGCCTGTTCCGGCTCACCTTGGAAGACCAACACCGGGTAGATGCGCAGCTGCGCGCCCCGCGTAGTAGCAAGGCGACCGTTGATGAAATCGACGCAATCCACCACGCCGGTCACTTCGCCATAGCGCATAGCTCCCCTTGCTTTGATCCCGGCACCCTGTAGCCAGCGCCAGGTATCGAGCCGGATGGGCTGGTGCGTGGTGAGTATCTTCTCCTCCCGCGCGACGATGGTGCTCTCGGGCAGCACGATCATCCCGCCCCAGTCCAGGCGTCGCATGACCGACGCCGACAGACGCAGGGTATCCGGCGCGACCTCGATGGCGATCTCTTCCCGCTGGGGCCGGATGCTCTCCACATGCTCGATCCAGCGCCGATCCGCCTCCATGCCGGCCTCGATCTCGGCGGCGAAGCGCTCATGCAGCAGGAAGACAGGGTAACCTTTCTTGTGCGGATCGCGGACGGGATCGATGCCGGCGGCACGGGCGGCGAGCGACATGTGATGATTGCGGCGATACTGCTCCTGGCTCATCATCGGATGGCATCCGCGATCTCATCCTCGGGCACGAGGACGTTCTCATACTCGGCCAGGAACTCCGGATCGCAGGCCCGCAGCCAGTGCTCGGCCTCCTCCATCGTCTCCCCAGCCTTGAGGAGGTCGCGGGCCAGGCGGCGAGCGGTGAAGAAGTCGGTGATCCGGCCCTCCTCACCGATGGCCTGGAGCGCCTCGGTCGTGCGAGCAACCGCATGATAGCCGCGGAGCAGCTGCTCCCGCATGGTGTGCAGGTGGCTCACCGGGTGGTCTCCCGCAGCATCATCAGCTGGGCACGGGCGGTGTCCAGTTCGGTTGCCGCATGCCGCAGGGTCGTCCCGAGCCGGCGGAGCTTGCGATCCAGCATGGCGTGCAGGACATCATCGTCGAGGGCGATCGCCTGGGAGGCAGCCAGGGAGCGGGCCTCGGCACGGTACAGCCGCGCCTGCAGCATCTCGTGGAGGGTCACTGCATGGTCTCCCGCTTGCGGGTGCTGGGCATGCCCAGCATCCGGTCCACGAGATCCTGCACCTCATCGATCAGGAAATCCTGATCACTGCCACGCACGAGCGACGCGGCGATGGTGAGGAGGCACCCGATCCGGTCGAGCAGATGATCGAACACAACGTCGGCGGCGCGGTGGTAGAGGTCCGCCATCTTGCGTTCGGCGGCGCGACGCTGCCTCGGAGTTTTGGGCGCCTTCGCCAGCCACCTCGGCGCGGTCTGGCGCAGGAAGCAATCGAGAACGGCGTGCCAGTGCTCGCGCAGCATTGTCGGGGTCAGGGCCGCTTCGACCGCGCGCTTCACTTCCTCTGGCGAGCTGGCGGCGCCGATCGCGGTCTGGAAAGCCGCGCTGTCCTCGACCCGCCGGGCCAGGATGGAGGCGAGAGCCAGTTCGCCCTCGCTGGGCTGATAGGACACGCTCATGCCGCGTCCTCGTCGTCAGCAAACGCCGAGGCCTCGTCGCGCAGATCGAGCAACTTGTCGCTCATGCGCAAGGAGCCATTGCCCGAGGGCAGGGTCGCCTCGGCGGCGTCGCAAAGGTGGAGGATGAAGCGGGCGGCATCGCCGGCATAGACGAGGGCGAGTTCGACCAGGGCGGCGTGCAGGGCGGCGAAGGCCGCGGTGTCACGGTTGAGCATTATGCGTCCTCCCCGTCGAAATCGTCATCATCATCGTCGTCGTCGGTTCCAGGCTCGCAATACCAGTTGGCGTCCTGCAGCTCGTCATCGCCGTAGACCGGGCCATGGCCGGGGACGACGCACACGGCATCGACCTCCACCAGGGGACGATTCTGCAGCTGGGCCTGGGTGATCCGCGCCATGATCGCGGCCATGTTGGGGTTGACGGCGCGCACCTGCACGATGTGCTGCTCGCAATCGTCGTCCCACAGCACCACGGTGTAAGGGGAGGAGATCATGCCCTGATCCCCTTGTGCCGCGGGGAGACATTGTGCAGCGGTGCGTCGATCGGGGCCTCGATGGCAAGCGTCGCCTCGAAGGCTTCTTCCTCGATCTCATGGGCGAGGGAGGCGCGGTAGATGGCCATGTCGGCGGCGATCTCGGCGTTCGGTGCCTGGACACGCACACCGCCCAGGCTGCCCTCGGTGGGGCCGAGCACGACGACGATGAAGGACGGCCAATCCGGCGAATATGCCGGGGCCAGGGCGCGAAGACGCGCCATGATCGGGGAATCCATGATGTCGAAATCCTGTGTGTTCTGAAAAGGACAGCCGCGCCGGTCTAATGCGTCCAGCTCCTAGAACGTATAACGCGCAGTTGGCGAATGAAATACCATTTTCTGGTTGACGTCACGAGGGTGTTTGTGGCAGCAGCCTGCGCCTCCGGGCATCCTGGCCATGCGTTCCGCCCCATCGCATCAGTGCGCCTCTTCGGAGGGCCGCGACGGAAGCCCCCGGCGGAGCGTCATCGCGTCATGCGGTAGGGTAGGGCGGGGGCATCCACTCGCAATTCGTCCTGAGAGGATGCCATGCCCCAATTCCGTCCCCATCGCGGGGGCCATGCCCCGTCGCACCTGCGGGAAGACTTCCAAGACCAGGCCCAGCAGGGCCGCGTAGAAGCCCGCCTAAGGGACCTGTTGTGGAACTGCGTGGATGTTCATGCCGGGATGGCTCTGCGAGACCCTGGCACTGCCCGCCCAGGCCAGCGGCGTGTCGTTGCGCACGGCACGACTGCACACCCGCCAGCTCACCGCTGCCGGCCTGCTGGAGCAGGTGAAGGGCATACGGCACGACGGCTTTATCGGCGATTGCTGACGGAGTTTCCCGGCGTCGCATTGGCTGAGTCGACAGTGCGCAACCACGTCCGCGAACGCCGTCGTGCCATGGGCTTGGTGCGGCGGTAGACCTTTGTGCCGCAGAGCTATGGCTTGGGCCAGGAGGCGCAGGTCGACTGGTACGAGGCCTGGGCCGACCTTGGCGGCGAGCGGACCCGGGTGCAGGTCTTCGCGATGCGCTCGATGGCCAGCGACGCCGCCTTCCACCGCGCCTACCTGCACGCGACGCAGCAGGCCTTCCTCGAGGCGCATGAAGGAGCCTTCGCCTACTTCGGCGGTGTATTCCGTGTGCTGCGTTACGAAAACCTGGCCAGCGCGGTGCGCAAGATCCTGCGCGGGCACCGGCGGGAGGAGACGGTGCGGTTCGTGGCATTCCGCTCGCATTGGCGCCTTGTTGCAGCGGTCGCACGCCTCAGTGGCTTTGGGTAGGGTGAGGCCGGGGCGAGCCCCCCTCACATTGCAGGGCCACCCCTCATGCCGTTCAAAGCGAACGCCGCTCGACGCCATCACATCCCGAAGCAGCGGCACCGAGTGACCAACTGGGCCGAGTACGACGCCGGCCTGCGGGCCCGCGGCAGCCTGACCGTCTGGTTCACGCCGGAGGCGGTTGAGGCCTGGAAGGCCGAGCCACGCACTGGCCGAGGCGGGCAGCCCTCGTATTCGGCCTTGGCGATCGCCACAGCCCTGACGCTGCGCACGGTATTCCGCCTAGCGCTGCGTCAGACCGAGGGGCTGATCGCCTCCGTGCTGCAGCTGCTCTGCCTCGACCTACCGGTGCCGGACCATAGCACGCTGAGCCGTCGGGCCGAGGTGCTCGAAGTGCCGCGGCCGAAGGCGGGGAGTACGCCGGTGCACCTGCTGGTGGACAGCACGGGCTTGAAGCTCTGTGGTCCGGGCGAGTGGCTGGAGGAGAAGCACGGCAGCAAGCGGCGCCGGGCTTGGCGGGTGCTGCACCTCGCCACTGACGCCGACACTGGGCGGATCGTCGCCTCGGCGCTGACCGACAGGGATGCCGACGACGGCTCCCAGGTCGGTCCGCTGCTCGACCAAGTTGATGGTCCCGTGGCGTCTTTCACTGGCGACGGTGCCTATGACCGCGACGACGTCTACACCGCGGTGGCGATCCGCCACCCGGAGGCCGCAGTCATCGTGCCGCCACGCGCGAATGCGGTGCCAAGCGAAGCCGCGGAGACCGCGCCGACGCAGCGCGATGCGCATCTACGATGTATCGCCGAGCGCGGCCGAACGGGCTGGCAGCAGACCTCAGGCTATGGCTGGCGTGCTCTGGTGGAGTCTGACATCGCGCGATGGAAACGCATCGTCGGTGACGGCCTACGCTTCCAAACCGACGGGCGGCAGGTGACCGAAGTGGCGATCGCCGCCGAGGTGCTGAACCGAATGCTGGAACTCGGACGCCCAGAGTACGTCCGCATCGCTTGATCCCGAACGTGGGTAGG
>NZ_JQKB01000056.1 GCF_000745835.1 Belnapia moabensis DSM 16746 | reverse complement strand
CCGCAGGAGGCTCTCGACGAAGCCAGTCGTCTGGCGCAGCGCCATGCCGAACAGCACCTTCATGGTCAGGCAGGTCTGGACAGCAGCATCGCTATAGAGGGGCTGTCGGCCCCGTTTACCGGTCGGCGCGGCTTCCCAGGTCATCTCGAGATCGAGCCAGATCGTTAGCGAGCCGCGTCGCTTGAGCCCGTCGCTGTAGGCAGGCCAGTTCCTGGTCTTGTAAGTCGGCGGTGTCGGTCTGCTCATGCCGTCCAGCTATCACGCTGGATTCACGAGATGAATCCCCCTCAGGCCATTTGTGCAACAGAGCCCGTTCCACCACCAGCTGCCCGATCTTCGCGTGCAGCTTCTCAACCTCAGCCTCGGCCGCCTTCGCGCTCTCCGGCGCCGCCGCCTTGCCGGAGAATACCGCCGTCAGCCCCTCCATGGCCTGCCGCTTCCACTCGCCCACCATCGTCTGGTGAATGCTGTGCTTCACCGCCAGCTGCGCCGTCGTCAGCTCACCCCGCAGCGCCTCCAGCGCCACCTTCGCCTTGAAATCCGCCGAGTACCGCGTCCGCTTGCCCGTCATCCGGGTCCGTCCTTCTCACAGGCGAACCGAGCTTACCCGCCTGTCCGAAATCCGGGGACCACCTCAGATCGCTGGGGCGATGTACGGCTATGCCAGCATCCCCAACGAGTGGCGCGAACGGCTGCTCTGGCGCAAAGAGATCGAGGCGGCGGGTTGGAACCTTATCAGCCAGCCCCGCCACTGAGTCGACTACAGTCTGACACAAGGGCGAGCACCGGCCCCGAAGGGCGGAACTCGACGTTGCTGCCGCTTTGAGGACCCGCGGCAAGAGGAGGGCTGTCGCTATGAATTCAGCTGACGTGCCGCTTAATCGTGTGAAGGTCGTGCCGCCTCCACGGCGCGCCCTTGCGCATATTCCGGGCAGCAATGGCTTACCGCTTATCGGCAGCACCCTGCAGGTTCTCGCCGATCCCAAGGGCTACTACGAGGCGCTCGCCGCACGGCATGGACTTGTGATGCGGGTCAACATCCTCGGTGAGACGGGCGTGCAGCTGCTGGGGCCGGAGGCGAATGAGCTGGTGCTGTTCGACCAGCAGCGCCTCTTCTCCGCCCAGCTGGGTTGGGGCCGATTTCTCGACCGGGTCTTCCCGCGTGGCCTGCTGACCCTGGACTTCGAGGAGCATAGACTGCAGCGCCGCGCGCTGGCGGTGGCCTTCAAGGCCGGGCCGCTGCGGGCCTATCTGGCGACGCTGGATGCGGGGATCGCCGCTGCTGTGGCGCGGTGGCGGGCCACACCTGGCCCGATGACGCTCTATCCGGAGATGAAGCGCCTCACCCTCGACCTCGCCGCACGGTCCTTTCTCGGCGCCGATATTGGTCCTGAAATGGAGGGCATCAGGTCTGCGTTCGCCGACATGGTCGCAGCGACGGTCGCGCCCATTCGAAGGCCGCTACCGGGAACGCAGATGCGCCGCGGCGTGCAGGGCCGCACGCGTATCGTCGCGTACCTCGCTCAACAGGTCCCGTCTCGTCGTATGTCAGATGGCAGCGACCTGTTCACCCAGCTCTGCCATACGACGACGGAGGATGGCGTACCGCTCCCCACCCAGGCGGTGGTGGATCATATGAGCTTCCTGATGATGGCGGCGCACGACACGCTCACCTCCTCGCTCACGGCCTTTGTATGGCTGCTCGCCACTAACCCGCGTTGGCAGGTTCGACTACGTGACGAGATCGCCGGGCTCGGCCTGCAGGCTGACGAGCCATTGCCCTTCGATCGGCTGGACGAACTGCGGCTGACCGGGATGGCTTTTGAGGAAGCGCTACGGATCATA
Organism: Belnapia moabensis DSM 16746; assembly: GCF_000745835.1. Lineage (GTDB taxonomy): Bacteria > Pseudomonadota > Alphaproteobacteria > Acetobacterales > Acetobacteraceae > Belnapia > Belnapia moabensis. The sequence goes on along the minus strand of NZ_JQKB01000056.1, from coordinate 31,455 downwards.
CCACCAGTACCCGCCGTGCCGCGACGCGCACTGCGGGACTTCGAGTTCGGCGGCTACCATATCCCGGCCGGTACTTCGATCGGGATCAATCCGCTGTTCACGCATCATATGCCAGGTCTCTGGCCCGACCCCGACCGCTTCGACCCGGACCGCTTTAACGAGACTGCGCGGGCAGGCCGCCGCCGTGGCGCCTATGTCCCGTTCGGCGGCGGCGCCCATATGTGTCTCGGGCTGAACTTCGCCATGATGCAGGCCAAGTGCTTCGCTCGGCACTTGCTGCAAAACCTCTCGGTCGGCGTCGCGCCCGGCTACGTCACAGCCTGGAGGATGTGGCCGATTCCTCAGCCAAAGGATGGGATGCAACTGCACCTGGTGCGCATCGACTGATGCACCGCACAGGCACGGTGTGCAACGTCACTAGGTCATCAAAGCCGCTCACCCGCTTAGCGAGCACCGCGTGCAAATCGATCATCTAGGCGGACTGAAGCACTTCCGCCCCAGACTCGCTGACACCGACATCTTCGTCGATATGGATACCGACAATTGCATTATGATCGTGCAGTTTCAAATAGCGACTTGGACAGCGATGGTCCTCTGGCTGTCCGCCAAACCATACGCTTCAACGGGATGACCACCTCAGCCGTGAGACCGCTCTGCTCCCATCGCCGATCGACTGTGCCGCCAAGCTGATTTCGGACGGTGGCGTCGATGTCGCGCGAGCCGAAACCACGGCGCACTGGGTTACCTTCGATCGGTAAACCATTCGTCTCGATCCACAGTAGCTCCAGCGTTTTGGTATTCCCTTGGGCGCTGTTCACATGCCAGCGCACTTCCACTCATCTGTTAGGCACAGACATAGCCCCGTGCTTCGCTGCATAAGTGGCCAGCTCATGCAGCAACATGGCCATGGGCCGAACCACCTTGGCCATCAACGCAACCGGAGGTCCGTCCAATAACACTGTTATCCGACATCCGTCCCACGCTTCTTGGTGCGTCGACACGTAGACGGCTAACTCACGTTCAACAAGCGTGCGGAGGCCAGCGCCACCCCAACCCCGCTCAGCGATTAGCGAATGCACCGCCCGAGATCCACGGTGCCTTGCTCTTCCGTTACCGCATTCTCGGTCTGCGTATCATGCAGTCGAACCCTCTGGTTGGCCTTGAGAATCTCACGACAAGGATATTGTTAGTCAGGCAGGATGTTCCGCACCTTCTGATCTGCTCGCTCAGTTTCGAGAAGCGCTGCCACCCAGTCAGACAGCGCCCTCGCGTCGATCGGCTTGCGTAAAAGCGAGAAAGTACCACTCAGCGCACCGCCGATTGCGAGCTCCGCTGCATCCGTCACGTAGCCGGTCAACAGGATGGCTGGGAGCCCCGGCCACCGACGCTGCGCCTCCCGGATCAGGGTCAGGCCGTCCACCTCCGGCATGGACAGGTCGGAGACGAGAAGGTCGACCTCTTCGCCGGCTTCCAACGCCATCAGTGCCTCGGCTGCCCCGCCGACGGCAAGAACAGTGAACCCTGCCACCCTCAGGCTCTCGGCAGTTATATCGCGTACCACCACCTCATCATCCACCAACAGAAGGCGCCCACGCCTCCGCTGAATAGGAGCAGCCGCGTCCGCGGCCAGTTGCCCTGCTGCCTGCGGTTCCTCGTCCGCGACCGGCAACCAGAGTGATACTGTTGTGCCGCTGCCGAGCTCGCTCTCCACCGCGAGAGCTCCGCCTGACTGCTCTGCAAAACCGCGAGCCATGGCGAGGCCAAGCCCTGTACCCTTGCCCTTTGGCTTTGTCGTGAAGAACGGTTCCGATGCCCGCGCCAGCACCTCAGGCGGCATGCCCATCCCGGCGTCGCATACTGACAGGCGTACATATGCACCCAGCCGCAGCTGCGGTGGAACTCCAGCGTTTTCCCCGGCGACCAATGCCGCGGCGGCAGACAGCGTGATCGTTCCCTGGCCCCCCAAGGCGTCCCGCGCGTTCGCGGCGAGGTTCACCAGAACCGTCTCGAGTTGTCCCCGGTCGGCGAGTAGCGGGGGAAGTCCGGCCTCAACCTCTACCCCAACACGGATCCCACCACCGAGGGTGTGCGAGAGCACCTCTTGCATCCCCACGAGCAAGTCCTGGCCATCCAGCGGTTCGGCGCGGAGGTCTGATCGGCGGGAGAACGCAAGAAGGCGACGCGTCACGGCGGCTCCCCGCTCTGCTGCTTCTCGGACCATCGCCCCGATGCGGCGCACCCGGGCCGGATTGTCAACCGAACCCTCGATCAGCTTTACACCACCACTAACAGCCTGGATGACATTGTTGAAGTCGTGCGCGATACCGCCGGCAAGCTGGCCGAGCGCCTCCATGCGTTGGGCATGGGCAAGCCGGGCCTGGGCCTCCTCTCGCGCTGCGACTTCCTGCCGCACCCGTGCCTCGAGTTCCTCGTTCAGGCGGCGGAGCGCCCCCGCGCTTGCCCCCACGGCAGCCTCGGCCTCAGCAAAGCCCCGCCGAAGCACCTCCAACTCGGCGACGCTAGCGGGCGGAATGTCGGCAGCCGTGACCTTCGCTCCGCTCGCCGCGAGTGCCTGAGCGTGATAGGTCAGTTGCTGAACGGGGCGAAGGATGCGGCGCGCGGCGAAAGCGGCCGCGAGTCCGCCAAGCAGGAAGGCAACAGCGCTGCTGCCCAGGAGCACCAGGAGCGGTCCGCGCCAAGCCGCATCGAAGTGGGCGGCGGGCTCACCGACGAAGACGGTCCAACCCTCTGCGGCGGGTACAGCGGCGAAACCAAAGACGTGCTCCCCACCGTCGAGCGACACACCGCGGTAAAACCCACTCTCTCTTCCGGCAAATTGCCGGACATTTGCTGAAGGCACTGGCCGGCCCACGAGGCGGTCGTGCTCAGCGTCGGAGCGTGCGACGAGGATAGCGCGGGAGTCAGTCGCGGCCGAGAAGGCGCTCTGCGGTAAGGTCTGACGCTCGAGGAGCTCTCGGAGCCGCTCGGCGCTGATTGCGGCGGCGGTAACACCCGCGACCCGACCCTCTTCATCCATCAAGGGAAGGGCGACCGACACCACCGGTCGGCCTGAGAGCGAGCCAATGACGAGGTCGCCAACCGCAAGCTGCCCCGAGGCGAGGGCCTTCTGGACCGCTGCTGAAGAAGTCGCGCGCGCCATGGGGACGCCGAGTGGACGAAGGGAGCTGAGCACCTGCTCTCCATCCGGCGCGAGAACGGCGACCGTCGCCGCGTATTGCTGGCCGATCCGCACCGCTTGGGCGTGCAGGGCGACGGGGTCGCGCGGATGAAGCGGATCCGGGCCAAGGGCTGGCGAGGTTGCGAAGGCCGAAAGGGCGCCGGCGATGCCGCCGAAATCGCGGTCCACGGCAAGGGCCAGGGCACGCGCAGTTGCCCGAAGCCGGTCCTCGGCCGCCTCTTGTCGGCTGCTCGCAACAGCCCACACGGCTGCCCCTCCTGAGAGGAGAGCAGGAGCCAGGGCAATAGCCACCAGGCCAGCGAGGAGCGTGGAGAGCTTTGGAGTGCGCCTCATGCGATGGCGGTCCCCCATCGCAATCTCCAGCACTTCGGCTCTCGACGCTGCGACGTTTCCCCAACTTGGTGCTCCGTTCCTGTTGGCCAGCCGTAATCTCCTCGTCACCGGAACTCTCGTCGGGCCTCATCAAGTTCGGGCAAGCTTACAATCATGAGGCAGAAAAACATCATATTAGATCTATCTATAAGGTTTAATATATCCGTGACGCAACATTCCGCGTTGCGTCACGGCTCAAGCTCCAAACCGACTGAAGCGGCTGGTGGCGGAGCTCAGCCTCGACAAGGCTGTGCTGCAGGACGTCTCGTCAAAAAATTTTCCGGCCAGCGCTCATGAAGGAGGTTGTGGCCTATGTGGCGCGGAGCCACGGCTACAGCGAGCGCCGGGCCTGTTCTCTGACGCGCCAGCATCGATCGACGCAGCGCAAGCCGAGTACCAGAAACCCACGCCTCGAGATCCGGCAACGCATGCATGAGATCGTGCAGACGCGGATCCGCTATGGCTACCGGCGGGTCCAGATCATGCTCAGGCGTGACGGCTGGACTGTGGGGCGCAACCTGGTCTGGCGTTTGTACCGCGAGGAAGGCCTTGCCCTGCGCAGCAAGCGACCAAGGCGGCGCAAAATGGTCGTGCACCGCGAGGCGCGGTGCGTGCCAAAGCGCCCCAACGAGGCCTGGAGCCTGGACTTCGTCCACGACCAGCTGAGCCAGGGCACGAAGTTCCGGGCCCTGACCGTGGTCGACATCTGGAGTCGTGAAGGCCTGGCGATCGAGGTTGGCCAGCGGCTCAAGGGCAGGCACGTGGTCGAGGTGCTGAACCGGCTCGTCCGCTAGCGAGGCGCGCCGAAGTATCTGTTTGCCGACAACGGCGCCGAGTTCACTGGCCAGCTGGTTGACCTCTGGGCTTACCATCACGGAGTGCAGATTGACCTCTCGCAGCCCGGCAAGCCAACCGACAACGCTGAACCTGGACCACCAAACCCAAGCGCCTCACCACTTGCGATACCGAGCGGCCGCCTTCAACCGCAGCTACCGCCTCCAGCATAAACGCATCCGGAAAGACCCGGCGCCGCTTGCCACTCTCCGTCATCACCACCTCCCAGGTTCCTCAGCCTGTCAGAGGTGTCCGTGGAAACGGGATAGGACCAGCGGCCGGTTGAATCTTGCCTGCGGACACGAAAGGCGGGTGCCTCCGGCTCATGCGTGTTCCCAGTGGCCTGCAGATCAGCATTATTGCGCCGCATGAAGGAGCGCCGGAGATTTGGCACATCCTAGCCCGAACGAAAGGCTGAAAAACCTCAGAACAGTTGTACAACTTGAAGATGTATTAGATTTTTACTACAACTTACGCGTGTAATATCTGGATATTAGTTTCCTTGTCGGTCAGGCGCGAAGCCTCTGCGGTTTGTGATAGTAGAATGCCCCCTGCGGTAGAGGCTTGGGCTTGCCGTCCTCCTCTCTTCCAGACATACGCACCATACTTATCTGAATGTAATGTCGCCTTTATGCGCAGTGTCGGCCCATGAAAAAACAATGAGAAACAAAAAGCAATTCTAACAATGCTGGGCACGAAATTTCCAATGAACCTTGCTATCTTCCTGATTGATCGGGAAGATGTGACGCTGTCCGTTATTCATCCATTTTGGCGCATTATCCGTGCGATATAGGCTTCCCTCATTTGCTGGACCGGTCCTCGTAGTTCTGGTTCTGACTCTTGCCTTGCGGGGAGTCGGTGCCCTGGACCCAGTAGATGGATCGTTCCATGACCATGCAATGCGATTGCTCCCGCAACCTTCCTTCCAGCACGCTTTGCTGGTGCGCTTAGAACAGAGCGTTCCCGGCCCAACCGCCGTAGATGGCGCCGCGCTTGTCGGTGCGCTGTCACGTCTCGGGGCGCGGCAGGTCGTCTTTCCCGCTGACGCTGGCATGGCGGTTAGCTCGGGTGATGGCGCGACGGTTCTGGCGGGACGCCATGCACGCCCAGACCTCTCCGGCCAGCCTGACGCGGGCTGGATCCTGATCGATCCGCCGGTCGGCAATGTGGCAGGCTGGGGCGCCGTGATCCTGCCTCCGCTCGAAGCGGGGGTGCTTCGTCGCATGCCAACCACCGTGCCAGTGGACGGCGCGCCGGTTCCGACCCTGCCCTATGCTGCCGCCCGGGCAGCCGGGGCACCGGGCCTGCCCTCGCCGGGCGAGACCTTCCTGCCGCGCTTCCCACGCAGCCTCGCCTCCCTGCCATCCGTGGATGCCGGGCGGGTGCTGGAGGAGCGGGTTCCGGCCGAATTGGTTACGGGGCGCAGTGTCATCCTAGCGCCTGCTGCCGACCCCCGCCTGCCCGGCTTCGCCACGCCAGCGGCCGCGCATACCGCCGCCCTCCAACTGCCGGAACTGCATGCGGTCGCGCTCGACGCGCTGCTTTCAGGTCGGGCGGTGCGGGAATTGGGTCCGCTTGCCTCCTTTCTGCTCGTCCTGGTGGCGGCCCTGGGCGGCTCCGCACTCTATCTGCGCCTTGGCCCGCGGCATTGGCCCTGGGCGGCGCTCGGCGTCACCGCCGCTATCCTGCTTGCCAGCTATGCGGCCCTGCGCTGGGCCGACCTGCTGCTACCCGTTGCGATGCTGCTGGTGTCCCAGGTGCTGCTCTCCCTCGCGCTGTGGCGTTGGCGGGAGGTGGCGGAGGACCGCGCGCTCAGGCAGATGCGGCGCGAACTCTCGGCCCGGCTGCGCAAGGTGGCCGCCCCTGCCTTCGAGGAGGAAGCCGCCGCGGGCAGTGGTACCTGGCAGGCCGCGGCCATGGCGTCCCGCCTGCTCGGGCTGCGGCGCTCCGTCTTCCTGGTGCCGCGCCCGGCTTCAGCGGGCGCGCCAATGCTGGAACAGGCCGCCGGGATCGGCGCCAGCCTAGCCGATATCCCGCCCGACCAGCGCGATCCTTCGGCGTCGCCCTTCAGCCTCGCAGTCCGTGAGGCCGGACCAGTCGCGGTGGAGCGCGGCTTCCTCGCCTCCGCAGAGGAGGGCGAGGAGGTCTACCTCGCGCCCTTGCGGTCCCGCGCAACCGAGGGGGAGGGCATGAACATAGCCTTCTGGGCCTTCACGCTGCCGCGGGGGGAGGCGCAGCGCGTGCCCGCGCTGCTCGGCGCCATCCGCGCCGCGGCCGAGGGGCTGGAGGGGCCCGCGGCCATGCCCTGGAGCCTCGGTACGGGGGTCAAGCGCCTCGATGCCGAACTCTGGCGCGATGTGGATCGGCTCATGCTGCGGGCAGCGACGCTCGCCGGCGTGCTCGAGGAGGTCTCGACCGCCGCCGTGGTTTTCGACCCGCTTGGCCGCGTGCTGCACCAGAATGCACGCATGGCCGCAGCGGCCGAGGCGGCGGGCCTGCCGGTGGGTGCCGGGCTGGCGCCGCCGGACCTTATCGCCGCGCTAGGCGGCCTGCCGCAGGACCAGGCCGCGCGTCTGGTGCGCCGCGTGCTGCTGGAACGCGTGCCGGTCGAATTGAACGCCGCGCGCTTGCTCGGCGGCCGGCGCCACCTGCTGCGCCTCACGGTGCCGGCGGGAGAGGCAGAGGGAGAGGCAGCTGCGCCGGCCCTGCTCTGCGAATTGGTGGACGTGACCGAACCGCTGCGCCTTGCGGAAATCCAGCGCGGCTTCGCCGAGCATATCGGGATGAAGCTGCGCAACGAGATCGAGGCCATTCAGCTCGGCGCCGGACTGCTGGAGGATCCGCGCCTGGCCGAAGCTTCCCGGCCCCGCGTTCTGGCACGGCTGCGCGCCGCGCTCGAGGCCATGCGCGCCACCATTGCCACCGTTGAATCCTTCATGGCCTTCGAGATCGGCGACCAGGTGCTCCAGGCCTATCCAGTGGATGCACTCGCGGCCTTGCGCCTGGTCGTGACCGAAGCCACGCGGGCGGCGGCGCGGCGGCCCGGCCTGCGCATCGAGCTGACGGCGCCCGAGATCGCGGACCTCGCCCTCGCGGCACCGGGCGCGCTCGAGGCCGCGTTGCGCGCGATGCTGCTGCTCCTGGTGGAGGATGCGCGGGGTGGCGGCACGATCTCCATAACGATGGAAGAAGGCGCCGCCGCCGTCGTCATCCACTGCGCCAATGAAGGCTTTGGCATGCCCAACGCGCGGCTCCAGGCCGTGCTCTCCGGCGAGGAGGCGCCCGGCTCGGCCGAACTTGGCGCATTGCGCGAGGCAGCGCGCGCCGCTTCGGGCTGGGGCGGCACCTTGGCCGGCGAGGCCTCTCCGGGCGAGGGCTTCCGCCTCACCCTCACGCTCACAAAACTGTTCTGATGGAGCCTTGCCCATGCCAAGCGTGATGCTGGTGGATGACGACGAGCTCCTCCGCGACCTCCTGCAGCTCCGCCTCGAGGTGGAGGGCTGGGATGTGCGGACAGCGCCGGACGGCGCGGCAGCCATCGCGGCCCTGGCACAAGGCGGGGCCGGGGTGCGGCCCGATGCCGTGCTGCTCGACCTGCTGATGCCGGTGATGGACGGCATGCGCTTCATGCGCCACCTGGCCGAGGATCTGCCGGACCCGCCGCCTGTCGTTGTTCTTTCCGCAATCGACAAGCCGGAGATCCGGCGCGACCTGCTGGCCGCCGGCGTGCGGGAAGTGGTGCGCAAGCCCGTCGAGCTGCCGGTACTGCTGGCCGCGCTGCGCGCCGCGACCGGGGCCTGAGGCGCGGCGCGCGGATGTTCGGCTGGGTACTGCCGATCTTCCCCGAAGGGGGTCTCGCCAGTTCGGTGATCACCACCGTATGGATCGGCGTCTGGGTGGTGGCCTTCTTCAATCTTCGCTTCGGCTGGGTATTCTCCGGCCTTGTCGTGCCCGGCTACCTCGTGCCGCTGCTGATCGTGAAGCCCTTCGCCGCGGCGGTCGTGATCCTCGAAGCCGCGGTGACCTACCTTCTCGTCTGGTACTTCTCCGAACGCCTTTCCTCCGGGCGGAGCTGGAGCAGCCTGTTCGGACGCGACCGCTTTATGGGCCTCGTGCTCGCCAGTATCGTAGTGCGGCTGGTCTTCGACGGCTGGGCGCTGCCCGCGTTCGGCGCCTTCCTGAACGAACGCTTCGGCATCGCCTTCGACTGGCGCAACAACCTGCACAGCTTCGGGCTGATCGTCGTCTCATTGATGGCAAACCAATTCTGGAAGCCGGGCTTGTTGCGCGGCCTCGGCACTGCCTGCGTGACGCTCGGGCTGACCTTCCTGCTCGTGCGCTACGGGCTGATGGAGTTCACCAACTTCCGCATCAGCGGCATCGCCTACCTGTATGAGGGCTGGGCCGCCTCCATCCTCGCCAGCCCCAAGGCCTATATTATCCTGATCGCGACGGCCTTCGTGGCTTCGCACATGAACCTGCGCTATTCCTGGGAATTCGGCGGCATCCTGATCCCGGCGCTGATCGCGCTGCAATGGTACCAGCCGGTGAAGGTCGTGACCTCCTTCCTCGAGGCCTTCATCATCTATGGCCTCGGCGCGCTGGCGCTGCGTGCGCCCTTCTTCGCCGACGTGACGATGGAGGGCGCGCGCAAGGTGCTGCTCTTCTTCAATGTCGGCTTCGCCTACAAGCTGCTGCTCGGTTGGGCGGTGGTGCTGCTCGGTATCGAGGTGAAGCAGAGCGACCTATTCGGCTTCGGCTACCTGCTCGCCACGCTGATGGCCCTCAAGATGTACGACAAGGCCATGCTGCTGCGCTTTACCCGGTCGACCCTGCAAATATCGCTGGTCGGTGTCGCGGCGGGTACGGCGGCGGGCTTCCTGCTGCTTTTCGCGCCCACAGGCCTGGTTTCGACCGCGGCCGAGCCGCGCGCGGAGGCAGCAGCGGCATTGCGGCGCGAGGATACCGGCCTGGCACTCGCGCTCGCGCAGCGGAGCATGGAGATCTACGGCCGCTCGATCCCCGGTGAGGCAGCGTCCCCGCCGCCCAACGCGGCGCAGATCGCCGCCTTTCGCCGCAGTACGGAGATGCTGTTCTCGGGCGAAGGTGCGGCGGAGCCCGAGCGCCTCGGCCGCGCGGCGGGTTTCCTCGCCACCGCTGGCTATCGGCTGGAAGTGCTGCAAGGCGGCTGGCTGCTGCTGGCCGAGACGGAACCAGGCCGTGGTTGGGGCAGCTTCGCCGTCGACCCCCGCGGCAGCGCGCCGCTGCTCCTCACCATGCCGGACCCGCTGGCATTGCCGGGCCTGCCCGCCGCCGCCGCGCTGATCGCCGCAGACCAGGGCGCGCGCGCCGTGGCCCTCGCAGGAAGCAGCGCGACCCTGGCGGCGGACCGGCTGGCCGACCCTTCCGCCATGCCGCAGCCGATGCAGCAGGTCTTCGCCGAGGTGGCACTCTCCGGTGGCCTGGGCCTGCTGGAACTGCGGGCGGGCTTCGCGCCGGGCCTTGCCGTGGCCGGCACCCTGCCGCGGGGGCTGGACGCCATCGGGCTCGGCCGCGCTCTCGGCACCGGCCTCGCCCCGGAATTCGGCCCGGTGCCCGAGGGCCATCTCCAGGCCGGCATCGCCGGTTCCGGCTTCGCCACGCTGCGGCTCGACCGCCCGGCACTCCGCCGCCTGCTAGCCCGGGAGGTGGAGGTCACGGAGGTCATGGAAGGGCGCGGCGGCCTCGGCGCCCTACTGCTCGATCGTCTCTCCGGGCCGGAGATCATCGCCAGGGCGGGATCGGGCGCTTATGAACCGCCCAGTCTCGCGCAACTGCGCTACCTCGATGCCGAAGTGCTGACGCCCCTGCTGCGGGAGGCACTGCCCGCCCTCTCCGGAGCCGGTGCCGCGGCGCTGGCGCCGATCGGCCGCGCTGCCGCGGCGCTGGGCTATTCCGTCTCGCTGGTCCGCAGCGGGCCGGAGGGCGAGACCCTGCATGCCCTGCTGGCTGAGGCCCCGGTGCACCGCCACTGGGGCAGCTACGGATTCCGCGCCGGCGCGGCGCCTTATGCGGTGCAGGTTCCGCGTCCATTGGCCGAGGCAAATGCGCTGGAGTTCGGCTTGTCCCTGCACGACCAGCTCGGTGCTGGGGCGCTGCTGGTCGCCGGCGCCGATCCTCGCGCCAGGGCCGACCGCAGCGCCGATCCGCTTTATCCGCAGGCACCGCCGGGTGTCTTCAACTTGGTCGGCCAGGTGCTGCTGCGCGAGGCGGCGGAGGCACCGCTGATAATGGTACAGGCACGCGCCCTCGGCGTGCCGCGCGAAGGCAGCCTGCCGCCGGAGGATGTGCTGCTCGCCCTGGACCGCCTGCCCCTTGCCGGTGGTGCGCGGGATCCGCTCGCGGCTTGGCTGTTCGGCACGCTGGGGCGGCTCGGCCTTTCGGCGCGGGTGGTGGATGGCAGCGCGACTACGGCGGGCTACGGCATCGGCTGGTCGGCACCGGCGCTGTATCTTTCGCAGGCGGGGCCGCAGAAGGGGGTTGCCGTGCTCTGGCTTTCACCGGTCGCGCGGCTGGCCTTCGCACAGCGTACCGAGGCGCGGCTGGAACAGGCGCAGTTCGATGCGCTCGGTATCCCGACGATGCAGGCCACGCCCGCCACCTGGCTTGCCGATGCAGTGCCTGTGCCGAATGGCGCCGCGCTGCCGGCGGACCTGCGCGCGGCGCTCACGGGTTACATCGAACGGCGGGACATCCTGGCGCTGCGGGCCGTGCAGCGGCATTTCCCGGCGCTGCGCTTCCGCCGCCTGGCGAGCCCCGAGGGGCGGCAGACCTTCCTTGCCGCCGAAACCGGAACGGGCGCGCCACTTGCGGTCGCGAATTTGACGCCGCTCGACGCGGAGGCGGTGCTGCGGGGCAGGGATGCGCTTGGGCACTTCCTGGAAACGCGCGCGGGCTGGCTGCTCCTCGTACCCGAGGCGCCGGTGCGGTGAGGCTCCTCGGAAGGCTGCTGCTGCTGCTGCTGGTGCTGCCGCCCCTGGCCTGGGGTGCGCTGGCGGCCTGGCAGGGTGCGCGCACATGGGTCGGGGGCGATCTCGCCACGCTGACGCGGCTCGGCACGGCGCAGACAACCCTCGCCTATGTCCTGGACAACGAGCGGTGGACGCGCTTCCCCCTGGTCGGCCCGCAAGCCGCGGTGCGTCTGGTCAGCCACGCCGATGTCTCCGCCGAATGGCGCGACGATGCGGAGGCCGAGTTCCGCTACGCCTATGCAGTACAGGTCGTGGATTCGCTCGGCGGCTTGTTGCGCGAGACGGTGCTGCACCAGCGCACCGGTATCGCCGCGCTGCGCGACCCCGCCAGCGGCGAAGCCTTCACCACTACCGCCTATGCCGATGCGGAGGAGATCCCGACCACCGCCAGCGCACTGGTGCTCGCAATCGAGGACCTGCCCCGCGCCGCGGCCGCGCTGCGCCTCCGCCTCGTCTCCGCGGTGCCGGACATCAGCCGCGTGGCCATCCGTGTCTACCAGCGCACGCCGGTGAACGATCGGCGCGTCGCCGTGCAGTGGGACCGGCTGACGGCCGAGCAGCGCATCCGCCTCGCGGAGGGCAACGCCTATCCGGCGGCGTTGCTGACCGAAGCGGAACGCACCAACCTGCTGCGCCGGCAATGGAAACCTATCGGCCCGAGCGGTATCGCCGGGCGCGACTACCGCAGCCGCTCCCTTTTCCTGTTGCAGGATCTCGGGGGGGAGCCGATCGACCCGCCCGCCCTGCCGCCGGGCCTTTTCCTCGATACGCGCCACAATGGTACGCTGCGCTTGCCCGAGGCGGGCGCGGCACTGACGCTTCGGGTCGAGCCTGTCGCACCGTCCAGCGCCAGCTCCGGTACGCTGCGGCTTGCCTGGTACGGCACCAGCCTGGCGCAACGCGAGGCGCGGGAATTGCCCTGGTCCGCGGCCCAGCCGGATTTGCGTGTCGAACTCGGGGGCGGCCTGCTCGAACTCGCCTCGGACCAGCCCGTGGCGGTCCGGGCCTTTCTCCCCGACGGGACAGAGCTGACGCAGGAAATTCCGCAACTCCGCGCCTTCGTCGCCGGGCCGGAGGCCTCGATCACCTTCCCGGTGCTGCATCTGCAAGGACAAGGCCCCACGCCGTTACGCGTGGACCTCCGCTGCCTCTGCTTTGACGCCATGCCGGCGCGTGGCGGTGCGGCGGGCACGGCCGCGGCGCTGCCGGCCGCCGCCCTGCTTGCCGGCCCCGGCGCGGCGCCGGTCCTGCGCTATGAGCTTCTCTCGGCCGATGGTGCCGTGCTGCGCCGGGACGAGATGCCCGTGCCTCTCGAGCCTTCTCCCTACGACCGGCTGCTCGGCCAGGACCGGCTGGCGCTATCCGAACCGGCAAAGCTGCATTTCGTAGTCCCGCGGGAAGCCGTGGCACTGCGGCTTGCCGCCTCGGTCCCCGTGCTGCTGAACGGCTACAACCGCCCGCCCGACCTGCCCTGGCGCGTCATGATCCCCGAGGACCGCTTCGCGCCGGAAGATCCCCTCGGCACCCGCCCGGCCTGGTTCGGCATGCGGCCGGCGGAATGGGATGCGCTGCTCGCGGCCAATCGCAGCGTCCTGCTCGCCACCCAGCCGCGACCGCCGGAGGACGACCCGGAACTTCTGGCCGGCCGTTACGACTGGGAGCAATTCATGCCCGGCGGCAACTGGCTGGCGCGCGAGGTGCTGGCCCCGCGTGAGGCGACACCATTGCGCCGCCTGTCGCTGGGCGCTGTCTTCTCTCCTCTGCCGGAGGATGGCGAAGTGGCGATGGAACTGGTGCCCGCCACGCCCGGCGGCCCCGTCACGCCGGTCCTGCTGTTCCTGCGCGACGCACCCGGCCCGGCCACGCTGCGGTTGGAGGTGGACGGGCGGCCGCATCTCACCACGCAGGCCGCCGCCGCGCGCGGCACGCTGCCGCTGCCGCCCATCCCCGCCGGTACGCGCCGCATCCGCGCCTTCGCCCCGCCCGGGACGGCGCTTTACCTCAGCCAGGTGACGCCGCTGCCGGGAGCATTGATCAGCCGCCGCGCCATCCGCCTCCCCGCTGGTGAGACGGTCTTCGACTACGAGAAGCGGGCTCCAGTCGGGGCCGAGCGGCCGGAATTGGTCGTCGCGCATTTCTACGCCCAACCCGCGCCGGGCAGCGCGGCAAGGCAGGAGGTGGCGATCAGCATCGAGGGCGGCCCGCCGCGCGACCTCGGCCCGCATGCCCATTTCACCCTGCGCGAGCGGCTTTATGATGTCAGGCGCGGGCCGGAGCCGCCGGATGTGCGCGTGCTCGGCGTCGCGGCCGGGCCTGCGGGGCCGGAGCGGGCGCTGTTCCTGCCCTTCGGCCCGGACCTTCCGCCCGGCCTGTACCGCATCCGCATCCGCCTTTCCGAAGGGCCAGAAGCGTTGCTCTCCCTCACGCGCACCACACCCGGCCTAATCGAGCGGCGCGACATCAGGCGCGAACAGATCCCAGGAGCCAATGCCCTTGCGCGATGACGCCCATCTTCCCCGCCGCCGGCTCGGCGCTTCCGCCCTCGTGTTGGCGGTGACGAAGGCGAGGCCGGCCCGCGCGGCGAATGCGCTGGATGCGCTGCTGGAGGCGACGGCGTTGCAGGGCGGCTATGTCGCCGCCACCGCCGCCGAGGCGGCACGGTCCGAGGAGCTGTTCCTGCGCCTGCTGCGCGGCGAATACGGCACCGCCCTGGCCGAGGCGTTCCGCCCGCTCGGCTTCGTGCTGGAGACGCTTTCCCTCGGCCCCGAGACGCTGGCCGTGCTGCGAGAGGCGCCGGGGGCGGCGACGGGCAAGGGGCTCTATGTCGTCCGCTCGCCCGGCACCGCGCCCGTGGCGTTGCAGGCGCCGCACCGGTTCCACGACCTCGATACGGGCACCATCGTCGCGCGTTTGATGGCCGAGGAGGTTCGCTTCGCCGCCGCCTCCTGGAACACCACGCCGCGCCGCCATGACGACGCCGCCGGACGGCGGGTGGACGCCGACCTAGCCCATGCCCCGATCAGCCATTTCAACGCCTTCACCCGCGCCTTCGGCCGTTCCCGTCCGGGCGGTCTGGTCGCGCAGCTGCATGGCTTCGAGCAGGGGCGGCGCAGCTCCTCGGCCGGGGGGACGGCTGCCATGATCGTCAGCGCGGGCACCGCCTCGCCGGGCCCGCAGGTGCGGGCGTCCGCCGCCTGCCTGCGCGCCGGGCCGGAGGCTTGGCAGGTGCTGCTCTACCCCGAGGATGTGCGCGAACTCGGGGGCACGACCAATACCAATGCCGCGGCGCTGCGTGCTCTGGGTGGGACGACGGAGTTCCTGCACCTGGAAATGGCGCGGGAGCCGCGCCGGCGGCTGGCGCGCGAGGTGGCGCCGCGCAGGCACTTTGCTGCCTGCCTGATCGGGGCGGGGCGATGAACCGGCTTCGCCTGCTGGCGGCGGCTACGCTCGCCCTCCTGCTGCCGGTGGGGGAGGCGCCGCGCGCCGCCCTGGACGCCGTGCGGGAAAGGCTGGCCGGCACCATCATGCCGCTTCTGCGCTGGGACAATATCGAGGGGGCGCCGCTCTGGTCCGGCGGCACGCCGCCGCGCTTCGACCGGGGGCTCGGCCAGCATCTGGTCACCCTCGCGCCGGGAGAGGCGACACGTCTCTGGCTTCCCGCCGGCACGGTGCTTCGGCTGCGGGCGCCGGAGGGGCGGCTCATGCCGGACGAGATCGCCATCGGCATGTCCCAGGGCAGCGGCCTGGCGGTCGAGGCGGTGCCGACGCCGAGCGCGGATGGACGCGACCTGCTGCTGGGCGTGCCGGCTTCCTGGCCGGCATTGGTCACGCTGGCGCGGCCGCCGGGTGCGGCGGGGCCGCTTGCTCTCGGGCTGTTCGTGGCCCGGCTCACCGCTCCGCCCGACCCCGTGGCCTATCGCGACCGGCTGGACCTGCCCGGCCCCGACCGGCGGCTGCGGATCGAGCGGCGTTGGGAGAGCCTGGCCTTCGACCTGCTGGAACCGGCCTTCCCCCAAGGCGTGAGCGTCACCGGCCCTGCGCGGCTGATGCTGGAGACACGCCTTCCCTATGATGAAGGCCCGCCCGCCTGGGTCCGGTCCTACCGGATAGGCGCGGCGCTGGATGGGCGGCCCTTGCAGGTGCTCGAATTCAGCACCAGCCCCGATCAGTCCCAGCCCATCCGCATCGATGGCTCGGGCCAGGCGGTCGGAGCCTTGCAGCGCGGCTGGCTGGACATTCCCGCCGGCACACATGGCCTGACCCTCGACACGGACAGGCCCGTGCTGGTCCGCATACTGGCCCAT
Organism: Belnapia moabensis DSM 16746; assembly: GCF_000745835.1. Classification (GTDB taxonomy): domain Bacteria; phylum Pseudomonadota; class Alphaproteobacteria; order Acetobacterales; family Acetobacteraceae; genus Belnapia; species Belnapia moabensis. Next base: position 15,736 of record NZ_JQKB01000056.1, on the reverse strand, counting down.
GCGGGCGGGGACTGGCTGCTGCCCGGGCTGAACGCCCCGCCCGGTGCCGGCCTCGGCCAGGTCATCACCGGCGAGGGATGGGATGGCAGCGCGGGCATCTGGGCGGTGGAGGAAGCCGATCTGCACCGCGCCCTCGGTCCCGCGCCGCAAGGCGCCGCGGCGACCGAACGCCTGGCCCGGCGCCTCACCCGGGATGCGGAGTGGAATGCCGGCCTCGCCGGGGCGGCGCTGATGGACCGCGCGGCGCAGCGTTTTCCCGGCCTGCCCGAAGCGGTGCAGGCGGCGGAGCGCATCCGCGGCGCTGGGACCTTCTGGCGCGACCTCGCGCCAGCCACCGCCGTGCCGCAGCAGGAAATGGCCTGGGTGGCGCTGCCGGTGCTGAACGACCCCCTGGCGCCCCTGCCGCGCCAAGTGCCGCCGGGCCTGCCGCCCGACGTGCTGCTGACCGGGCTGGCACGGGGCCTGTTCGTGGTGCCGCCGGGGCCGGGCGGCCCGCCGCTGCTCTACCCGCTGCCGGCGCGCGAAGCGCCCTCCAGCCTTCGTCTGCTGGTGAGGCGAGCGGACTTTACTACGCCAGCGGCGCTCATGATGCAGGTTGGCCGGGAGGCGCCGCGCCGCCTCGTCCTGCACCAAGCCCCCGAACTGCCGCCCGAAGCATATGCCGAAGCGCCCGGCGACGCCGGCCTGGCGCGCCTGCCCAAGCTGGAGGGACCGCGGGGCACAAGTTCGGGCGCCTTCGCCCAGTCCCGTCCCCCCGGCCCCCTGCTGCCCGCGGGCGCGATGGAGATCCCGCTGCCGCGTGGAGCCGAGGTTGTGCGGGTTTGGTCAGAGGCCGCCGGAGCGGCGCCACCCGTGGCGCTGCAATACCGTGCCTCGCGCCAGGATGGGCTGGAGGACCAAGCCTATCCGGAAGCGCTGCGCCGCTTCCGGGATGGTGCGCTCGGCCTATTTGCCCGGGCATTGTCCGATGCGATTCTGTGCGAAGCCTGGCTGCAGGATCCGTCCGCCTGCCCCGCTTCGCGGGAAGCCGGTGCCCGGACGCTGCGGAATGAATGGACACCTTTGCTCCGCCTGCTGCGGGCCCGTCACCGCGCGGAGTTCGGCACCGTCACCGCCGACCCCGCCCTTTCGCCTCCCCGGAACGCTGGCGCACCCGGGACGGCGGAGGCCCGTGCACGGGAAGGCCGCCGCGATTGGCTGGGCGCGCTGGAGGCCTGGACCCATGTTGCGGAATCGGCCGGCGGCGATGCCTGGTGGCAGGCCCAGTTCGGCCGCGCCGAGGCTTTGCGCCAGCTGGGCGAAGCCTACCTGGGCGAGCGCCTGCTGAAGGCGCTACACCGCACCGCCCCGGAACCCTTTCGCCGCCAGGCCTTCGAAGGCCTGCGCCGCCTCGCCGCCGAATCCGGAGAGCCGGAGGCGCTGCTCGCCCCGCTTGTGGCCCAGCTTGCCGCCAGCCGGCAGCTCGACCCCGCGCTGTTTTCCGACCTCGCCGCCGCGTTGGCGGCTTCGGGGCGGGATCGCATGGCCGTGCAACTCGGCCTGCTTCTGCCGCCGGCGCAACGTCCGGCCGCGCTGCCCCAGGCCGCCCTGCGCGCCGGCTGGGCGGATGTGTTCGAACGCCTGCTCGCGGAGGAACCGGACCCGGCACGCCGAGCCCTCTGGCAGGGCCTCGCCGCCCAGCGCCGGGGCGAGGAGGCGGTGGCGCTCAGCCTGTTCCAGGCCGCCGGTGCCGAGGGCGCCCCCTGGGCCGTGGCCCTGGCGCGCGGCCAGGCGATCCGCGCCCGCCTCGGCCCGGACGGCGCGGCGGCCCGAGAGGTTGCGCGCGACTGGGGCGAATGGTGGACCGCCCATCCCGGTCCGCGCCTCTGGGAAGATGCCGAGGCGCTGGTCGCCGCCCATGCCGGCGGCGCGGTGCTGGAGGCGCCGGGGCGCGACCTGCCGCTGCGCGCCTGGCGTGCCGATCCCGGGCGCCCGGTGCGGGTGGAACTCGCCGGCCCCGCCCTGCTGCGGATCGAGGCGCGGCCCTTGCACCCCGGCCCTGGCGCCCCGCCGCTGGAGGGCTGGGTTGAGATCACGACCGAGAATGGCGACCGCATCACCGTGCCCGTGGCGCGCAACCAGCCCTCGCCCGGCCTCGCGCTGGTCGGTGGCGCAGGCACCCCGGGCACTGCGGTTGCCGAAACCATCAGCCTTCCCGCTGGCCGCCATGCCGTGACCGTCACGCCCCGTGGCTTCGCCGCGCTGGTCCGCGTCTTGCTCGGCCAGCCTGCCCTGCCGCTTTCCGTCCTGCCGCCGCCCCAGCCCACGCTGATGCCGCGGGGCGCCGCTTCCGTCCCTGTGGCGGCGGATGAGGCAGGTGCGCAGCGCCACCGCATGGGGGAGTTGATCCGCCGGTTCGAGGCACGGCCGGACGGCGATCCCGCCGCCCTGGCCGAGGCTGCGCGGCTGGCTCAGGAGAACCCCGAGACCCCCGGCCTTTCCGGGCTTTGGGCACACCTCGCACAGCAGAGCCGCTGGGAACGCGTGACCACGCTCGATTCCAGTGCCGGCTACCGGGCCCTGCCCGCGCCCGGCTGGCAGCCGGAAGCCCCCGCGCTGCGCGCCCGCACCGCCCTGTTGCCGCGCCTTTCCGCGGAGGAACAAATCTTGGCCCCGGGCGGGGATTTCGCTGTTTCCTTTGTCAATACCGCGGCCACGCTGGTGGAGGCGCGGGTCGTCATGGCCGACCTGCCCGGCGTGGCGCCGGCCCCTATCACCGTACTCTTCCGGCTGGACGAGGGTGTGCCGCAGGCGGTGCGGCTCCTGCCTGGCCAGCCCGCCACGATCCGGATCCCAGTGCCCGAGGGCGAACATGGATTGCGCTTTTCCATCGCCGATCCGCAATCCAACCGCTTTATCCGCCTGCGCTTCACCGAGGCGGCGGAAGGTGCCGCCCGCCCCGCCCCGAGCGAGCCGGAACGCGCTTTCGACGTGGCCACGGTAGCGGAACCCGTGGTGCTGACGCTGGAAGGCCCCGCCTGGCTGCGCGTAGACGAGTTCAGCCCCGAGGGCGGGATCGTGCCGCGCTACCAGCATGTCGCGCCCGGCTGGCAGACGCTGCGTTTCCGCCCGCCGCCGGGGCAGGCGGAATTGCCGCTGCGGATCTTCCGCCTGGTTCCCGAACGCGGCGCCCTGTTGCCCGCCCCGCCACCGCTAGCCGCCACCGAGGCTGCACCCGGCGCGCCCATCGCCGTCCCGGACCGCCAGCCGGCCCAGCCGATCGCACTGGAGGACCGCCTGCCGCTCGGCGGGCAGGAGGATGGGAGTTGGAGCCTTTCCGCCTCAGTCGAGCGCACCCTGCCGGCCGATGAGGAACCGGGCCTATCCCGAAGCGCACTTTATGCCCAGCTTCTCGCGGGGTGGCGTTATCTGGATACGCGCAACCGCCTGCACTGGCGCGGCGAGGTGCTGGGTCGCGGCGATATGGACGGCGGCTCACCCGCACTTGGCCTTCGCGGGCGGGTGGAACATGGGCTGGCCGACGCGCCGCTCACCCTCTTTGCCACTGCCAGCGCCTATGGCCAAGTCCTGGACAGGCAGGGCGCCGCCTGGTCGGGCACCCTCACCGCCGGGCTGCGCTGGGAGAACGAGATCAGCGAGAAGACCCGGCAGTTCGCCACCATCAGCGGCTTTGTCCGCGCGCTCGGCGGTATCTCGGCCGAGGATGCGGGGAGGCGGCGTCCGGACCCTGATGTCTTTACCCGCTACAAGGACCAGCACCGCCAGGGCCTGCGCCTGTCCTATGCGCTGCGCCACCAGCCCTGGCTGGATACGATCTGGACCCTTGGCGCATCAGTGGTGACGAACGAGGACCTGAACCTGTTCCAGCCGGACCACGCCTCACTCAGCGCGGGCTGGCTCCAGCTTCTCGGCCCGGTGGTGCTCGAAGCTGGCATGACGCAGACGCGGTACTTCGCGGATGCGGACCGGTCTGCCGCCCGCGACGACACCCTGCTTCGCCTCGGCCTGCTGCGAGAAGGCTGGCTGCCCTCGGGCCAGCGCTGGGAAATCGGCGCGACGGCCGGTTACCGGACCCTCGCACGGGAATGGGTCGGCCTGCTTTCCTTCACCTGGCATTTCAGCGGCGGTCGTGGCTTCCGCGACTTCACCCCGGCCGAGGTTCCCTTCGCCACGCTGCGCGAGCGGCCCCTCTTCGGAATGCGCAACAACGGAATGGGCAATGCTCCGGCATATTGAGACACCGACCGCGCGCGAACTGCTGGCCGAGGGAATTCACCCGCACTTCCTGAAAGCCGAGGCAAAGCTGCTGGCCGAACTCGAGGCCGGCTTCGCGCCCCCCGCCGCCGGCGAGCCGGCGGAGGCGCTGGCGCGGCACCTGCTGGCCTATACCGAGACCCATGCCGCGCGCCTCGCCACGATCCGCGAGGCCTTCGCCGAATTCAACATCCGCCTCGCCCGCGCGAACGGGGCGGCGGAGCGGCACGGCCATATGGCGGATTTCGCCCGCAGGCTGGGCGCATCCGAGCGTGAATTGCGAGGTGATGCCGAAGCCCTGCGCCGCTGGTTCGGCCCGGACGCCATGATGGACCGCACCCGTAAGCGCCTGGGCGAGGAGGAGCGGCGCCTGGCGTTCGCGCTCGGCCGGCTCGGGCCCGTCGCGGCGCGGGTGCTTGCCGGCGCGGATGACGTGCGCGCCGCCTGGCGCCGGCTGGGGACCGAACCGCTGCTCGCGCTGATGCTGGCGCATGAGGGTGATGGGCGGGTGCGCGGGGCCGCCATGCGCTGCCTCGCCATTGCGCTGCGGGCCGCGCCATCGGCAGTACAGGAAGCTTTGCTGGGCGAGGCCACGCTGCGCCGTGTCCAACGCGCGGCGCTGGAGCCCGGGGAAGATGTCTGGACCGCGGCCGAGGCGCTCGGCCTGCTGCGCAATGCCTCGCCCTGGCTGTTCCGCCGTGCGCTGGAATTGCGGCTGGCGCCGGCCTCCACCCCGCCCGCAGACGATATTTTCTTCCGCCGCCGGGCCGTAGGGCTGCTCTGCGTGACGCTGGCGGAGCGGCCTGACCTCGCGGACCTGCTGCCGCTCGTGCTGCGGGATCCGAGCCCGGCGGTGCGCCAGGCCATGGCGCTCCACCTGCATGCCATGCCGCGCGAGATGGCCGCGGCACGCTTCCCGGACCTGGCCTGCGCGGATGCGGCGCCGGAAGTGCGTGCCGCCGCCCTGGCCGCGGTGGAGCGCCTGCTGCCGGGTATAGGGACCGGGCCGCTGCTGCCCGTGTTCATCCGCGTGCTGCGCGAGGAAACGAGCGCCTTCGTCCTGCGCACCGCGTTGCTATTTGCCGACCAGGCCTTGATCTGGCTGCTTCGCCACCAGCCGGGTGCTGCGTCCGCCTGGGCGGATGCGCTGCTGCCGGACATGGAAAGGCTGCATGCCGAGGCAGCCTCGCTTTCCGTCCGCCGCTGGGCGGCGCAGGCGCGCGAGCGCATCTGGTGCCGCAGCACCCCCGCCGCGCGCGAATTGCTGGACGCCCTCTCCGCCACCGCAGGACGGCTGGATGAGGGGCGCGCGCGGGGCCTGCCACGGGCGGTGGCTGCGGCCGACCCCGCCCTGCTCGGCCGCGTACTGGCGATGATGGCGCAGGCCGATTTTGGCTATGACCTCACGGGCCGGCGGCTTCGCCGTGGTGACCGCTTCAGCTTTCGTCTCTGGCGCGCGCTGCATGAATGGCGCAACCCCTCGCCGGACAAGCGCCAGGCCTTTTCGCACACCATCGGCCGCGTCTACACCGGCACGCTTGCCGCGCCTTCCGGGATCATGGCGGAACTCGCGCAGACCAAGGTGCCGGGCGAGCCTTATTTCATTGGGGAGGAGGCAGGCTGGCGCCCCTGGCTGCCGCTGCCCGACCATGCGCTTTCCGCCATCGATACCGGCGCGACCGTCACCCTGCATACCGCCGAGGGCGTGACGGAAATGGAACCACCGCGCGGCTTGCTGCGGCGCCTTTCCGCGCGGCTCAGCCTTTCGCGCCGCTTTCCCGCCATCGCCGATCTGCGCAACTGGAGCGAGGCACGCAGCCAGCCGCCAACCGCCTATCTGCGCGCGCTTTCGGAACTGGGCTTCGCCTTCCGCCACCATCCCCATCCCGGCACCGGCACGGACCCGGCGGTGGCGCGCTTCTTCCCCGCCTTCGCCCCGTTGCCGCTGATGGTGGACGGTGCCCTCTGGCGGCAGGTGGAGACTTATTTCGTCTCGGTCTACGAGAATTCGCTGCAACACCTGGCAATCTTCATCGCGCTTGCCGGTGCCTGGTTCATCGGCCGGCACATCCTGGTGAATGCCCAGATGCGCCGCGCGCGGGAGGCAATCCCGCTGGTGCTCGGCGGCTGGGGCACGCGCGGCAAGTCGGGGACGGAACGGCTGAAGGCGGCGCTGATTAGCGGCCTGGGCTATCCGCTGATCTCGAAGACTACGGGCTGCGAGGCGATGTTCCTGGTGGGCGAGCCCTTCGGCCAGGTACGGGAGATGTTCCTGTTCCGCCCCTACGACAAGGCGACGATCTGGGAGCAGATGAACGTCGTCCGTCTTTCGGTGCGGCTGCGTGCGGATGTGTTCCTGTGGGAATGCATGGGGCTCACGCCGGGCTATGTGCAGGTGCTGCAGCGCCATTGGACGCGCGACGATATCTCCACCATCACCAACACCTACCCGGACCACGAGGATCTGCAGGGTCCGGCGGGGCGCAACATCCCGGAGGTGATGACGAATTTCATCCCGCAAGGCGGCACGTTGCTGACGACCGAGGAACAGATGCGGCCGATCCTGGCAGATGCCGCGCGCCGGCTCGGCACGCGCCTGGTGCCGGTGGGCTGGCTGGAAGCGGGGCTGATCCCGTCGGATTGCCTGAAGCGCTTCCCCTATGAGGAACACCCCTTCAACATCGCCCTCGTCCTCGAACTGGCCGAGGAACTCGGCGTGGACCGCGATCTCGCGCTGAAGGAAATGGCGGATCGGGTGGTGCCGGACCTCGGCGTACTGAAAGCCTTTCCGGTCGCGCCTGTACGAACGCGACGGCTGGAATTCGTCAATGGCATGTCGGCAAACGAACGCTTCGGCGCCATGTCGAACTGGGCGCGCATGGGCTTCGACACCCAGGACCCCTACCGGGAACCAGGCGTCTGGCTGACCACGGTGGTGAACAACCGTGCGGACCGCGTGCCGCGCTCACGCGTATTTGCCGCGATGATAGCCAATGACCTCTCGGCCGACCGGCATGTGCTGATCGGGTCGAATCTTGAAGGTCTGCAAGGCTACATCGAGGAGGCCTGGGCACAGCGCGCCGCCGGTATGACACTCTGGCCCGAAACCGGCGCGGCGCAGGAGGCTGAGCCAGCCGAGACCCTGGACGTAATGGCCCGCTGGTTGCGCATCTCCCGCAGCCCGGAGGAGGCGCGGGCCTTCCTTCGCGCCATGCTGGAAGGCCAGCCCGGCCCACTGGACATCGAGGCGCTGCTGGCCGAGGCGCCCGAGCGGCTGGAGAATGCGCTCTCCGGCGCAGGCATTGCCTGCGCGGCAGATATCGCCGCACGTTACCACCGGGCCTTGCAGACCGCCGCGGAATATGCCGCGCTGGCGGAACGCATCCGCGCCGGGACTACGGACCGCAAGGCACTCGACGCCAGCTTCGTGGAACAGGCCTCCGCCTGGTTCCGTGCCAAGATCCTCGTCGTCGAGGATTTCTACGCCTCGGGCGACCAGGTCGTCGAACGCATTGCCGCCGAGACGCCGCCCGGCGTGCTGAACCGCGTCATGGGGGTCCAGAACATCAAGGGCACGGGCCTCGACTTCGTCTATCGCTGGCAGGCCTGGGACACCGTGCACACCGCCTGCCGCATGACCCGCAGCGGTGACCCGACGCAGGCGCAGGAAGGCCTGCGCACCCTGGCCGCCTACCAGGAATTGGGCATCCTATCCGAGGAAACGGTGCGCGAGACGCTGGAGGCGGTGCAGGTCGAACCGCCTGTAGCCGGTGCCGCCTTCCTCGACCAGATCGAGTTGGTCCGCTCGAACCTCGATCGCCAGATGGCGGAGCTGCGCGCGGGCATGGGCGTAACCCGCGCCGCGGGTGGCCTTTCCCGCGTGGTGGATGTGATCGAGGCGCTGCTGGATGCGGGCGATGCGGTGCGCCGTCGCCGCAAGGCCGAGCGCGTCTACCGCGACCTCGCGGCCGAACGCATCAGCCTCGACCGCGCGGCGCTGGAGCTGAAGAAGCTGAACGCGCGGCAGAAGGGCGGCTGGCTGGCCGAGGAGATCCAGCGCACAGGCGGGCGCCTGCGCGGCCTGCTGCATGCCCTGCCCGGACGGCGCCATAGCGAAGGAAAGGCAACATGATCCCGGTCCCCGTACCAGTCCCCATCCCGGCCAGGGAGCAGGAACGCCTCGCAGCCCTGCAGCACTACCGCCTTGAGATCACCGGCCAGGAACCGGAATTCGACCGCATCGCGCACCAGGCAGCGGACCTGTTCGACGCACCCATCGGCCTCGTCACGTTGGTGCTGGAGGATGAGCAGCGCTTCATGGGCGTCTGCGGCCTGACCTCGCCGGGTACGCCACGCGACATCGCCTTCTGCGCCCATGTGCTCTCGGGCGAAGAGGTCTTCGTCATTCCTGATGCGCGCCTGGATCCGCGCTTCGCGTATAATCCGCTTGTCACCGGCCCTCCGCACATTCGCTTCTACGCCGGTGCGCCGCTGATGCTTGCGCCCGGTCTTGTCGCGGGTAGCCTGTGCGTCATCGGACCCGAGCCGCGGGAATTCGGCCCGGTGGAGCACCGGCGCCTGGCTGCGCTGGCGGAGACGGTGGTGGACATGATCTCCAACCGCCTCGGCAGGCTGATGGCACGTGACGCGGAGGCGCGTGCGGAAGCGATCACCCGTCAGCGCGACGAGATACTGGATGCCATGCCGGCATCCCTCGCGGTCTACGACAGTGAAGGCCTGCTGCTGCGGACCAACCGCCTGTTCCGCGCCACCTTTCACCCCGACCAGCCGGAGTTGATCCGGCGCGGCATGTCGCCAACCGAGGTCTGGCAGGCGCTGGAGGCGCAGGGCCATCACCCGCTGCGCAACACGTCCGACATGGCGTGGCTGGAGGTGGGCAGCAGCGAGCGCCGGCCCGCCCGCAGGGCTCCCTTCGAGATTCGCCTTGCCGACGGCCGCATCTTGCGCGGATCAGAGACCGCAACCGGTTCCGGGCTGGTGATCTCGGTGAAAATGGACATCAGCGACATCAAAGCGGGCGAGGCGACAATCAAAGCGCAGGAGGCGCTGCTGCGCACCACGCTTGAGACCATTGAGCACGGCGTTGTGGTGGTGAATGCCGATCTCAAAGTTGCATTGTTCAACGAACGCTACTTTGCCATCACGCGCTGTCCAGCCGCACTGAAGCAGATTGGCATACCGATCGAGGCGCTGATACGCGCCTGGGTCCAAGACCAGGAACTGACCGAGGCCGAACCGGATGAGTTGGTCCGCATCCGACTGGCATCCCTGTACCGGAAGGAAAGCCTGAGAGCCGAATTGAGGACGCGTGACGGCCGCCATGTCCTGTTCACGCGCATCGCCATGCCGGATGGACGCTTCCTCGTCACGGTCAGGGATGTCACCGCGCGCCGCGAGGCGGACCGGATGAAGGATGAATTCGTGGCGACGGTAAGCCACGAACTCCGTACGCCGCTGACCTCCATCGGCGGCTCACTCGGGCTACTGACCGCCGGCGTCGGCGGGGCGCTGAACGACCAGGGCCGCCGGCTGCTCGATATCGCGCGGAAAAACAGCGACCGGCTCGTCCGGTTGATTAACGACCTACTCGATATCGGCAAGATGGAGGCGGGGAAGCTGGAATTCGCCTTCCGCCCCTTGCCGCTCTTGGCGGCGCTGCGCCAGGCTATGGAGGAGAACCGCCCCTATGCCGAACGCCTCGGCGTTACCCTCGACCTGATCCTCCCGCAGGAGAACGGGGACACGGAAGGACTGGTCGTCTCCGCAGACCCGGACCGGTTGCAGCAGGTGATGACCAACCTAATTTCGAACGCGGCGAAATTCTCGACCCGGGGCGACCGCGTTACGCTTGCGCTCGAGCGGAGGCGCGGAGACATGGCCCGCATCACCGTTACTGACCAGGGGCCAGGAATTCCAGAAGAATTCCGCTCCCGCATTTTCCAGAAATTCGCCCAAGCCGATGCAACCTCAGGGCGGATGCAGGAGGGAACGGGCCTGGGCCTCGCCATAGCGCAGGCGCTGGTGGAGCGGCACGGCGGCCGCATCGGCTTCGCCCCTGGTCCTGGCGGCCATGGCACGCGGTTCCATGTCGACCTGCCCTTGTCCAGGCCAATCGCGTCGCCTCGGTCGACCGAGGTTCTGGTTTGTGTCGACAAGGACGCGGGGGCGGCGGCCGACTACATGGACGCGGTGCTGCGCCGAGCCGGACTGGCGGCCGAACGCGTCTCGACCGTAGCCGACGCGCTCGACCGGCTGGCCGCGCCACCCCCCCCGCACGCCGTGATGCTCGAGGCCGGGATGCTGAACCAGGGCGGCATCACGCTGGTCGAAGCGATGCGCGAGCGTGAGGCGCTGCGTGGCGTCCGCCTGCTGGTGCTTGCGGTTTCCGGCTCAGATGCGGCAATGGCATCCGGAGTGGTGAAGGGCGGGGCGTTGGATCTCGCCGACTGGATCGCGGGACCAGAGGCTATCGAGCGGATGCCCCGCGCATTGCGCGCGACCCTCGCCGCATCGCAATCCGATGCTCCAGACCGCACCCAGCCACGAATCCTGCATGTGGAGGACGACCCCGACCTGCGGCATTTGGCCGCTCTCTCGCTTGGCGATGAGGCCGAGGTCGTGGCGGCGCCGGACCTTGCCACGGCATTAAAGGCGCTGGCTGCGGATGGTGACGCCTTCGACCTCGTGATCCTGGATATCGGCCTCCCCGACGGATCGGGGCTCGACCTGCTGCCCTTGCTGCGGCTGCCGGGCGGGATTTCCGCGAAGATCGTGATCTATTCAGCCTACGAGCCGGATTCTGAGGCGGCACATGGCGTTGCCGCGGTCCTGGCGAAGTCGCGTGTGTCGGTTGCCGACCTGGCTTCGACCGTGCGGCAGCTGGTTTACGGAGACAGTGCGGAGGCGAAGCCATGACACGGACACTCGAGCACGTGCTGCTGGTCGAGGACGATCTGGATATCCAGGAGGTCGCGCGCATGGCACTGGATCTGCTGGGAGGTTTCCGGGTCACCACCTGCAGTTCAGGACGGGAGGCGCTGGAGCGTGCACCGACTGCGGCGCCAGACCTGATCCTGCTCGACTACATGATGCCCGGGATGGATGGTGCCGCGACATTGGCGGCGTTGCGCGCCATTCCCTTATTGGAAAAGGTCCCGGTGATCTTCGTCACGGCGCGGGCGCGACCGGAGGAGATCGGCACATTCCGGCGCCTCGGTGCCGTAGGAGTCATTACCAAGCCCTTCGATCCCATAGCGCTTCCGGGACAGATACGCGCACTTTGGGAGCAGGCGACCAGTGGCAACTGATGATTCTCCGCAGGACCGGGACGTATTATTCGATGAGCGTCTCGCGGTGCTGCGCAGCCGCTTCGCGGCGCGGCTGCGGCAGGATGTGGCGGAACTGGCGGAATTGGCCGGACAGCTTTCCGCAGCGGGACACAGAGAGGAGGCGCTGCGGCGAATCCATGCCCTGGCGCATGGGCTGCATGGCACAGCCGCCACCTTTGGGCAGCAACGGACGGGCGAGGCGGCCGCCGTGCTGGAAGCCGCCGCAGAAGCTGCCCTGGCCGGAGAGGAAGGCGAGCCTTGGCCGCAGCGGGTGAAGGCCATGCAAGCCGCGACCGGCCTGCTGCAGGCCATCCGTTCCGAGGAGCCAGGCTGATACGTCCCGTGGCCTTGCTGCTGGTGCTCTTCCTGGCGGCATGGGCCCGGCGACCTCGTCCACGCGGGCGCAACCCTCCGCGCCCGGTACCAAGGGCGGCTGGCAATTCCGCTGCCCTGCTGGGGGACGGCGGTGGAACGTTCAGGCGATGTCGCACGCCTTGGCTTCCGGGGGCGGATCCGGCGGTGCCGCTGGTTTGCCACAGCGACCAGCATGGCGCGACATCACTGGTGCTTGGATTGTGGCGACTGGAACAGCCAAATGTGCAGGCCGCGCTGGAGCCGCTGCGAAATTTCTTTACCGCTCGGCCCGGCGCATCGATGCACGTGCAGTACTTCCGCGACGTGTCCCAATCCGCCTTTTCCGGGTTCTACATAGCCACTTGGCGTGTGCTGGGTCCAACTCGGGTCGAGGTGCCGGGTGGCCGCTTCGACGCCGTCGGCTTCGAGCGTGAGACGGTCAGCGTTTCCAGCAATGCGCGCCGCTTCCAGCGCCAGGTTCGCTTCCGGCTGCACGCAACGACGAGTGCGCCACTGAAGGTGGAGCACACCCCAATGGCAGGTCGGGTGGATCCGGATTTGCTGAGTTGTGAAGCGACGGCGCTACGCCAGGCGAAGCGCGGGGCGCAGCGCCAAGCTGCCCCAGCCTCACGCCATTATGGTGAAGTCGCCCGCGTCCAGCGCCGGCTTCTCGGACAGGATCGCGAACAGCACCCGGTCGTCCACGCCATCCGTGTCGTTGCCGTCGGTATCCCAGTAGAGCTTGCCGGAAGCGGTATCGTAGCAGACCTGTGCCAGGCTCCCCGTCGCTTTGCCGCCACAGGAGGCAACGAAGCGGCTTCCGTCGAGCAGACCGTCGCCGCCGGAGTCTAATTCGCCGAGTAACACGCTGAAGCCCCCCGCCGAGATCCAGATCTGGTCGTCCATGCTCTTGAATTCCGAAATCGTATCGGCGCCGAGGTTCGGTGCCGCGAAGACGAAGGCATCCAGCCCAGCCCCGCCGGTAAGCGCGTCAACGCCCTTGCCGCCCTCTAGCCTGTCGCCCCCCGCGCCACCGAGCAGCGTATCGGCGCCATCGCCACCAAGCAGTGTGTCCGTGCCGTCGCGCCCGTCGAGCAGGTCGTCCCCGGCATAACCATTCAGCCGGTTGGCGGCCGATGAGCCATGGAGCCTGTCGCCCCAATTCATGCTGCCCACCGCATGTTCGATAGAGGACAGGATATCCATGCCGCCGAGACCATCCGCCGCCGTGCCGGCCGCGAGGTCCAGCGTGACGGAGGCATCGGCACTCCAGTAGCTCACGAGGTCAATGCCGCTGCCGCCATCGATTGTATCGTCGCCACCCTCCCCGCGGAACCAGTTGTCGCCCGCGTCGCCAACCAGACGGTCGCGGAAGGCGCTGCCGCGTGTGGCGCCAATGCGGAGCAGGAGGTCGGTGTTGTCCCAGCCGTCGCTGGCCGTCTGCCGTTCGAGGTCTACCACCACGCCGAAGCCGTCCCCATTCGCATCCGCATCCATGAGGTAGTCGGCCGAAATCCACCTTCCCCAGCCCGCGATCTCCGGTGCCATAAGCGTATCCGCGCCGTCGCCGCCGCGTAGGTGGCACATCATCTGGTTGTCGAACAGGCCGGGATCATCGGTTTGGCTGATCCGCTTGCCCTCCAGCACGTCGCCGAGGGCGGTTCCGATCAGCACGTCGATGGTGTTGATGGCGCCGAGGCTTTCCCGGTTGCCCCAGCCGTCGTTCTCAACGATGCCCGTATGCAGGCTCGCCACCGCGCCCTGGGTCTGGGTACCTTCGGAGGCGGCGTAGGGAGCGAAGGAAAGGAAGTCCATGCCGCCCCCGCCTTCATAAGCGTCCACCCCCTGCCCGCCCATTAGCGTGTCATCGCCGTCGCCGCCGAGGAGCGTGTCGTCACCAGCCCAGCCGAACAGGCGATCGCCGTATTCCCAGGGTTGGTCGCCGCCGCGCAGGTAGTCGCCGAAGGCGGAGCCGATTATGCCCTGGATCTTGTCGAAAGTGTCGGTCGTCCCGTAGCCGTCCTCCGCGGTGCCCGCAGCGACAAGCACGCCGTCCACTATGATGGCCGAGGCGGAAAGGTTCACCAGCACCCTGTCTGGGCTTTCGCGGTAGTCGGCCAGTACCCGCGTATCGGCCTGCGGCGCACGCAGGGTGTCGTCACCGGCGAGGCCGCGGAGATGGCTGTTCGTATCGTCGGCACGGCCGGTCAGGTCGTCCGCGAGGCTGGTGCCGTAGGCACCCTCCAGGCCCAGCAGCGTGTCCTTGAAACCCCAGGGATCCGTGGCGAGGCCCGTGGCCAGGTTCACGATGGCGCCCTGGATGATTCCTTCCTCGTCGTAGCGCACGGCGTCGAAGCCGGCGCCGCCGTCGATCCGGTCTGCTCCCGCGCCTGGACGGAAGGTGTTGGCGCCGGCGCCGCCGGCCAGTGTGTCGTCAAAAGCCGAGCCGGCGACGTGCTCGATGCCGGAGAGCGTGTCTGTCGCACCGCTATCATCCAGGGCTGTCCCGGCGGCGAGGTCCACCCGGACCCCCGCAGCCGCAGCCGAATAATCCACCCAGTCAATGCCCGTGCCGCCGGAAAGCAGGTCCACGCCTTGGCCGCCGCGGAGCGTGTCGTCACCCGCGCCACCATTCAGCGAATCGTTCCCGACACCGCTCTCAAGCAGGTCCGCACCCGCGCCGCCGAGGATCGTGTCGTTGCCGTCGCCCCCGGCGATCCAGTCGTCGTTGCCCTGGCCATCGATCCAGTCGTCACCGGCGCCCGGAGAGCCGCCTGTCACGCCGGCCGTGATCAGCCCCGGCTTGATCGTGTCTCTGCCCGTCGTTCCAATGAATCTTGCCATGGCGCATTCAGGTAGTTTTCAACGTGACAACATAACCTAATAGGTTATTTTTCGGCGTAATTATACATCATAAGTTGAATATACCGTTGTGGCCGTCATAAACGCAGCAGCAGGCGCCAAGCCAGACGACCATGATCAGCCAGTCCACCAGTCACGGCAGCGGCACCCGCTGCGCCGCGACCGTCGCGGTCACCACCGCCGCGACCTGCTCAGCCAGGGCGGTGGTGGAGAGCGGCGCCAGGTCGACTCGCTGTGCCCAGGCCAGCTTCAGCAGCCGCCGAGCGAGCCCGTCATAGGTACCGAGCCGCAGCGCGGGCGGGGCGCCGATTAAAACGCCTCCCTGGAAGGCACGAGAATGAAGTGGCCCGGCGGTTGGCGAGCATCCCCGGCTTCGGTGCGATTGGCGCGACAGCCTTGGCCGCGATGGTGCCCAATCCGCTTAGCTTCGCCTCGGGACAGCACTTCGCAGCTTCGCTTGGCCTGACCTCGCAGCCACACTCGAGCGGCGGCAAGGAGCGCCTTGGCCGGATCTCCCGGCAGGGCAACGCCATGTTGCGCCGCTTGCTGGTGCTCGGCGCCACTAGCCGCCTGCGCTATGCCCGGCGCAGCCCAGAGGCCTCGGACTGGGCCACGCGCCTGCTGGCGCGGCGGCCCTTCAAGGTCGCGGCTGTGGCATTGGCCAACAAGATGGCCCGCATCGCCTGGACCCTGCTGGCCCGGGGAGGGACCTACACAACAACCGCGACCGCCTAGGCGGTTGCGTCCGAGCTCGCCGGGCGCCGCGTCCGGCGGGGGCCAAGGTGCTGAAGCGACGATGACAGCGAGAGACCGGTGAGCCGGTAACGAGACAGGCCGTTTATCGCAATGCGCCCCCCCAAAGCGCGTTCACCTGATTGCCCCTCGTTCCGCGCAGCTCATCAGGGCCCGCGGCCAGA